>JAFEBU010000007.1 GCA_018242505.1 Pseudomonadota bacterium
ATCCCGGCATCAAGCGCCTGCTGGGCGTCACGCCGGGCATGGGCAAGGCGCTCGGCGTCGACGAGAAGTGGGCCTACACCATCATCAAGCAGGTCGGGAACTACGGCGAGAGCTTCGAGCGCAATATCGGCATGGGCTCGCCGCTCAAGATCAAGCGCGGCCTCAATGCCCTGTGGAAGGACGGTGGCATGCTCTATGCAATGCCGATCCGTTGAGCGGTTCGCCGCGACCGATCCCGACTTTGCCTGGGGCCGGCGACGGCCCCAGGCGCGAGACTTGAACTGTCAATGGAAACAACGCCTCCACCGGCGGGAAGGGTTGCAACCCGACAATTCCCCCCTACACTGCCGACAACAACCGGCATGCGGATGAACCGCATCAGGCAGGGAGACTAGAGGTATGGCCGTCGAGACCGCCGGCTCAGCGATCCGTCCGAAAGTGGCACCCTGGAACGATCCGGTCATTCGCGGCTGGGCCTTCCAGATCGTGATCGTGGGGCTGGTCGGGCTGTTGGCCTGGTTTCTCGTCAGCAACACCATGGAAAACCTGGCGCGCCAGAAGATCGCCAGCGGCTACGATTATCTCAGCCACGAGGCCGGCTTCGAGATCGGCGATTCCATGATCCCCTACTCGCCTGCGAACACTTACGCGCGGGCGATCCTGGTGGGCGTGCTCAACACGCTCAAGGTGGCGATCCTGGGCGTCATCCTGTCGACGATCCTCGGAACGCTGATCGGCATCGGCCGCCTCTCGCCCAACTGGCTGCTGGCCAAGATCTGCGAATGGTACGTCGAGGTGTTCCGCAACGTGCCGCTGCTGCTGTGGCTGTTCCTGTTCTACAAGATCATCAGCGAGGCATTTCCCGGCCCACGCCAGGCGATCAACATCATGGGGGCGCTGTTTCTCAGCAACCGCGGCCTCTATTTCCCGGTGCCCGTCCAGGATCCGATCCATCCCTGGATGGGACTTGCGCTCGTGATCGGCATCGCCGCAGCCATTGTCATGAAACGCTGGGCACGTCGCCGCCAGGAAACGACCGGGCTTCCCTTCCCTACGATCAAGGCGGCGGTCGCGCTGGTGATCGGCCTGCCGCTCATTGTCTGGTTGCTGGGCGGAGCTCCGCATCACATGAGCTGGCCCGAGCTCAAGGGCTTCAATTTCCGTGGCGGGACGGTGATCCAGCCGGAATTCACCGCCCTCCTCTTCGGCCTCGTGATCTACACCTCCGCCTTCATCGCCGAGATCGTGCGTTCGGGCATCCTCGCCCTGAACAAGGGCCAGAGCGAAGCGGCCGCAGCGCTCGGCCTGTCGCGCGGCCAGTCGATGCGGCTGGTGCTGCTGCCGCAGGCGCTGCGGGTGATCGTGCCGCCGATGACCAGCCAGTACCTCAACATCACCAAGAACAGCTCGCTGGCCATCGCCATCGGCTATCCCGACCTGGTGGCAGCCGTGAACGTCACCATCAACCAGACCGGCCAGGCGATCGAGAACGTGCTGATCATCATGGCGGCCTTCCTGACCGTGAGCCTCGGCATCTCGGCGTTCATGAACTGGTACAACAGGCGCATTGCGCTCACGGAGCGCTGAACCATGACCGACTTGCCCGCCGGCGAACGCCAGCAGCTTCCGCCTCCCGCGGCCGATACCGGCGCCATGGGCTGGCTGCGCCGCAACCTGTTCTCGAGTTGGGGCAACGGCATCACGACGGTCGTACTGCTGGCGGCGATCCTCTGGCTGCTCGCATGGTTCGTGGACTGGGCGGTCGTGAACGCGGTCTGGACTGCGCCCAGCGGCCAAGCCTGCCGCGGCCATGGCGCCTGTTGGGCGCTGATCCATGAAAAATACCGTTTCATCTTCTTCGGCACCTTCCCTTACGAGCAGCAATGGCGGCCGCTGCTCGCCGTGATCGTCATGGTGACCATGCTGGGGACGAGCGCCGACCGGCGGATGTGGAACAGGCGCCTGATCTGGATCTGGGGCATCGGCAGCTTCCTCACGTTCCTGCTGATGTTCGGCCAGATCAACATCCCGCTCGGCCTCATCCTGTTCGTGGCGTTGGCAGTGGGCGGGCTTGGCATGTTGCTGCGCAGCGCAGTCGCGGCGGCGCCCGAGATCGCCGGCTGGCGAACGCTGGCCGCGATCGGCGCCATCGGCATCGTGCTGCGGCTGGTGGGCGTGCTGCCGCCCTGGAGCCTCGCCATCGCCCCGTTCAGCTACGTCGAGACCGGCCTGTGGGGCGGCCTGCCGGTGACGCTGATCCTCGCCACGTACGGCCTGGTGTTCGCCTTCCCCTACGGCATCCTGCTGGCGCTCGGCCGGCGCTCGAACCTGCCTTTGATCAAGGGCCTGTGCATCGGCTTCATCGAGCTGATCCGCGGTGTGCCGCTGATCAGCCTGCTGATCATGGCTTCGGTCATGCTGCCGCTCTTCCTGCCGACCGGCATGACCATCGACAAGTTCCTGCGCGCCCTGATCGCGGTCATCCTGTTCGCCGGCGCCTATATCGCCGAGATCATCCGCGGCGGCCTGCAGTCGCTGCCCAAGGGCCAATTCGAGGCCGCCGACGCGATGGGCTTCAACTATTTCCAGAGAACGACGCTGATCATCCTGCCGCAGGCGCTGCGCGTGGTGATCCCGCCGCTGATCAACACCTTCATCGGCTTCTTCAAGGACACCTCGCTGGTGCTGATCATCGGCATCTTCGATTTCCTCAATGCCGCCAACCAGGCCCTGGTCGATCCCAACTGGGCCGGCTTCCCGAGCGAGGTCTACCTGTTCGCTGCCTTCGTCTATTTCTGCTTCTGCTTCTCGATGTCTCGCTACTCCAAGTATCTCGAGGTCGAGCTCAACAAGGGAACGCGACGCTAGATGGCCACCACCGCCAAACACGACCTCTCCCATGCCCCCTCGGTGATCGAGCTCAAGGGCGTGAACAAGTGGTACGGACAGTTCCACGTGCTGAGCGACATCAATCTCGACGTGAAGCAGGGCGAGCGGATCGTGATCTGCGGTCCGTCTGGGTCGGGCAAGTCGACGTTGATTCGCTGCATCAACCGGCTGGAGGAACACCAGCGCGGCGACATCGTCGTCCACGGCATCACGCTGTCCAACGACGTGAAGAACATCGAGGCCATCCGCCGCGACGTCGGCATGGTGTTCCAGTCGTTCAACCTCTTCCCCCATCTCACCATCCTCGACAACCTGACGCTGGCTCCGATCTGGGTGAAAAAGACACCCAAGAAGGAAGCCGAGGAGATCGCCATGAGTCTCCTCAAGCGCGTGCGCATCCCCGAGCAGGCCAACAAGTATCCCGGCCAGCTGTCGGGCGGGCAGCAGCAGCGCGTGGCGATCGCGCGCGCGCTCTGCATGCGGCCCAAGATCATGCTGTTCGATGAGCCGACCTCGGCTCTCGACCCGGAGATGGTGAAGGAGGTGCTCGACGTCATGATCGAGCTCGCGAAGGAGGGCATGACCATGCTCTGCGTCACCCACGAGATGGGCTTCGCACGGGCCGTGGCCGACCGCGTGATCTTCATGGACCGCGGTGAAATCGTCGAGCAGAACGCGCCGGAAGAATTCTTCGCCCATCCCAAGAACGAGCGCACCAAGACCTTCCTCGGACAGATCCTGCATCATTGATCACGGGCGTCCGCCACTGGAGTGGCGGCCTCCTTTGACTTAAGACTGCGGTATGAAGCTTCTCATCACCGGCGGCGCGGGATTCATCGGCTCGGCGGTCGTACGGCACGTGATCCGCAACACCGACTGGTCGGTGGCCAACGTCGACAAACTCACCTACGCCGGAAACCTCGAATCGCTGGCCGAGGCCGGGACCAGCAACCGGCACCGCCACTACAAGGTCGACATCCGCGATCGCCCCGCGCTCAGGGAGGTCTTCCGCGAGGCGCGGCCGGATGCGGTGCTGCATCTTGCCGCCGAAAGCCACGTCGACCGGTCGATCGACGGTCCTGCACTCTTCATCGAGACCAATGTCGGTGGCACCTATGTGCTGCTCGACACTGCGTTCGACTACTGGCGCGAATTGGACGATGAGGCGCGGGCGCGCTTTCGCTTCCAGCATATCTCGACCGACGAGGTCTTCGGCTCGCTCGGTCCGACCGGCAGATTCAGCGAAACCACGCCCTACCAACCCAATTCGCCCTACTCCGCCAGCAAGGCCGCGTCCGACCATCTGGTACGCGCCTGGCACCATACCTACGGCCTGCCGACACTGACCACGAACTGCTCCAACAACTACGGACCCTATCATTTCCCCGAGAAGCTGATCCCGCTCTGCATCATTCGCGCGTTGCGCGGCGAGCGCCTGCCGGTCTACGGCAAGGGCGAGAACGTACGCGATTGGCTGCATGTCGAAGATCACGCCGAGGCGCTGACGCTGGTGCTGCAGAAGGGCCGGCCGGGCGCCACCTACAATGTCGGCGGCGACAGCGAACGTCGCAACATCGACGTCGTGCGGGCGATCTGCACCGTCCTGGACGATCTCCTGCCCAACAGCCGCAATCGCCCACACGAATCACTGATCGAATTCGTGACCGACCGGCCGGGCCACGATGCGCGCTATGCGATCGACGCCAGCAAGATCGGAAACGAACTCGGTTGGCGGCCACGCCACAGCTTCGAGCAGGGCCTGCGCGACACGGTGCGCTGGTATCTCGACAATCGCGGCTGGTGGGAACGCGTGTTGAACGGCGCCTATCGCGGCGAACGGCTGGGACTCAGGGCCTGATCTGCCGGCGCGTCAGCGCGGGGCGCTGCCGACATTGGCGTTGGCGCGACGCTTCTGCAGCGAATCGAACAGCGCCTTGCTCGGCTCGCATTCCCCTTTCTCGGCGTAGGTGACGAGATAGAGGCAGATCGCGGCGCGCGTCGCAGGACCAAACGTGCCGTTGGTGGTGCCATGGTAGAAGTCGAGGTCGCGCAACAGGACCTGGATCGCCTTCGTCTGCTCCGTCCGGCTCTCCGGCCAGACCGGAGAATTGACCTTGGCCGCTTCGCGCACCGGGACGGGCGTGGTTGCAGGCGCAGTAACAGGCACGGGCTCTTCGGTCTTCGGCGCCTCGGCAGCAGGATTCGACTTTATCGGATCGGGCACCACGGCAGCCGCCTGCGGCGGCGGCTCGGGCAGCGCTTCGTCGAGCGTCTGTTGATGCGGCGGAGTGTTCGGCGGAGGACTCGACTCGGCCGCCGCTGCTGGCAGCGCTTCCTCCCGGGGCTTGGCGGTCTCGGCCGGAATTGCCTCAGGCGGAGCCCGCGTGGGAGCGACTTCAGGCTGGGCAGCCTGCGATGGATCGGCCGATACGGCTTGCGGTTCGGGCGCTGGCGGCGAAGATGGCAGGGAGAGCGATCCGGCAGCCACAGCGGAGTCGGTCGCCTTCGGCGTAAGGCCAGGCGCGGGCTGTTGGGTCACATCGGCCGGCGGCACGACAGCGACCTGCGATTGCCCGGCAGCCATCGCCATCCCCGGCGCCCGGGTTGACCCCAGTGGAAACAGCACCATTCCAACGACCGTGAGAATGCAGGCCATGGCTGCGACGAGTATGCCCGCGATGTTGAAGATCGCGAGGCTGCGCACGAGCGCCACTGCGGAAAAGGCGATGGCCAACAGCAGCAACAGCGACGGCGCGACCAGCATGCCGAGCAACGCGCAGACAATGCCCAGAAGCCCGGTCACGACGCCGGCGCCCGATCTCCGCCGAGCCGCATTTTCTTCCGCGGCCTGCTCAACCGTCGGCGAGGATGCGCCGGCGCGAGCGCCAGCGGAAACAGGAGGAACTTCCCCTCCCCTCATGGCAGCACCCGAGTGAGTCACATCCACCTCATGTCCCCCTGGCGATCACATGCGCGCCGCCTGGACAATGCTAACAACCCTGGGCGGCCTGCCATGTGATTTTGCCTGCTGTCCCTGTTTTTTCACGCCCGGGGCGCAGGTTCAAGCCGATCCGCAGACCCGGGCGGTCGCCCGACACATGGCCACATTTTTGGCATCCGTTTGGCATAAATTGAGCACCACTGTTGGGTCCAGGAACGGACTATCCAGCATCTGGTTCATTTGCCAGAGACGGACGCATGCCGCCCAAGGATTGGGACGTTTTCCAGGATTCTCACCACCGTCCGCATCTCGTGATCATCGATCTGCCGCGGGCTTCCGGCGCACGGGCGCGCCAGCTGGGGCTCTCCTTCCTCGAACGGTTGGCCGAAGAGCTGCGCCTGGATGGCCCGTATGCGATGAATGCCAATCGCGCCGATATCCAGGTCGCTTTCGAAAATGACATCGACGCCAAGCGCTTTGCCGATGCGTTGCAGGCAAAGCCGCACGGCAAGGACGCCGCCTGGGCGTCGACTGCCCGTTGCAGCCTCGATCGGTCGGCGAAGCGCCGCATCACCAGTTCCTTGCGGCTGGCGCATCTCAAGCTTGCCAAGCGCCGCGCCGACTGACCCTGACCGCTGGCGTCCCTGCCGAAATCATCGGGCCGGATCGCCAATCTGAAAATTCGCTGCGGCGGAACTTCACCGCCTGCAACTCCTGCCGCTCCGAAGCGTTCTCGGAGCGCACGTACCGCTGCTGGCCGGGGACGAGTGTTCGTGCGTGTCGACGGAATCAAGGCAAGGGTTCATGGCGGCTTTGAGCGGTTATTTCAGCGACGTCAAGCGCGCGGTACGCTCCTATTGCCCGCAGACCCTGCTGAATTGGCGCGAGGCCAGGTTCTACGGTCGCTATGGCGAGGTCGAACTCCATCTTCTCGGCCTCCTGTGCCGTCCCACAGCCGACGCCATCGATGTCGGCGCCAATGACGGCAGTTACATCCATTATCTGCGCCGCCATGTCCGGCGGGTCGTGGCTTACGAGCCGATGCCCGAACGCGTCGAAGCGCTGCACAGGAAATTCCGGAGAGGAGTCGCGATCGAGCGCCTGGCGCTTTCGGATCGCATCGGCACCATCGACCTCAAGACGCCGGTGATCGACGGCATCGCCATCGAAGGCTGGTCCACGATCTCGAACTGCGCCTCGTCCACCTACCCGGCCTGTCGCGGCGTCGAGGTGGCGATGGACCGGCTGGACAACGCCTATCGGGGCGACGCGAGCTTCATCAAGATCGGCGTCGAAGGCCATGAGCAGGCAGTCCTCGACGGCGCGATCGAAACCGTCAGGCGCTGCCGGCCATGCATGCTGGTCGAGGTGTTGGAGCATCTGTCGCCGGGTGGGGTTGCGCGCGCCCGTGCCTACTTCGATGCGCTCGGCTACTGCGGCTACTTCGTCCATGACGGCTTCCTGAGACCGATCGATCAGTTCTCCGTCGAACGGATGCAGGATCCCGCCAATCATCCCAGCCTGACGACGACGCCAATGGCGCGCCAGCGTTTCGACCGCTTCATCTACAACTTCATCTTTGTGCCGCGGGAGGAAGCGGAGCCGATCGTGGCCGGCCTCGTCGGCCGGCTTGCAGAGCTGCGCCAAGACGACGACGACGGGTAGCGTCGTGCAAAAATGAGCGGTCGGGCGCAACCAAACCGCTTCTGCCGGGTTGGTCAATCGCAAGCGCGCTCCGCGCCGGCGGGCCGATCGAACCAAGAGCGCCCCGATGGAACGGTTCCTGGAGTCCCCCTATTGCAAGATCATCGTCCTGTGCCTCGTCCTGCTGGTCTTGCTGGGGTTCGGCTATCACCTCGCCCACAATCTCCGGATGGCGCGCATACAGCGGCATTCCTCCGATGCCATGGCCCCTCTGCCGTACAGCGACAGCATCGACACCCCCCGACGTCAGCGATGACAAGCCGGATTGCCCCCGATCCGTGCCGGCCACGTCTTTGCTACAGGCTATGGTCGCCTCGCTGAGGCAAAGTCTGCCGGGACCTTCTCAGGGAACGGCAGTGAGGTTGGCGATGACCAGAACCTTGGCGCTCGTCCTCGGCGTCGCGCTTGGCACGATGGCGACGGCGCAGGCCCAGCAGCAGACGGATATCATGTCGCGACCCGCCCGGTCATCCATTCCCGGGGCTGGCATTCCCGGGCTATCCGGGACCGGCGGTTCCGGCGCGACAGGCGGGGCCGGCAAGGATTCGACATCTTCAATTCCCGGCGGCTCGACCTTTTCCGCGCCGGCACCCGGCAATTCGATCCCCATGGGCGCAGCGACACAACGAGCGCCGCGACGCCCCTCCCTGGGCCCGGACTACGGAGACAGCCTGAGGTCTTCCCGGGATCGGGAATAGAAACGACCGACCGCGTCGGCCGTCAGTCCGCCTTGAAGCCGGACGCGCGGATGATCGGTCCCCATCTCGCATCGTCGGCCTTCATGATTGCCGCCAAATCCGCCGGCCCGAGCCCCGTCGCTTCCAGGCCCAGCGGGTCGAGCCGCTGGCGCAGGTCGGGCGCATGCGCCGCCGCGATTGCTGCCGCCGACAACGTGTCGACTGCTTCCTTCGGCGTCCCCGCCGGCGCGAACAGCGCGTACCAAGCCGATCCCTCGATGTCGTAACCGCTCTCCTTGAAGGTCGGCACGTCGGGATATTGCGGCGAACGCTTCGCACCCGAACTCGCCAGAATGCGCGCCTTGTTCGCTCGGGCGAGCGAGCCGAGATCGCTGATCGGCAGCACCGCCGCCGGGATCTCGCCGGCGACGAGCGCCTGCAACACCGAGGCGGTGCCCTTGTAGGGCACATGCACCAGGTCGAGACCGGCCGTCTTGGCGAACAGGAGGCCGAAGAAATGCGGCAGGCTGCCCACGGCGGCTGACGCGAAGTTGGCGTAGGGGCCGCCCTTGCGGGCAAGCGCGACATAGTCGGCCAGGGTCTTTGCAGGCACCTCTGCGCCGACTCCGAAGGCAAGCTGAAACGCCGCGACATGGGCCACCGGAACGTAGTCCCGGAACGGATCGTACTCGAGCTTCGAGTAGGAATGCGGATAGGCGACCATTGTCGCCAGCGGCGTCATCAGCAGGGTGTTGCCGTCCGGCGCCGCCGCCTTCGCCGCCATGTTGGCGATGATGCCGCCTGCGCCCGGCTTGTTCTCCACCACCACGGAGCGCCCCAGGGAAACGCGCATCTTGTCGGCGATCAGTCGCGTGACGGTATCGCTGCTGGCACCGGGCGGAAACCCCAGCAGGATGCGCAACGGGACATCCTGCGCCTGTACCGGCGCAGCACCACCAGCCGCTGTCACAACAGCACAGCCCAACAGCGCGCGCCGACTCAATCTCCCCATCTGTCTCCTCCTCCCGCTTTTCGGCGAGGCTAGCAGGCTGCGCGCAGATTGAAATCGTAAAAGCCGACAGAGCCGCAAGACATTCCCGATCGACTAATGCTAGGGGATGGTCGTGGAGGAATTCATGATCGACAGACGCCTGCTCTTTACCGCAGCTACGGCCGCTTTCGGCGCCACGGTCCTGCCGACCCGTGGGCGCGCCGAGCCCGAGTGGCCCAACAAGCCAGTGCGCTTCATCGTCGGCTTTTCGGCTGGATCGACGCCCGACCTGATCGCCCGGACCATCGGCGAACCGCTCTCGCAGCTCGCCGGCCAGCCGATCGTCGTCGAGAACAAGCCGGGGGCAAGCGGCAACATCGCCGCCGATGTCGTCGCCAAGGCACATGACGAACACACAGCAGGTGTGATGATCAACGCCAACCTCACCATCGCGCGCATCCTCAATCCCAGCGTCACCTACGACCCGAGCCACGATCTCGCGCCGATCTGCATGGTCGGCACGACGCCTTTCGTGCTGACGGTCAGCCCGAAATGGGCCAAGGGAGGGCTCGACCAGTTCCGCGCCACCGGCAGCAAGTTGAATTACGGCTCCGTCGGCATCGGCTCGATGGCGCATCTCGGCATGGAGCTTCTGATCTCCAAGCTCGGCATCAAGCCCACCCATGTGCCCTACCCAGGCAACCCGAAGGTGCTGCAGGCGCTCATGACCAACGAGATCGACCTCGCCTTCGTGCCAGCCGGCATCGCCATGCAGCAGGTGAACAGCGGCAACGTCGGAGCGCTCGCCATCGCCTCGGCCAAGCGCAGCGACCTTGCCCCCGGAGTGCCGACACTGGCCGAGCTTGGCGTCCCGGGCATCGAGATCGAGGGCTGGGTCGGCGTCGCTGTCCCTGCTCCCATGGAAGAGGCACATCGCAAGAAGCTCGAGGCGCTGGTGCTCAAGGTGCTGGGCTCACCCGAGGTGCGCAAGCAGCTTGCCCAGCAGGGCTGGGACGTCGTGGCCATGCCGTCGAAAGCCTTCGCCCATCGTATCGAGACCGAGACGGCCATGCTTTCGGAGATCATCAAGGCCCAGAACATTCATGTGAACTGAGTACTCATGACCATCGACGACTACGACGTGGCGGTCGCGGGTGGCGGCAGCGCGGGTGTTGCGGCTGCGGTGGCGGCGGCGCGCACGGGGGCACGAACCGTACTGATCGAGAGGGCCGGCTGCCTCGGCGGTGCATCGACGATGCGCAATGTGCTCACCTATTGCGGACTCTATACGCTCGGCGAAACACCGCGTCAGGCGGTTGCCGGCATCGCCGAGGAGGTGCTGCGCGGATTGCGGCGGCTCGGCGCGGTGAGCGGACTGCAGCGCAATCGCGGCGTCTTCGTGGCGATCGATCCGGAGGGGGTGAAGCACGTGCTGGACGCGCTCTGTCTCGAAGCAGGCGTCGACGTGCTCCTGCACGCCTTCGTGACCGGTGCGACCCGCATGGGCGACCGTGTCGCCGATCTCACCTATCACGATCACGCCGGCGTCCACCGGGTGCGTGCCAAGGCCTTCGTCGACGCAAGCGGCGACGGCGACCTCGCCTGCCTCGCCGGCGCCTCGACACGCTACGGCAACAATGGCGCCGTCAATCTCGGCACGCTCGGCACGCGCTTTGGCGGCATCCCCCAGGACGTCGTCATCACAGCCGACCAGCTCGGCGCCGCCGTCCAGGCCGCACGCGCCCGCGGGCAAGGCCCCTTCAGCAAGAACCAGAGCGTCGTCGTACGCCTGCCCCTCTCGGGCAACATCGTCTGCTACCTCGCCTCGGAGGATTACGATCCGCGCGACACGCGCAGCATGAGCGCCGCCGAACGCCGCGGGCGGGAACAGGCCTGGGCCTATCTCGAGGTGATCCGCGGATTGCCGGGCTGCGAGAAAGCTCACCTCATCTCGACAGGCCCTGACTTCGGCACACGCGAATCGCGTCATATCGATGCGCGCTACCAGCTCACCTGGCAGGACGTGGTCGCAGGCAAGACCATGAACGACAGCATCGCACTCGGCGCGTGGGGCGTGGAGTGGCACGACCGCGGCACTTTCGAGAGCAGCTTCATCTACCCGCCGGACAACAGCGTCTACGAGATTCCGCTCGGCTGCCTCATGAGCGTCGACACGCCCAATTTGTTCGCCGCCGGCCGGACGGCCGATGGTGATCAAAAGGCCGGCGCCAGCCTGCGGGTCATGGGTACGGCATTCGCGACCGGCCATGCTGCAGGCGTGGCGGCTGCGCGGTTTGCTACACATGGTTGCGTCGACATCGAAGCCGTGCAGGGCCTTCTGCGCGCGCAAGGCGCGTTGATCGAGAGAAAGCAACTGCCCGGGAACTGAACAGCCGCGGCAAACGGCTCCGTGGCCTTATCATTGCATTCTTTCTTTGGCTCACTTGCAGATATGCAAGAACGCATCGATACGCTGTGACCACTCCGTGATACAAGCCAACGTTAAGAACGCCTCGTTGCCGGTTGTTCTCTGAGCAAATTCGATCACCAATTTATTTCATGGGCCAAACACTCTCCCGTTCGGATCGAGACCCGTAATTGAGCCGCGCGCATTGCAATGCCGGCTCGCCCGGCGATTGCAAGCGACGATCGCTCCTGTGTTGCACCAATACACCGGTCGCCGTGCCGATGACCGGACAAGAGCATGATATTCTGCAATCATAGATTGTAAATGCGAAGGCGGCACGATGCCTGCCGCGACCGCTACCGCCGCGCCGGCGAACTCTCCCTGCCGACGCCATTGCCGCCACCAGCATTCATTCTCTTCTTCATTCCGAGCGCTTCATGACCGCAATGTCCATTGCCAGCACCGATATCACCGGCGCCACGACCGTGCTTCTTCAGGACGCGATTCCCGTTCCGCCGAGCACGACGACGGCTTCGTCGCCGATCGCGTCCGACCTGGGCTCGATCCTGGGCGCCGCCATTGCCGGCGGCTACATGGCTCATTCGACCGGCGTCAACTTCACGGTGACATCGTCGATCGTCATCCATATCGACAGCACCATCCAGGGACCGCTGGGCATCGATCTCGGCGGCGCCACGATCTTCTCCCGGATCACCAACGGTGCGCCGGTCATCGAGATCGACGTCGGGCCAGGCGTCGATCTGCGCTACCTGACACTCTCCAACTTCACCATCCAGGGAAACGGCTTCGAAGGCGACGGCATCAAGATCGTGGCCGACGGCAACGATCGCTGGGCCTACAACTGGAACATCAACAACGTGACCGTCAACCACGTCGGCGGCTACGGCCTCGATGTGCTGGGCAGCGTGTCGGAAGGCCTGATCTCCAATTCATCGATGACCAACAACGGCGTAGGCGGCGCATATTTCGCGCATAGCGAGAACGGCGGCCAGGCGAGCGCCCTGCGCTGGTTTGGCGGCAGCCTCGAAGGCAACGGCGGCGACGGCCTCACCCTCGACAACGGCGCGCGCGACATGAGCATCGACAGCGTCACGTTCGCCCATAACGGCGGCGCCGGCATCAGCGCCGGAACGGGCATCACGGCGGTGACAAGCTGCCAGTTCGAGGACAACCACCACTACGGCATCTGGTTCGAGGGCTTCGGCAATTTCAACAACGACAACTTCATCTCCTCGGGCGCGCAGACGACGGCGATCAGCGGCTATCTCCAGGGCAATGCCACGCTGATCGGCAACACCAGCACCTATACCGGCGCAGGGCCCGACCCGACCGTGCTGGCCAACCTGCAGGGCGCCGGCAATGTGTTCGCGACCGGCGATACCGGCACCCTTGTCACCGGCTCGAATGTTTCCGTCAGCCCGGCCGGCGACGGCGATCTCGCGCATATCTCGGTGAGCAGCCAGGGCGTGGCCTTGACGGCGCTCCCGCCGGTCACCGCCGCGACCGCCGCCCCGGTCGATACCAGTACGGGAACCGGTGCGCTCGAAGCCGCCCTGAAGGGCGCCCTGACCGGCGGGTACGTCGCTCACCTCACCGACTCTACCTACACCGTCACCGCGCCGATCGTGATCAACGTCACGAACCCGAACCAGGCCGCGTTCGGCATCGACCTCGGCGGCGCCAAGATCGTCTCCGAGATCGGCAACGGCGGCCCCGTCATCGAGATCATCGTCGGGCCCGGCGTGGCGTTGAGCTCGCTCACCCTGTCGAACTTCTCGATCAATGGCTCCAGCGGCGACGGCGTCAAGATCGTGGCCGACGGCACCGATCGCGCGATCAGCAACCTCAGCATCAACAACGTGAGCATCGAGCACGTCGACGGCATCGGGCTCGACGTCATCGGCAACGTGTCGCATGGTCTCGTGGTCAACTCGTGGATGAACGGCAACCTTCAAGGGGGCGCGCGTTTCGCCAACAGTCCGGCCGGCGGCGTGGCGAGCGGCCTCGAGTGGGAGGGCGGCGGCTTTCGCCTGAACGGCGGCGCCGGCATGATCCTCGCCAACGGCACGCACGACATGGTCGTGAAAGGCGCCTACTTCGTGGAGAACAACGGGCCGGGCCTCGACGCCAGTTCCGGGATCACCCTGGTGCAGGGAAGCGGCTTCGAGAACAATCAGCCCGCCGGCGCCATCGTCCAGGGCCCCGCCAACTTCACCGATAGCACCTTCTCCACCTATGGTCCGCAGACCACCGCCGTAGCCGGCTATTTGTCGGGCGGCCAGATCACCCTGACCAGCGACAGTGGCGAATATTACGGAACGGGCGCCAACCCGACGGTGCTGGCCAATATCCAGGGCAACGGCACGGTTGCCATCGCCGGCTCGGGCAATATCGTTGCCGGGCCGAACATCGTCGTCACCGGCGGCAGCCCCGTCATCGGCCTGACGACCACGACCGCCACGACCACGCCTGTCGTGACGGAAGGCCTCGCAAGCGATACCGGCCTCTCCCCGATCGACAGGATCACCTCAAGTCCGGCCCTCACGGGAACAGCGGATGCCGGCGCGACCGTACACTTTACCGTCGACGGCAGCGCAATCCCCGCGACGGCGACGGCGGATGCGAACGGCACCTGGTCGTATACGCCCACCGGTCTCGCCGACGGCGTCCATACCATCGTGGCGAGCGAGACCAATGCCGCCGGAACGGGCACGGCTTCGATGACCTTCACCCTGGACACGACGGCACCGGCCGTCACCGAGAAGCTGGTGAACGGCGGCGTGACCACATTCAACGCAGCCCTCATGGGTACGGGCGAGGCCAACGCGACGGTGCACTTTACCGTCGACGGAACCCCCATCGCCGCGACCGCAACCGCCGACGCCACCGGCGCCTGGTCCTACACGCCGACCGGGCTGGCCGACGGGCCGCACACCATCGTGGCGACCGAGACCGACCTCGCCGGTAACATCGGCAGCGCGTCGCTCTCCTTCACCCTGAGCACGGCAACAACTCCCGTGGTGACCGAACGCCTCGCGGTCGACACGGGCGCCTCCTCGACTGACCGGATCACCTCCAATCCGACCCTGAGCGGCACGGCCAGCCCGAATTCGATCGTACACTTCACCGTCGATGGCAACGCAGTCTCGGCGACGGCGACGGCGAACACCAACGGCACCTGGTCCTACACGCCGACCGGTCTCGCCGACGGCACCCACACCATCGTGGCAAGCGAGACCAATGCAGCCGGTACCGGGACGGCCTCCCTCACCTTCACGCTCGACACCATGGCACCCCATGTAACGGAAGGCCTGGTCAACGACACCGGCATCTCGAACTCGGACAAGGTCACGTCGAATGCGTCGTTGACCGGCTCGGGCGACGCCGGCGCCATCGTGCACTTCACGGTCGATGGCACGGCCATCGCCGCCACCGCAACAGCCGATGCCAATGGCGTGTGGTCCTATACTCCCACCGGCCTGGCCGATGGTGCACACACGATCGTTGCGACCGAGACCGACCTTGCCGGCAGCACCGGCAGCGCATCACTCTCCTTCACGCTCGACACGACGGCGCCGCTGTTGACCGAGCATCTGGCGGGCGGCGGCACGACCGCTGCCAGCCCGGCGCTGACGGGGACCGGCGATGCCGGCGCAGTCGTGCATTTCGCCATCGACGGCAGCGCCATTGCCGACACCGCAACTGCCGATGCGACAGGGGCGTGGTCGTTCACGCCAAGCGGGCTCGCGGACGGCGCACATACCGTCATCGCCAGCGAGACCGATGCCGCAGGCAATACCGGCAGCGCTTCCCTCACGTTCACGCTGCAGGCGCAGCCGGTACATCCGGTCGCGCCTGTCTTCACCGGCATGCTTCCCGGCAACGACACCGTGACACTCAGCGGCAGCGGCGTTGCCGCCGGCGACATTGTCGAGTTCTACGACGGCAACAACTGGATCGGCTACACGACCACGGATGCCAACGGCAACTGGACCTTCGCGACCTCGGCGGCATCCAATACCGTCCATTCGTTCGGCCTCAACGAATACTCCTCGAACGGCAACGTCCTTCACGGCACCAGCAAGGCGATCCTGGGCGGCACGACAGCCGCCAGGCTCACCGGCTCGGTCGGCAACGACATCATCAACGCCCATGGCGGCAACGATACCGTGATCGGCGGCGCTGGCGCCGACATGCTCACGGCCGGGTCCGGCAAGGTGACCTTCGCCTACAAGGCCGTCGCGGACTCGACGCCTGCGGCGGCGGACACGATCACCGACTTCCGCCACGGCATCGACAAGATCGACTTCACGACCATCGCCGGGATCGGCACCGCCAACGGCGTTCCCCAGTTCCAGGGCAACATCACCGGCATCGGCAACCTGACGCTGAACGCGCACAGTGTCGCCTACCTGGAGATCGGCGGAAATACCCAGGTCCTCGTAAACACGACGAACGCCGCGGAAACCATGACGATGTCGGACACCCATGCCGCCGACATGGAGATCACGCTGGTGGGCGTGCATCTCGGACTCACGTCGACCGACTTCCATCATTCGTGATCGACCATGTCCAGAAGGCAATCGGAGTTCACGCACCTGCTCCGCTCCAGCGGATCCTACCTGGCAACTGCGGGCGTCTTCAGCCTCGCCGTCAACATCCTCTATCTCGCCGGTCCGCTCTACATGCTGCAGGTCTATGACCGGGTGGTGTCGAGCGGCAGCGAGGTCACCCTGTTGATGCTCACCTTCGCCCTGCTCGCCGCCTACCTGGCGCTGGCGGGGCTGGATGCGGTTCGCGCCCGCGTGCTCACGAAGGCGAGCATCCATCTCGACCGTCGGATCGCGCCGCGAATCATGACAGCGATCATCCATCGACCCGGGCTGGCCGGCGGCGCGCGCAGCCAGCTTCTGCGCGACTTCGACAGCCTGCGGCAGTTCATGACCGGCTCCGGCATCCACGCCCTGTTCGATCTTCCCTGGACGCCGATCTATATCGCCGTGGCATTCCTGTTGCATTGGACGCTCGGCGCCTTCGCGCTGGGATGCAGTGTCGTCCTGGTGCTGATGGCATTGCTCAACGAGCTGCTGGTGCGCGCGCCGCTTGCCGAAGCAAATGCCGCCGCCGCGCGAAGCTACGCCTTCACCGAGACGAGCCTGCGCAATATCGAGGTGGTGCGGGCAATGGGCATGACGGAAGCCCTGCTCGAGCGCTGGGCATGCGATCGCAACCACATGCTGGAACGACAGGTGGCGGCGAGCGACCGGGCGGCGACGCTGCAGAGCGTCATCCGGTTCCTGCGGCTTTCCATGCAATCCCTGATCCTGGGGTTGGGCGCCTACCTGGTGATCGAACGCGACGCGACGGCAGGCTCCATGTTCGCTGCCAGCCTCCTGCTCGGCCGGGCGCTGCAGCCGGTCGAGCAGATCGTGGGGGCGTGGCGCAACTTCATCTCCGCTCACGGTGCCCTGCGGCGACTGAACGCGCTGTTTGCCGCCAGCCCGTCCCGGACGCCCGATTTGTCGCTGCCACGTCCGGCCGGGCGGCTCGCGGTCGAAGGGCTGACGGCATTGGCGCCCGGCAATCCGACGCCGCTTCTGCGCGGGGTATCGTTCACCCTGGAGCCCGGCGAGGCGCTGGGCGTGATCGGGCCATCGGGAGCCGGCAAGTCGACCCTGGCGCGTCACCTAGTCGGCGTGACGGCGCCGGCGGCGGGCGCCGTACGGCTCGATGGCGCCGATGTCGCGGCATGGTCGTACGGCTCGCTCGGCCGGCATGTCGGCTACCTGCCGCAGGACATCGAGCTCTTCTCCGGCACCGCGGCCGCCAACATCAGCCGCTTCCAGGCCGGCAACGACGCGGCGACCCTGCATGCGGCCGAGATGGCAGGCGTGCACGATCTCGTGCTGCGCCTGAGCCAGGGCTACGACACCCCGATCGGCGAAGGCGGCGCGGCGCTGTCGGGCGGCTTTCGCCAGCGACTGGCGCTCGCGCGCGCCGTCTATGGCGATCCCAGCCTGGTCGTGCTCGACGAACCGAGCTCGAACCTCGATGCCGAAGGCGATGCAGCACTGGCCGATTGCATCCTCGAACTCAAGCGCCGAGGCACAACGGTCGTCGTGGTCTCACATCGACCGGCGACCCTCGGCGTGGTCGACAAGCTCCTGGTCCTGAAGGACGGAGCCGCCGTGCTGTTCGGTCTCCGATCGGAGATCCTCGCGCAACTTGCACGCAAGCAGACCCATGCCGCCGGAGCCGCCGACGCCCAGCCAGCGAAGGCCGCATGACCGCCGCAACGATTGCCCTCGACGAGTCGATACGGCGTCCGGCACTCGTCGGCTGGCTGATTGTCGCCCTCTTCTTTGGCGGCCTCGGCTTCTGGTCGGTTCGAGCGCCGCTCAACGGTGCGGTCGTCGCCAATGGCGTGGTGAAGGTCGAGGGCAATCGCAAGAGCGTGCAGCATCTCGACGGCGGCATCGTCAAGGAGCTGCGCGTCAGCGACGGCGACCACGTCAACGCGGGCGACATCCTGCTGGTGCTCGACGACACCCAGGCCAAGGCCGAGCACCAGATCCTGTCAGAACAATATGCCGTGCTGCGCGCCACCGAGGCGCGGCTCCTGACCGAGCTCGCCAATGGTGCCGAGATGGCGATGCCGCCGGTCCTGGCCGAACGGCGCAACGACCCTTACGTCCGGGACATCTGGTCCGGCCAGCTCAAGCAGTTCGAAAGTCGGCGCGCCTCCCTCGACGGCCAGCGCAAGGTGATCGGCGAGAAGATCCGCCAGCTCCAGTCGCAGATCGACGGCGCCGAAGCGCAGGTGAAATCCTTCACCGAACAGATCGACTCGGTGCGCCAGGAAGCCGACAGCGTGGCGCCGCTCGTGGAGAAAATGCTGCTGCCGCGCCCCCGCCTGCTGCAGCTTCAGCGCACGGCTTACGGCCTCGAAGGCCAGATCGCCGACACGCGCGCCAACATCGCCAAGTTCCGGCAGGCCATCGCCGAGCAGGAATTGCAGATCGTGCAGGTCGGCAACGATCGCATGGCCGAAGTGACCAAGGACCTGCACGAAGTCCAGGCACGCCTTCTCGAGGTGATCCCCAAGCGTGTGAACGCCGAGGCCGTGCTCAACCGCATGGACATCCGCTCGCCCTACAGCGGGCGCGTCGTCGGCCTCAATGTCTTCTCGGTCGGCGGGGTGATCCAGCGCGGCGAGAAGATCCTCGATATCGTGCCCGACGAGGATGCACTCACCATCGAGGCGCAGGTCGCCGTCGAGGATATCAGCGAACTCCACCCCGCTATGCAGGCCGAGCTGAGGCTCACGGCCTATCAACAGCGCCTGCTGCCGCCGATCCGCGGCGAGGTGGTCCGGGTCTCGGCCGACCGCCTGACCGATCCGCGGACGAACAATCCCTACTACGTCGTCTCGGTGCGGCCGGACATGGCGGAGATCGCGAAGCTTCCCGGCATCCGCCTCCATCCCGGCATGCCGGCGACGGTGACGATCCCGACCGAGAGTCGCACCGCCTTCGACTACCTCGTCGGCCCGCTGTCGGCGTCCTTCAACAAGGCTTTCCGACAGAGATAGGCTAGACGCGAGGTAGGCTAGGCGCCAAGCTGGCGCTTGAGATCGGACCAGCGGTCGAGGATGGGCAGGATCTTGTCCTCCTTCTCGGCCGGCAGCGAGAAGACGACGCGGTCGATTCCCAGCGCCTCGTATTGGCGCAGGCGCTCGATGCTGTCGGGCACGCGAAACAGGCTGATCGGCAGGCTCGCCGGATCGCGCCCGGCCTCCTTCGCCATGTCGCGGAACTGATCGAGAATGCCGATGCCGTCGCGCTCCAGCCAATCATCGCGCGGAATCCAGCCGTCACCGTAGCGGACGGCGCGCCGCGCAGCATGCGGGAAGCCGCCGCCGACGATGACCGGCGGGTGCGGCGTCTGCCGCGGCTTGGGCCACTGCTTCATCTTGTCGAAGTTCACGAACTCGCCATGATACTCGGGTTCGTCCTCGGCCCAGATGGTCTTCATCGCCTCGATCCGCTCGCGCGCAAGCTTGTGGCGGGTCTTGAAGGCCGTGCCGTGGTTCTCGATCTCGTCCTGGTTCCAGCCATTGCCGACACCGAACAGGAAGCGGCCCTGCGAGAGTTGATCGATCGAGGAGACCATCTTGGCGAGCACGATCGGATCGCGCTGGACCACGAGGCAGATGCCGGTGCCGACCTTGAGCTTCGTGGTCACGGTCGCAGCGGTGTTCAGGGCGAGGAAGGGATCCATGATCTCGTAGTAGGATCGGATCAATCCGCCGCCAGCCGGATAGGCCGATTTGCGCGATGAGGGGATGTGGGTGTGCTCGGGCACCCAGAGCGATTCGAAGCCGCGCTCCTCCAGCGCCCGGCCGAGCGCGGCCGGCTGCATGGAGTCCGCCGTGAAGAACATCACCGCCCCGATCTTCATCATTCAGCCCCTTCCCGGCAGGAACCACGCACCGGCCAGCGGGTTGACTCGGAAGCAAAGGAGATCGCCATGAGATTCGCCCCCTATCTGATAGCGGCGGCATTGATTGGCTCTGTCACGGCCTGCCAGCCCTACTACGGCGACGGCGACCGTCATGATCCCAACTATGCCTATGCCCCTGGCTACACCTACTACCCGTCGCGCTACGGCTACAACTATAGTTCCTATCCGCGCACGCCCTACTACACTTCGCGGTGGGACTACTACCGCCACTACAACGGGATCTCGCCTCCTCCCGAGCGCTATCCGTAGGGCGTCCTCCGTTGGCGGCTCAGTTGAGCCGTGCGGCCTGCGCCATGACCTCGATAGCCTCGGGCTGACGCGAGCGGACGCTGAGCGAATCGGCGCCGGAATCCTCCCAGGCGCGGTAGCGTTCCCGGATGCGCGCGGGCGGACCCACCAGCGATTTCAGGTCGACCCACTCGTCCGGGACGGCGGCAATCGCCTCGTCCTTGCGATGGGCGAGGTAGAGTTCCTGGATGCGCTTGGCGGCATCGCCGAAGCCGCGCCGGACCATGATGTCATTGTGGAAGTTCTTGGTCTTGTGGCCCATGCCGCCGACATAGAGTGCGACCTCGGGCTTCAAGCGCTGCAGCGCCGCCTTGACGTCGGTGTCGACCTCGACATGGACCGAGGCCTGGATGGAAAAATCCTTGAAACCCTTGCCATTGCCGGCGCGCCGGAATCCCTCCTCCAGCCACGGACGATACTCGGTCATGGCGCCGGGCACGAAGCCCATCGGCAGCCAGCCGTCGGCGATCTCGGCCGTGAGCTTCACCGTCGTCTCGCTTCCCGTGGCAAGATAGATCGGGATATGGGGGTTCATGTGCAGGATGGATTTCAAGGGCTTGCCGAGCCCGGTTGCGCCCTCTCCCGTATAAGGCAACGAGATCTCCCGGCCCTCGTGGCTGACGGGGGCGTCGCGCATGAAGATCTTGCGCATGATCGTCACGTAGTCGCGCATGCGATAGTAGGGCTTGCCCCATGGCTGGCCGTACCAGCCCTCGACGATCTGCGGCCCCGAGACGCCGATGCCGGCGATGAAGCGGCCGCCGCCGGCCATGGCGTCGACCGTGGCCGCCGACATCGCCGCGTTGGCGGGCGTGCGCGCGGCGAGCTGCATGATGCCGGTGCCGAGCTTGATGCGGTCCGTCTTGGCCGCGAGGTAGGCCAGCGGCGTCACGGCATCCGATCCATAGGCTTCGGCCGTCCAGACCGAGTCGTAGCCCAGTTCCTCGGCGCGCTGCACGAGCTTCACCGGAATGTCGAGCTGCGCTTTCGAATAGCCGATCGAGAGACCGAGCTTCATCGCGTTTCCTCCTCAAACCCGAGGAAACTATAGCCTGCTGGCGGGCACAGGCTATGCCAGCGTGCGGCGGACGACGGCCGCGACCTCGTCGACAGCGCGGTCGGAGATGTGAGGCCCCATCGGCAGGCTGAGCACCGTGTCGGCCAGCGTCTCGGCCAGCGGAAAGGCGCCCCGGCCCTGCCGCAGGTCGGCGTAGGCCTGCTGCAGATGCGGTGGGATCGGGTAATGGATCAGGGCACCGATGCCTGCCTTCTCGAGCGCGGCCATCAGTTTCTTGCGGTGCGGGGTGCGGACGACATAAAGGTGCCAGACGGGCTCCGCCCATTGCGGCGCGCGCGGCAGGCCAAGGCCGGGAATGCCTGCGAGCCTGTCGTCGTAGCGCGCGGCCGTGCGCCGGCGGCGCTCGTTCCAGGCATCGAGTACCTTGAGCTTCACGCGCAGGAAGGCCGCCTGCATTTCGTCGAGGCGCGAATTGTAGCCGCGCTCGATATTCACGTACTTCACCTTGCTGCCGTAGTTGCGCAGCGTGCGCAGCCGGTCGGCCAGCGCCGCGTCATCGGTCGTGACCGCACCGCCGTCGCCATACGCGCCGATGTTCTTGGTCGGAAAGAAGCTGTGCGCGCCGGCATGGCCCAGCGCCCCGGTCCGCCGGTTGCGCACCTTCGCGCCCTGCGCCTGCGCCACATCCTCGATGACCTTGAGTCCGTGCTTGTCGGCCAACGCCATGATCGCATCCATGTCGGCCGGCTCACCGTAGAGATGCACCGGCATGATCGCCCGCGTGCGCGGCGTGACGGCGGCGGCAATGCGCTCGGGATCGATATTCGGCCCTTCCGGCGTCGGTTCGACCGGCACGACCCTGGCGCCCACCGCCGTCACGGCGAGCCAGGTCGCAATATAGGTGTTGGAAGGTACGATCACCTCGTCGCCCGGCCCCAGGTCCCAGGCGCGCAGCACGAGCTCCAGCGCTTCGAGGCCGTTGCCGAGGCCGACACAATATTTGACGCCGCAGAAGGCCGCATACTCCACCTCGAATGCCTCGACCTCCTTGCCGAGCACGAACCACCCGGATTCCATGACACGCGTATAGGCGGCGTCGAGTTCGGGCTTCAGTTCGGCATAGGCCGGTTTCATGTCGAGGAAGGGGATCACCTCGCGCGTCCTTTCACTTCACGTTTGAACACGTCGTAGTCGCGCAGATATTCGGCCTCCTCGTAGGGCGACGATGCGATCACCATCACGGCCGTATCAGCGGCGAAGTCGGTCAATTCGTGCCATACCCACGGCGCCATGTAGAGCGCCCGGGCCGGGTCATCGAGCCGCACCGTTTCCTGCACGGTACCGTCATCGAGATGGACCCGGCAGTGGCCGTTGAGGGCCACGAAGACCAGCTCCGATTCCCGATGGCCATGCCGGCCGCGCCATTGCCCGCGGGCCACATGATGCAGCCAGAAAATGCGCCTGGGCTGGAAATCCAGCGCCTGGCCGAACTCGAGGAAATTGACGCTGCCACGGGCATCGGACGCGCCGGGCACGTCGATCCAGCGACAGCCGCGCACCTTCAGGGAATCGCTCATATCGGGGCGGGACTCATGATCTGCAGTTTACGCCACTGCATGTACACCACTCCGCCCAGCGCCACCAACCCGCCGGCGATCTGGTAGCCGTTGGGCGTGAAGCCGTAGGCCATCGCCCACAGCACGGCAAAGAACGGCACGAGATTGCTCCAGAGCGAAGCGATCGCGACACCAAGCCGGCTCGCACCCACGTTCCAGAAGTAGCCGCCGAGGCCGCTCGCCAACACGGCGACGACCAGGAACTGCGCCCATACCCAGGTGTCCGACACGGCGAACGGCGAACGCGACCGCCCCACGATCACCAGCCCGACAGCCATGAGGGCAAGCCAGCCCATCGCCGACAGTGAGGCGACATAGGTGCGATGGAGCTGGCTCGCGCGATCGAACCATTCCTGCGCCTTGAGGCTGTAGAGCGTCCAGAGCACGTTGCTCAGCAGCACGATGATCTCGCCGCCGCCAAAGGTGACGTGACTGCCGAGCAGGCTGCTCGACGACAGGATCAGCCCGCCCAGCATCGTGAGCGAGAGCGCGACACCGAAACCTCGATCGAAGCGCACCCCGGTCACGGCGCGCACCGTTGTCGCGGATACAAGCGGACCTGCCACCTGGACCGTCGCCGCCGTGATGGGATTGCTGTAGTAAAGGCCGATCGCATAGCAGACGTAGAAGCTTCCCATCATCAGCCCCAGCAACAGGAAGCGGCCTGCACCGAGATCGATCCGGAGCGCTCGCCGGCCCTCGACGGCTGCCAGCAGCAGCGCGACTACCAGCATCGCCACCACTGACCTGAGCGCGATCAACGGCAGCACGTCGTAATCGCGGAAGAGGACCTTGGTGACAGGCACGTTAGCGCCCCAGCTCGCGCCCACGAACAGCATGGCGGCGAAGGCGCCCAGAAGGTGGCGGCGCGGAGCGTGGGTCATCGTCTCGCGTGCCCCATCTGGCGAAGCTGGAGTTGGGCGATCCCCATCATCACGATCGCGCCGCCGGCAAGCTGCAGCCAGCTCGGCTCGATTCCCATCAGCGCCGCCACGCCGATGGCGAAGACCGGCGCCGAGTTGGAAAAGAGCGACGCCACCGGCACGCCGACCATCGACACGCCGATGTTCCACAGGACAATGGCGACCGCGACGCCGAGCACGCTCACCCAGGCAAGCATGCCGAAATCGAGCAGGCTCGGCACCCGGATCGGCCAGTCCATGCCAATGGTCGCCCAGACCACGGCGCAGACCAGCGCCAGGAGCAGGCTCGCCACGGTGCCGGTCAGCGCCGAGAGCGCGATCTGGCCGCGATCGGCCAGCCATTGCTGGGCGCGGATCGAATACCAGCTCCAGCAGAGCTGCGCGATCACCAGCAGGATCTCGCCACCCTGCAGGCCGAAGCCACCGGACGCCCGGCCCGGTGCTCCCAGCATGACGACAATGCCGCCGAAAACGACGAGACCGAGCGTCATTGCAAAGCCCGGCGGCGTGCGGGCTCCCAGCATCAGGCGCGCAAGCGCGGTGGCCCAGATCGGCCCGCACATCAGCACGATGGCCGCGGTCGCAGGATGCGCATACGCGACGCCGAAGGTATAGAGCACGGAGAAGGCCGTCATCGCGATGCCGAGCTGCAGGAGCTGCCCGGCGCGCAATGGTTTCGGCCGACCGGCCGGTCGCCGCGTTGCCAGCATGGCCAGCCACAATATCGGCACGCCGAGCAGATAGCGCAGCGAGGTCAGCAGCCACTTGTCGTAGTGATGCGCAAGCTCGGCCAGCATCGGGATCATTGCGCCCCAGATCATCGCCGACAGCAACAGCGCCAGGGTCGCGCGCCGTATCGCGCTCGCGGAAGCGGCGGACACGGTTCGCGGGTTCAGCGATCGGCGCGACGGCGGCTCGCCTGGTAGCCGACGCGACAATCGGGATAGACGTCGGGCTTCTCGGTCGAGACGCGCGCCTCGATCACGCCGGGCTGATCGAGGCAGAGATCGAGGATCGCCTCGACCAGCGTTTCCTGCAGATTGAAGTGGCGTGACTCTGCAAGCGTCGCGATGCCGTCATGGACGATATCGTAGTTCAGGACGTTGGCGATGCGATCGCCATGCGCCTTCCCCGCCGGCGCCAGGTGAAGATCGACGTTCACGATGACCGTCTGCGGCCCTTTCTTCTCGAAGTCGTGGATGCCGATCGAGACTTTCAGGCGAAAGTCGCGAATGAAGATGCGGCGATCCGTTTCGGGGGCCATCTGGGCAACCATGTCAGCCCTTCTTCTTTCTCTTGTCGAAAGCAATGTCGCGCGGCCGGCCGGTGAGATGCTCGCCGCTGTCGACGATCAAGGTATCGCCGGTGAAGCTCGGCGTCGCAAGGATGAAGCGCAGGGCACGGACCAGATCGTCGGTCGTGACGCCGACCCGCAGCGGATTGGCGGCATGCTGCTCGGCGAACCGCGTATCGGTCTGGCTGCCGCTGCGCAATGTCAGGCCGGGCGCGATACCGGCCACCCGGAGTCGCGGTGCGAACGATTGCGCGAGCAAGGTCGTCAATCCCTGCAGGCCGATCTTGGACAGCGTGTAGGTCAGGAAGTCGGGATTGAGGTTGAAGAGCTTCTGGTCGAGCAGGTTCACGATGATGCCCGTCTCATTCTCGGGAAGCTGGCGCGCCAGCGCCTGCGACAGCAGGAGCGGCGCGCGCAGGTTGACCGCCATGTGGTGGTCGAAACCGGCTGCCGTCGCTGTCGGCGCGCGATCGAGCCGGAACTGCGACGCGTTGTTCACCAGGCAGACGAGGCGCACACCGCGCGCCTGGCAGCGTTCCACCAGCGCCTCGGCCTGCTTTGCCGACGCGAGATCGGCGCGCACCGCCTTTGCCTGGCCACCCGCCTTGACGATCTCTGCCACCGTTTCGCGCGCACCCTGGCTGGCGCGATTGTGGTGCACGAACACGAAATAACCGTCCGACGCCAGGGCAAGTGCCAGCGCACGGCCGATCCGGAGGCCGGCACCGGTGACGAGCGCGCCTTTCATCTCCACGCGGACCGCGGGCTTCCAGCGCGCTCATGAGCGGGCCGGAAGCCCGCGGTCCGGAAGAGCATGGGCGCCACTGGAACGGTGTGCGGTACCGAGGAAGGATCCCTCGCTCCGCTCGGGATGACACGGGAGTGACTGCGGCACATGCTTTGTTTCTCGCTCGTCAGGACCTTGCTTGAGCGCTGATCATCGCTGGGAGCGCGCAACTCCAGTTGCGCTCATCGTCAGGAATGGATGCACCACGGAAGTGGCGCGCTCCCGGTCACGAGGGATCATTCGTCTCACTGGTCTAGTCACTACGGTCTCTCTAGCATGCGCGCCATGAGTTCGTCCTCGTTCGAAAGCGTCGATTGCGTCGTGGTCGGCGCCGGCGTCGTGGGGCTCGCGGTGGCGCGCGCCCTTGCCCTCGCCGGCCGTGAGGTCATCGTCATCGAGGCTGCCGAATCGATCGGCACCGAGACCTCGTCGCGAAATTCCGAAGTGATCCACGCCGGCATCTATTACCCCAGGGGAAGCCTGATGGCGCGCACCTGCGTGGCCGGTCGGCGGCTTCTCTATGCCTACTGCGAGGAGCACGGCGTGCCGCATCGAAATTGCGGCAAGCTGATCGTGGCCACCGACGAAGCCGAAAGCGCCAAGCTCGCGGAGATCAAGGGCCGCGCCGAGGCCAATGGCGTGGAGGGCATGCGGCTCCTGAGCGCTGCCGAGGCGACAACGCTTGAACCGAATCTGAAATGCACGGCCGCCCTGCTCTCGCCCGCGACCGGCATCGTCGACAGCCACAGCTACATGCTGGCGCTGCAGGGCGATGCCGAGGCGAAGGGCGCGATGTTCGCCTTCTTGAGCCCGCTCGAGCGCGGACGCGTGCGCGAGGACGGTATCGAGCTGGAGGTCGGCGGCGCGGAGCCGATGAACCTTCGCTGTCGTCTGATGGTGAATGCCGCCGGGCTCCACGCCCCCAGCCTCGCCCGCAGGATCGAAGGCATGCCTGCCGAGCGCATCCCAACGCCTTACTACGCCAAGGGCAACTACTTCACCCTCACCGGCAAGTCGCCGTTCTCGCGTCTGATCTATCCCGTTCCCGTGCCCGGCGGTCTCGGCGTGCACATCACCGTCGATCTCGGCGGCCAGGCGAAGTTCGGGCCCGACGTCGAATGGATCGATGGTATCGACTACACGGTCGATCCGCATCGCGCCGACAAGTTCTATGCCGCCGTGCGCCGTTACTGGCCCGACCTCAGGGACGGCGCGCTGCAGCCGGGCTATGCCGGCATCCGGCCCAAGATCGTGCCGCAGGGCGCGCCGGCCCAGGATTTCACGCTGCAGGGACCGGCCGAGCACGGCGTGCCCGGGCTGATCCATCTGTTCGGCATCGAATCGCCCGGCCTCACGGCGTCGCTGGCGCTGGCCGACCTGGTGCGGGCCATGGCCGGCAACGCCTGACCTTTCAACAGAGGAGCATCGTCATGCCGAAGATCAATCGCACCGCGTCCGCTGCCTGGTCCGGCGGCCTCAGGGACGGCAAGGGCTCGATCTCCACCGAAAGCGGTGCGCTCGCCGCCTATCCTTACGGCTTCGCCGCGCGCTTCGAGGGCAAGAAGGGAACCAACCCGGAAGAGCTGCTGGGTGCGGCGCATGCCGGCTGCTTCACCATGGCGCTGTCCCTCATTTTGGGTGAAGCCGGCTTCACCGCCACGCAGATGGATACGACCGCACGGGTGACGCTGGAGCAGGTCGAAGGCGGCTTCGCGATCTCCGCCGTGCATCTCACCCTCAGGGCCAGGATCCCCGGTGTCGATCAGGCCAGGTTCACCGAGCTCACCAACAAGGCAAAGGCCGGCTGCCCCGTATCGAAGGTGCTGAAGGCCGACATCACGCTCGATGCTGCGCTGGCGACCTGATCCGCCCAGCGGAAGAGTTATCCGACATACGGTCGGTGGGCTGGTCGGCTCGCTGCGGCTTCGCTAATGCTCGACGGCAGCAAACCCAGCGGGGAGACCGGCAGAGATGATCAAGACGCGCTTCACCGAGATGTTCGGCGTCCAGCACCCGATCGTGCAGGGCGGGATGCAATGGGTGGGGCGGGCCGAGCTCACCTCGGCGGTCGCCAACGCCGGCGCGCTGGGCTTCCTCACCGGCCTCACCCAACCGACGCCGGAGGACCTGCGCAAGGAAATCAAGCGCTGTCGCGAGATGACGGACAAGCCGTTCGGCGTGAACCTCACCATCCTGCCGACGCTGGTGCCGCGACCCTACGGCGAATATATCGACGCCATCATCGACTCAGGCATCAAGATCGTCGAGACCGCGGGCAACAATCCCAAGCCGTTCCTGCCCAAGCTCAAGGAAGCGGGCGTCAAGGTCATCCACAAATGCACCTCGGTGCGCCATGGCATCTCGGCCGAGAAGGTCGGTGTCGATGCGATCTCGATGGACGGCTTCGAATGCGCCGGCCATCCCGGCGAGGACGACGTTCCCAACCTCGTGTTGCTGCCGGCGGCGGCCAATGTCATCAAGATCCCGATGATCGCCTCGGGCGGCTTCGCCGATGCACGCGGTCTCGTCGCCGCTCTGGCGCTGGGCTGCGAGGGCATCAACATGGGAACGCGCTTCATGGCGACCAAGGAAGCGCCGATCCACCAGAACGTGAAGGAGAAGATCGTCTCCTCCGACGAGCGCAGCACGGCGCTGATCCTGCGCACCATGCGCAACACCAGCCGCGTCTACGGCAACACTGTCGCCAGGAAGGCGATCGAGATGGAAGGCGAAGGCAAGACGATCGCCGAGATCGGCCCGCACATCGCCGGCGCCAAGGGCAAGGTGGTCTATGAGACCGGCGATCTGGAGCACGGCATCTGGTCGGCCGGCACCTGCATGGGATTGATCCAGGACATCCCGACCTGCAAGGAACTGGTCGAGCGCATCGTCAACGAGGCCGAGGCCATGATCCGCGGCCGCCTCGCAAAAGCGATCGCAGCTTAACAGGCTGTTGAAAAAGGCTTTTGAGCCATGCGTCCAGGCAATGTCGATTCAAGGGCAGCGCCGAGACCGCACGTTGGAGTCAGGATTGTGCCGATCTCGATTCGATGACTGCGCGTCATGTCGTGGTTCCCGACTGTTTCAACAGCCTGTCGGGTCGGCATCTTCCAGACCGCGAGCGCCCCGCTCGCATCAGGCGCATATGCTCGCTTCAGACGCATATGAATGAGCGAGCCGGAGGCTCGCAATCCAGAAGGTCAGGACTTGCCCGTCAATGATGCGACGAGCTTGTTGACGGCGCGGATCGCGCCATCGACGTCATTGCCATAGATCAACCGCGCGAGCTGGCCGCCGAGATAGGGATGGAAGCCGAGATCGTAGAGCTTGCGGAAGTCGCGCTGCTCGATCGCCTCGCGCTCGGCCGGGCGGAGCGCGTAGCGATCCAGCACCGATCCCTCGTCTTGCTGGAAGCGGCGGCGCAACTCCGGATCCCACTTTAGGTCCTGGACCAGATCGTGGGCGGCGAGCGTCGGGTCGAAATTGTCGAACAGGCCCATTGTCAGCGCCTTTCCGCCGCATGATCGTTGACGGCCCACGAGACCGCGCCGATGCCGCAGCGGAACTCCTTGTGGAGCGCGTAGCCGAACGACCGTCCCGGCCGCTCCCCGATCGCGCCCATCACCACGACCCAGGCCAGCAGCTCGCTGGTGCCGCCGGAGCCCGCCGCCTCCATGCGCTCGATCGTCAGCTCGTCGAGCAGGCGGCGATGGTCGCCGCTACAGCAGAGGTCGAGGAACCAGCGGTCGAATGCCTCGTCGATGAAATAGTAGCGCGATCCGCCCGGCTCGTGGCTGAGACCGCCCGACCCGAGCAGGCCGACCCGCAGGCCAGCCGGCAGGTCGTCGCGGATGAAGTCGGCCAGCGCCTGCCCGACCGCATAGCAGCGCCGTTGATCGGGATAGGGCGGCACGGTGGTGTTCTGCAGCACCGGCACGATCCGCACGTCCCGCTTGTCGAGATCCATCAGGACGGTCGGCACCGAGATATTGTCGTCGAAATTGAGGTTCCTGCGCTCGGCGTTCATGCGGATGCCGCGCCGGGTCATGCCGCGGAACAGAGCCTCGGCCACCGTGGTATCGCCTTTCGCCGTGTAATCGCGGCAGCCGATCCAGGGCTTGAACCATTCATGCGGCCCGGAGTGCTCGGCCGCCATGCCGATCAGGAAATCCGGATAGGCGCTGATGCGGCTGTTGGTCAGGTGGTCGTTGGCAAAGACGATCAGCACGTCCGGCCGCGCCGCCTCGAGGTCGTGCACCAGCGCATCGCAACTGTCGCGCACCACCTTCTGCACTTCCGACGGCGCGCGCGAGAACAGCCCGACGAGGGTCGGTGCGTGCGGAATCCCCGCCGCATAGACGAGCTCTGCCATGCCGTCTCCTCCCTAACTCGTTCGTCGCGCCGTCAGGCCAGCATGAATGCCTGCCTGAGCGGCTTCGCACAACGTCGATCGTTACGATGTTAGTCATCGACCGGCACCCGTCGAACGCAGGATAGCATCGCTGATGGGGTTTCCGGGCTTCCTGATGAGCCCGATGATGCTGAAGTGATTGTGGCCCGCAACTTCAAGGAACTCGGCTTGGCCTCCCTTTTCCTGCCATGCTGCAGCAAAATCGCGCGACTGGCGGCGGAACTCAGCCGGCTCGTGCTGGCCAACGAACGCGAACAGCGGACAGGAGTCGCGGGCGATGTGACGGATCGGACTGTGGCGTTCCGCGGCGGCATCGTTCATCTGCAGCCAACTGTTGGCGTTCGTCAGTCGCAGCGGCGTCATATCGAACACGCCGCTGACAGTCACAACGCCCGCCAGTTCGGATGGCGCGAGCCTCGTCGCAGCGACGGCGGCGAGATGGCCGCCCGCCGAGTTGCCAACCACGACGATGCGGGACGGATCGCCGCCGAACGTCGGCGCCTCGGCCTTTGCCCAGGTGATGCCTTTCAGCACTGCGTCGGCCATCTGGTCGAGCGTGTGCGCCGGCGCCAGCGGATATTCCAGGGAGATGTAGACCGCACCGGCCGGACAATAGAAATCGGCGAGAAAGGCGCGCGACTCCTTGTTCGAGGCACGCCAGCCGCCACCGTGGATGAAGAGCACGATCGGGGCATGGTCGCCCCGATCGGCGAAATAGAGATCGAGCGTTTCCCCTGGCCCGTCGCCATAGACGACATCCAGGAGCGCGCGGCGGCGGGACCGCGTCCTTGCGCTGACCTCGGCATATTGCTGCAGCCATTCGGCCACGTTGGGGACAGTCGCCTCGATGTCGTACTGCCGGCCAAGCTCGCTGGCCGTGTAACCGCGATAAACGACAGTCTGGCTGGTCGTTGTCATGCTGCCGCCTCCACCGCCGGAAGGGTTGTGAGGAAATCGAGGTAGCGCGTCCAGCGCCGATCGTTCTCTGACAAATCGAGCGCCGAACGGCCGATCACCTGCGCCACGCCATCCAGCACCCAGGCCGCCTCGAGCAGCTGCCGCCCGGCCTCGCGCCGGTCGGCGCGCACGCCGGCCGGCCGCAGGTCGATGCCTTCCAGGATCTGCAACGCGATTGTGGCACAGCGTCCGGCGAGCGCCATCTGCCGCGAGCCGCACCAGTTGGCCACGATGGTGCCGAAGCGCGGCTCGGCCGCCGCAGCCCAATCGTCGCGCAGCATCACCGACTCGCGCAGCCAAGCATGCGCCATCTTGTTTGCGAGCCAGTCGCCGGAGCCATGCCAGGCAGGACCCAAGCCGCGCAGCTTGGCCTTAAGCGCCCGGATTTCGGCAGGCTCGCCCTCGCCTTCCATGAACAGTACGCCGATCGCCCCGATGGCCGGCAGCGCATTGAGGTCGTTGCAGCCTGCCGCAGCAAATCGTTCATCGGTGAAATCGCCAGCCGCGAGATGCAATGACGGCGAAGACTGATCGCCGAGCCAGACGGTTGCCACCGCCTTCAACCGGTTGGCCTCACGGAACATGTTGGCCGCCTCTGTGGCGCTGTTCCAGGTATAGTAGCGCTCGTGCTCGCGGTGGTAGGCCGCGATGTTGCGCAGCACGCCGATGGTCGGTGCTCCCTTCGCCGCTCCCGACGTTACTGCAGGTATCGTCTTCTTGTCGGCAGGTCGCGGCAGCTCGATATCTTCGGGCAGCTCGAGGGCATGCCCGCACGCCGCGACCAGCTTTCTCCGGGCAATCGCCGTCATCACGCCAACCGTCTTCGGCCCGCGGCCGGTGGCCATGGCCGATTCGATCGCGTGGCTAGCCGGATCGAGCTCGATGGCGGCCAGCTTGGCCATGATGCCGGTGCGGATGTCCTCGGCAGAGCACGTCGCGGCCAGATGCCTGTCGGCGAGGCCGTCGAGGTCGCGGATCAGGGGCGCGACCGGCCCGAGCGATACGAACCCATCCTGCTCGATCTCGCTCACGACGCTCATCAGCCGCGCGTAGATATCGTTGCTCATCGTCGCCTCCGTTGTCGATGGATGCCGTCCATTATCAAGTACTTTATATAATATCAAGTACTTTACATATAGACATCCGGCCAGTGTGGCGCCTATGGTGATGGCAATGAACGATAAACGCGCGCCCCAGGATCCGTTCGGCGAGAGCATCGGCTATCTGCTGCGCCGAGCGCAGGCGACAGCTCGGCTGGCCTTCGACGCAACGCTGGCGGAGTGGAAGATCAACGCGCCGCAGTTCGCGATCCTCCTCGCGATCCATCGCGATCCCGGCCAGTCGTCGGCCGACCTGACGCGGCGCTCGACGGTGACGGCGCAGGCCGTCAATCTCGACGTCAAATACCTAGAAAAGCGCCAGCTCCTGCGCCGGCGGCCGCATCCCCTGCACGGCCGCATCTTGCAGACCGAACTCACGTCCGAAGGCCGTCAGGTTCTGAAGGCTTGCCTGAAGCGCGTGCGCGCAGTCGAGGCCCATATGCTCGAAGGTCTTGCCCCCGAAGCGGAGGGCATCGTCCGCACCTGGCTGATCGATGTCGCGCGCAAGCTCGCCCTCGACGGTACATCATCAAGTGAGGTGCGGCCGCCACGCAGTCGCAGGCGCGCGGCCTGATTGGCGGGCACTTCTTCCTTGAGGGTGCGGTCCACCACCAGCACCTTGCGCACATAGGGCGAGAGGTAGCTGCCGACGATCAGTAGCTTGTTCACACGAGATTGATCCGGCAGCCGCAGACCTCGACCTGGCCGACGCCATGCTGCTTGTGGTGCTTCTTCGCCACGGCCACGATGCGATCGCGATCGACCACGCGCACGTCGAAGGCCGAGACGCCCGGGCCGCGCTCGTCGGCAATGGGCACGAAACGGATTTCGCCATCGCCGTCGAGCCGGATGATATCGCCCTCGACCGGACGATTCAGGATCCTCGACCAGAGCTCGGCGGTCTCGTCCGGATCGATACACTGGATCTCGACGCCGGCCAGCCCATTGGTGACGTCCGAGCGCGCATGTGCAAGCCAATCCTTCGCCGCCGGCGGCCACCAGAGTGCGGGATCGGTGCCGGCCGGCGCGATCGTCTGGTCGAGCGACAGCAGCACGCCCGCCGTGTCGGACGGATGGAAGTGCGTGTACTTGTACTCCGGCAGATCCTTCTGGGCGACCGCACGGATGCCGAGGCCGGTCACGCGCTGGCGCTCGGCGACGGCGTCCGCGACCTGCAGGATCACCATGTAGCCGTTGTCGCCCTTGCGCCGGTCAATGTAGCGGCCGGCGGACGTCCCCGCCTGTATCGGCGACACGATCTCCAGAAAGTCGTGTCCGGTGGGACAGACGACGTTCGCCAGGCCCCATTTGGCGACGCCGGGGTCGCGATAGGCAACCTCGAGGCCGAGCGTATCGCACAGCTCCGTGCGAGCGCTTTCAAGGTCCTTGGCCACGAACACGCATTGCCTGAGCTTCATGGTCTCTCTCCCAATTTCCAGCGTCAGGACTTATGCTAGTCCCATGCGGACCGTGGCGACCATGGCTTTCGTGGCGGTGGCCGCACTTTCGTTCTGCTTCCCGGATTTCGTTGTCTTCCGCTTCACCCAGGCCACGATCTGGTCAATCGCTCTGCTGGGCCTCGTGATCCTGTGCGGCGTGAGCGGCCAGTTCTCCTTCGCGCAGGCCGCTCTCTACGGCATGGGTGGCTATACCGCGGCATTGCTCGCCAACCACACGTCGATGCCGCCCTATGCGGCTCTCGCCCTTGCACCAGTCGTCGGCTTCGCCGCAGGCTACGGGCTCGGCCGCGTCGCAAGCGGCCACAGCCTCTGGACCCAGGCGCTGATCGGCTATGCGCTCGCCGTCGCGTTCCCTCAGCTCCTGCGCTGGCGGGTGATCGAGGACTGGACCGGCGGCGTGCAGGGCCTGTCCGTCGATCCTCCCAATCCGCCGCTGGCTTCCCTGAGCAACGACCGATGGTCCTTCCTGCTGGCGCTGACGCTGCTGGCCGCCAGTCTCTGGACGGCTCGCAATCTCATCGCCAGCCGGTCCGGCCGTGCGCTGATGGCGGTGCGCGACCATGACCTCGCGGCGGCGGCGCAGGGCGTCAACGTGGTCCACCTCCGCTCGGCGGCATGCGGCATCGCCGGCGCCTATCTTGCGCTTGCCGGCTGTCTCTCGGCCTTCCAGTTCGGCTTCGTCGGCCCCACGGCCTACACCGTCGCGCTCTCGATCCAGATGCTGTTTGGCGTGATCGTGGGCGGTCTCTATTCCCCGGCGGGCGCGATCATCGGCGGCGTGATGCTGGAATTCCTGCCCGACCTCGTCGCGAGCTGGGGCAAGGGCCTGTCGGCCCTGCTCTATGCCGGCCTGATGATCGCCGCCATCGTGCTCATGCCGCGAGGCATCGCGGGCGCGATCGGCAACGTCAGGCTCCTCTTCCCTGAAAAAAAGAGGAACCCGACAGAGAAGAAGATCAGTTCCCCTTGAACACCGGCGCCCGCTTCTCGACGAAGGCGCGGGCGGCTTCCTTGTGGTCGTTGGTCTCGCCGGTGCGGATCATGCGCGCGGCCTCGCTGTCGAGCGCCTCGGAGAGCGTACCCTCCTCCGCGACCTTCATGTTCTTCTTCACATGCCACCAGGCGACGCGCGGGCCTGCCGCGAGCTTCTTGGCGAACGCCATGGTCTCGCTGTCGAGGTTGGCGTCGTCGACGACGCGGTTGGCGAGCCCCAGCTTCTCGATCTGCTCGGCGTTCAGGATTTCGGCGGTGAAATAGAGTTCGCGCGCCTTGGCGGTGCCGACGAGCTTATGCAGGAAATAGTGCGAACCGAAATCGCCCGAGAAGCCGACCTTGGCGAAGGCCGTCGTCATGCGCGCGCTCTTGCCGGCGAACCGCATGTCGGCGGCGAGCGCGATCGAAAGGCCGGCACCGGCCGCCACGCCGTTCACCATCGCGATCGTGGGCTTGCCCATCTCGTGCAACAGCTCGGAAACGCGCATGCGTTCGCGGATGTCGTGGACCTTGTCCTCGTAGGTCTTGTCCTGATCGCGGCCGGCGGCCATCGACTTCACGTCGCCGCCGGCGCAGAATGCCTTGTCGCCCGCGCCGCGCACCACCACACAGCCGATTCCGCGCGAGGATGCCGCCTCTTCCAGCGAGTCTCTCAACGCCGTCATCATGTCACGGCTCAACGCATTCATTGCGTCGGGACGATTGAACACGAGCTTCATCACACCGTCTTCCACGGTTTTGATGAGATCGGGCATTGGCTTCCTCCAGGATTGCGGATCGGGTCGGGGCGACGATGGTTTCGTAAACCAAGCGGCCGCGCAACGACATTCCGTCCTGCTTGGCGGAATCGGAAGAGGCCCCGCAGCGACGGCGCGCTAGATCTGCACGATCGAGCCCAGGTCAAAGTTCGAACCGGGCGGATTTTCTCCCACACGCAGAAGCTTGTCGCTGACGAAACGATAAGGTGGAACGGGAAGATTGTAGGGCGCCGGAACGCCCTTGAATACGCGGGCCGCGAGATCGTAGCGCGAGCCATGGCAAGGACAGAAGAATCCCCCCGGCCAATCCGGACCCAGATTGCCGCCGGGCGCCGCCACGAGCTTCGGGATGCAGCCAAGATGGGTGCAAATGCCCACGACCACGAGAAGCTCGGGCTTGACCGAGCGATGCCAGTTCTTGGCGTAGGCTGGCTGCTGGAGCACGCTCGAATCGGGATCGGCGAGCAGGTTGATATCGCGAGCCTGCTGGAGCATCGACAACGCCTCGGGCGTACGGCGGGTGATGAAGATCGGCCGGCTGCGCCAAAGCATGGTGATCTGCTGGCCCGGCTGGATGCTCGAGATGTCGACATCGATCGGAGCGCCGGCGGCGATCGTGTCGGCCGCGGGATTCAGGTTGTTTATGAATGGCCATACCGTGGCAATGGCACCCACCGCGGCCATCGCGCCGGTCGCCGTGAACAGGAAGTCCCGGCGCGTCTCGTCGTCGGGGCCAGCTTCGGATTTTCCAGCATCATTCGTCATGATTATCCCTCGGTGCAAGAGCAAGAGACGCGGCGATACTGGAGGCAACGCCCGACTTCGCCGTTGCGCGTCTGCGCTCTTACGACGCGTCTGCGGGGCCGCCGCCACTCTCGCCGATGCGGCCTCTCGCCCGCAGCTCGGGATGACGCGGGAGATACGTGCTAGGGTCGCAATATGAAAGCGATGATGTGCGAGAAATGGGGCGGCTTTGAGGACCTCCGGTTGCGGGAGGTCGCGCGGCCGGCCCTGAAGCCGGGCCAGGTGCGGATCAAGGTCCGCGCCGCCGGTGTGAGCTTTGCCACCACGCTGGTGATCGCAGGCAAATACCAGCGCAAACCACCCCTTCCCTTTGCGCCCGGCACCGAGGTCTCGGGCGTGGCGATCGAGGTCGATCCGGCCTGCAAGCGGGTGAAGGTCGGCGACGAGGTCGTGGCCGTGCTCGATTGGGGCGGGCTCGCCGAGGAAGCGGTGGCGCACGAGGTGAATGTGTTCGCCAAGCCTCGCAATGTCGGTTTCGTCGAGGCGATCCAGCTCGCCATCTCCTATCCGACCTCGGCCGCCGCCCTCACCTGGCCCTCGGTCCTTGATCTGAGGCAAGGCCAGACCTTGCTGGTGCATGCTGCGGCAGGCGGCGTCGGCATGGCCGCGGTCGAGATCGGCAAGATCCTCGACGCCACGGTGATCGCGACCGCCGGCGGCGCACGCAAGACCGAATTCGCGAAGGCACGCGGCGCCGACCATGTGATCGACTACACCGCCGTGGATTTCCGCGAGGAGGTGCTGAAGCTCACCTCGGGTCGCGGCGTCGATCGCGTCTACGATCCGGTCGGCGGCGACGTCTTCGCCCAATCGCTGCGCTGCCTGGCGGTCGAAGGGCGCATCTGCCCCATCGGCTTCGCCGGCGGCACCATCCCGCAAGTCCCGGCCAACATCCTGCTGGTGAAGTCGATCTCGGTGATGGGTTTCAACTACGGCTACTATGTCGGCTGGAGCCCGCACGATGCGCGCTTCGAGGAGGCCGATCGCACCTTGGCGCTGATGGAGCGCATCCGCGGCTGGTGCGAGGCGGGCCACTGCCGGCCCCATGTCGATCGCACCTGGCGACTCGACGAGGCGGCCACGGCCATGCGCGCCCTGGTGGAACGCAGCGTCACGGGCCGCGTCGCCCTCGTCCTGGATGACTAGCGAACCCGGATAATCTGCGATGACGTTCTTGCTCAATATCGACGTGCCCGACGTCGAGACCGCCATGCGTTTCTACACGACGGCCTTCGACCTGAAGATCGGCCGCCGGTTCGGCCCGGATTTCGTCGAACTGCTGGGATGGCCCGCACCGGTCTATCTCCTGGCAAAGAAGGCCGGCAGCATCGGCGCGGGCGGCGACTTGCGGCGTTACGACCGGCACTGGACGCCCGTCCATGCCGACATCGTCGTCGACGATGTGGATAAAGCCGTCGCGCGGGCGGTCAACGCTGGAGCCAGGCTCGAGACGCCGGCCCAGGACACGGCTTATGGAAAGATCGCCATGCTCGCAGACCCGTTCGGCCACGGGTTCTGTCTGCTTCAGTTCAACCGGGCAGGCTATGACGCTCTTCTCACGCCATAGCCATGCAGCGTCATAGGCACACCGTCGTTATCGCAGGATGGTCCTCGACATCCTGAAACAGGCGGTCCTTGGAAAACAATGCCTCATCGGACGCTACAACGGCGTCGAACGGCACTTCGCTCCACATGCCATCGGTTTCACCGGCGACGGCACGCCGGCGGCATTCGTCTATCAATACGGCGGTGAGACAACCAGTCGGCTTCCCATGCGCGGCGAGTGGCGCTGCTTCCTGCTGCACGATCTCGCGGACCTGCGTCCCAGCAACCATCGCTGGCGCACCTCGCCGAACTACAACCTGTCCCGCCAGACCTGTCTCGTCGACATCGTCTTTGCCGTGGCCGAGGGGCCCGCTACTTCTTTGTGAGCTTGCCGCCAAACTTGCAGTAGCCGTCGAGGATGATGTTGCTGGCTCCCTCCTTCAGGGAGCCGACGACGGCCATCGTGCCGCCGCCGCCCACGATGGCTTTGGCCTTGAACGCGCCATTGGCATCCGCGGTCGTCTCGAAATGACGCTCCTCGCGACCCTGTTGCTGGAACCGGCCCTCGATGCTGCTCCCGTCCGCCGTGAGATCGATGGTCATCCTGTAGGTCGGGCACTTCGAACTCCCGGAGACGTTCGTCCCCATGCCCGTCCAGGTATAGGCCACCGGCTGGGCATATGCCGCGCCGGACATCGCCAGCACCAGAACAGCGGCCGGCATTGCGATGGTTCGCATGAATCCCCCCCTCAGAAGAACTCCCGGATGGCCTTGAGCACGGCGTCCGGCTTTTCCTGGCCGACCGCATGGCCGGCCTTGGCGATCTTAACCAATTTCGCTTTCGGAATCGCCGTCCTGAAGGCGTCGCCGTAGACCGCCGGGATCAGCCCGTCCTCCTTGCCCCAGACGATGAGCGTCTTGGCGGCAATGCGATAGAGCCGTTGGGCAAGCCCGCGATCGGGAATGGGAAACAGGATTTTGCCCGCCATGCCCAGCCGGCGCGCGTTCATGACCAGGAACTGCTTGAGGAATTCCGGATCGTCCATGTTGCCGCCGCCGGCGGTCATGAGCTTCTTGCCGACCTCGACGTCGTGGAACAGGAGCGCCGGCAGCTCATAGGGCAGCTTGGAGAAGATATCCACGACCGGACGATCGTCGAGCCACAATCCGGCCGGCGCGAGCAGGCAAAGCCTTGCGATCTCGGTGCGGGCGACGGCCGCCATCTCGGCCGCGATCATGCCGCCCATGGAATGGCCGACCACGATCGGCTTCTTGAGGTCGAGCGCTTCCATTACATCGAGTGCGTGCAGGGTGACGTCGAGCATGTCGCGCAGCCCATCCTCACCCTCCGATCGACCATAGCCGGGCAGCAGCGGCGCCACGACCCGATACTTGCTCGCCAGAGCCGCGAGCAGCGGGTCGTTCGGCAGGTGCCCCCCGGCGCCATGCAGGAAAAGAAGATCGCGGCCCTTCCCCGCCTCCGCCACCTCGATGCGTGCGCCGGAGGGTTTGAGCTTGATGAGTCGGGACTTCATTCGGCGGCGACCTTCATCGGCACCCGTTCCGCCATCGGGTGGATCCAGAACCGGTCATCGTGGTTGTTCCATTCCGGCCAGAGATTGCGCAGATGCGGCATGACCTTCTCCGCGAAAAGCTTCGTCGAATGACGCACCTTGTCGTCCGGCATGTCCCCGATATGCAGCAGGCAGAAGATGTTGCCCACGCGCAGGCTCTTGATCATCTCTTCCATCTGTTGCCGCACGGTCTCGGGTGAACCCGCCACGATGTAGCGGTTCTCGGTCAGGTCTTTCCAGGTCATGCTGGGATAGTCGCGGCCCGACTGGGTGAATTGCGACAGCGCGCCGGTCTGGATGGTCTTGACGGTGCGATAGCCCGGCGCATCGGCGAAGCCCGGATAGACATGCAGGCAGCGATTGTAGAAATAGCTCACATGCGGGCCGTAGAGCCGCTCGGCCTCCGCATCGGAATCGGCGACGCAGATCACCTGGGCGAAGCCCGCACGATAAGGCGACTCATCCACTTTGCGCTCGGCCACGCGCTTCCAGTAGCCCTCCATCAGGAGTTTGGCGCGCAGGTAACCGGTGTAGCTCAGGTAGGAATATGAATAGGTGTTGTCGAGACAGAAGTCGTAGGTCTCGACCGAGCCGCCGCCGGGGATGAAGATCGGCGGCGCCGGCCGCTGGATCGGCTTGGGCCAGCAATTGACATAGCGCAGCTTGGTGTAGCGGCCGTTGAAGGCGAACGGCTCGTCGGCCGCCCACGCCCGGCGGATCAGTTCGTGCGCCTCGGCATATTTCTCGCGCGTGAGGGCGGGGATGGTGCCGTAGGCATAGTTGGTGTCCATCGACGTGCCCACGGGAAAGCCCGCGACCAAGCGACCACCCGACAGCACGTCGAGCATGGCGAATTCCTCCGCCACGCGCAGCGGCGGATTGTAGAGCGCGATCGAATTGCCCAGAACCACAAGCGCCGCTTTCGAGGTCCGGCGCGTCAGCGTCGCCGCCATGATGTTGGGCGACGGCATCAGTCCGTAGGCGTTGGCGTGGTGCTCGTTCACGCCGATGCCGTCGAAGCCCACGCTCTCCGCATATTCGAGCTGGTCGAGATAGCGATGATAGATGCCGTGGCCCAGCTCGGGCTCGTACATGCGGTTGGGCAGGTCGACCCAGACCGAGCGGTGCTTCTGCCGGAAGTCGTCCGGCATGTGCGGCCAGGGCATCAGATGGAACCAGGTGAATTTCATGGCTGCTCCTAGCGTCCCTTGAAAGCCGGATCGCGCTTCTCGAGGAAGGCCCGGATGCCCTCCTTCATGTCCTCGGTCTGCATCAGCGGCAGGAGCTGCAGGAAGACATGGTGGACGTGCTCGTTGAACGGCTCGTTCCAGGCCATGCGCATCATGCGCTTGGCCGCCTGGATCGCGAGCGGCGCGTTGGCGGCGATCTCGAGCGCTAGGGAGCGCGCGGCGCCCATCACCTCGGCGTCGGGTACGATCCGGTTCACGAGGCCGATCGCCAACGACTGCTCGGCATCGAGCGTGCGGCCGGTGAATATGATCTCGGCCGCCTTCGCCCAGCCCAGAAGGCGCGGCAGGTACCAGGTGCCACCCGACTCGGGCAGCACGCCGCGCCTGGCATAGGAGGCGGCAAGCTTGGCCGACTGCGCCATGACTCGGATATCGGCGCCCAGCGCCAGGTCGAGGCCATAGCCTGCGGCGGAGCCGTTCAGGGCGGCGATCACCGGCTTGTCCATGGCATGCAGCACCGGCGGCGGCGTGTTGCGCAGGTCGATGTTGGTGGGGGTGGCACCGGAGCCGACGCTGAGATTGTCGGTGCCCTTGCTCTGCGCCTCGAGGTTCAGCCCGGCGCAGAAGGCGCGGCCGGTACCGGTCAGGATGACGACGCGCACCGTCTTGTCCTCGTTGGCGCACACCAACGCCTCGGTGAGCTGCTTCAGCATCGGGCCGGAAATGGTGTTCATGCGCTGGGGCGCGTTCAGCGTCACGGTGGCGACGGCACCCTCGACGCTGTAGAGCAGTTCCTCCGGCATGACCGCAGGTAGGGGACCAGCCGCAAACTGGCTCATGTTTCCTCCGCTCCCTTTTCCGCTATGGTGACGCAGGAGTATCGGCAAAACCATGCAAAACCGCTTCATCGACCTCTACAGCGACACCAAGACCAGGCCCTCACCCGGCATGCGAAAGGCCATGGCCGAAGCCGAGGTGGGCGACGAGCAGAAATTCGAGGACCCTACCGTCGAGCGCCTGCGTACGCGCATCTGCGAGCTTCTCGGCAAGGAAGACTCGGTGTTCCTGCCGAGCGGCACAATGGCCAACCAGATTGCAATCCGAGTGCACTGCCGGCTGGGCGACGAGGTGATCGCCGACCGCACGGCGCACATCATCAATGCCGAGTCGGGCGGGCCGGCGGCCAATTCCGGCGTGATGATCCGCCCGGTCGACGGCACGCACGGCGTGTTCACCGGCGACCAGCTCGCGGCAGCGCTGCGCGATCCCAATGTCCGCAACGCGCCGCGCTCGCGCCTGGTGTCGGTCGAGAACACCTCGAACGGCGGCTTCGGCACGGTCTGGCCGATCGCGACGCTCCGCGGCGTCACCCGGGTCGCGCATGCCGCCGGGCTTGCATTGCATATGGATGGCGCGCGGCTGGCCAATGCCTGCGTGAAGTCCGGCACGCTACCCGACGACTATGCAGCCTGCGTGGACTCGCTCTGGCTCGACTATACCAAGGGCCTGGGGGCTCCGGTCGGCGCGAGCCTCGCGGGCTCGAAGGACTTCATCAAGGAGGCATGGCGGCAGAAGCAGATGCTGGGCGGCTCGATGCGCCAGTCGGGCGTGATCGCGGCCGCGGCGCTGTGGGCGCTCGAACACAACTGGAACCGCCTGGCCGAGGATCATGACAATGCCCGGCGCCTCGCCGAAGGCATCGCCAACATCAAGGGCCTCGAGATCGACGCGCCGCGCATGGAAACCAACCTCGTCTTCTTCGAGGTGAAGAAACCAGGCTGGACCGCACCGAAGCTGGTCGATGCCTGCAAGAAGCGCGGCGTCGGCCTCGGAGCGGGCACCGCCACGCGCATCCGCGCCGTCACCCATCTCGACGTCACTCGTTCCGATATCGACACCGCACTGGCCGTGATCAACGACGTGCTGGCGGCGTGATGACTGCATGGGCGCACGCCACTCCGGTGGCGCTCATGCTCTTTGGGACCACGAGCCTCTGGCTCGCTCATTCGGCGCATCAAATGCGCCTGCAGCGCGCGTCGCGCGGAGCAACCTCCGCGCTGGGATACGTACGGCCCAAAAGATCATGAACGCGCCCGTCCAGCTCGGCCAACCCATTCTCCGCAAGGAAGATCGGCGGTTTCTCACGGGCCGCGGCCGCTACGCGGACAACACCGCGCCCGCCGATGCGCTTGCGGTCCTGTTCGTGCGCTCGCCGCATGCGCATGCACGGATCGCCGGCATCGACACGGCGGCGGCGCGGGCAGCGCCGGGGATCGTCGCGGTCTACACTGCCCAGGACATCGCGGCCGATGGACTTGGCCATCTTCCCGCGATCAGCGAGATCAAGGACGCCGCAGGCAACCGCCATCGCGAGCCGCCGAATCTGCCCATGCCGGTGGGCAAGGTGCGTCACGTCGGCGACATCGTGGCGATGATCGTGGCCGAGACGCTCGACCAGGCGCGCGATGCCTCGGAGCTGCTCGCCGTCGAGTACGAGGAGCTGCCTGCCGTCGTGACGGTGGCGCAAGCGCTCGCTCCTGGCGCGCCGCTGCTGCACGACGAGGCGCCCGGCAACCTGATGTGCCGCTGGAGCAAGGGCGATTCAGCCGCGACGGAGGCCGCCTTCGCCACGGCTGCGCATGTCTCGAAACTTGCCATCCGCTCGCCCCGCCAGATCGTGCACTATCTGGAGACCCGCGCCGCCTGGTCGTCCTACGAGGCGGCCAGCGATATCGTCACCCTCACCTTCTCCTCGCAAGGCGTGCAGATCCCGCACCGGCTGATGTGCGAACATGTCCTGAAGCTGCCGAAGGACAAGCTCAGGGTGGTGACCGAGGATGTCGGCGGCGGCTTCGGCCCGAAGTATCCCCTCTACAGGGAAGCGACGCTGATCGTCTGGGCGACGCGCAAGATCCGCCGCGACCTGCGCTGGACCTGCGAGCGCGCCGAGCTCGCCGTCGCCGATACCCATGCGCGCGATCTCGTCGCCTCGGCGGAGCTGGCGCTCGATGCCGAGGGCCGATTCGTCGGCGTGCGCGTCAAGGCCGAAGCGAACTTCGGCGCCTACGTCTCGATGTTCGCGCCCAGCATTCCCACTACCGGCCTCGCCAAGGTGATCTCCGGCCTCTATCGCATCCCGGCGATCCGCATCGACTTCGATTGCGCCTTCACCAACACCGTGCCGGTCGACGCCATCCGCGGCGCCGGCAAGCCGGAAGCCCTGTTCCTTCTGGAGCGGCTGGTCGATCTCGCGGCTCACGAGACCGGACGCTCGCCAGTCGAGCTGCGGCGGCTGAACCTGCTGAAGCGCGAAGACATGCCATACGCCGCGGCGAGCGGTTACACCTACGACGCTGCCGACTGCGTGAAACTGTTCGAAACAGCGATCGAGGCGGCCGACGAGGCGGGTTTCGCCGGCCGGCGCGCGGCAAGCGAAGCGCGCGGCTTCCGGCGCGGCCTCGGGCTCAGCTGCCATCTGCACGGCACCGGCGGCATCGCCGACGAACATGTCGTCGTGCATGTCGAGGCCGATCGCCTGGTCGCAAAACTCGGCACCCAAAGCCAGGGCCAGGGACACGAAACGGTGTTCGCGCAGATCCTGTCGGCCGCGCTCGGCGTGCCGACCGGGAAGATCGAGGTCCGGCAGGGCGACACGCGCGCCATTCCCCATGGTGGCGGCACGGGCGGTTCCTCCTCGACCATCATCAGCGGCACGACGCTCAAGCGGGCCGCCGACGTCGTGATCCAGCGCGGCCGCGATCTCGCCGCCGAGCGGCTGGAAACGGCACCGCAGGACATCGCCTTTCGCGACGGCGCCTTCGAGATCGTGGGCACCGACCGGCGCATCGGCCTGTTCGAGCTTGCCGCCTGGAGGCCTTTCGACGGCGATGCGGTTTTCGCCGACAGGATCGACTCCTTCCCGACCGGTGTCATGGTGTGCGAGGCCGAAGTCGATCCCGAGACCGGCGAAACGAGGGTCAACCGCCTCACGGCCGTCGCCGATTGCGGCGTGGTGGTGAACCCGCGTTTGCTGGCAGGGCAGATGCATGGCGGCATGGCGCTTGGAACCGGCAACGCCCTGATGGAGGAGGCGATCTACGACGAGGAGACCGGGCAACTGCTCAGCGGCACGCTGATGGACTATGCCCTGCCGCGCGCCGATGACGTGCCGAGCTTCCGCGTCGAGACGATCAGCACGCCCTCACCCAACAATTTCATGGGCTTCAAGGGTGTGGGCGAGCTGCCGGCCAACGGCGCTCCAGCCGCCGTCGCCAACGCCGTGCTCGACGCCCTGCGTCCGCTCGGCTTGCGCCATCTCGACATGCCGCTCACCGCGCACAAGGTATGGCAGGCGCTGCAGCGGAATCGCTGATCCAGGTCAAAGCGCCCGACGGCGGGCCGGGTTATGTAACGGGCCATGTCGCGCACAGTGCATAATGTCGTGGTCCTCAACGGCCATCCCGACGCAAGGAGCAAGGGCCTCTGCCATGCGCTGGCCGAAGCCTACGCCGAGGGCGCCCGCGAGGCCGGCAAGTCAGCGCAGCGCATCGATGTGGCGATGCTCGATTTCGGTTTCGTCTCCTCGCAAGCCGAGTTCGAGAAGGGCAAGCCGCCAGCCGATATCGCCTGCGCCCAGAAGCAGATTCTCAAGGCCGACCATCTTGTCGTGATCTTTCCGCTTTGGCTGGGCGACACGCCAGCCGTCCTGAAGGCCTTCCTCGAACAGACGCTGCGGCCAGGCTTCGCTTTTTCTTACCGTCCGACCGGATTTCCGATCAAACACCTGAAGGGCCGGTCCGCCCGCATCATCGTCACCATGGGCATGCCGGCCTTCGTCTATCGCTGGTTCTTCCGCGCCCATGGCCTGAAGAATCTCGAGCGCAATATCCTGCGGTTCGTCGGCTTTTCGCCCGTACGAGCAACGTTGCTGGGCAGCATCGCCACCTGCGGCAAGGCCACGATCGAGCGGCGATTGGCCGAGGTCAAAGACCTCGGCCGCCGCGGCCTTTAGCGTTCGACGAGCCGCTGCAGGGCGCTGGCGATCGCCTCGCGCGTCGCGGGGGGCTGCTCGGCGATGGCCTTGGCCAGGAGGCCGAGCTGGCCGCGCAAGGTGTGGACCTGATCGACGAGGCCGATCACGGTCTCGACCAAATCGTCGTCGAGCCCGATATCGTCCACCAGTTCGACAAGGAGATGGGCCCGAGCCACATCGATCTGCTCGAAGCTCCAGGCCTCGGCAGGACCGACCGGCCGCAACAGGCCACGCGCAACCCAGCGTTCGACGTGCACTGCGGTCAAACGCCGATCGAGGCGCAAAAGCTCGTCGAAGCTCATCATGTGAATTGCTCCATCGCCTTGCGCGGGTCATAGGCTCGCCCGGCCTCCCACGACTGGAGGAATTCCTTCAGCTTGTCGTCGGGTGTGTCAGGCAGGACGACCTTCAGCTTCACATACTGGTCGCCATGCTGGCCCGACTTGCGGTCGAGCAGCCCGCGCCCCTTGAGTCGCAGCGAGGCGCCTGAATTGGATCCGGCGGGCACGTTCAGCATCACCGGGCCGCCGACCGTCGGCACCCGGACCTTGCCGCCCAACACCGCCTCGGAGAGCGTCACCGGCAGCTCGATGTGGATGTCGTTGTCGCGTGCTTCGAAGAAGGCGTGCGGCTGCACGCGGATCTCGACATAGGCGTCGCCCGCCGGGCGGCCCTTGCTGCCGGGCATGCCCTGGCCCTTGAGCCTGAGCGTCTGGCCGTCGGTCGCGCCTTCCGGAATGTCGATGTCGAGCGTCTTGCCGTTGGGCAGGTTCACCCGCTGCTTGCCGCCGCGTGCCGCCACGAGGAACGGCACGGTGAGCGTGTAGGTGACGGGCAGGCCGCTCATGTCGAAGCCTTCGAAGCCCTCACCGCCGCCACCGCTATAATCGAAACCACGGCGCTGGCCGAACATCTCGGAGAAGACGCCGCCCATGTCGACGAACTCTTCCTGGCCGCCGGAGCGCCGGTACTTCGCGCCGCCCATGCCACCTGCCTGGTCGCGGTAGAAGCCGCGCGGCGGCATTTCCTGGCCGCTGGCGTCGATCTCGCCCGCGTCGAAGCGACGACGCTTCTCGGCATCGGAAAGGAGTTCATTGGCCTGGGCGATTTCCTTGAACTTGGCTTCGGCCGCCTTGTCGCCCGGATTGAGGTCTGGATGGTGCTTCTTGGCGAGCTTGCGGAAGGCGAGCCGAATGTCATCGGCCGACGCCGTCCGAGGGACGCCCAGCACCTGGTAGGGATCTTTCATGCCACAGAATGTCGTGATGTTTCAGGCGGTTGCAAGCCCCTCTGTCTCAAGGCGTCGGCAAACAGCCGATATTTCACCGCATCGACCGACAATTCCCGGCCCCAATTCACGAGATCTGTCCAGGGGTCCTTGAGCTTGCCGAGCCCCGACACCACCGCCACGACCGTGCCAAGCTCGATGCGATGATCGATCACGAACAGGCCCCCCACCCCCAGCGCCGCCGCTACAGCGAGGTAGTGCATGAAGTTCATGGCGAGGTTCATGCTGAACTTGATCTTGTAGATGCCCATGTTCAGCCGGAACACGCGCTCGATGCGCTCCTCCTCCGGCACGCCGCTCTCGACGATGTCGCCGCCGACATGGCGGATGGTGCGGATGCGGCGGCGGGCGCGGCGGTTGATGGCGCGCTGCATCGGCGGCACGAACAGCATCTGCGGGACCAGGAAGCCGACGCTCAGCACCAGCGTCCACGGCTCGATATAGGCCATGTAGCCCACCACGCTCAGCAGGATGCCGAGCTGCATCAGCGGTTCGGAGATCGCCATGCCGACGAAGCCGCCAATCGGCTCGGCTTCCGCCACGACCATCGCGGCATGCATGCCTGTCTCGCCGCCATTCTTCGCCGGCGGGCATTCTCGCTCGTCGATCTCGCACAAGGTCTTGCGCAGAGTGCGCACCGCATCCTCGCTCACCCATGCGCGATAGATGTTGAGGGCAAGCTTCAGCCCCTGCTCGACGAGCGCCACGCCGACATAGGCAATCGCCAGCCAGACGATGGTCCTTATGGCGCCGCTCCTGATCGCGTCATTGACGATGCGCCGCTGGAACTCGAGCGGTACCGAACTCAGGCCGAACACGCCGGCTGCCAGAACCCCCAGGCCGATCTGATGGCGGCCCGAACAGCGCACCACATATCCCATCAGCGTCCGCGGCAGGGCCGGACATCGCATCGCATTTGAACGCCCGGAACAGGCCGGCGTTCCCCATGCGACGGACACACTCCCAGCGCTTCTAGGCGACCAGCACCTGGTTCATGCGGACCGCCAGGTCGCGGACATGGGCGGTGATGCAGGTGTTGTGCTGGCCGGGAATCCGCTCGTAGGTCACCTTGCCCACGAGGTGCTTCCACGGTCCGGGGCCATATTCCTTCTTGCTGGCATAATCGTCGCACAGCAGGCAGAGCACCTCGGTCCGCATCTTCGGCGGCACGTATTTCGCCATGGCCCGGAAGTAGGTGCTGCGCTGCGACTCTCCCCAGGCACGCATCGTTCCCTTGTTAACTGTATGCGCTACGCGCCACAGGATCTTACGGTCGCCGTTCAGGATGTGGCTGGCCAACACCCAGGCCGACGGCATGGCGCTGCGGCGGACCTTGCGGCCCCAGGAGCCGGGAATGATGCTGCCCGCCAGGGCGGCAAGTCGAGCGACACCGCGCAACAGCGGCCGCGCATTGAGCGAGAACGTATCGATCAGGACGATATTTTCGATGGTACGTCCCCGCCTTTCGAGCTGGCCCGCGATCTCGAGCGAGGCGATGCCGCCGTGGCAGTAGCCGGCCAGCCGCACCGGACCGCTGGGCGCCACCTTCTCGATCTGCGGCAGGTAGCGGCTCACCATCTCCTCGATGGTCGTGATGCCCTTGGCCTCGTCCAGAATCGAATGGAGCAGATAGATCGGTCCGTCGTGCTTCAGGAGCTCGGCGAGTCGGAACGCGTAGAATCCCCAGCCACAAAAATCGCCATGGCAGACGAACAGCGGCGTCCCGGGACCAGACTTCACCCGCGTCATCACCTCTTCCTTCGCCGCTGCGGCGTTGGAGAGCGTCTCGCTGAGCTGGCGGATCGTGAGCTGCGCGCGCACTTCGGACGGCGCGATGCGATGGCGCGTGATCTCCTCGATCTCCAGCAGCATCTCCGTCGCCTGCAGCGAATCGCCGCCGATCTCGAAGAAGTCCTCGTCCATGCCGATCTCGTCGAGCTTCAGCAACCGTCGCCAGATCTCGGCGATCTGCAGCTCGAGCGGCGCCGACGGCATGCTCTGCGATCGCCGATGGTTGGCGAAGGACGCCCCGAGAGCAGGACGCGAGATCTTGCCAGTCGCCCCCACCGGCAAGCTGTCGAGGATATGGACCTGCCGCGGCATCTGGAACGGCGCTAGCCGGTCATAGATGAAATCGATCAATTCCGTGGAGGTGGCCGTCGCGCCGGAATGGAGCACGACCGCGGCGCCGACATTCTCGCCCAGCCGCGGATGCGGCACGGCAAAGGCCGCGGCCTGGCGCACGGCCGGATGCTGCAGCAGCGCCTTCTCGACATCGTAAGGCGCGATCTTCTCGCCACCCCGGTTGATGATCTCCTTGGTGCGGCCGGCAATCGTGAGGAAGCCGTCGGCATCGACCGTGCCGAGGTCGCCGGTCGCCAGCCAGCCGTCGTCGAGGCCCGACGGCACGCCCTCGATATCGTCGAACAGGTAGCCCGGCATGACGCTCGGGCCGCGCACCATCACCTGCCCGGTCTGTCCTGCGCGCAGGAAGCGTCCATTATCGCCGCGGATCGCCAGCTCGCCCTCGGGAATGCGCCCGACCGAGCCCGGCCGTGTGTCTTCGGGCGGAAAGGCCGGCGCCGTCATCATCCCCGCCTCGCACATGCCGTAGAATTCGACGATCGGAATTGCCAGCAGGCGCTCGGCCTCGCGCCGCGTCTGATCCGGCAGATACGACGCCGTGGAAAGCACGAAGCGCAGCGCATGGCTCGGCGTTCCCGCCGACGCCGCAGCGAGCTTCTCGACCACTGCCTGCAGGAACGGCGGGGCCGAAGTGAGCCATGTTGGCCGTAGCTCCATCGCCCAGCGATCGAAATCGGTGGGGCTCTGCGAATCGGGCATCGCCACGCTGCAGCCGATCAGGAGCGGCGCCAGCAGCGTCGCCTTGAAGCCGGCATTGTAATAGATCGGCATGATGCAGGCGGAGCGGTCGGCAGGGCCGAGCTTCAGCCACCGCTCCATCTTGCGCGCCATCTCGATCAGGTTTTCGTGCGTGACCGGCACGCGCTTGGAGGCTCCGGTCGTGCCCGACGTCTTGAAGATCGCGGCCCAGGATTGGGCCGTCACCTCAGCCGCCGGCCGTTGACGGACGACCGGTCGGATCAGCTCCAGCCCGACCTGCTCGAAAGATGAGACCGCCCTTTTGGCCGCAAACAGGCCGAAGTCGTCGCCGGCGGCCGTCACCCAAGCGGGAAGTGTCGCGTCCGGCACGATCAACGCATCGGGACGGATCCGCTTGAGCTCGGCCTCGAGATCCGCTGGCGCAAGATTTGGATTGATGGGAACCAGGATTGCACGGCAACAGACGGCGAGGCTCAACAGCGCCGCCTCGGGTCCCCGCTGCAGGGCGATGGCCACACGCGAAGAAGGGCCAAGCCCCGCTGCACGGAGTTGACCCTCGATTTCCTGGAGACGGGCTGTCAGGGCTCCGAAGGAGATCGTTCCCAGCACGGGATGCACGATCGCCGGCGATCCCGGATCACGTGCCGCGCGCGCTATCAATACCTCGCCGATGGTCGACGCGGTCGCCATACGAGCCTACCCCCCGATTTTGGCCCAATATGCGGCCATCAGACAATTTCACTGGATATTCCAGCTAACTGAAAATGGCGTAGGACTCACTGGAATTGCAACAATGAACTGTGAGTCCTAGTGAGACCATTCTGGGTCAAAGGGCCCAGTTAGGGTCAGAGCGCCAAGTCCAGGCCAGAGCGCCCGACTTGGGTTAGAGCGCCGGATCAGGGCCAGGCGCCGGGTTAGGGTCAGGGTCAGGTCGCCAGGTCCGGGTCAAAGCGCCGGATCAGGGTCAGGGCGCCAGGTCCGGATCAAAGCGCCAGGATTGCCTTGGCAATGATATTGCGCTGGATCTCGTTGGAACCGGCATAAATCGTCGCCGCCCGGTTGTTGAGATAGAGTGGCATGGCGGTCACGCCGTAATCCGGCGTGACCGTCGGCTCGTTGTGGCCGAGCAGCCGGGCTTCGGGCTCGAAGGGTGCGGCGTACCAGGCCAATGCCTCGATTCCCAGATGATCGATCGCCTGCAGGACTTCGCTCCCTCTGATCTTCATCTGCGAAGAAGCAGCGCCAGGATTGCGGCCCTTGCTGAGGTCGGACAGGACTTGCAGTTCGATCATCTCCAGCGCCTGGATCGCAAGATCGGCCTCGGCCAGGCGCGCGGCGAACCCGGGCTCGTCGGCGAGCCGCCCCGATTCGTCGGCCGCCTCTCCGCGGGCGATGCGGCGCACGTCATCGAGCCGGGCGAAGAGGTTCGGCGTATAGGCATCGCCGCCACGCTCGAACTCCAGCAGATACTTGGCCACCGTCCAACCGGCATTCTCGGGACCGATGCGGTTGGCGACGGGCGTACGCACGTTATCGAAGAAAACCTGGTTCACCTCGTGGTCGCCGGCAAGAGTGATAATGGGCTTCACGGTGAGACCAGGCCGATCCATGGAATCGATCAGCACGAAGGATATGCCGTCCTGCGGCTTGCCTTCCGTCGAGGTGCGCACGAGGCAGAACATGCGGTTGGCCACGTGCGCTCCGGTGGTCCAGATCTTGGTGCCGTTGATCACGTAGTCGTCGCCGTCGCGCACCGCGCGGGTCTTGAGGCTGGCGAGATCCGACCCCGATCCCGGCTCGGAGTAGCCCTGGCAGAAGATGATATCTCCCGACACGATGCCGGGCAGGTACTTCGCCTTTTGCTCGGGCGTCCCGTACTTCATGATCACCGGGCCGACCATGCGGATGCCCATGCTGAAGATGCGCGGTGCATCCGCCGCCGTGCACTCGCGAGCGAAGATGTAGCGCTGCGTGGCCGTCCAGCCGGTGCCACCATACTCCTTGGGCCAGGTCGGCGCCGACCAGCCGCGCCGCGCCAGCACCTTGTGCCATCGCAGTCCCGCTGCAAAGTCGGCGAAGACACCACCAGTCTTGCCGCCCGCCTCGCGCAAGTCCTCGCTCAGGTTGTCGTCGAGAAACCGACGAACCTCAGCGCGAAAGGCTTCGTCCTCGGGACCAAGCGACAGATCCATCTTCATCCTCCCGCAACCTTTCCCGGCAGGCTAACGGTCCGCGCCGCCGCGCGTCCAGTCGACGGTTGGCCGACGATGCCGTCTGGCGGTATGGTTGTCATCGACCGTCGACAGTCGATGCGGAGACGCCATGCGCTTTCTCGCTTGTCTGTTCGCCTTGCTGCTCACCGTTCTGCCGGCTGCGGCTCAGGAGAAGAAACAGGTCGACCTGGCGCTTGCGCTTGCGATCGACATCTCCGGCAGCATCGATCCGGAAGAAGCCCGTCTGCAGCGCCAGGGCTATGTGATGGCGTTCCGCGATCCGGAGATCGTGAGAGCGATCCTGGGCGGCCCCAATGGCCGCATCGCCGTCGCCTACTTCGAATGGTCGGACTCGTGGATGCAAAAGCTCGTGGTCGACTGGACGCTGCTCGACAGCGAGGCCGCGATCGCCGCTTTTGCCGACACGCTTTCCAACTCGTCGATCTCGATCGCACGACGCACCTCGATCAGCGGCGCCATCCACTATGCCGTCGGCCTGTTCTCCCGCGCACCCTACGACACCGACAACAAGACGCTCGACATTTCCGGAGATGGCTCGAACAACGATGGCATCCTCGTCACCGATGCGCGCACCGAGGCGCTGAAGCGGCGAATTGCGATCAACGGTCTTCCGATCATCAACGACCGGCCCAACCCGTTCGGCTTTCCCGCCGAAGCGGACCTCGACCAGTACTACCTGCACTGCGTGACCGGCGGGCCGCGTTCGTTCGTCGAAGTGGCGCGGAACTTCGACGACTTCCCCCGCGCCGTCCGCAAGAAACTCCTGCAGGAAGTCGCCGACCGCGGACCACGCTCCGATACAGCCGCGGCCATGCTTCCCCTCGCCGAGGGCACGCGGCTCGCGCAGGCCCATCGGACGCAGACCCACGAGGACGAGGACTACACGCGGTTCGTGCGTCCAGGCTACGAGCCCGGCTGCGACGTCGGCGAACGCCGCTCGCGCGAGTTCTGGCAGCGCCGCTTCGGCACGACACCGGACTGACAGCCCGCCCGCAAGTCACATCCCTGCAACGGCCTTCCCATAGAGTTCGCGCTCCTGCCCGTCGATCACCGGCGGTGCGGTCTGGCGATGGAGATCCCCATGTCCAAGCAGAAGATCATCGAGCATCACAACCATGCGGCCGAGCATCATGAGCACGCGGCCAAGCATCATCGCGAAGCAGCCAGGCATCATGAGGCCGATGCCCATGAGACGGCAGCGCACCATGCCCACTCGGCGCACGGCCATTCGGCACACGCCATCCATCACGCCGGCGAAGCCAGCAAGCACCACGCCGAGCATCACGGACGGCATTGATTCCGGCGCCGGGAGCGGGCAACCGGAGTTGTGCGCTCCCGGCAACTATCCAAACAGATAGCGCAGTAGCGCGAACAGCGCGCCCGAGAGCGCGATCGCAGCCTTGGGATGAGACAGAGCCAGGGTGAAGTTCCCCGCAGTGCCGCTGCCGTGGTTTTGGTTTCGGGAAGCCGCAGGGAACAACTGGCGTCGCGCCACACGCTGGCATGGAACCGGAGAAGTGCGCCATTCCGATCAACCGGCCGTCGAGGCGTGCGCGCAGCCCGCAATCCGGTCGGTCGCAAGCACCCGATACCGGGTGCGGTCGTCGTCCCGTCCGGCAGCTCGGTCTCGTTGCATTGTAGCCGCGCGCCAGCATTTGCCGGGCCGTTCGCTCGGAGCCTACCCAGGGAACCGACCGATCGAGATCATGATGCCTCCTTCTCCGGACGGATCACCGGCAAAGCCAGAAGCCGTTCGGCAGCGAAGTCGAGGAAGGCGTTGATCTTCGGCGCGCGATGGACGCGATCCTTGGTAATCAGATGCACCGGCAACGGCGGCGGCTCGTAGCGTCGGAATAGCCGGACCAGACTGCCCGCCGCCAGATCGTCGGCCACCTGGTACGACAGGAACTGGGCGATGCCGCGGCCGCCGCGCGCTGCGCGCAGTCGCGTTTCGACATCGTCGACGCGCAGCCGGCCCTTTGGCTTTCGCGTCCCGTCGCGTCCGCTGCCGGCGAAGAACCAGTCCTGTGCGGCAGGCGATGTGCCGAGGATGGCATGGTGCCTCGCCAGATCCGACGGTATGTGCGGTGTCCCATGCTTGCGGAGATAGCCAGGGCTGGCCACCCACAGCCGCCGCACCTCGCCGACCGGCCGTGCGACCAGCGACGAATCGGGCAGATGCCCGATGCGCACCGCCACGTCGATCGCCTCGTCGATCAGGTCGACGTTGCGGTCGCTGAGCTGGAGCTCGATCTCGGTGTCGGCGAAACGATCGAGGAAGCGTGTCACGATCGGTGCGACGTGGCGACGGCCGAACTGGACCGGCGCCGCGATCCTGAGCACGCCGCGCACCGGCGCGTTGACGAGGCCGGCCATCGACGCGTCGTACTCGCCCAGCACTGTACGTGCCCGGTCGAGCAGCGTGCGGCCCGCCTCGGTGGGCGCGAGGCGGCGGGTCGTGCGATCGATCAGCCGGACGCCGATCCGATCTTCGAGGGCAGCCAGCGCACGGGTGACGGCCGGCGGCGATCGGCGCAGGCGCTGCGCGGCGCGCGCCAGGCTGCCTTCCTCGACGATCTTCACGAAGAACACGAGTTCATCCAGGCGATCCATCATTCCTTCCAATCTATGAAAGAATGACTTTCATTCTACGCTAATTATTTCCTCAAACGGAAGGCATACATCCCTGCCCGGCAGTGATGGAGCATTGCGATGGAGATGTCGCCCTTCCATGTCGACGAGCTTGCCGCCCAATCGCTCGCCCATCAGGGCAGCCCGGGCGCCGGCATCCGCGCTTTCATGCCGGACCAGCATCGCAACTTCTTTACGCTCCTGCCCTACCTCTTCGTGGCTACCGCGGATGCGAGCGGTTCACCGGTCGCCTCGGTTCTTCATGGCTTGCCTGGCTTCGTCCAGTCGCCCGATCCGACGACCCTGCGCATCGATGCGCTTGCCGCGGCCGACGATCCTGCCGCCGCGGGCCTGCAGACAGGGCGTGAGATCGGTCTGCTGGGCATCGACCTTTCCAACCGCCGGCGCAATCGCGCCAACGGCAAGGTGACGACGTCGGACGAGCGCGGCCTGACGGTCGGCGTCGCCCAGAGCTTCGGCAATTGCGCGAAATATATCCAGACGCGCCAGGCGACCGCTCGTTTCCGCGATCCGGCGCCCGTCGAACGACTGGCCGGCCTCGACGACGCGGCACGCCGCCTGATCGCCAACGCCGATACCTTCTTCGTCGCCAGCCGCTCGCGCGCCACGATCGAGCGGGCCGGTGGCCTCGATATCTCCCATCGCGGTGGCCGGCCGGGTTTCGTCGACGTGCGGGGCGACACGCTCGTCGTGCCCGACTTTGTCGGCAACCGCTTCTTCAACACGCTGGGCAACTTCCTGGGCGATCCGCGCGCTGGCCTCCTGTTCATCGATTTCGCCACCGGCGAACTGCTACAGCTGCAGGGTACGGTCGCGATCGACTGGACCGACGGTGTCGCCGCCAGGATCGCCGGCGCGCAGCGAAGCTGGCGGGTCGAGGTCAAACGCGGCTGGCGCCGGCAGCAGGCCTTCCCTTTCGATTGGAATTTCGGCGACTACGCGCCGACGACGCTGGCGACCGGCGTCTGGTCTCATAATGAGGACAAACGCGAGACCATGGCCTCGAGCGCCAGGACATAGGAATCGACGCCGAAGCCTGCAATGACGCCGACCACGGCCTCGGCCGTGACCGAGCCGAATCCGCGTTTCTCGATGTTGGTCATATGGATCTCGATCGCCGGAGCGCTGATCGAGCGCAGGCAGTCGCGCAGAGCGTGGCCGGCGTGAAGGAATCCCGCGGGATTGAACAACACGCCGTCGATGCCCTTGCGGTCGGCCCGGTAGATCGCGCTCACCGCCTCGCCCTCGGTGTTGGTATAGAGGATCTCGAGCGTCACACCCAGTTCGCGCGCCCGCCGGCGGATGACCGAGTTCAGCTCTTTCGCCGTCGTCGTCCCGTAGAGTTCAGGCTGGCGGGTGCCCAAATACTCCATATTGGCGCCCTGGATGAGCAGGAGTTTCATTCCATCCCCGAGTCACGGCGCGGCAACCCACATGCCGCGTCTGCCGTATACTAGAACAAGTTTTGGTTGAAGGGCACTAGCTCTCGGCACGCAGGCCCGCACGGCGCAAGTCGAACGCACGATCCGCGGCGCGCGCGCCGCCTGCGGCGAAGGCCAAAATCAACGCGGCAGGAACGATTGGCCCATCAATGCGGCATCGATCGAGCGCGCGCACTGTCGTCCTTCGCGAATCGCCCAGACGACCAGCGACTGGCCACGCCGCATGTCGCCGGCCGCAAAGAGCCGCGGGATCGACGTCTTATAGTCCTGCACGGTGGCAGCAACATTTCCGCGCACATCGAGCGCCACACCTGACTGCTCCAGCAGACCGGGTCGACGCGGCCCGAGGAACCCCATCGCCAGCAGCACCAGATCGGCCTTGAGCCGGAAGGCGCTGCCAGGCACCTCGACCATCGTCATGCGGCCATCGCCGCCCTTGGCCCAGTCGATGTGGACGCACTCCAGCGCCTCGATCTTGCCGTTCGATCCGATGGCCCGCTTGGTAAGGATGGCGAAATCACGCACTACGCCTTCCTCGTGCGACGACGAGGTGCGCATCTTCAGTGGCCAGTCGGGCCAGGTCAGTGCCTTGTTCTCCTTTTCCGGCGGCTGCGGCATCACCTCGAGCTGTGTGACCGAGGCCGCACCGTGCCGGTTGGAGGTGCCGACGCAATCCGAACCGGTATCGCCGCCGCCGATCACGACGACATGCTTGCCCTTGGCGCTGATCGTGCCCCTGGGAGCGGCACGCGCCTCGTCGTCGCCGGCAACGCGCTTGTTCTGCGGCACCAGGAAGTCCATCGCGAAATGGATGCCCTTCAACTCGCGGCCCGGCACTTCGAGATCGCGCGGCCATTCGGCGCCGCCGGTCAACGCCACCGCGTCATAGCCTTCGAGCAGCGACTTCACCGAGAGCGTCATGCCCACCTCGACGCCGGTGCGGAACTCCACGCCCTCGCCCTCCATCTGGCGCATGCGGCGATCGATCAGGTGCTTTTCCATCTTGAAGTCGGGGATGCCGTAGCGCAACAGACCGCCGACGCGGTCGGCCTTCTCGAACAGCGTCACCGCATGGCCCGCGCGCGCGAGTTGCTGGCTGCAGGCAAGTCCCGCCGGCCCCGAGCCGACGACGGCGACGCGCTTGCCGGTCCTGCTTGCCGGCACCTGCGGCTGGATCCAGCCCTCTTGCCAGCCACGATCGACGATCGCGCATTCGATCGACTTGATGGTGACCGGGTTGTCGTCGATGTTGAGCGTGCAGGCCGCCTCGCAGGGCGCGGGGCAGATGCGGCCGGTGAACTCGGGAAAGTTGTTGGTCGAGTGCAGGACTTCGAGCGCCGCCTGCCAGCGGTCACGCCGAACCAGCTCGTTCCAGTCGGGGATCAGGTTGTTGACGGGGCAGCCGCTGTGACAGAACGGCACGCCGCAATCCATGCAGCGCGCCGCCTGCCGGCGCATTTCGCTTGCCGGCAACGGCAGGATGAATTCTTTCCAGGTCTTGAGCCGCGCCTCGACCTTCTCGTATGGCCGATCCTTGCGCTCAATCTCCAGGAAGCCGGTGGGCTGGCCCATTAAAGATCTCCCCTTTCGACCGGAACGCGACGTGCGGAGGCCTTGCGTGTCTCGGACAAGGTCCCTCGGTTGCGCTGCGCTCCGCTCCGGGCGGCGGCCTTCCTCATCTCTTGCACCTGTATTTGCCTATTCCGCCGCCACGGCTTCGGTCCGCGCTTTCTCGCGCGCCTGCAGGAGAGCACGCTTGTAGTCCTTGGGCATCACCTTGACGAAACAGGGCAACGCACGTTCCCAGTTCTCCAGCAGCTCGCGGGCACGGGCGCTGCCGGTATGCAGGTGATGCCGCTCGATCAGGATGCGCAGCCGCTCGGCGTCGAAGCGGAGCATGTCGCCCATGCCGTTGTCCTCGACATCGATCGCGCGCTGACGCGGCCGGCCGGGATCGTCGGCCGGCGCATCGGCGGACTCCGTCACCGGCTCGAGCTCGACCATCGCCGGATTGCAAAGATCGCGGAAGCGCGCCTTCGGATCATAGACATAGGCCATGCCACCCGACATGCCGGCGGCGAAGTTGCGGCCGGTCTCGCCCAGCACGACGACCACGCCGCCGGTCATGTATTCGCAGCCATGATCGCCCGTGCCTTCGACGACGGCGATGGCGCCCGAGTTGCGCACGGCGAAGCGCTCGCCGGCAACGCCCTCGAAATAGGCCTCGCCGCCGATCGCACCGTAGAGAACGGTGTTGCCGACGATGATGTTCTGCAGCGGATCGCGCCCCGTGCCGGCGGGCTGACGCACCGTGACACGGCCGCCGCTCAGGCCCTTGCCGACATAGTCGTTGGCATCGCCGGTGAGCTCGAGCGAAACGCCATGCGCCAGGAAGGCACCGAAGCTCTGCCCGGCCGTGCCCGTAAGCTTCACCGAGATGGCGTCATCGGCCAGGCCCGGATGGCCGTAGCGCCGCGCGACCTCGCCCGAGAGCATGGCGCCCACGGTGCGGTTGACGTTGCCGACCGGCAGCTCGATCTGCACCGGCTGGCCCGTCTCCAGCGCCGGCCGGGCCGCTTCGATCAGCTTGTGGTCGAGCGCCTTGTCGAGGCCGTGCTCTTGCCGCTCGCAGTTCCAGATGGCGACGCCGGGCTTGACCGGCGCCGAATAGAGCAGCTTCGAGAGATCGACGCCGCCCGCTTTCCAGTGATCGACGGCGCGGCGCATATCGAGGCGATCGACGCGGCCGATCATCTCGGACAGGGTACGGATGCCCAGGCGCGCCATGATCTCGCGCAGTTCCTCGGCCACGAAGAAGAAGTAGTTGATCACGTGCTCGGGCTGGCCGGTGAAGCGCTTGCGCAGCACCGGATCCTGCGTCGCCACGCCCACCGGACAGGTGTTGAGATGGCATTTGCGCATCATGATGCAGCCCGCGGCGATCAGGGGCGCGGTCGCGAAGCCGAACTCGTCGGCGCCGAGCAGTGCACCGATCGCGACGTCGCGACCGGTGCGCAGGCCGCCGTCGACCTGCACCGCAATGCGGCCGCGCAAGCCGTTCAGCACCAGCGTCTGCTGCGTTTCGGCGAGCCCGATCTCCCACGGCGAGCCGGCATGGGTCAGCGAGGTGAGCGGCGAGGCGCCGGTGCCGCCCTCGAACCCCGCGATCGTCACATGATCGGCGCGCGCCTTGCTGACGCCGGCCGCGACCGTGCCGACGCCGACCTCCGAGACGAGCTTCACCGAGACGCGCGCCTGCGGGTTCGCATTCTTCAGGTCATGGATCAGCTGCGCCAGATCCTCGATCGAGTAGATGTCATGGTGCGGCGGCGGCGAGATCAGGCCAACGCCGGGCGTCGAGCGCCGGACGCGGGCGATGTTCTGGTCGACCTTGTGGCCGGGCAACTGGCCGCCCTCGCCCGGCTTCGCACCCTGCGCCATCTTGATCTGCAGGTCGTCCGCATTGACGAGGTACTCGGCGGTCACGCCGAACCGGCCGGACGCCACCTGCTTGATCGCCGACCGCATCGAATCGCCGTTGGGCAGCGGCTTGAAGCGATCCGCTTCCTCTCCGCCCTCGCCGGTGTTCGACTTGCCGCCGATCCGGTTCATGGCGATGGCGAGCGTGGTATGGGCCTCGCGGCTGATCGAGCCGAAGCTCATCGCGCCCGTCGCGAAGCGCCGGACGATGTTGGCCGCGGGCTCGACCTCTTCTATCGGGATGGGCTTGTCGGCCCACTTGAATTCCATCAGGCCGCGGATGGTGAGCAAACGCTCGTTCTGCAGGTTGATGCTTTCGGCAAAGGCCTTGTACTCGATCGAGGAATTGCCGCGCACGGCATGCTGCAGCCGCGCCACGCTCTCGGGCGTCCAGGCATGGTCCTCGCCGCGCAGGCGAAAGGCGTAGTCGCCGCCGACATCGAGCATGTGGCGATAGATCGGGTTGTCGCCGTAGGCGTCGCGGTGCCGGCGCACCGTTTCCTCAGCGATCTCCTTCCAGCCCGCGCCCTCGATCGTGGTGGCGGTACCGGTGAAATACTTCTCGACGAAACCCGACTGCAGGCCGATCGCGTCGAAGATCTGGGCGCCGCAATAGGACTGGTAGGTCGAGATGCCCATCTTGGACATCACCTTCAGCAAGCCCTTGCCCACCGCCTTGATGTAGTTCTTCTGCACCGCGTAGGGCTCGAGCGCGAGGCCGTTCTGCACGCGCAGCGCCTCCAGCGTCTCGAAGGCGAGGTAGGGATTGACCGCCTCGGCGCCGAAACCCGCGAGGCAGCAGAAGTGATGAACCTCGCGGGCTTCGCCGGTCTCGATCACCAGGCCGGTCTGGGTACGGAGCCCGCGACGAATCAGATGATGATGGACGGCGGCCGTCGCCAGCAGCGCCGGGATGGGAATGCGCTCCGCCGAAACAGCGCGATCCGACAGGATCAGGATGTTGCGGTCGGCCAGCACGGCGTCGGTCGCCTCGACGCAGACGCGGTCGAGCGCCCTCTCCAGTCCTGCCGCACCCTCCGACGCCGGCCAGGTCGTGTCGATGGTGGCGGTGCGGAAGGCGCCGTCCAGCAGTTCCTCGATGGAACGGATCTTCTCCAGCTCCGAATTGGTCAGCACCGGCTGGGCGACCTCGAGCCGCTTGTGCGTTCCGGCATGGCGGCCGAGCAGGTTCGGACGCGGCCCGATCATCGACACCAGCGACATCACCAGCTCCTCGCGGATCGGATCGATCGGCGGATTGGTGACCTGGGCGAAGTTCTGCTTGAAGTAGTTGTAGAGGAGCTTGGGCTTCTTCGAGAGCACGGCGATCGGCGTGTCGGTGCCCATGGAGCCCACCGGATCGTCGGCCTGGCTGCTCATCGGCTCGAGGAAGAACTGGATATCCTCCTGGGTGTAGCCGAAGGCCTGCTGGCGATCGAGCAATGTCTCCGGATCGTTCGAGGGCGCCGGCAACGGCGTGTCGGGCAGCTCCGACAGTTCCTCGAGCTTGTACTGCGTCTGCTTCAGCCACTCCTCGTAAGGCTCGGCTTCGGCGAGCGTGCGCTTCAGCTCCTCGTCCTCGACGATACGGCCCTGCTCGAGATCGATCAGCAGCATCTTGCCGGGCTGCAGGCGCCACTTGCGCACGATCTTCCCTTCCGCGATCGGCAACACGCCCGATTCGGACGCCATCACGACCTTGTCGTCGTCGGTTACCAGGAAGCGCGCGGGCCGCAAGCCGTTGCGGTCGAGCGTGGCGCCGATCTGGCGGCCGTCGGTGAAGGCGATCGACGCCGGGCCGTCCCACGGCTCCATCAGGGCGGCATGATATTCGTAGAAGGCCTTGCGCTTGGCGTCCATCAGCGGATTGCCGGCCCACGCCTCGGGGATCAGCATCATCATCGCATGGCTCAGCGAATAGCCGCCGGCGACCAGCAGCTCGAGCGCGTTGTCGACACAGGCGGTGTCGGACTGGCCGTGCGGGATGATCGGCCACATCTTGTCGAGATCGGCGCCGATCAGATCGGATTCCATCGTACGCCGGCGGGCATACATCCAGTTGACGTTGCCGCGCACGGTATTGATCTCGCCGTTGTGGGCGATGAAGCGGTAGGGATGCGCAAGCTTCCACGACGGGAAGGTGTTGGTCGAGAAGCGCTGGTGCACCAGGCAGAGCGCCGACTCGGTCAGCGGATTGCGCAGGTCGGCGTAGAAGCTTTCGACCTGGTGGGCGAGCAGCAGGCCCTTGTAGACCACCGTGCGCGAGGAGAAGGACGGCATGTAGAGCTGCGCGAGGCCCGGCAGCTTGCGCTTCTTCTCGAGGTCGGCGAGCGGGTTCTGCGTCTGCTTGCGGATGGCGAGGATCTTGCGTTCAAAGGCATCCTGGTCGGCGACCTTGGGCCCGCGGCCCACGATCGCCATCCGGATCACCGGCATCTTTTCGATGACGGCCGCCCCCAGGCCCGTGGGGTCCGTCGGCACATCGCGCCAGCCGACCAGCTTCTGGCCCTCGACCTTGATGAAGTGCTGGAGCCGCTCGATCGCGAAGTTTCGCGCCGCCTCGTTCTGCGGCAGAAAGCACATGGCGACCGCATAGTGGCCCGGCGGCGGCAGATCGACACCGGCCTGGCGCGCCCAGTCGCGCAGCAGCGCGTCCGGCGTCTGGATCATGCAGCCTGCGCCGTCGCCCACCAGTGGATCGGCGCCGACCGCTCCGCGATGGTCGAGGTTGACCAGGATCCGCAGGCCTTGGCGGACGATATCGTGGGACTTCCGGCCCTTGATGTCGGCCACGAAGCCGACCCCGCACGAATCGTGTTCGTTGCGTGGATCGTACAGTCCCTGTTTCACCGGCAGATCGCTCACATGCCCAGGCCGCCCGGTCAGGCGGCTCCCCCGCTGGATCACCATTCCGCTCCTTATTAGCTCGCTTGGGGTCTGGGTCAAAACCGATTGTTGCAGCGCAACGGTCCCCGTAGAGTGGTCCGCACGGCACGAGATGCCCGGGGGAGCGATGTCGAAGCGGATGGTTAAAATCCTGACCGGACTGGTCTTTGCGACGGCCGTCGGCGCCTGCGACAGGCCCGAGGCGACCTACACCACCCCCGGCTGGTACCTGGAGAAGCCACGGCCGGCCGTGACCCTGGGTCCGCAGATCTTCAAGGGTCCGTTCTCCTACGAACAGTGCGAGGTCGAGCGCAAGAAGCTGCCGCCCACTGTCGACAACCTGCTCTGCATCCGCGAGCTTGCCCCGCCGCCACGGACAGGTCCGTACTGACAATTCCCTCGCCTGTCGGACTGGTCACTCGCCCGTCGGACTGGTTTTCACGCCGGTGACTAACCGATCGCCATCAGGCTGGCGTTGCCGCCGGCGGCGGCGGTGTTGACGCTGACGGCGATCTCGTCGAACAGGAAGTCTGCCGGGTAGGGCGCACAATGGACCGGCACGATCGGGCCGTCGCGCTGCGCCAGATGCTGGACGAGGGTGCGGAGCTCGGCCTCGTCGCCGGCAAACAAAGCAGCCGAAAGATGCGGATCGTCGATCTCCATCGTCGCGCGGTTGCCAGTGGCGCGCACGACCTCGAACTGCGCCTGCAAGTCCGCCGGATCGTGGGCGACGCACAGGATCGTGCCCCCGGGTCGCAGCCGGTAGCTGTTGCGCTCGCCCACCGGGCCGACCAGTTCGCGCTCCGACGCGTCGATCGCGGGTGCAGGGCGCTGCGACAGGAGCCGCAGGAGATAGAGCGGCCCGCCCGCCTTGGGCCCGGTGCCCGACAGGCCGTGGCCACCGAACGGCTGCACTCCCACGACAGCGCCGATCAGGTTGCGATTGACGTACTGGTTGCCGGCGGCGCTGGCTTCCGTTGCCCGCGCCACGGTCTCGTCGATACGGCTATGCACCCCGAAGGTAAGACCGAAACCCGTTCGGTTGACCTCGCGGATCACGGCCTCCAGCCGTTCGCGGGGATAGCGCATCACATGCAGCACCGGCCCGAACACCTCGCCCGGCAGATCGGCGACGGATTCGATCTCGATCAGCGTCGGCGGCACGAAGAGACCCGCGTGCATCTCCGCCGCCAGCGACGGCTGATGGATCGCGTGACCGTCCTCGCGCATGCGCTCGATGTGATCGAGCAGACGCTGTCGGGCATCGGGCGAGATCACCGGCCCCATGTCGGTCGACAGCCGGTCGGGATTGCCGACGGAAAGCTCGTCCATCGCCCCCTTCAGCATCGCGAGCACGCGGTCCGCGATGTCGTCCTGCAGGCAGAGGATACGCAGCGCCGAGCAGCGCTGGCCCGCCGAATCGAACGCCGAGACGATTGCATCGCCCACGAGTTGTTCGGCCAGCGCCGACGAGTCGGCGACGAGCGCATTCTGCCCCCCGGTCTCGGCGATCAGCGGGATCGGCTTGCCGTCACGGCCGAGTCGCCGGGCCAGCGTCCGATTGATCGATCGCGCCGCCTCGGTGGACCCTGTGAAGACGACGCCCGCGACCGCTGGATTGGCCACCAGACGCGCACCGATGGCGCCGTCGCCGGGCACCAGCTGCAGGACACCGGGCGGCAGGCCGCCGCCCAGGAACAGCCTGACCATCTGCGCGGCGATCAGCGGCGTCTCCTTGGCGGGCTTGGCGATCACCGCGTTGCCCGCCGCGAGCGCACCCGCGATCTGGCCGGTGAAGATCGAGAGCGGGAAATTCCACGGGCTGATGCAGGCCACGAGGCCGAGCGGACGATGCGTCTCGTTGGAGAAGCCGCGCGCCTCGTTCGCGTAGTAGCGCAGGAAGTCGACCGCCTCGCGCACCTCGCCGATCGCATTGGCGAAGGTCTTGCCGGCTTCGCGCACGATCAGGCCGATCAGCGCCGACATGCGTGCCTCCAGGCGATCCGCGACGCGCTCGAGACAGGCGGCGCGCGCCTCCGGGGTCGCCTGCCAAACCACGGCCCGCGCACAGGCGGCATCGACCAGTTCCGGCGTCGCTTCGATCACGGTGCCGACCACGTCGTCGAGATTGGCGGGATTGCGCACTTCGCGCGCCGGCCCGTTCCGCAACCCGTCGCCCAGATGTGGCGCGGCATGCCACGCCTCCTGCGCGCTCGCCGTCAACGCCTGGGCAAGCTCGGCCAGCCGTTGCTCGCTGGCGAGGTCCATTCCCATCGAGTTGAGGCGCGCAGGCTTGAAGAGATCGCGCGGCAGGGCAATGCGCTCGTGCGGCGCGCCGACGGAGACCAGCGTGCGCGCCCGCTCGACCGGATCGGCCAGCAGCCGCTCGACCGGAAAATCCGTATCGGCGATCTGGTGCACGAAGGAGGTGTTGGCGCCGTTCTCCAGCAACCGGCGCACGAGATAGGCCAGCAGGGTCTCGTGAGTGCCAACCGGCGCATAGATGCGGCACGGCCGGTCGAGCTTATCGCGCCCCACCACCTCCTCGTAGAGGCTTTCGCCCATGCCGTGCAGGCACTGGAATTCGTATTGCCCCGGCCGGTAGTCGGGACCGGCCATCGTGAAGATCGTGGCGAGCGTCAGCGCATTGTGCGTTGCGAACTGCGGATAGACGGCATCGGTCGCGGCCAGCAGCTTCCTGGCGCAAGCAATGTAGGAGACGTCGGTGTACATCTTGCGCGTGAAGACCGGGAATCCGTCCAGGCCGTCGAGCTGCGCGCGCTTGATCTCGCCGTCCCAATAGGCGCCTTTCACCAGCCGCACCATCAGCCGATGCCGGCTGCGACGCGCGAGATCGACCAGCCAATCGATCACGAACGGGCAACGTTTCTGGTAGGCCTGCACCACGAAGCCAATGCCGTTCCACCCGTCGAGCTCCGGCTCGAAGCAGAGGCGTTCGAGGAGATCGAGCGAGATCTCCAGGCGGTCGGCCTCCTCGGCGTCGATGTTGAGGCCGATGTCGAGCGAGCGCGCCTGCACCGCGAGCGCCTTCAGCCGCGGATAGAGCTCGGCCTGCACGCGCTCGATCTGCGCCCGGCTGTAGCGCGCATGGAGCGCCGAGAGCTTCACCGAAATGCCGGGTCCGTCGTGAGGCCCGCGGCCCGCGCCGGCGACGCCGATCGCATCGATTGCCCGCCGGTAATCCTCGAAGTAGCGCCGCGCTTCAGCCTCGGTGACGGCGGCCTCGCCCAGCATGTCGTAGGAATAGCGGAAGCCCCTCGCCTCCCAGGCCTGGCCGCGCTCCAACGCCTCGTCGATCGTCTGGCCGGCCACGAACTGCTCGCCCATCAGGCGCATGGCGAGGTTGACGGCGCTGCGGATCAGGGGCTCGCCACCGCGCGCGATCAACCGGGTGAGCGCCGAGGACAGCCCGCGCTCGCTGTGCGTGGCGGCGAGCCGGCCGGTCAGCATCAAGCCCCAGGTGGCGGCATTCACGAACAGCGAGGGACTGTGGCCGAGATGCGCCTCCCAGTCGCCGCCTGCGATCTTGTCGCGGATCAGCGCATCGCGGGTGGCGTCGTCCGGGATGCGCAGCAGCGCCTCGGCGAGGCACATCAGCGCCACGCCCTCCTGGCTCGACAGCGCGTATTCGTGGATCAGCCCCTCGACGCCGCCCCGCCGCGCCTTGCCGCGCAGCTTCCCGACCAGCGTGCGGGCAAGAGACGTGGCGGCCGTCATGGTCTCAGCCGGCAGGCTCGCCGCCGCGATCAGGGGCGGCAGGCACTCCGGCTCCAGCCGCCGACAGGCCGAGGTGATTGCGGCCCGGAGCGGTGTCTGTGGCCGGATCGATCGGGCGAAAGCGTGAAACGGCGGGGAGGACATGCGAAATGGCGCCATCAAGCTGGTTGTCATCCTGAGCGTAGCGGAGGATCTGGCGCGAGAACCACGTGTATCGTCTGGAAACGCCGCAAGGTCCCTCGCTTGAACGCGCGGAATGCCGCGCGCGACTCAGGACGACAGGAGGCGGTTCGATTCATCTCCAGGCCACCATCAAGATGGGCTAACATAGCCGGCAAAATGAAGCCCGCGTAAGGAGGATCGCATGGACGTGCCGCACGATTCCCGCGCCATCGGCCTGTGGCCCGAGGACTCCGTCGCCCGCGTGCCTTACTGGGTCTACCAGGACGGGGACAACTACAAGCGCGAGCTCAGGCGCCTGTTCGAGGGCGCGACCTGGACCTTCGTCTGCCTCGAAGCCGAGATCCCCAACAGGGGCGACTACCGGACCAACCAGGTCGGCGCCCTGCCAGTCATCGTGGTGCGCGGCGCGGACGGCGCGATCAACTGCTTCGAGAATCGCTGCGCCCACCGCGGCGCGCTGATCGCCTTCGACGATGCCGGCAACGTCGAGAACAATTTCAAGTGCATCTATCACGCCTGGAGCTACGATCTCTGCGGCAACCTGCGCGGTATCGCCTTCGAACACGGCATCAACGGCGTGGGCGGCATGCCCAGGGACTTCAAGCGCGAGACCTTCGCGCCACGCAAGCTGCGCACCACGACGCTGTACGGTCTCGTGTTCGCGACACTGTCACCCGACACGCCGCCGATCGAGGAGGTCATCGGCGTCGAGGTGCTGGGCCGAATCAGGCGCGTGCTAAACCGGCCGATCAGGATCATGGGCCGCTTCACCCAGGCGCTGCCCAACAACTGGAAGCTCTACGTCGAGAACGTGAAGGACACCTACCACGCGAGCCTGCTGCACCTCTTCTTCGGCACCTTCCGCATCACGCGGCTGACCCAGGGCGGCGGCGTGCTGGTGAGTCCGGACGGCGGCAGCCACTCGAGCTACACCATCGACAAGGCGGGCGATGCACAGAGCACGGCCTACCGCGACCAGGGCATCCGCACCGAGAAGCAGGACTACAAGCTCGCCGACCCGCGCCTGCTCGACACGGTCGACGAATTCAAGGACGGCATCCAGCTCCAGATCCTGTCGGTGTTCCCGAGCTTCATCCTGCAGCAGATCCACAATTGCCTCGCCGTGCGTCAGGTGGTGCCGCGCGGCGTCGACGCGATGGATCTCAAATGGACCTATTTCGGCTTCGCCGACGATCCGCCCGAGATGACAGCGCGGCGGCTCAGGCAACAGAACCTGGTCGGGCCGGCAGGATTCGTGTCGATGGAGGACGGCTGCGTCGGCGGCTTCGTGCAACGCGGCATCGCCGCGGCCGGCGACCAGGTGTCGGCAATCGAGATGGGCGGCCGCACCACCGAGAGCCAGGCGACGCGCGCCACCGAGGCTTCGGTGCGCGGCTTCTGGAAGGCCTATCGCCGGCACATGGGCTACTGAGCCGATGGACCTCACGCGCCTTGTCGAATTGAACGCGGCCTATGCCCGCGCGATCGACAACGAGCAGTACGAGGAGTGGCCCGGCTTCTTCCTCGAGTCCTGCCTATATAAGGTGACGACGGCCGAGAACGTCGCCAAGGGCCTCGAGGCGGGTCTGATCTACGCCGATTCGCGCGCCATGCTGCAGGACCGCATTTCGGCGCTGCGCCAGGCCAACATCTACGAGCGCCAACGCTACCGCCACATCGTCGGCCTGCCCACGGTCCTGGGCACGAGCGACGGCGGCGCGGCGGAAGTCGAGACGCCGTTCCTGATCGTGCGCATCATGCGCGACGGCAAGATGGAGGTGTTCGCCACCGGCTGCTATCGCGACAAGGTCAAGGCCAACGGCGACGGCAGCCTGCGCTTCGCCGAACGGATCGTGGTCTGCGACGGCAGCCGCTTCGACACCCTCGTGGCGATCCCGTTCTAGGGCCATGCGCATCGCCATCGCGCTGGGCGATCCCAACGGCATCGGGCCGGAGATCGCCGTCAAGGCGGCGCATCGTTTCGCCGGCCATGCCAAGGTCCAGCCGCTGCTGGTGGGCGACGGCTTCGTGATCGAGGACGTCGCGCACCGCTTGGGCCTCGCCGCAACACCCGCCTTTATCGACGCGCCGGCACTCAATCCCGCGGGCTACGCCCCGGGGGCGCTCGACCCGCGGGCCGGCAAGGCGACTGTCGCCTATGCTTCGGCAGCGGTGAAGCTCGCGCTCGCAGGCAGGGTCGATGCCGTGATCGGCTGCCCGCATTCCGAGACCGCGGTCAATCGCGCCGGCATCACTTTCAGCGGCTATCCCGGCCTTGTCGCCGATCTGACGGGAACACCGCGCGAGCGCGCCTTTTTGATGCTGGCGGCGCAGGGCCTGCACATCGCGCACGCGACCTTGCACGAGTCGGTCGGGTCAGCCCTCGCCCGCCTCTCGCCCGAGCTCGTGATCGCCCTCGCCGATTCAGCCCTCGCGACCGCACGCAGGCTTGGGATCGCCTCGCCCAGGCTCGGCCTGTTCGGCATCAACCCGCACGCGGGAGAGGATGGCTTGTTCGGTAACGATGACGAGCGCATCACCGAGCCCGCGGCTGAAGCGTTGCGCGCGCGAGGTATTGCCATCGATGGCCCGGTGGGCGCCGACCTGATGCTGAGCCAGCGCCGCCACGACATCTATCTCGCCATGTTCCACGACCAGGGCCACATCCCGATCAAGCTGCTCTCGCCCCTGCGCGCCTCGGCGCTCACAATAGGCACGCCGATCCTGTTCGCCTCCGTCGCCCACGGCTGCGCCTTCGATATCGCAGGCCAAGGCATCGCCGATGCGACGGGCGTGATCGAGACGATTGAGTTGTTGGCAGGGCACTGATCGCGGACATTGACGGATGATGTTGGACAATCGGTATTATATTACAATCTAAGATTGCTTGAGGATGACGACTACTCGTGATCACATGTGCCGACCCGTACCGCTCCGCTCGCGCGACAGGCCATGATTATGCCGAATGCCCGGGCAATATCTCTGAAAATGCTTTTCCCTCTGATCCTCGGTTTCTTAGGCTTCGCCATCCGATGGGTGATTTCCTTTGGTGTATGTGTTTGGCTTTATGTTGTTAAATTCGGTGTTGTCTGGCGCAAAGTCTTTCGGGGATGTCCTGTCGATATTTTTTCTGGCCTACGCAGTTGCGACTGGAGAGGCTATGGGTCTGGACGGCTTTGAACTACTTTCGCCCTCGACCCTTGCCACCCTTACGGTCATAGCCTTCGCGATCGCGTTCGCGTGGGGAAAGGTCTGTCGCCGTCTCTGCGGGCCCGCAAAGGACTGGTTCTAGGGTCGTCCTGCTCGTCGCGCGTTCAAGGGCGCCGTCCAGAATCGTATACGCCGCTTTCGCCGATACGATATCCTTGCTCAATTAACTCTCGCGTTTGTGGATCGAGGAAATAGGGTTGATCCACCCTGAAAACTGGTGAACCCGTCGCAGCAGCATAAAGCGCGGTGGCCAACAACAACGGATCCAAACTTAGATTGGCCTGCTGGCCGAGCAATCCGACATTGAAATTGGAGACGTTTCTGAATTGGCGCAGTTGGGTAAGACCGTCTTTGCCAAAAGAGTAGGCGCGTCGTTGATAGTCGAAAGTACCGCCATGACCGAGATAGGGACGCAATGTGAAGTATGCATATTCCGCAGCAGGAAGAGGCGAAATGCCGATGAGATATTCAATCTCTGGGCGTAGACCCCTGCCCGCAGCGGCGACGTCGCTGAGATCACTGAACGGTGACATCAGATAGCCAGTCGGCGACGTGGGATCGAGAACGGGCAATCCATCGGGACGGCGCACGATCTGTCCCGACCATTTCTGGAATTCCTGTTCGAGCTCAAGGCTGTTTGAGGGCGGCTCGACGGATGGTGCCACGCCGCGGCGGCCCACCGGTGATAGCGGTTCTGGACCGGTCGCAGGTGTGACATTTGGAACGTCTGTCGGCGGTGAATTGACGGGTGTTATTGGTGATGGTTGGACGGCAGGTAGGTTATCTCCCGTTGGCGGCGGAGATAGAGGGGGCGGAAAGCTGACGGGCGTCACACCCCGCCACGACGGTGGCAGCGACAGAAGCGACATAGGAGACGCCTGGCCGGCCAAAAAGCGTCTCCTGCGGGCTGACCGCGGCCATCAGGTTGGAGTCGAGGCTTGGTGCGGTCGCACTCGCTCCCAGGAGCGCGGGCGATCTATAGAAGCCCGGTGGCCTGGGATCGGCTTTGGCCAGTGCTTCCAGTAAGGCGGGCGACTTGTGAAAACCGGGCGTATCGCCGATTGGGGTTGTTGGCAGTGGTCTGAAGCCCGGTGTTGTCGTGCCCACGCCAGTGAACATCGGCGACCTGTAGAAGCCCGCCAACCTGGGATCGGCTGCCGCGATCGGTTCCAGCACAGTGGGCGATTTGTCGAAGCCGGGCGTGTCAGAAGCCGGCGCCGAGAACAGCGACGGATCAGGCGTATATTGGGCGCGCACGTAGTTGGCCCAGCTCGGTGGGAGCGGCAGCAATCCGAACAGCCCTAGGCACACCGATCCTGTTCGCCTCAGTCGCCCACGGCTGCGCCTTCGATATCGCCGGCCAAGGCATCGCCGACGCGACAGGCGTCATCGAGACGATCGAGTTGATTGCGCCACCTTCTACGTTGGTTGCGCAGCCTTCGCTCTGAAATAAGATCCATCCTGGCGGCATCCCACGATATCGCCATTCCAGCCATGGAGGCCCCACAACTCCTCGGCTTCGTATGTGGCAGGCCATATTATCGAGCACGCCGCCAAGGTCGAAGACCAAGGTCCATTTCCGGGTTGCGGGAACGACGTCGATCGACAGCAGCCTTTGCCCACTCAAGTCTTGAAGCATTTCGTCGCGCTTGGTTCCGATATCGTGATTGCTGCTCAACGTCCCATTCGCGGTCTTGAGCTTCCAGTCCGCATGCTGGACCCAGAAGTGCCAGTCACCGACCACGAACACTCTTCGTCTCTGCAAACTCCTCCGATTCCTCGGAGAGACGGATGCCTTGGGAACAATCGGCTCCCGCACCGAAAGATGCGGCTCGCCAAATTCCATCGTCAGGAACGTGCCGACGCCCCGCTGCCCGTTCCAGGCGAACTGACCGATCAAAGAGGAAAGACTCGAATGGATGTCCACTGGCCGGTTATTCATTTGCCGAACATGTCCTTGGCGCGCTCAAGAATCTCATGATAGTCCAATCCCTGGCCGCTGATTTCACGTTGGAGCGCCTGTACTTGTGTGTGGCCGGTCACACCAAGTGATGTGGAAGCCGGATGGCGTAGGTGTTGCCCTGATTCAGGGAAACTTGGCGATGACCTCGATGAGGCCAACAATATGTTTGTTGAACTCGTCCAATCGTTCCGCCGGAGTCCAGTATTCTGAATGAGCTCTACCGCCGACATCGTGTTTTTCATACTGAGCCAAGTAGCTGGCTTCCACTTGGAAACGCGTTACGAATCCCGCGCCGCTTGCCGGAACATTCCACTCCTTCGCAATCCGAGCGGCGTATGCTTCCTGGATGACCGGATAGAAGATTGGTTGTTCCGGCAGTCGCGGCGGGAAGCACCTGTTCCCCGAGCTTTCGATCAGTTCAAGCTCTTGCGGCCCGACCGGTCAGTATAGGGTGATGAGATCCAGGGTGCCCAGTTTAAAGGTATCGAGGCAACCGTTCTGATTTGGCTATTCGGTCCGTTACAACGTCAATCACGGACGGGCGTAGGAAGATTCGGATACCACACGCCCCGGTTGCTACAAAGACCCATATTCGGAATGACGTGGCCCTGGTCGAGCGTGGTGATGTCTATATCTTTGATGATCCCGATGATTTCCCTGGGACCAAGATATGGAACGGCCGTGGTTTCAAACAATCTTCGCGCATCGGCTTCGTCGTACGCCGTGATGCCACAGCCGGCAACGGGCATGGACGGATGGGTGATCGGCACGAACGTCAGCCAGTATCGGTGAAGCATGGTCATTTTTCAGAATAATTCTATCGATCAGGGTCAAGTTCCGGATGCTCGCGGGCAATTCGAAACACAAAGTCTTTCGTGATGATGCCGATGATCTTGCCAAGCGCCTCTATCAGTTCCTTCTTCTCGTTGCCGTCATTGACCTGGCTAACAAGGCGATCGAGTTCGCCAATGTCCTTTTCCAAAGAAAGGGCTACTTCGATCATTTGTGCGGCAACTGCCTTCTCCATCGCCCCCTCGCTTTACCTAGTAATCGTAAATTCCGCGGGCAGCCAAGCACTCGCGCATGCATCTTCTATAAGCAAGAGGGGCACCGGAATGGAGTTCCCTACCTACCGTTTGTTCCACACAACGCGCGTGACACACCGCTATCGCGGCACTTTGATCATTTGCTGGCTGGGGAGTCGGTGGCCTGTCAATCGCCGGTGGGAATGGCGGCGGAGGAACGCTGACCGGCGTCCTTCCCAGCCACGGTGGCATCATGCCACCCGCCTGTAGTGGCGACGGGATTGAGGAAAAGATTGGCCCGCCGGACGGCATTGTCTGTGAGTCCGCAGCGAGTGGTCGATTTTGCGCAGAGTTGGCCGGTGGTGCAGCCAAGCCCATGGCCGCGATTGACTTGGCGAGGCTGGGCGGCGACGCGGCCGCCTCCATTGCAGCAATCGACTTTCGGAGGCTGGGCACGTCCGAGTCCTGCGGCGAGGCCACATCAGGTCGGGCGCATACTGAGCGCGCACGTAGTTGGCCCAGCTCGGTGGGAGCGGCAGCAATCCGAACAGCCCTCCGTCAAACATCTGCGCCAGCTGGCTGTAAGAATCGAGATCGGAAGAGAAGTTGTCGGTCGGGTTGGACATCGCGCACGAATCTCCATCAGGCCCTTAGTGGGCGGGTGAGAAATTCGCCACTGGTCCCCGCGCCGCTCTCAATGAGCAACGCAACGATGTCGGCTGACGGTCTCTGCTTAAAAGAAATCCTCGCTCATGACAATTGAGGACGTTTTAGGAACGACATTGGACGTGCCGTCAGTCGGCGCCGCCGTGCAAAGCCGCTCGAGCAGCTCAGTCCGTCCGCCGAACGTTGCAGCGGTGTCCCTGTCCGTTTGCGGTCCACTTCTCGCTACAGCTTCGTCACTCGCGCATGCAGGATGGCGGAGCGGCCGGAGCGCAGCGCCTGCAGGCAGCGGGCGATGGCTGGCTCGACGCCGTCGGGATCAGTGAGAAGCTCACCGTGGGCGCCGGCGGCCTCGGCGACCTTGGCGAAATTCATGTCGGGCGCGAGCGTGGCGCCGTAGTCGGCTGCGGACTTGGCCTCGCCGTCGGGATAGACGCGCAGCGTCGCCGCCTTCACCGCGCCCCACCCGGTGTTGTCCAGCACCACCGTCAGCACCGGCAGCTTGTATTGCCGCCCGACCGCCAGCGTCGATTGCGGGTTGGAGAAATAGAAAGTGCCGTCGCCCACGATCTGCACCACGGTGCGCTCGGGCTGCGCGAGCTTCAGCCCCAGCGCCATGCCGCCGGAGAAGCCGAGGCCGCCACCGGCGAGGCCGACCAGCGTGCCGGGCTCGGTGCGCGGCATCTGGGCGAACACGACCGCGGCATTGCGGATCGCCTCGTTCAGCACGATGGCTGAGGGATCGAGCGCCTTGGCGAGCGTGGCGCACAGGAAGTGCGGATTGATCTGGCCCGGCGCACCGCGTTGGGCCGCGGCCTTCGCCGCCTGCTCGCGCCGCGCCTTGTTCTCCTCGGCCAGGGTTTCGACCCGCGCTGCCGCCGTGATCCTGAAGGCCGCGTCGGCGCGCGCCTTCATCGCCGCCAGCAGGTCGGCGAGGATGCGATGGCTGTCGCCCTGCAGGCGCAGATGGCCGGGGAAGGTCCACATCGGGAAGGCGCGCTTCTCGGCATCGACGTCGATATGCGCCCACCAGGTGTCAGGATTGTCCGGCACGTCGGCCGGGATCCAGGGCACGTCGACATCGACCAGCAGACCGACATCCGCCTCGGCCAGCGCCTTGGCCGGCATGAAGCCGCCATGGCAGGGCGAAGTGTGCGGCAGGTTCACATAGAACGGATTGAACTCGATCACCCGGATGCCGGCGAAGCGCGCCAGCTCGTCGAGCACGGCGACCGTCGCATGGTTGCGCCCGGCATAGGCGGTGATCAGGACCGGCCGGTCGGCCGCGAGCAGCCGGGTCGCCAGCGCATCGATCGAGGCCGCATCGACGCCGCGCGCCGAGACGGCGCCGAAGCGCTCGGCGGGATAGGAGCGGATCGCGCCCTCCGACCAGGTGTCGGTCAGCGTCTCGCGCGGAAAGGTGAGATAGACCGGCCCCTTGGGGTCGCTCTCCATCACCGTATGCGCGCGGCGCAGCGCCTCCTTGGCGATCACGCCTGACGGCAGGTTGTATTCCCACTTGGTGTAAGGCCGCACCACGCTCGCCTGGTCGAACGGCTCCTGCACGAAATGCACGTAGGTGTCGCGCGTGCCTAAAAGCTCGCCGCGGGTGGTGAACGGCGCCTTGCCCGCCATCAGCATCACGGGCAAGCGGGCGCGGCAGAGATTGTGCAGCGCCATCGCCGCGTTGGCCGTGCCGGCATCGACATGGACCATCACGCCCTGCCCGCGCCCGGTGGCGATGGCGTAACCCGCCGCCATGTGCACCGCCGTGTTCTCGTGCGGGCAGAGGATGGTCTCGGGCACATAGCGCCCGGCGCGGCGGAAGGCAGCCATGGCCTCGATCAGCGGCGCATGGTCGGTACCGAAGTTGCAGAACAGATAATCGAAGCCGATCTCGGTCAGGCCTTCGAGGAAATAGTGCGCCGTGGAATGGCGGGCTTCGTTGGTGTCCATCGCATCCTCAATCGAGCTTGATGTTGGCCTTGGTCGCGACCACCTTCCAGCGCGTCGCGTCACGGGCGATCAGGTCGCGGTATTCCTGCGCCGTGGTGCTGCGCGGCTCGACCGCGATCGCCTCCATGGCCGAGCGCACGTCGGGCAGAACAAGCGTTTCGGCAATTGCCTTCTGCAGGAGGGCGACGATGTCGGCCGGCGTGCCGGCAGGCGCCACGATCCCGGTCCACAGCGAGATCTCCATGTCGGAAATGCCGACCTCCGCGAGCGTCGGCACGTCGGGGAACGCGGCGGTCCGCTTGGCCGTGGTGACGGCGAGCGCGCGCAGCTTGCCGCCTTTCAACGGTCCGGCCAGCGGCCCTGAGTCGGCGATCGCCATCAGCACCTGGCCGCTCATCACCGCCTGCGCCATCTCTCCGCTACCCTTGTAGGGGATGTACTGGAACTGCGAGCCGGTGCGCTGGTTGAAGAGCTCCGAGGCGAGCTGAAATGCCGTGGCCGCCGACGCATAGTTGGCGAGCCTGGGATGGGCGCGGCCGTAGGCCACCAGCTCCTGCACGCTCTTCACCGGCTGGTCGGGGCCCACCACCAGCAGCAGCGGGAACTCGGCCAGCAGCGAGATCGGCGCGAAGTCCTTCGCCGGATCGTAGGGCAACCTGGAATAGACGGCGGGATTGATCGTGAGTGGCCCGCTCGGCGCCACGAACAGCGTGTAGCCGTCAGGTGCGGCCTTGGCGACCAGCTCGGCCGCCACGATCGACTGCGCGCCCGGCTTGTTCTCGACCACGACCGGCTGGCCGAGCTTCTTCTGCAGCTTGGCAGCGACGATGCGCGCGATCAGGTCGTTGCCGCCGCCTGGCGCATAGCCGATGACGAGGCGGATCGGCTTCGAGGGATATCCCTCGGCCAGCGCCGATCCCGTCAACAGCAGGCCCATCGACAACGGGCCCATCGACAACGGGCCCATCGACAGGATCGCACACAGCGCGAGGACCAGTCGTTTCGTCATGGCCGCGCCTCCCCAGCCGCGTAGATCGTCTCCTCGCGGCCAAGCCACAGCGGCGAACGCGGCAGGTCGATGAACTTCGCCTCGTCCTCCAGCAACAGGCGCCCGGCCTCGCGCGCCGCGGGATCTCGTCCGGCGGCCTGGAAGGTCTCGGCGTCGGTCCACCACAGCTCGGCGATACCGTCGTACGGTTCGGGCGCAGCACGCACGCGCTGCATGCCCACCGCGAGATCACCGTCGAGGCGATGAACCTGCACGTAGCGCGCCATGCGCAGCGCCGGCTGCAAGCTGCGCACAAGCGGCCCGTGCTTGTTCAGCCAATAGTCCTGGAACTCCACCAGCGACAGGCTCGGCAGCCGCCGCAGGCAAAAGGTCAGCTTGATCAAGGCGTTCCTCCCGATCTTTTGGCCATCACAGGCTATAAGCACTCGCAGGAGCGCGCCACTTCGCGCGGAGTAACCTCCGTGCTTTAGCGGCCTCATCGTCTTCCAGACCACGAGCCTGCGGATCGCCCATCCGACGCATTCACATGCGCAGGAATATGACTATGAGCGCCACTGGAGCGGCGCGCCCATAGCGACATGAAGTCCATTGCTGGGAGCGCGACTCCAGTCGCGCTCATAGGTATGAGCGAGCAGGACGCTCGCGGTCCCAAAGAGCTCCAATAATCTGATAAACCGAACCTGAAAGCCATGCCTTCCCCCTCCCTTCCCGTCGACGAGGCGCTGCCGCGACTTCTGTCCGTTCTGGCCGAGCGCACGGCAGCGGTGCTGGTGGCGCCGCCCGGCGCCGGCAAGACGACGCGCGTACCGCTGGCCTTGCTCGATGCGCCCTGGCTCGCAGCCCATAAAAAGATCGTGATGCAGGAACCGCGGCGGCTTGCGGCGCGCGCGGCGGCGCGGCGCATGGCAGCGACGCTCGGCGAGCAGGTGGGCGAGACGGTCGGCTATCGAGTACGGCTCGACACCAAAGTCGGTCCGCGCACGCGCATCGAGGTCGTCACCGACGGCCTCTTTCTGCGCATGCTCCAGGACGATCCCGCCCTCGAGGGCATCGGCTGCGTGATCTTCGACGAATTGCACGAGCGCGGGCTGGAGACCGACCTTTCCTTCGCCCTGGTGCGCGAATCGCAAACCGCATTGCGCGAGGACCTGCGCGTGATCGCGATGTCGGCGACGCTCGACCCCGGACCCGTCTCCGAGCGGCTGGGCGGCGCTCCGGTGATCGAGTCGGCCGGTCGTATGTTCCCGATCGAGACGCGCTACCTTGATCGTGAAGCTGTAGGCCGCATCGAGGACACGGCCGCGAGCGCGGTCCGGCGTGCGCTCGGCGAGGAAGGCGGCAGCGCACTGGTCTTCTTGCCGGGCGTCGGCGAGATCCGCCGCGTGCACGAGCGGCTCGGCGATCTCGGGCCGGACATCGACGTGGCTCCCCTCTACGGCGACCTTCCGCCCGCCGAGCAGGATCGCGCCATCGCGCCATCGCCTGTTGGCCGACGCAAGGTCGTGCTCGCGACGTCGATTGCGGAAACCAGCCTCACCATCGAGGGCGTGCGCCTCGTGATCGATGCCGGGCTGATGCGTGTGCCGCGCTTCTCGCCGCGCTCGGGCATGACGCGGCTCGACACGATGCGTGTCAGCCAGGCCTCGGCCGACCAGCGCCGCGGCCGCGCCGGCCGGCTCGAACCGGGTGTCTGCTATCGGCTGTGGACGGAGGAGGCGCAGCGCGGGCTGCTGCCCTTCACGCCGCCGGAGATCCTCGATGCCGATCTGGCGCCCTTGGCACTGGAGCTCGCCGCCTGGGGTGCGAACGATGCCGCGACGCTGCCGTGGCTCACGCCGCCGCCACCGGCGGCAATGGCGACGGCGCGCGCCCTGCTGATCGATCTCGGCGCGCTCGACCCGAGCGGAACCATCACACCGCATGGCCGCGCCATGGCGCGGTTGGGTCAGCATCCGCGGCTGGCCCATCTCGTACTGAAAGGTCGCGAATTGAAACAGGGTCGTGTCGCCGCGCTGCTGGCCGCGATCCTGAGCGAGCGCGATTTCCTGCGCCTGCCCCCACAACTGCTTTCACCGCCGACGGCGACGAAACAGCGAGGTCAGCGAGATGTCGATCTGCGTCATCGAGTCGACATCGCCTTGACCGGCAAGCGCGACGGCGCCCTGCGCCTGATCCAGGAATCAGCCCGCCGGCTCATGTCGCGCGAGACCCGGGACGAGACGCCCGATGTCTCGAAGACCGGCGCGTTGCTGGCGCTCGCCTATCCCGACCGCATCGGCCGCCGCCGGCCCGGCACAGCCGGACGCTACTTGCTCTCCAGCGGGCGCGGCGCTGCACTGCCGGAGGGCGATCCGATGGCCAATGAGGAATTCCTGGTCGTCGCCGATCTCGACGGCTCGGCGCAGGATTCTCGCATCTTCCTTGCTGCCCCGATCGCACCGGCCGAGATCGAGGATCTCTTTGCCGAGCGCATCGTCGACGAGCAGCTCGTGCAATGGAGTACGCGCGAGGGTGCGGTGCTGGCCCGGCAGAGACGCCGGCTGGGCGCCCTCATCCTCGAGGACAGGCCCCTCATCAAGCCAGATTCTGACAAGGTGACCGCCGCGATGCTGGGTGGCGTTCGCCAGCTCGGGCCCGGCGCACTGCCCTGGAGCGACGACCTCGTGAAGTGGCGGCAGCGCATCGCCTTCCTGCGGGTCCTCGACCCCGACTGGCCCGACCTGTCGGACGCGGCCCTGCTCGCCTCGCTGGATGTGTGGCTCGCTCCCTTCCTCGACGGCGTGTCGCGGCGCGATCACCTCGGCCGCATCGATCTTGCCGCTGCCCTCAAGGCGCTGGTGCCGTGGGACCGCCAGCGCCAGCTCGACCGGCTTGCGCCGACCCATGTCGAGGTGCCGAGCGGCTCGCGCGTGCCGATCGACTATGCCAACCCGGCCGAGCCAACGCTTGCGGTGCGGCTGCAGGAGATGTTCGGGCTTACCGACACGCCGCGTGTCGGCGGCGGCACGGTTCCGCTGACGCTTCACCTTCTCTCCCCCGCGCGCCGCCCGGTGCAGGTGACGCGCGATCTCGCGAGCTTCTGGAGCAGCGGCTACAAGGCCGTGAAGGCCGAGCTGAAGGGCCGCTATCCACGCCACTACTGGCCCGATGATCCACTGGTCGCTGCACCGACCGCACGCGTCCGGCCGAGACCGAAATAGTCATTGGGCGCCGCCGCTTCGGTGGGAGACCATTCTGCGGGCGTGGCGCGTCTGCGAGCGTGGCGCGCTTCCCCCGACGGAAAGAAATATGCTACGGCGATAGCCTTGCCCATCTGCGGGATTTCCAGTCCATGCCTCTCGACCTGCCGTTTCAGTCTGCCAAGCACCTCGCCGCCGCGGTGCGCAAGAAGAAGATCGGATGCCTCGAATTGCTCGACCTCTATCTGAAGCGGATCGAGACCTATAATCCCAAACTGAACGCCATCATCGCCAGCGATGTCGAGGGCGCACGCAAGCGGGCCAAGGCCGCCGACAAGGCAGTGAAAGCGGGCAAGAAACTCGGGCCACTGCACGGCGTGCCGATGACCATCAAGGAGTCGTTCGACGTGAAGGGCTTCGCCACCACCTGGGGCGATCCGGCCTTCAAGAACAGCATCGCCGAACAGAATTCGCTGGTGGCCCAGCGCATGATCGATGCCGGCGTGACGCTGTTCGGCAAGACCAATGTGCCGCTGAATCTCGCCGACTGGCAGAGCTACAACGACGTCTACGGCAGCACCAACAATCCGTGGGATCTCGGCCGCACGCCCGGCGGCTCCTCGGGCGGATCGGGTGCAGCGCTGGCCGCCGGCCTCACCGGCATCGAGGCGGGCAGCGACATCGGCGCCTCGATCCGCAATCCCGCCCACTATTGCGGCGTGTGGGGCCACAAGCCGACCTGGAACGTGGTCTGCCCGAAAGGCCACACCTTGGGCGGCAACGTCGCCTATGGCGATATCGGTGTCGTGGGACCGCTCGCCCGCAGCGCCGGCGATCTCGAGATCGCGCTGGACATCATGGCTGGTCCCGACGAGATCGACGCACGCGGCTGGAAACTCAGCCTGCCGCGGCCGAAGAAAAAGAAGCTGCGCGACTTCAAGGTCGCCGTCCTGCTGAGCGACCCCAATGCCGAGGTGGATCACACGGTGCAGGCCGAGATCCAGAAGCTCGCCGACTTCCTCGCCAAGAAGAAGGTGAAGGTGAGCGACACGGCGCGGCCGGCGATCGACACGGCGGAGCTGAACGACGTCTATATCCGGCTCCTGCGCGCGGCGACCTCGGCGCGGATGTCGGACGAGGTCTACCAGCAGGCCGTGGCCGACGCGGCGACGCTGGCGCCGGACGATATGAGCTATTTCGCGCAAATGCAGCGCGGCAACTCGCTGTCGCACCGCACCTGGCTGCAACTCAACGAAAAGCGGCACCGCATGCGGCTGGCCTGGGACACCTTCTTCCAGGACTGGGACCTCATGCTCTGCCCGGTCGCGACCACGGCCGCCTTCCCGCACGACCAGCAGGGGCTGCGCCACAAGCGCACCATCGTGGTGAACAACAAGAAGGTACCGGTGGTGGATCAGATCTTCTGGGCCGGCTATTCCTGCGCCACCTGGCTGCCCGCGACTTCGGCTCCGATCGGGCTCAGTCCCGAAGGCCTGCCGATCGGCGTGCAGATCGTCGGCCCGCAATACGGCGACTACTCCACCATCGCCTTCGCCAAGCTCCTCGAGCAGGAGTATCGCAGCTTCGTGCCGCCGCCAGGCTATAGCTGATGAATCTCAAGGATCACATCCGCTCGATCCCGGATTTTCCCAAACCGGGAATCCTGTTCTACGACATCTCGACCCTGCTCGCGAACGCCAAGGCATGGCACGAGACGATCGAGCAGATCACCGCTGCCGTGCGACCTCACAAGCCCGACCTGCTGGCCGGCATCGAATCGCGCGGCTTCCTGCTCGCGGCGCCGCTGGCGCTGGCGCTCGGTACCGGCTTCGTGATGCTGCGCAAGCAGGGCAAGCTGCCCGGCATCACCGTGCGCCACACCTATGCGCTGGAGTACGGCACCGACACGATCGAGATCCAGAGCGACGCGATCGCGAAGGGCCAGCGCGTGGTGCTGGTCGACGACCTGCTGGCGACCGGCGGCACCATGGCCGCCGCGGTCACGCTCCTGCAACAGGTCGGCGCCATCGTGCCGGCCGCCGCCTGCGTCATCGAACTCACCTTCCTCAACGGCCGCAAGCGCCTCCCCGTCCCCGTCGAGGCGCTGCTGCAGTACGACAGCTAGGTAGTGGCTCTGTAATTTGCGATCGCTTGGCGGTTGTCCCTTGAGGGTTTCAAGGATCTGTCCGCACTCGCCGGTCCGGGGATCGGTGGTGCTGTATCGGGTCTCACAAGGCCGGCCGTTG
>JAFEBU010000080.1 GCA_018242505.1 Pseudomonadota bacterium
CGCGAAGTTCGAGGCGCAACGCAACGGCTTCACCGATGGCGCGAACAACGTCACGGTCACGGTCAACAGTCCGCCGACGTCCGGGCCCAATGTTTCGACGCCGGGCGCCGTCGAGGTCATCATCAAGAAGAGCTCGCAGAGCTTCATCTTCGGCGAGGCGTTGAACGCCTTCCTCGGACAGTCCAGCAATCCGTTCACGCTGACCACGCGCGCGGTGGCGGCGCGGGGCACCTATACCAAGACGGCCACCACGACGACAACGACGACGACAAGTTCCAGTGAAGGCTGCATCGTGGCGCTTACACCCAACGCCGAGCAGGGGATCATCTTCACGTCGTTCAACAATCTCACCAGCGACTGCAGCATTATGTCCAACGCTACGTCGGTGACGAACAACTCGAAAGCCTCGATCTATATGGCGAGCTTCAACAATGCGGCGCTGCACAAGAGATCAGGCGCGTTGAATGCCGGCATCTGGACGCGCGGCTCATTCTACAAGGCAAGCTACAACAACTTCAGCGCCGATTCGGTGCTGACCAATCAGACTACGACGCTGTACGATCCGTACGCTTCGCTCCCGACCCCGGCACCGGGGGCTTGTGACTATGCCAACTACGCGCCGTCGGGTGGCACGTCTCTCGCCCTGCAGCCAGGCACCTATTGCGGCGGCCTCACCATCTCCGGCTTCAACAACGTCTACTTCACACCCGGTACCTATTACGTCGCCAACGGCGATCTCTACATCACCAGCGTGAACAACGTCACCTGTCCGAGCTGTGTCAACGGGCAAAGCGGCGTGACGATCGTCCTGACGCAAACGACGGGCAGGAGTTCCGACATCGGTGGATTCAAGATCTCGTCCAACAACAACGTGACGCTCAGCGCCCCGCCCAGCGGCCCCTATAAGGGTGTGCTGGTCTACCAGGACCGCAGTGCTCCGGCCGGGACGATGACCTCGACGTCGAAGATCTTCACCGTAAGTTCGCTCAACAACGCAAAGCTCTCGGGAGCAATCTACTTCCCTCAGAACCGGATCGACCTGGCGAGCTTCAACAATGCCAGCGCAAGCACGAACGGCTGCACCGTCTGGATCGGGCGTTACATCAAGTTCACGTCGTACAACAATAACTACACGGCCGGTTGTGCGACCTTCGGGACCAGCCTGCCGGGCATCCAGACCACCACCACCACCCCCAGCGCGGGACCGACTACCGTGACCACGAGCCGGGTGGTCGAGTAGATCATCGGTCGGTGGACTCGGGCGGCTGCCGCGAGGGTTTACTTCAAGAATCTGCCGTTCCTGACGCCCAACACTGCTGCGCTCCCAACCTGAATGGAGCGCGGCAAAGTTTGGCGCGGCGTTCTGCTTTTTGTTCCCCATCGCATCGTGCGGGTTGTGGAGCCGCCAACACGCAAGAGGAACACCGACATGTCACTGGCCCCGGCCCAGGGCGAGCATCATACTATCGTTCATGCGGCGATCCCTGAGCACCCGATTGCCGCATTGTAACCCCGAAGTTGGCCGCCACCTACGGTCGCTTCCGCCCGCCGGGTTCAGGCCCGGCGGGCTCTTTAATGCCCGAAGAACGCCGACGCGGCGCCTCTTGCATCGAGGTCCTCGCTCATGCGTCGTCTCTGTTCACAAGAGCGTCGTCGGGTCGTGGCGATGATGTCGTGGCGGCCATTCGCGCGATCAAGCACCTCAAGTTGCTTTCGCCACAATAGGCTCGGCCAGTAACGGGTCGTGCGGAGCGGCCCCCGACAGGTGGCTATCCGGCGCGACCACCATCACCCATGGCAGTCCAAGCCGCACACGGATGCCGACGAACGACTCTTCGGCGCAGTGCGTTCCGGTTGCGGCGAAGCCGGAGCAGCTCGAGAAATTCATGTGGATCATAACGTGCTCTTCGGGCGCGGGGCCTGAGAATGATCATCTCCAAGACATCTTCCGGCCGCAGGTCAGCGACAATCGCCATGGCAGCGACGGACATGTCGCCCGCCGCTCGAAGTCGAAGTTCGACAAGGTTCCCGACGGTCTCCGCGTGGCGATCCCGCATGAGGGCGGCGCCTACGGCATCGATGTCGGCAAAGGCGACGCGGACGGCTCCAAGACGCACGGCGCCAACCTGGTCCTGAATGAAGGCTGCTTGATCACCGCGATCCACTCCCCGGTCTCCGCCCGCACCACCGCAGCCTGCTTTGTCGACAGGCTGTACTTCGGCTGCCAACTCTTCTTCTTCCTCTCCTGAGGCACCGTCCCATTCTCCTCTTCGAGGAGCAGACCCATCTCTTCGAGGAGCAGACCCATCTCACCTTGGCCGTGTCTCGTTTCGGGGGCACTTCACAGGACACAAGCCGCGTTTCTCACATTTTCTCACGGCGTGAGAAGCCTCCGATGCCGATGGCATGGGCGTTTCAGGCCGTTTTCTCATTTTCTCGCGCCACCCCTGGGCGCGGTAATAGGCTACCGTGCCGGGCGATCCAGAGCGGCGATCGCGAGCGGCGCCGAACGGCCGCGCAGCGTGAGGGTGGAGAGCGGTTCTGCCTTGAGTTCTTGCGGCAGGGTCACCTGGTCGAGCAGATCCATCGAGGCCAGGACGTCCCGGCCCAGGCTCTTGGTGGCGTCGAGAAGCCGCGCCGCGACGTTCAGCGTATCGCCGACATAGGCGATCTCGCGGCGGACGTCACCGATTTCGCCGGCGACGATCTCGCCCCAGTGCAGGGCGGCGCGGAATTGGGGAATCGCGCCGAAGCGGGATCTGTATCTCTCGCCATTGGCGGCGATCCGATCCTGGGCGATGAACGGGCAGGCGATGCAGTCGCCGTCGGCGCGCGTCCAGGTCAGGATGGCCTCGTCGCCGACATACTTGTGGATCTCCGCCCGACAGTCGAGCGCGGCATCCGTGACGTCCTGGAAGAAGGCATTCAGCAGCTCATGGAAGCGGATCGATCCGAGGCGTTCGGCCATGCCGGTCGAGTCCTTCATGTCGATCAGGACGAAGGCCCGGTGCTCGCGCCTCGGCTGCACATAATGTCCGGTCAGGAGATTCCCGAGCGTGCCGAAGCCCAGAAGACTGCCCAATTCGAATACGAGATTGGCTGTTACCGACATCACGGCGGCGAAGATGATCGAGGGTCGGAAAGTTTCGTCGAAAACCGTCGGAGAATCGTCGAAGAGCAGACGCACCGTCACCAGGCCGCCGATGATGACGACAAGGTAGAAAAGGATCCTGAACCCGAAATAGACCAGCAGCGGTTGGCGTCTGAGACGCCGCAGCGGACGGATATCCTGGGCCTTGATCTCGAACAGCAGGAGCGGCGTGGCGATGGCAATGGAATGGAGCACGCCCATGACGGCGGCATGCAACGTCCGGTCGCCGACGAAATAGCCAAAGCCGGCGCTGATCACCGCACTTCCGATGCTGACCCGGAGGAAGATTTGCCACTCGCGACGGGCGCGGCTCGACGTCATGGACCGACAGGTCGCGCCAGAGCGCGGGCGAAAGTCGCGTGATCGACGTTGCCGCCGGAACAGACGACGGCGACCGAGCGGTCCTTTACCGGCAGCTTGCCGGCCAAGGCGGCTGCCAAGGCGACGGCGCCACCCGGCTCGACCACCAGCTTGAATTCACGGAACGCGACCTCCATGGCGTCAAGCACTTCGTCATCGGTGGCTACGAGCCCTGGGCCCAGCACCTTCTGTGCCAGCGGGAAGGTGACATCACCCGGTTCGGGCGCGAGAAGGGCGTCGCAGATCGAGCCGCTGAGCTTTTCGTTGCGTTGCTTGACGCCCCTGGCCAGCGAACGCGTCATGTCGTCGAAGCCCGCCGGCTCACCGGCGTGGACGATGGTCGAGGGGCTGATGCCCTTGACGCCGAGCGCCACGCCGGTCGAGAGTCCGCCGCCGGAGCAGGGGGCGGCAACGGCATCGAGCGTGACGTCGAGCGCCTTCGCCTGTTCGGCGAGCTCCAGGCCGGTGGTGCCCTGGCCGATCAGGATCCAGGGGTGGTCATAGGGCGGCACGACGGTGGCGCCGGTCTTCTTGGCGATGCCAAGCCCGATCTCCTCGCGGCTTTCCTTCACGCGATCGTAGAGCACCACCTCTGCGCCGCTTGCGCGCGTGTTGGCGACCTTGAGAGCGGGCGCGTCGGCCGGCATCACGATGGTTGCCTTGATGTCCATCAGCCGCGCGGCCTCCGCCAGGCCTTGAGCATGATTGCCGGACGACCAGCCGACGACGCCCTTCCGGCGGTCGGCTTCGCTCATGCAGGCGAGGAAATTGTAGGCGCCTCGGATCTTGAAGGAGCCGGTCCGCTGCAGGCACTCCGCCTTGATGAACAGCCGTCCGCCGAGTTTCGCATTGAGTCGTGCGTTCTCGAGCAGCGGCGTGCGGATGGCGATGCCGTCCAGGCGTCGCGCGGCGGCCTGCACATCGGCAAAAGTCGGAGACGAAGACATCAGGAGACACCGAGGAGGGAGGGAAGCCGGGAGAGGTCCGTGATTTGAGCTACGATCTTGCCGGGCAGGCCATCATCGGGTGCGCTTGCGCGATTCACCCACACCGTGCGGAAGCCGAAATGGGCGGCGCCATGCGCATCCCAGCAATTCGACGAGAGGAAGCAGACATTTTCGGGACGGACGCCCAGCCGCGCCTCGACCAGGCGATAGACCCGCGCATCGGGCTTGAAGACGCGAGCGACATCGACGCTCAGCACGGCCTCGAACCTGTCCGCAAGGCCCGAAGCCTTCACCATCGGATCGAGCATTTCCGGATTGCCGTTGGACAGGATGGCGAGCCTTTTGCCGGCCTGCTTCAGCTTGCCCAGCGCGGCCGGTACCTCGGGAAAGGGATCGAGCGCCAAGTAGGCCGACAGCAACTTCTCGCGCACGTTCGCTGTGGCGATGCCATGCGCCGCCAGGCAGTGATCGAGCGCCTCGCCGGTCACCTGCCAGAACGGAGCATAGGCGTCCATGCTGTTGCGCAGCCATGTATATTGGATCTGCTTGTTGCGCCACATCTCGGTCAGTGCGTCGGCCTTGGCGCCGATGGCCGGCCGGTGGCGGGCGACCGCCGAATTGAAGTCGTAGAGCGTGCCGTAGGCGTCGAACACGCATAGCTCGATTTTATCCAGGTCCGCGCTCATCAATTGCTCCCGACGGCCGATGACCGTAGGCTATCCGACATGTTCGTCGCCATTGTTCAAATTCCCATGACCAAGCGTTCGCGCGAGGCAGCGGTCGATGCGGCCCGCAAATCGGCGCCAACCTATACCGCCCTCGGCGCCAAGGGGCTTCTGAGAAAATACTATATCAACGGCAATGCGGGTGGAGGTGGAGTCTATCTCTGGGAGTCCGAGGCGGCGGCGCGTGCGTGGTACACGCCACAGTGGGAGAAGCAGATGGAGGCGCGCTTCGGCGCCAAGCCTACCGTCACCTACTACGACAGCCACGTCGTGGTGGACAACGAAACCGGAAGGGTTCGGGTCGAAGGAGAGTGCTGAATGCAATATCGCCGGCTGGGACGTACGAATCTCGAGATTTCCCTGCTGGGCTTCGGGGCGGGCGCCGTCGGCGGCTTGATGACCAGGGGCGCGGTGGCGGATCAGGAGCGCGCGCTCGCGCGCGCCGTCGAACTCGGGATCAACTACATCGATACCGCTCCGCTCTACGGCAACGGCGAATCCGAACGCAGTCTTGGCCGTGCCCTGAAGACATTGAAGCCTGATGTCGTGATCGGGACCAAGGTGCGGCTGAAGGCGGCAGACCGCTCGCGCATCGGAGACTTCGTTGCGCAATCGATGGACGAGAGCCTGCGGCGGCTGGATCGCGATCACGTCGATCTGTTCCAGCTTCACAATCCGCTTGTTGCCCGCGATGCCGACGATCACCTCGCGATCGACATGGCCCTGGCCGAGGTCGTGCCGGCAATGCAGCGGCTGCAAAAGGCGGGCAAGACGCGTTTCATCGGCTTGAGCGGCGTGGGCGAGACGCCGGCGCTCCTGCAAGCGATCGAGGCGGGCGTCTTCGATACCATGCAGGTCGTCTACAATGTCCTCAACTCCAGTGCCGGCGGTTCGATGCCGAATGGTGCTCCGGGACAGGACTATGGGCGTTTGCTCGAGCGTACGCGCGCGATGGACATGGGCACGATCGTCATCCGCGCCCTGGCCGGTGGCGCGCTTGCGGGTACGACCGAACGCCATCCGCTTGCCATGCAGGTCGTCGACCCGATCGGTTCGGCGCCGAGCTTCGTCGAGGACGTGGCGCGTGCCAAGGCGCTCGAGCCGTTGGTGAAGCAGGGGGTCGCGAGCAGCTTGACGGAACTGGCACTCCGGTTCGTGATCGCCCATCCCGCCGTGACGACCATGCTGGTCGGCTATTCGACGCTGGATCAGCTCGAGCAGGCGGCCGCCGCCGTGAACAAGGGGCCGCTGTCGGAAGAGGCTCTCCTGCGGCTGCGGACCTAGCCAGGACCGGTCATCGCACTCGTTGTCGCCCCGAGCGCGGCGAAGGATCGGCGGTGAAGGATCGATCGTGCGCTCGTTCCAATGCATCCCGTGGAATTGGCGCGAGGCCTTCGCTTGAGCGCGTGGAATACCGCGCGCGACTCGGGACAGAGTTGGTCGCCTAGGATCGCCCCATCGCTGGCGAGAGCATCTTGAACGGGCCGCTCAGCCGATCGCGATAGACGCCGACGCTCTCCATGATGCGCTGCACGTAGTTGCGGGTCTCGCGCAGCGGGATCATCTCGATCCAGTCGACCATGTCGATCTTGCCGCCGCGCGGATCGCCGATCGTCTGCAGCCAGCGCGCCACGCGGTTGGGCCCGGCGTTGTAGGCGGCGAGTGCGAGTTCGTAGGAGCCGCCGAAGCGTTGCAGCATCTCGGCGAGATACTGGCTACCCAGCGACACGTTGTAGGCGGGATCAGAGGTAAGCTTGGATTGCACGAACGGGAAGCCGAGGCGGCCCGCGACATCACGCGCCGTGCCGGGCATGAGTTGCATCAGCCCGAGCGCGCCGGAGGGCGACACCGCAGCCGAGTTGAAGGCGCTTTCCTGGCGCGTCACCGCGAGTGCCAGCGCCCGTTCGATCGAACCGGTCGCGCCCAGATCGACGACCGGGAACGAGGCATCGAACAGCGTCACGCCGCTTGCCGTCGCATGCCGTGCAATGGTGAGCGCGACATCCGGCCGCTTCAATTCGACAGCGAGATGCGCCAGCAGCAGCGTCTCGCCGGGACCTTTGACGGCCTGCGCCAGTTTCAGCAGGAAGGGCCGCGTGCGCTCGGCATAGCCCGACTGGCCGATATAACGCGCGACGGTCACCAACTCGCGGCTCGACAGGGCCTGCAGGTCGGTCTGCGATGCAATGGGATCCGTCGGCAGGCGTGCGGCGCCGCCCGGCAGTTTGCGGGCTGCGAGTTGGCCATAGAAGGTCTGGCCGAAGTTGGCCGCCCGCGCATACCATTCGCGCGCGTCCTTCGTGCGGCCCGATGCTTCATAGGCCCGTCCAAGCCAATAGGCGGCGCGGCTCTTGGAAATATCCGTCGACACGCCGTCATAGAGCGTCTGGAAGTGCTTCAGTCCCTCGGCCGGCTTCTTGAGATGGCGCAGCGCGATCCAGCCGGCGAGGAACTCCGCTTCGGCAAACGCCACTCCCTTCATCTGGCCGTGCTGGCTTGCGACCGTATAGGCATCGGCCGCACGACCGGCGGCAAGGAGATCGCGCGCGACCTGCTGGCGCTCGTTCCACCAGCGATCGCTCTGGTCTGCCGAGGGCTGGGACAGCAATGCCCGGGCGTCGTCGAGCTTGCCGGTGCGGCGCAGCCACGAGAGTTGCTCCAGGCGAATGGTGGGCTCGGCGAGCTTGGCTGCCGGAACGCCGCGCAGGATGGTGACGGTATCGGCTGCCTTGGTCGCCATCGCCAGCCGCGCCTCGGCGACCGGCTGATAGTCGGGCGGGAGCTTCGACAGGAGGTCGCGGGCCACTCGCGGCCGACCCTCGCGCAGGATGCGGTCGAAGCGGGCGATCTGGTCCTCCCCCGACAGATACTGGCCGTAGCGGTTCAGGAACTCGGTCTCGTCCGCCGGCTTGAGCGTTGCCGTGCGCCAGCTCTCGCTGGCGAGCTTCGGCACGTCCTTCGGGCTCACCGCGCTCGCCGCCGCGAGCCGGTGCATGTGGCCCGCGCTGCTGAGCGGGGGAAAGGCGGTGAAATAGCGCCAGACATCGGCGGCCGGCGTATCGGCGTTGATGCGCTCTTCGGCCTGTCGGCGCAGCACCTCGGGCTCCGGCCAGTCCGGATGCTCGCGCAGGAAGCGCCAGGTCGAGGCGAAATCGGCGTCGGTCTTGGGGGCTGTCCGCAGAACGTACCAATCCACGATCTCGGCCAGGAGCGGGTTGCCGAAATTGGCCACCGCCGGCCGGGCATCGGCATACCGTCCGTCATCGATCGCCTTGAAGGCAGCGCCGAGGGCCGATGCCTCGGCCGCCGTGAGCGGCTTTCCGGAGGCGATGGCCTGCGCCATTTCGCTTGGAGCGGCCGGCGGCAGGACGCTGCCGCTCTCGCTGGCAATGGGGATCTCCGCCGTTTTCTGTGCCATCGGCCGTGCCGGCCGGGCGGAACCGCCGACGGATGAAGAAGGAGGATGGCGAACAGCCGGATCGGAAGGGCTGGTCGACGAGGGATTTGTGCTCTCGCCGCGCAGGACCGTGACTCCGGCGTGCTGGGCCCGCACGGAACCGGCCGCCGGAAGCGCCAATAGCACAAGGAAGATGAGGAGAGGAGGGACTTTCACGCTAGGAATCGTAGGCAGGTCCTTACGGCATCACAATGGCAAGTTGCTCACCTTGCCGCGACCGACTGCGCCGCCTAGACTGCATATCCGCCTGAAAATCGGAGGAAAGCCATGTTCGCCGGATCGCTCGTCGCATTGATCACCCCGTTCAAGAACGGGTCGGTCGACGAAAAGGGATTCGAAAAGTTCGTGGCCTGGCAGATCAAGGAGGGTACGGACGGCCTCGTGCCCTGCGGCACGACGGGCGAATCGCCGACGCTGTCCTATGACGAGCACAAGCGCGTCATCGACATCTGCATCCAGACCGCCAAGGGCAGCGGTGTGCCGGTGATCGCCGGCACCGGCTCGAATTCGACCGAGGAGGCGATCGATCTCACCAGGCATGCCAAGAATGCGGGCGCCGACGCCGCCATGCTGGTGGTGCCCTACTACAACAAGCCGACCCAGGAAGGTCTCTTCCAGCACTTCAAGGCGGTGGCCGAGGCGGTCGACATCCCGATCCTGCTCTACAACGTTCCGCCGCGCACCGGCGGCGACATGCAGGTCGACACGGTCGTGCGGCTCTCGCAGGTGAAGAACATCGTCGGCATCAAGGATGCGAGCTACGACATGGCCCGGCCGACGCTCACCAGGCTTCGCGCAAAGAAGGGTTTCATCCAGCTGTCCGGCGAGGACGCCAGCGCGATCGGCTTCCTGGCGCAAGGCGGCGACGGCTGCATCTCCGTGACCGCCAACGTGGCGCCGCGGCTCTGCGCCGACATGCATGATGCGTGGAAGGCGCGTGACCTCGACAAGGTCTTCGAAATCCAGGACCGGCTGATGCCCCTGCACAAGGCGCTGTTCGTCGAGACCAGCCCGGCACCCGTGAAGTATGCCTGCGAGCTGATCGGTCAGGCGAGCGCCAGGCTGCGGCTGCCGCTGGTGGAGTGCGGCGACGCCACCAAGAAGCAGGTGCGCGATGCGATGGTGCACGCCGGCCTGATCAACTAGTCGCTCCAGGCGACAAGGCAGTTCCCTTGGCAAAGAAACCGGAGCTGGGCCGCACCGTCGTGGCCCAGAACCGCAAGGCGCGGTACAACTACTTCATCGAGGAGACATTCGAGGCCGGCCTGGCGCTCACCGGCACCGAGGTCAAGTCGTTGCGCGGCGGACGCAGCTCGATCGCCGAATCCTACGTCACCGAGCAGGGCGGCGAGGCCTGGCTGGTCAATGCCGACATCCCCGAATACGCCTCGGGCAACCGCTTCAATCACGAGCGGAAGCGTCCGCGAAAGCTGTTGCTGCATCGCAAGCAGATCAACATGCTGATCGGCGCCATCCAGCGCGAGGGCCGGACCGTCGTGCCATTGCAGGTCTATTTCAATCCGCGCGGCCGGGCCAAGATCGAGATCGCGCTGGTGACGGGCAAGCAGGCCCATGACAAGCGCCAGGCGATCAAGGAGCGCGACTGGAAACGCCAACGGGCTCGGTTGCTGAGCCGCGGCTAGCCGCAGGGAGCATCGTCATGAGCACCGTCCTGGTTACCGGCGCCGCGCGCGGCCTTGGCCTCGACTTCACCAAGCGATATGCCGCCAGGGGGTGGAAGGTGCTGGCCTGCGCCCGCAAACCCGATGCGCTGAAGGACATCGAGGGCGACATCCATCCCCACAGTCTCGAGGTCACCGACTACGAGGCGGTCAAGGCGCTTGCCCGGAAGCTTTCGGGCGAGGCGATCGATGTCCTGATCTGCAATGCCGGCATCGGCGGCAGCCGCGGCGAGGGCGCACAGAGCCTGGGCTCGCTCGATCCCAAGGTGTGGCGAGAGGTCTTCGAGGTGAACACGCTCGCGCCACTGATGATGGCCGAAGCCTTTGCCGACCATGTGGCGCGTTCGCGGCAGCGCAAGCTGATCGCCATCTCCAGCATCCTGGGCAGCATCGCGAACAACAATGGCGGCCGCTATTTCTACCGCGCCAGCAAGAGCGCGCTGAACATGGAATGGAACTGCCTCGCCAGGGACCTCGCCGGAAAGAACGTGATCTGCGTTGCCCTGCATCCTGGCTGGGTCCAGACCGACATGGGCGGATCGGGCGCACCGCTCACCATCGAGCAGAGCGTTCCCGGGATGATCAGGGTGATCGACGGCCTCGAACTGTCGGACAATGGCCGTTATCTGCAATATGACGGTACCGAACTGGCCTGGTGACCGATGCTGCTCAGCGAAGAACAGATCCTGATCCGCGACACCGCCCGCGCCTTTGCGCAGGAGCAGGTGTTGCCTCATGTCCGCGCCTGGGAGGCGGCGGGCGAGATCCCGCGCAGCTTGCTGGCCGAGATGGGACGGCTCGGCTTCATGGGCATGTGCGTGCCGACCGAGTGGGGCGGCGCCGGCGCCGGCATGGTCTCCTATGTCCTGGCATTGGAGGAGATCGCGGCGGCGGACGGCGGTCTCTCCACGGTGATGAGCGTCAACAATTCGCCCGACTGCGCAGCGTTGCTCGCCTACGGCTCACCTGAGCAGAAGGAGAAGTGGCTGAAGCCGATCGCACGCGGCGAGATGCTGGGCGCCTTCTGCCTGACCGAGCCGCAGGCGGGTTCGGACGCCTCGAACCTCAGGACACGCGCCGAGCGTCGCGGCAACGGCTGGGTGCTGAACGGCGTGAAGCAGTTCATCACTTCCGGCCGCACTGCCGACGTCGCCCTGGTCTTCGCCGTCACCGATCCTTCCAACACCAAGCGTGGCATCTCGTGCTTCATCGTGCCGACGCGGACGCCGGGCTATCGCGTCGCCTCGGTCGAGAAGAAGCTTGGACAGAAATCGTCCGACACCTGCCAGATCGCCTTCGAGAATTGCGAGGTGGGCGCGGACGCGATGCTGGGATCGGAAGGACAGGGCTATCGCATCGCCCTCGCCAATCTCGAGGTCGGCCGCATCGGCATCGCCGCTCAGGCAGTGGGGATGGCGCGCGCGTCCTTCGAACTGGCGCGCGCCTATGCCGGCGAGCGCGAGGCCTTCGGCACCAAGATCGTGAACCACCAGGCGGTGCAGTTCCGTCTCGCCGACATGGCGACCAAGATCGCGGTCGCCCGCCAGATGGTGCTGCATGCCGCATCCCTGCGCGAAGCCGGCCATCCCTGCCTCACCGAAGCCGCAATGGCCAAGCTCTATGCGTCGGAAATGGCGGAGGAAGTCTGCTCGGCCGCGATCCAGATTCATGGCGGCTACGGTTACGTCGCCGACTATCTGGCCGAGAAGATTTGGCGGGATGTGCGCGTTTGCCAGATCTACGAGGGTACCAGCGACGTGCAGCGGATTCTCATCGGACGCGGCCTGGCGGCCCTCTGATTGCGCACGGCTTGTGCATTTGTTGGTCTCATGCAAGACTCATTATTAGTGAAATAAGTGGCGTCATGGGCTGCGAGGAAGGCCCGGATGGTGGGCGGTGCTGATTAGTCTTCGGGCATTAGGATTTGCGGCCATCGTCGCCGCGGCGGCGACAGCAACCCTGGCCCTGGCCGACGAGGCGAAGCCCTCGGCATCGGGCGGTCGAACCCTGCAGATGCAGACGGCTTTCAACCCCAACCTCCCGGGCGCCGGCGAGGGGGTACGGATCTTCGCCAAGACGCTGAAGCACACCTCCGACGGTGCACTCACCGTCAAGATCATCGAGCCCGGCCGCATAGCCCCCACGCGGGAGATGCTAGACGCCATCGTGAATGGCGATCTCGAGGCTGCGTTTACCTGGTCAGGCTATGCCGCCGCCAAGGCGCCTGTTCTGGGGCTGTTTGCCACGGTGCCGTTCGGGCCCAATCCCGAGGAAATGACCACCTGGATCCTGGAAGGCGACGGCGGCCAATTGCATCACTATGCCTATGACAGGCTGGGCGTGGCGGGCGTTCCCTGCGGCATGCAGGGGCCGAAAGGCGGCGGCTGGTTCCGCGGCGACCTCGATACGGTGCAGGACGTCAAGGGCCTCCGGCTGCGCTATGGCGATATCGCCGGTTCGGTGATGGAGCGCCTGGGCGCGACCATCGTCCCGCTTCCGCCCGGCGACTTCTTCTATCAGCTTCAGCAGGGCCACGTGGACGGTGGCGAGATGTCGACGCCGGCCATGGACGCCGCACTCGGCTTCGACAAGCTCGGCCTGCCGTACTACTTGCCGGGCTGGCAGCAGCCCTCGGCGGTGCTCGATTTCCTGATGCGCAAGGACAAATGGGAAGCGCTGCCGAAGGCGCAGCGTGCGCAGATCGAGACCGCCTGCCGGGCCAACATTACGTGGATGCTGAGCCGCTCTGCCCACACCCAGGCACTGGCTCTGGAGAAGCTGCGCGCGTCGGGCGTCACCATCAGGCAGTGGTCTCCAGAACTGCTCGACGCCTTCCACAAGAACACCGAGGTTGTCCTGAAGGAGAAGGCCGCAGCCGATCCGGAGTTTGCGGCGGCCTGGGAGAACCAGAAGAAGTTCATCGCCCAGGGTATGGACTGGCGCTCCTTGTCGCGCCTGCCGTAGCGGTCGGCGCACGGCTGGCCTTGCACCGGGCGTTGCGTCCGGGCAGGTTGCCTTTCGCCATGACCGTTCTTTCCTCGCAGATCGACCCACGTTCCGACGGCTTCAAGCGCAATGCCGAGGCGATGCGCGCGCTGGTCGCCGACCTCAAGAACCGCACTGAGAAAGTGCAGTTGGGCGGTGGCGAGGCTTCCCGCGAACGCCATGTATCGCGCGGTAAACTCCTGCCGCGAGAGCGGGTGCGGGCACTGCTCGATCCTGGTTCGCCGTTCCTTGAGCTCTCACCGCTTGCCGCCCTGGATATGTACGGCAACGAGGCGCCGGGGGCGGGGGTCATCACCGGCATCGGCCGGGTGAGCGGCGTCGAATGCGTGATCGTGTGCAACGACGCCACGGTCAAGGGCGGCACCTACTATCCGATGACGGTGAAGAAGCATCTGCGGGCGCAGGAAGTGGCGATGGAGAACCGCCTGCCGTGCCTCTATCTCGTCGATTCCGGCGGTGCCAACCTGCCGCAGTGGCCGGACGTGTTTCCCGACAAGACGCATTTCGGTCGGATCTTCTACAACCAGGCCAACATGTCGGCGCAGGGCATCCCGCAGGTCGCCATCGTCATGGGCTCCTGCACCGCGGGCGGCGCCTATGTGCCGGCGATGAGCGACGACACCATCATCGTGCGCAAACAGGGCACGATCTTCCTGGCTGGCCCGCCACTCGTGAAGGCGGCGATCGGCGAGGTGGTGAGCGCCGAGGATCTGGGTGGCGCGGACGTCCATGCCCGGACTTCGGGCGTCGCCGACCATTATGCCCACAACGATAGCCATGCGCTCGGCATGGCGCGGCGGATCGTGGCCAACCTCAACTGGAGGAAGCAGCCTTCGGTCTCCCTCCTGCCGCCAGCCGAGCCGCGTCTTGCGTCCGAGGAACTCTACGGCATCGTGCCGCCCGATGGCCGCACGCCGTTCGACATGCGCGAGGTGATTGCCCGCCTGGTCGACGGCAGCGAGTTCGACGAGTTCAAGCATCTCTACGGCACGACGGTCGTGACCGGATTTGCCCGCATCTGGGGCTATCCGATCGGCATCGTCGCCAACAACGGCATCCTGTTCAACGAATCGGCGCTGAAGGCGGCGCACTTCGTCGAACTGTGCGGCCAGCGCGGCATTCCATTGCTGTTCCTGCAGAACATCACCGGCTTCATGGTCGGCCGCAAATACGAGGCCGGCGGTATTGCCCGTGACGGCGCCAAGATGGTGACTGCTGTCTCGACCGTGGCGGTGCCGAAATTCACGGTGATCGTGGGCGGCAGTTACGGCGCCGGCAACTACGGCATGTGCGGCCGCGCCTACAGCCCGCGCTTCTTGTGGATGTGGCCGTCGGCGCGCATCTCGGTGATGGGCGGCGAGCAGGCGGCCAGCGTGCTCGCCACCGTGCGTCGCGACAATATCGAAGCCAAGGGCGGACAGTGGTCGAAGGAAGAAGAGGCGGCCTTCAAGAAGCCGATCCTCGAGCAATACGATCGCGAAGGCCATCCCTACTACGCGACGGCGAGGCTGTGGGACGACGGCATCCTCGATCCGGTCGACACCCGCATGGCGCTGGCACTCGGTCTCTCGGCGGCGATGAACCAGCCGATCGGCCCCAGCAGGTTCGGCGTCTTCCGGATGTGATCGGCGATGGATGCATCCGTTCAGACGACCGTAGAAGACGGCATCGCCACCCTGACGCTCCGTCGCGGCAAGGAGATGAACTCCCTGGATGCCGCGACGGCACGGGCGATCTGCAACGCGGTCGACGCCTTCGCTTCCGATCCCGCGGTGCGCGTTCTGGTGCTGGCCGGTGAGGGGCCGGTCTTCTCGGCAGGCGGCGATTTCAATTGGGTGCTGCAGTGGCCGGGCTTCGAGGAAAGTGCGCGGCAGGCCGGCGCCGAAGCAATGATGGGAGCGGTCCAGGCAATCTACGATTTTCCCAAGCCGTCGATTGCGCGCGTCCACGGCGCGGCGGTCGGTGGCGGCATCGGCCTGATGCTGGCGTGCGACTATGCGATCGCCGCATCGACGGCGCGCTTCGGCCTCACCTCGGCGCGCAATGGCCTGTTGGCTGCCATTGCCATCCCGGTGCTGATCGAGGCGGTAGGACCGCGTGTGGCTCGCCAGCTCCTGATCCATGGCGGGACATTCACGGCTGCCGAGGCCGAGCGTATCGGTCTTGTCGACCGTGTGCTCGCACCTGATGCGCTCGATGAGGCGGTCACCGTGCTTGCGCGGGAGCTCAAGCTCGGCGCGCCGTCGGTGCAAGCCCTTGTAAAGACTCTCGTGCCGATGGTCGACGCGCTGGCGCACGATTCCAGAGTGGCGGCCATGCTCAGCCGGCATGTTGCCGATCAATCTGTCACTGCAGAGGCGCTCGAAGGGATGCAGGCATTCCTGGACAAGCGCCAGCCGAGGTGGGTCGTCTGATGTTTTCCAAGATCCTGATCGCCAATCGTGGCGAGATCGCCTGTCGCGTGATCAAGACGGCGCGGCGCCTGGGCATCGCGACGGTGGCGGTGTTCTCCGATGCCGATGCGCAGGCGCGGCATGTCGCACTGGCGGACGAGGCGGTGCATATCGGTCCCTCGCCGGCGCGCGAGAGCTATCTCCTGGCCGACAGGATCATCGAGGCTGCCAGACGTACCGGCGCGCAGGCGATCCATCCCGGCTACGGGTTTCTGTCGGAGAACGCAGGCTTCGCCGAGGCGTGTGCCAGGGCGGGCATCGTCTTCATCGGCCCGCCGCCCGCCGCGATTCGCGCCATGGGCTCCAAGAGCGAAGCCAAGAAGATCATGGAGAAGGCCAAGGTCCCGCTGGTGCCGGGCTACCACGGCGACGACCAGTCGCCCGAGCTCCTGGCCAGGGAAGCCCGGCGCATCGGCTTTCCGGTGCTGATCAAGGCCTCGGCCGGGGGCGGTGGCAAGGGCATGCGCGTGGTCGAGAGCGCAGCGAAGTTCGCCGAGGCGCTGGCCGGCGCCAGGCGCGAGGCCAAGGCGGCGTTCGCCGACGATCATGTGCTGGTCGAGAAGTATCTGACGCGGCCGCGCCATATCGAGATCCAGGTCTTCGCCGATACGCACGGCCACTGCCTTTCCCTCTTCGAGCGCGACTGCTCGATCCAACGGCGGCATCAGAAGGTGATCGAGGAAGCGCCGGCGCCCAACATGGAGCCGGCGCGGCGCAAGGCGATGGGCGAGGCGGCGGTCGCGGCGGCCAAGGCGATCGGCTATGTCGGCGCGGGCACCGTCGAGTTCATCGCCGACCAGGACGGCACTTTCTATTTCATGGAGATGAACACCCGCCTGCAGGTCGAGCATCCGGTGACCGAGGCGATCACCGGACAGGATCTTGTCGAGTGGCAGCTTGTCGTTGCCGCGGGCGGGAAGATGCCGCTCGCCCAGGACCAGTTGCGGATCGACGGCCATGCCGTCGAGGTGCGGCTCTATGCCGAGGATCCGGCGCGCAATTTCCTGCCCTCGACGGGCACGCTGGTCCATCTGCGCCTGCCGTCCGAAGGGGCGAATGTGCGCGTCGACACCGGCGTACGCGAGGGCGATACGGTGACGCCGTTCTACGATCCGATGATCGCCAAGGTGATCGTGCATGATCGCGACCGGAGTTCGGCCCTGCGGCGGATGGCGGGGCTGATGGGCAAGACCGAGGTCGTGGGTGTCGCGACCAATGCGATGCTCCTGAAGGCGCTCTGCGCGCATCCGGCGTTCGTGGGCGGGGAAGTCGATACCGGCTTCATCGAGCGTCATCGCGACGAGCTGTTCGCCAAGGCCGGGCCGGCCGGCGACCGCAGCTTCGCAATCGCGACGCTGGCGCGCCTGGTCGAGTGGGGCGAGGCCCCGCCGACGGCCAGCGATCCCTATTCGCCCTGGGGGGTGCAGAACGGGTTTCGCCTCCTGGGGGAGGGCCATGACGAGGTGCGCTGGAAGGACGGTGAGCGCGAGGTGGCCGTGAAGGCGGTCCATAGACGCGATGGCGCGATCGGTCTCGAGCTGCCGGGCGGCACCGTGGCGGCGCATGTCCGGCGCGCCGAGGACGGACGATTGGCGATCCGGCTCGCCGACGAGACCTTCACCGCGGCGGTCGTGCGTCGGGCTGCCAGCGACGGCGGCATGGACTATACGCTGTTTGCCGATGGCGCGATGCGCCGCCTGCGGTTGGTCGATCCGATCGATGTCACGCAGTACGAGTCGGCTGGATCGGCCGAGGGGTCCATGCGCTCGCCGCTGCCCGGCAAGATCATCGACTTGCGCGTGAAGGCAGGCGATGCCGTGGCCAAGGGCCAGCCGCTCCTGGTGCTCGAAGCCATGAAGATGGAACATACCCTCGCTGCACCCGCCGACGGCAAGGTCAAGGCCGTGCGTTACGGTATCGGTGAACAGGTTGCCGAAGGGGCAGAACTGGTCGAGTTCGAAGCCGAGGGCTAACCCTCCCGCGACGATTGTTCCCGTTCCTCGCCCGTGGCATTTTCACGGTCGCTGAGGATATCTCCATGACTCACGAGAATGCCGACCATATGACGCTGCGTGCCGGGCAGATGGTCGGCCGCTACCGGCTCGTTTCGATCCTGGGTCATGGTGGTTTCGGCCTCACCTATCGCGCGACCGATACCCAGCTCGGCCGTGACGTCGCGATCAAGGAATATCTTCCGGCCGCGCTCGTTGTCCGACAGGACGGCACGACGGTGGTGCCGCGGTCGAAAAGCGCGGCGGAAGACTTCGCCTGGGGCCGCGATCGCTTCGTTGCCGAAGCCCGCACCCTCGCTGCGCTCCACCATGCACCCGGCATCGTGCGCGTGCACGACTTCCTCGAGGCGAACGGCACTGCCTATCTGGTCATGGAGCTGATCAACGGCGAGACGATGGAGGAGAGGTTGCGCCGCGTCGGTACGCTCGATGCTGCGGGGATCGACATGATCCTTCGTCCGCTGCTCGATGGTCTCGAGCAGGTGCATGCCGCGGGCTTCCTCCATCGCGACATCAAGCCGGCGAACATCCTGCTCGATCCGGCAGGGCAGCCGACGCTGGTCGATTTTGGTGCGGCACGGGCAGCCGTCATCGGCCGATCGCAAGCCCTGACCGCGGTGTTCACGCCCGCTTATGCCGCTGCCGAGCAGCTCACCGCTGCGACGCAGGGTCCCTGGACGGACATCTACGGGCTCGCGGCAACGCTTCATCATGCCATTACCGGCCGCGCGCCGCCCAATTCCATCGACAGGCTGCTCGATGATTCCTATGTGCCCATTGCCGGCAGCACACGGGCCTATCCGCCGGCATTGCTCGCCGGCATTGATGCGGGCTTGGCGGTGCGGGCTGCCGATCGGCCACAATCGATCGCTGCATGGCGGGCATCCCTGACGGGTGGTGATGCCGACAAGGCCGAAACTGTGGTGATGCGGCATCCCGGTGCCCCAGCCTCGGCCACGGCCGCTCCACCTTCATCTCGGCGGTTTCCGGTCGGAGCCGCCCTTGCAGGCGGAAGTATTCTTCTCCTCCTCGTCGCGGGTGGCGCCTATTTTGCGCTGTCGCCACGCGGCACATCCGTGCCAGCGGTATCGACGGCCGCGGCCCCTGCAGCGCCCGACGTGGAGCAACGCAGCAGGCAGGACGACCTCGAGACGGCGCGGCTCGAGCAACGAAAGGCTGCCGAGGAGATGGAGCGGCTTCGCGCCGAAGTCGAGGCGCGCCGCAAAGCCGATGAGGAGGTGGCCCTGCGCCACAAGATCGAGGACGAGCTCCAGCGCAAGGCCGAAGCTAAGGCGGCAGCGCGTCAGCAGGCCGAGTTGGAGGCCAAGCAAAAAGCCGACGCTGACGCAGCGGCGAAGCTGAAGGCAGACCAGGAGGCGAAACAGAGGGCCGAGGAGGAAGCCGCCGCGCGAGTGAAGTCGGAGGAGCAGGACAAGGCGGCCGCCGAGGCGGCCGAAGCCGGGCTGCACCTGAGTGCTGTCGATCGCAGGCGCCTGCAAGTCGCCTTGACCTCACTGGGCTTCGCCACCGGAGGAACCGACGGTGTGTTCGGCTCTCATTCGCGCGACATGATCGCGGCATGGCAACGCAAGAACGGCTTCGCCGCGACGGGTTTCCTGAAGGCGGATCAGCGGGCTGCGCTGTTGCAGACGGCGGCCGCTGCCGTTTCTCGCTACGACGACGAGCAACGAAAACTCGAGGAAGAAAAGGCCAGGCAGTCGGCAGTCCCTGCGCCGACCACGACATCTCCGTCCACATCTCCCAATGGGGCCGGACAGTGCGAGGGAACATTCAGGTCTCAATGGTGCCGCAGTGCTTACCAGGGCTTTCCCGCCAATTGCTGGTCATCGAATATGACCATCAGGAGCGGCACCATTTCTGACAATTTCGGCGTCAGCACGGATCCGCACCTGCGGAATGTCGTGACAGGATCGATCGATGGGCAAGGCAACGTTTCGATCATCTACAACGGCGTAGGCACCCAGACGTTCGTCAACCGTCATTTCACGGCGCCCATGAAGGGAAGCGTCGCCAATGGAACGCTCATGGCGAGCGGTCGCGCCGGCGAGAATGGAAGGGACTTCACGGTGCGCGTCCAGTGCCGTTAGCTTCGCCGGCCGGCGTCTCGGCCCTGCGGCCGAACAGCTCGAAGGAGAGGACCGCAGCGCAGCGATAGCCGCCGCTTCGGTGGTACCGCTCGTGCCAGTCCTGCCCGATCTCGATGCACGGCAGGGAAACCGGACAATCGAAGGCGACGAGGCCAGCGGTTCGGCCAGCCGATGGGCGAGGTTGGCCGGCAGGATGGGCGATGGGCCTGAGACTGGATCGTGTTCGAGACCTACTCGCGGGAGGTCTGCGAGGCGTCGTTCGACTGGATCGCCAGGCGTGGGATCTTCGCCGAGGGGCCGCATGGGCGCGGGTGATTGCGACACGGTAGCGGTGTCGCCTGCCGGGAGCACTCGGTAGCGCCAGACATCACTGGTGTGCTCCCGGCGGCGGCTCCATCGCATAGGATGGATCCGTCGTGCCGGTCGGCGACGCTACTGCAGGAACTTCAGATATTGCCCCACGAAGTCGCATCCCACGCTCTTGGCGTAGGCGTCGATCAATTTCCTGGTGATGGGGCCGGGCGTCTTGCCATTGCCCACGGGCGCGCCGTTGAAGCTCCTGACCGGCAGGATGCAAAGGCTGGTCGAGGTCAGGAATATCTCGTCGGCATTGGCGGCATCGAACAGGTCGATGTCGCCTTGCGTGCAGGCGAGGCCGAGTTGGCTTGCCATGTCCATGGTCATCTGCCGCGAGACGCCGGGCAGGACGTAGCGTTCGGACGGCGTGAAAAGCGCGCCTTCGCGCACGATGAAGATGTTGGAGCCGAGCCCTTCGGCGAGGTTGCCGTTCTCGTCGAGCAGGACCGCCCAGGCATCGGGATTGAGCGCCTTCACCGGCTTCTCGGCCATGATCATGTTGAGGTAATTGTGCGTCTTGGCGCGCGGCGACAGCATCGAGGGCGCCGTGCGCCGTACCGTCGTGGTGACGACCTCGGCGCCGTCGCGATAGAGCTTGGCCCGCTTGGCAAGCGGCAGCGGCAGGACCTCGATCACGACATTGGGGCCGGTATGGTCCCAGCCCTCGTCTCCCACGGCATCGACGCCGCGGCTCACCCGCTGGCCCACCCACCAGTCGCCGACCGCCGGCCGCAGATGCTCGTTGCGCGCGACGACCTCCTCGCTGTGCGCGACCATTTCCTTCGGGCCGATGCCGGGATCGATCTGCAGGTAACGCAGGGAACGATAGAAGCGGTCGATATGCTCCTTCAGCCGGAAGGGATGGCCCTCGAAGGTGCGTGTCATGTCGAAGGCACCGTCGCCATACTTCCAGCTCCGGTCACGGAACGGGATCATGACCTGGCCCTCCGGCATGAACTTACCGTTGAACCAGGCGATACGTTGGTTGCTGAGCTGTTGTGCCATGGCATCCTCCAACTGGGATAAAACGAGACTCGGCGTGGACTGAGGAAAAGCAAGGGCGGGTCCCTCATGTAACCCGTGTTCTGCAGCGCCGACCGCTGGCCGGCATTGAAGCAGGAACAATGTTGCCCGCCGCGTCGGCGAGGCTTGCGACATAGGAGAGGGCACCCCGAATATCGCTCGCAATCTCGCGTTTCGCTGCGGCCGCATTTCGCTCGCGTAGGGCGCGGATCAGCCGTGCACGGCCCACGACGCCGCGGCGCGTTCCGACATAGTCGGGAAACAGGAGGTTGAGGTAGGGGCCGGTCTGCAGCCAGAGGCGCTCGATGATCGCCAGCAGGATCGGCTGGTCGGCCGCGCGGTAGAGCGCGAAATGAAACTCCCGGATTTTCGTGCGGTCGGTCGCCACGTCGCCACGGTCGCGTGCCCGGGCGATCTCGCGGGCGATCTTCTGCAGATCGGCGATCTCGGTTTTGCTCATGATCCGCGCAGCCTTCCCGGTCGCGAGCGATTCGAGCGCGACCCGGATGTCGCACAATTCCAGGAGCTTCGTCACGGTCATGCGCGGTACACGTACCGATCGGTTGGGCTGCATCTCGAACGCGCCCTCGGCCACCAGGCGGCGGATCGCTTCGCGCACCGGCGTCAGGCTGACACCTGTCGCTGCGGCGATAGACCGGAAAGTGAGCTTCTGCCCCGGAACGAACCTGCCGACGCTGAGCGCATCGCGAAGCCAGGCATAGACATGCTCGCGCAGGGACGTATCCGTCGACGGGCGGGTGGGGGGAGCGGTGCGCATCGCTCGTCAGCCTAAACCATTCGCGGACGATTTGTGATCACAAATGACTGTTGCGCCCGTCCGTGTTGATGGGCTTAATTCATGATCACGTCGGTTACGATTATGCCGACGTGTGGGCGGCCGGTGGTTTCGAGGGATCGAGCCACATATTTTTGCTGGATGGGGCATGCGCAGTTACGCCAAGTCGATCGCACTGTACGAAAGAACCAGGACGCATCTGGCCGGCGGTGTCAGCAGCAACGTCCGCTATGCGAGCACGCCGGTGCCGTTGTTCTTCACGCGCGGCGAGGGTGCGCGGCTCTACGATGTCGACGGCAACGTCCATATCGATTACGTGCTGGGCAACGGGCCGGCCATCCTGGGACACGCACCCCGGAAGATTGTCGAGGCGGTGGCGGCTTCTCTCGCCGAGGGACAGGTGTTCGCCGCGCAGAACCCGCGCGAGTCCGAACTGGCCGAGCGGCTGTGCGGCGTGCTGCCAGGCGTCGAGGTCGTGCGTTTCGCGACCTCGGGCACGGAGGCGGTGCTGATGGCGATGCGGCTCGCCCGCGCCTTCACCGGACGCACCAAGATCCTGAAATTTGAAGGTCATTACCACGGCTGGAGCGACCAGGCTTTCATCAGCACCCGGCCGACGTTGAACGAGGCGGGCCCGGCCGATGCGCCGGTGCCGGTCGCGGGCTCGCCTGGCATGCCGCCGAGCGTGCTCGACGATACCGTCGTGGCGGGCTGGAACGATCTTGGCGCGCTTGAATCGGCGTTCGCACGCCATCCTGGAGAGATTGCCGGCGTGATCATGGAGCCGGTCATGGTCAATGGAGGTGTGGTCTGCGCGCAGGAGGGCTATCTGGCTGGCGTGCGCGATCTCTGCCGTGCCAACGGCGCGCTGTTCATCTGCGACGAGGTGATCACCGGCTTTCGCGTCGGGCTCGGCGGCGCGCAAGCGCGCTTCGGTGTTTCCGCCGACTTGTCCATCTACGCAAAGGCGGTCGCTGCGGGCTTTCCGCTGGCCCTGGTCGCCGGCCGTCGCGATGTCCTGAATATCCTGCTCGACAAGGGCGTGATGCACGGCGGCACCTACAACGGCAACGTCCAGAGCATGGCGGCGGCGCTCGCCGCGCTCGACGAGCTGACGCACGATGACGGCGCCGTCTATCGCGATATGGAAACGCGCGGCCGCAAGCTGATGGACGGCCTTGCCGCCCTCGGCGCTCGGCACAGGTTGCCGCTCCTGGTGCAGGGCCTGCCGGCGATCTTCCAGACCTTCTTCACGCGCGAGGCCGCACCCCGGAACTATCGCGAATCGGCTGCCTGCGACCGCGACATGGCGCTCGCCTTCCATTCGGCACTGCAGGAAGAAGGCGTACGTGTGAACCAGCAAGCAAAGTGGTTTTTGTCGACGGCCCATGACGAAGCGGTCATCGACGAGACGTTGGCGGCCGCCGATCGGGCGATGGCGAAGCTCGTGCGGCATTGACATGTCGGAGATTCGCCTCGAGGGCGTGACCAAACGCTACGGCTCATTCGCCGCTGCCGATAATGTCGATCTGTCCGTCACGCAGGGCGAGCTTGTCACCATCCTGGGACCGAGTGGTTCGGGCAAGACAACGCTTTTGTCGCTGATCGCAGGGCTCAACCAGCCGACCGCGGGGCGCATCTTCATCGGCGGCCGCGATGTCACCATGGCGGCGGCACAGGAGCGCAATATCGGCCTGGTGTTCCAGTCCTATGCGCTCTTCCCGCACATGACTGTGCTCGACAACGTGCTGTTCCCGCTGGGCGTGCGCAAGGTCTTCGGTGCGGAAGCCGTGCGCCGAGCGCGCGACGCGCTGAAGCTGGTCCGGCTCGACGGGCTGGAAAGCAGACGGCCCGAGCAGCTCTCGGGCGGCCAGCAGCAGCGTGTCGCCCTCGCCCGCGCCATCGTGTTCCGGCCGGATATCCTGCTGCTCGACGAGCCGCTGGGGGCACTCGATCGCAAGCTGCGGGAGGAGTTGCAGGTCGAACTGAAACAGCTACAGCGCAGCCTCGGCATCACCACGCTGCTGGTCACGCATGATCAGGAGGAGGCGCTGTCGCTCTCCGACCGCATCATGATCCTGAACAAGGGGCGCCCCCAGCAGGTGGCTTCGCCAAGCGAGGCCTACCTGAAGCCGGCCAACCGCTTCGTCGCCGAGTTCCTGGGCATCGCCAACTTCGTGGGCCTGGACGACGGCCGTCATGGTCTGGTGCGGCCGGAGCGGCTGCACCTATCGGCAGAGGGCGACGGCCGGCCAGCGCGTGTCGTCGAAGCGATCTATCTCGGCCAGATGGTCAGGTATCATCTGGCGCTTGACGGCAAGGAGGGCGCGCAGCCCATGATCGCGGCTGTGCCCTTTCTTGGCGCATCCTTCGCGATCGGCGAGCAGGTCAGGGTATCCTGGGACGCCGCCGATCTGTGGCCCGTAGCGCAATGAATTCAACAAGGAGGATGGAGATGAAGCGTCGTGCTTTCGTAGGCGCAGCCGCCGGGCTGCCGGCACTCGGCATTCTGGGTCAGCGCAGCGCACGCGCCGAGGTCAAGGAGATCCGCATGATCGAGGCCGGCGGCAAGTCCGGCGAGTCGGTCGAGGTGGGCTATATCGAGCCCTTCACCAAGAAGACCGGGATCAAGGTGGTCCGGGAAAGCCCGAACCTGCTCGGCAAGCTCAGGGCCCTCGTCGAGAGCGGGCAAACCAGTACCGTTTTGATGGAACTGGGCTCGGGCGATATGCTGCAGGCGCGCAACCTCAAGCTGATCGAGCCGATCGACTGGGCGGCGGTTGCTCCTCAGCCGATGTTTCCCGAGGCAAAGAACGAATACGGCTTCGGCTATCAGTACTTCTCGACCATCATGGCGTGGCGCGCCGGTGCCAAGGCGCCCAAGACCTGGGCCGACTTCTTCAACACCAAGGACTTTCCGGGCAAGCGTTGCCTTCCGGACTACGCGAACTACGCACTTTCGTTTGCGCTGCTGGCGACCGGCGTGACCCCGGACAAGCTGTTCCCGCTCGACCTCGACACCGCCTTCAAGAAGCTGAATGAGATCAAGAAGGATGTTTCGGTGTGGTGGAAAGCCGGTGCCCAGGCGCCCCAGCTGATGAAGGACAACGAGGTCCAATACGCAATCTGCTGGTCGGGCCGCGTCGTCGGCGATCCGGCCTTCGGAGTCAACTTCGCCGGCGGCATGGCCGATCTTTCGTATTTCACGATCGTCAAGAACTCCAAGGCCGAGGATCGCGCGGCGGCCTACAAGCTGATGCACGAGATGTCGATCGCGGCCAACCAGGCCAAGGCGGCGTCCGTGGTCTCCTACACCGGTCCCAGCCCGGATCTCGATGCGCTGCTGCCGAAGGACCGGCTTGCCGAGTATCCGACGAGCAAGCAGAACAAGGACGTTCAGTGGATCGAGAATTCCGAATGGTGGGCGGCCAACGGCGAGGCCGTGAACCAGAAATGGGAGGCGTTCAAGCTCAACCTCTAGCGGTCGGACGTGTTGTCCCGGTTGAGGGAAGAGCTTGGTCGCAGGAAGCATCGCCGTTTCGAGCGCAGCGAGGGAGTCGTTGTTGGCGCCGCCAAGAATTCGTTGCTGCGCTCCAGCCGCACGGATAAGTGCCAACGCGGATTGCTCCCCCGTTGCTCGTCAGGTCACGGCAGGAGCGGCTTGTTCTCATGACTAGATCCGCGTCCTTCAAGGGGGCTGGCTACGTCGTGCCGCTGCTGGTGGTGATGTTCATCGCCTTCAATGTGCCCATCGCCTACATGCTGGGTCTCAGCTTCTGGGAGAAGGGTGGAGGCTTCACGCTCGAGCATTATGCCGGCCTGTTCAAGGCGCCGGTCTATCTTCGCGTGCTGGCCAATACGATGCGCATTGCGCTGATAGCGACGTTGGCCAACGTCCTCATCGGCTATCCTCTGGCACTGTGGATGCGTGGCCTCGGCAGCCGGGGGCGCATGGTCGCCGTGGCGCTGGTCGTGCTGCCGTTCTGGGTCAGTCTCCTCGTGCGCACCTACGCCTGGATCGTCGTGCTGGGCAATGGCGGTCTGGTCAACCGTGGCCTGCAATGGCTGGGACTCACCGACGCGCCGGTGGCCTTCCTCTACAACGAACTCGGCGTCACCATCGGCATGGCCAACGTGCTGTTGCCGTTCCTGGTGCTGCCGCTGTTCGCCGCCATGATCCGCATCGACGACCGCCTGCTGCAGGCCGCCGCCTCGATGGGCGCGCCGCCGCGCACGATCTTCTGGAAGGTCTTCTTCCCGCTCACCCTGCCGGCGCTGGCGGCAGGAACCTTGCTGGTCTTCATCCTCTGTCTCGGCTTCTACGTGACACCTGCCATCCTGGGCGGCGGCCGCGTGCCGATGATCTCCAATCTGCTCGACACGCTGATCAACCAGATCCCGCGTTGGGAGCAGGCATCGGCGATCTCGACGCTCCTGCTGATCGCGACCCTGCTGATCTTCGCCGCCTACCGGTGGTTTGACCGCAAGGCGTCGGCATGAGGGGGCGTGCATGATCGGCAGTCCTTCCTGGGCGCGACGGCTGCTGGCGGCGGTGGGCGTCTTCGGCCTCGCTTTTCTGACCGTGCCGCTGCTGATCGTGATCCCGATGTCCTTCTCGTCGGCGCGCGCCTTGACCTTTCCTCCGCCGGGCCTGTCGCTGCGCTGGTACGACGCCTTCTTCGGCGATGCGCGCTGGATGGAGGCAATGGGAACATCAGTGATCGTCGCGCTGACTTCGTCCGTTGCCGCGCTGTTTCTGGGTGGGCTGGCGGCCTACGGGTTGCGTCGCGGCGCGTTCGCCGGCCGCGGCTGGATCGAAGCCAACTTCATGGCGCCCCTGATCGTTCCCACGATCATCGCCGCCGTGGCGCTCTATCTCGGCCTCGCCAAGGTCGGTTTGCTGGGCTCCCTTTTCGGACTCGTGCTGGCGCACACGATCCTGACGGTCCCGCTCGTCATCATGGTGCTGGGGGTGGCGCTGCGGGAGTTCGACATCCGGATCGAGCAGGTCGCCTGGAGCCTTGGCGCCTCGTGGCCCTACACGATGCGCAAGGTCGTCCTGCCCAATCTTGCGCCGAGCGTCTTTGCCGCCTGGATCTTCGCCTTCATCGGCAGCTTCGACGAGGTGATCGTGACCTCGTTCGTCGCCGGCGAGCTCGATACCGTGCCGAAGAAGATGTTCAACGAGCTGATCCTGCAGGTGAATCCGATCATCACCGCCGTCGCGACCCTGTTGATCGCCTTCACTGTCCTGGCGCTGGCGGCCGTCGCCTTTATTCTTGGCCGGGCCGGCAAGCTCCAGCAGACGCTGTCATAGGAAGCTGTCGGCTGACGGCCGATGCGGATCCAGATGGTGATCTATTGCGATTTCCGACGCAGTGTCATGTTGAACGGCGGTTCGCCTGATCGCGTCAATTCGATATCGAGATGCCTGTCCTCGGCATGGCCTCGGATGCCGAATTTGCCATGTACGCCGTTCGGCTCGGTGGCCTCGCCTTCACCTGTAACGCTGCCATCGGGCAAAATGTCGATGGAGATCGTTCCCCCGCCAGTTCTAAAACTTCCTTCGAACGTGAGCGAACCTGAACTGTGGTCGTGCGAGACCTTGATCTTCGCGCGGGCGACAACGGTCGCGGCCGAAGTGGTGGAGTAGATAATGAACGAGCCGGTATAGCTCCCGTCAAAAGCAGTGGCAGGGGCCGCGGCTGCGGGCGGTGACTGCGGCGTCGCGACGGTGGCCGGAGGCAGAGTGGACGACGGCATCGTCATGTCGGGCTGCACACTTCGGCCGGCGCAGACATGTAATGCAGTAGATGGCAGCTTCAGCGACCACTGTTTGCCTGACGGCGCAGGTGGCTCAGCAGCCATTGCGCATGGGCGGACAGGGCGCGCGCTTCCTTCACGCAGAGCCGCAGATGGCGCAGCGCCCAGGCATCCGCGAGAGGAACGATGCGGATCGACATCGAACGCCGGCAGCGGGCTGCGGCGGCTTTCGGCACCACGGCGAGGCCGATGCCGCTTTCGACGATGCGGCACACCGCGTCGAAGCCGGGCAGGCGAACGCGCAGTCGCAGCCGGCGACCGGAGCGCGCGGCATGGCCGTCGATATGGTCCTGCAGCGCCGCACCGGTCGGCAGGCCAACAAAGTCGTAGGCCAGCGCATCGGTGAAGAAGATGCGACGGCGATGGGCAATCGGGTGTTTGGCCGGGGCAACCAGGACAAGCCGGTCCTCGGCAAAGGGAAAGGTCTCGAGTTCCGACGCCGGGTCGACGGCATCGGCGACGATCCCGATATCGGCCGCACCGCGGGCAATGCTGCGAACGATCTCGGGGCTCGGGCGCTCCTCGATAGCGAGGTCGACATTGGGATGGCCCGAAAGGAAAGGGCCGAGCAGCGGCGGCAGGAATTCCTGCAGGGCGGCGGTGTTCGACAGCAGGCGGACACGCCCGCGCAGGCCCTTGGCGAAGGTGCCGAGCTCGCCACGCATCATTTCCATCTGCCGGGTGACAAGGCGCGCATGGTGGATCAGGGCGACGCCGGCCGGTGTCGGGCTCACGCCGCGGCGCTTGCGCTCGAACAGGGCGGTGCCCAATGCCTGTTCCATGTCGCGGATACGCTCGCTCGCCGAGGCGAGCGCGAGGCCACTCAACGTGGCGCCATGAGTGATGCTCGCCGCCTCGGCCACGTTCAGGACGAGGCGCAGGTCGGTCAGGTCGAACCGCATCGCCCACAGGTACGCCGATTCCGAGCCTTCGGCCAGGCCGAAGGCTCCTGTCGCGCCTTCCGCATTGTGCTCCGCTGCAGCGTCGGCGAGGGTCCGCCGATGACGATGAGTTTCTGGGTCCTGGTCACCGCGGTCTTCCTGCTGGCAGGTCTCGTCAAGGGCGTGATCGGCATGGGGCTGCCGACGGTTGCCATGGGGCTGCTCGCGCTGGCGCTGCCGCCGGCCGAGGCGGCGGCGATCCTGGTCGTGCCGTCGCTGGTCACCAATGTCTGGCAGTTGGCGGCGGGACCGCGATTCGCTGCGCTGGCGCGGCGCCTTTGGCCGATGATGGCAGGTGTGGTCGTGGGCACCGTCGCCGGTTCCGGCCTGATCGCGGGCGACGCATCCGGCGTTGCGGAGGCGGGGCTTGGCGTTGCGCTCGCGATCTATGCCGTCGTGGGATTGAGCGGCTTCAGGATGGCGGTGTCGCCGCGACAGGAACGGTGGTTGGCACCGGCCATTGGTGCCGCTACCGGACTGGTCACCGGAGCCACCGGTGTGTTTGTCATTCCCGCCGTGCCCTATCTCCAGGCGCTGGGGCTGGAGCGGGACGAATTGATTCAGGCGTTGGGCCTTTCGTTCACCGTGTCGACCGTGGCCTTGGCCCTGGGGTTGCTGCGCGTCGACGCCTGGCAGGCGCAGTCCATCGGCATTTCCCTGTTGGCGCTTGTTCCGGCACTGGCCGGCATGCACCTTGGCCAGGTGATGCGGCAGCGTATCGCGCCCCCGACATTCCGCAGCGTGTTCTTTGCCGGCCTGCTGCTGCTCGGCCTGTATCTCGCGCTCCGGGGATTGGCGTAGAATGGCGTCGAACCCGGAGACAGGAATGAATTATCCAAAGAAGGTGCGGCTGGTCGAGGTGGGCCCGCGAGACGGCTTGCAGAACGAGGCCAAACCGGTGTCGGTCGAGGCCAAGGTGGCGCTGATCGATGCGCTGTCGGCTGCCGGCCACAGCGCCGTGGAGGCCGGCAGCTTCGTGTCACCCAAATGGGTGCCGCAGATGGCCAACACAGATCGGGTGATGGCCGAGATCACGCGCAAACCCGGTGTCAACTATCCCGTTCTGGTGCCCAACAAGCAGGGCATGAACGGCGCCGTCGAGGCGCACTGCGCGGAGATCGCGGTCTTCACCGCAGCGTCCGAGGCCTTCTGCCGAAAGAACACCAACTGCTCGATCGACGAAAGCTTCGAGCGCTTTGCGCCGGTCCTGGAAGCGGCCCGGAAGCACGGCATGAAGGTGCGCGGCTACGTTTCCACCGTGATCGCCTGTCCCTATGACGGCAAGGTGGCACCTGAGAAGGTGGCGGATGTGTCGGAGCGGCTGTTCCGGATGGGTTGCTACGAGATCTCGCTCGGCGACACGATCGGGGTGGGCACGCCGGCCGAATGCGTGGCCATGGTCGATGCCGTTGCCGCGAAGGTTCCGCGCGAAAAGCTCGCGGCGCATTTCCATGACACCTATGGTCAGTCGCTCGCCAATATCATGGCGGTGATGGAGCGCGGGATTGCCGTGTTCGATACTGCCGTCGCCGGGCTGGGCGGCTGCCCTTATGCCAAGGGTGCGTCCGGCAATGTCGGCACCGAGGACGTCATCTACCTGTTGAACGGCCTCGGCATTGCGCATGGCGTCGACCTCGACGCCGTCGCCAAGGCCGGTCGCGCCATCTGTGCCGAACTCGGACGCGAGCCCGCCTCAAAAGTCGCGCAGGCGCTGAAAGCAAAGCAGGCGGCTTAAGGGGCAGGCGCACGAACGTTCAAGACGATGCGCGTCAGGCGTGCCACATCGCTGGCATGGAAGGCTTGTCCGGATTCCTGATCGCCGCGCTCGCTCTCGCTGGCAGTCCCGGCCCGGCGACATTGAGCCTTGCCGCCGCCGGGACGGCTTTCGGTACGAGGCGGGCCGTCAGCTATCTCGTCGGCATCGTGCTCGGCATGGTCGTGGTGATGGCTATCACTGCGGCGGGCCTGGTCGGTTTGGTGCTGGCGCTGCCGGCCGCCACGCCGGTCGTGACGGTTGCGGTGACCGGCTATTTCCTCTGGCTTGCCTGGCGCATCGCCACCGCGCCGCCTTTGGCGGACGTGGCCGGCGAACGACAGCCGCCGCGCTTTGCCGGCGGGTTCGGCCTCTCCCTGATCAATCCCAAGGGCTATGCCGCGATGGCGGCGCTGTTCTCGGGCTTCATCCTGGTCCGCGAACGCCTGCATCTGGATATCGCACTCAAGATCGTCGTGCTCACGCTCCTGATCGCGATTGTCAATGTGGCCTGGCTGTTGTCGGGGGCGCTGTTGACGCGGTTCTTCCGCGATCCGCGTACCAACCGCATCGTCAATATCGCCTTTGCCATCGCCTTGCTGGCTTCCGTCGTGCTGGCGCTCCTGGCCTGAGCTAGGGATGGCGCACGATCCGCACGGTCACGGCGCTGGAGCGTCCGGCTTGGTCGATCACCGCAACACGGGCTTCGCCGGCGCCGTCCGGGATCCAAGTCGTGCCGTCGATCGGCCGGCCGTCGACCAGCCAGCGCAACCGGCCGTCGCCGCCGAAAGCGGCGAGGGAGATCGCCTCATGGGCGCGAAGCTCGAGCCGGGCATCAGCGGGCGGGTAGGCGATACGTGGGCCACCGCTCATCTCCGCGATCGGGCCCAGCCGGCGCATGCGTGGCGGCAAGTCTTGCCAGCTCGCAACCCGCAGCACATCGGCCGGCGCAGGCAGGGCGCGATTGTCCTCGGCCGGCAGGCGGTCGAACGCCTTGAGGACGATGGGAAGCGCCGCGAGCCGTCCGAGCTGTCCCGGTCGAGTCGTGCCGTCGGCATGTCCTGTCCAGACGACGATCGTCCAGTTGGACGTGAAACCCACGGCCCAGGCATCGCGAAAGCCGGCGGAGGTGCCGGTCTTGTAGGCGATGCGCCGCTCGCGCAACGCCACGGGCAGCGACGCGAAGCCGTCAGGCAGAGGCGCGTCCGCCAGGATATCGGCAACATACCAGGCTGCAGCCGGCCCCAACAGCCGGACCGCCGACAGAGGCGCTGTATCGCGCCGGACCCGCGGCGGCGCGAACAGGCCGCCCCGGGCAAGTCCGGAGTAGAGGCCGGCCATTTCCAGCGGCGACACCGCGAGGCTGCCGAGCGCCATGCCGAGCGATTCGCCCGACTCGCCCCGTGGCAGGATCGGTGAGGCGCCGGCGGCGCGCAGGGTGGCGAGGAAACGCTGCGGGCCCACTCGCTCCAGCGCCAGCACCGCCGGCACGTTGAGCGACTGCTGCAGTGCACGGCGGACGGTCACGCCGCCCGTGTGGCCATGGTCGAAGTTGCGGGGCAGCCAATCCTTGAAGCGCACGGGCACATCATCGACGAGCGATTCGGGGTGCAATGTTCGGTCGTCGAAAGCCAGCGCGTAGATCATCGGCTTCAGCGCCGAGCCCGGCGAGCGGTGCGCGCGCACGAGATCGACCTGGCCGGCACGGCCGAAATAATCCGATCCGCTCACCCAGGCCACGACACCGCCGGTGCGGTTGTCGACTGCAACCACGGCAATGTCCGCCTCGTCCGGCGTCTGGCGGCGCTCGTCGCGCACGAGCTGAGCAAGACTTGCCTGCAGGTCGAAGCGCAACGTGGTCGGCACCACCGTGCCCGGCGATTGAGACGCAAGCCAGGCCGCGAGATGCGGGGCATGCATCGGCAGGGCAAGACGGCGATGCGGAACGGCCTCGCTTTCGGCCCGATCGAAGGAGGCACGATCGATGGTGCCATTCTCGAGCCCACGCTCGAGGACCCGGTCGCGGCCGAGGCGAGCGGCATCGCCGGCACGATCGGGCCGACGCCGTTCCGGCGACTGCGGGATCGCCACCAAAAGCGCCGCCTGCGCCGCCGTGAGCTGACGCGGTTCCTTGCCGAAATAGGCGAACGAAGCTGCTCGGACGCCTTCGAGATTGCCGCCCATCGGCGTGAGCGTGAGATAGATCGCGAGGATCTCGCGCTTGGAGTAGCGCCATTCGAGCTGCAGGGCCCGCGCCGACTGGATGGCTTTTGTGAGCAGGCTGCGCTTGCGCGGCTCGAGCAGGCGTGCCGCCTGCATGGAAATCGTCGAGGCACCGGAGACGATGTGCCCGCGCGCGATCCATTGCCCGGCCGCACGCACCACGGCCAGCGGATCGACGCCCCAGTGGTCGTCGAACCGGCGATCCTCGTAGGTCTTGAGCAAGGCAAGATAGAGCGGATCGACATCTTCGGGGGTGGCCTTGAGCCGCCATTTGCCGTCGGCTGTCGTGAAGGCGCGCAGCAGCCGGCCATTGGCATCGACGATCTCGGTCGACCGTGCCTGATAGCGCGAGAGGTCCGGCGGGAAGACGCGATCGAGGGTCAATGCCCCCGTCACCACGAGAGCGACGGCCAGCGCGGATCCAGCCAGGACGCGTCGGATGTTCATGTCAGCGCGGGGCGATCGTCACGCGGTCCATGGCGGTGCGGCCATAGACACGCGGGGCGTACATGTCGGAAACCTGGGCGGCGGGCAGGGCGAAGCTCCCCGGCGTCACGGCACGCGCGATATAGGCGACATGGAAGCTATAGTCGGGCTTGTCGTCGCCATAGAACCACCAGTTGCGATACGGCCGCTTGCCGAGATCGAACGCAGCGTAGAACCGATCGTCGCGTGCCTCGGCGATCCGGGTGGAGGTGAGCGCCGACAGGAAGGGGAAGGACTTCACCGTATCGTCGTTCAGCACCGACTCGATCTCGAGGCCGGCCGGCAGCAGATCGAGCAGCACCGCCTCGTGATAGCCGCCTTCGAGGTTGCGACCCTCGAGGGAGACGATCACGCGATCGTTCTGGCGCAGCCTCGCGAGATCGGCCGGCTGGCCGTCGAGCGTGTAGTAGCTGCGCGTGACGCTGAGCCCCTCGGTCGCGGCCGGCTGCGAATCCTTCGGCACGCCACGAGCCGTGACCTGCAGCCAGATGGGCTTGTCGCCGTCGTTCCTGACATGCAGGCCACTCTGGAGAGTGGCGGCATCCGGGTTGAGGACCACCGGATCGCTGGCCGATTTCTTCGACTGGCCGTCGACTGCATAGGCAAGTTCCCCGCCGCCGAGCGCCCTGGCGGCAAGTACGAGCCAGGCCTGCTCCTGGGTCGTCGTTTGATCGACGCGCGCCGCAAGACGCTGGCGCACGGAGCCCACAACCGACGTCAGGCCGTCGCGTCCCGCGGCTTCCGAAGCCAGCGCCAGCAATCCGGCGCGGTCGCGCAGCGGCGAGCCGTAGTAGTCGTTCGGATCGCGGTCATCGATGCGCATCTGCGCGACACCGAAGGCGAGCTTCGCCCGGCCCGGCTCGCCCACGAGATTGAGCGCAGCGGCAAGCTGCGCCCAGGCGAAGCCGCCCCTGATGCCATTGGCATGCGTATCCTGGAAGTAACGCACGCGGCCGGGATCAGCGAGGCCTGCCTTGGCGAGCACATACCAGGCATAGGCCTGCGCATTGGCCGACATCTTGTCGGCCGAGCGGTTGAGCCAGGTCAGGCCGCGCTGCAGCGACGCTGCCGGTACCGCCATCTGGTGCTCGCGCGCACGGACCAGGAAGTCGAGCGCGTAGGCCTGCAGCCACTCGGCCGCCGGTGTCGAGAACGGACCCCACATGCCGAACGAGCCGTCGCTCATCTGCATGTCGACGATACGGTAGATCGCATCCTGGACGCGATCGGCGATCCTGGGATCGGCGGATCCATAGCCCAGCAGCGCCACATCGTTGTAGTAGAGCAGGGGGAGGGCGCGGCTGGTGGTCTGCTCGATGCAGCCGTATGGATACTTGTCGAGGGCCCGCAGCAGCGCCGCGACGTCGATCCCGGGCACGCGCGAGAGCGCTACGCTCACGACAGGCGTTCCCGCGGCAAAACCCGAGGTGAGATCGCGATCGACGGTCAGCTCGCGCGACGGATCGAGCCGGGTCACGGTATCGACGGCGCTCGGCGTCTGCGCCGCCCGCACCTGGATGTCCCATTCGCGGCGGACGGAGAAGTTGTTCGGGCCCGAGACGGCGACGGCCACCTTGCCCAGGCCGACATCGCCTGCACGCAATTGCCACGTGGCGAGATCGCGCTGGTTGGCATTGAGATGGCGCGTCTCCGCAACCGGCCGGTCGAGCGAAACAGCGCCGGTCGCCTCGAGCGTCACCTTGTAGTCGCCGGGTGCGCCCTCGACGTTGTGCAGCGACAGCGCCAGTCGGCCCTGATCGCCCGGTGAGAGGAAACGCGGCAGGACAACGTCGGCCGTTACAGCGTCGCGCACGATGAGCTTCGCTTCACCGGAACCGACCTGGTCCTTGTCGTAGGCTACGGCCATGAGGCGGAGCTGGCCGATGAAGTCGGGAATATCGAGGGAGATCCTGGCCTCGCCCTTGTCGTCGAGCTTCACCGGCCCGCTGAACAGGGCGACGGTCCGCGTGGGCACGATGTCGAGGCCACCGATGTCGCCCGAATCGCCGCCGGTGCGGATGCGGCCAAGATCGTCGGCGTGCGTGTCGAGCAGGCGGCCGTAATCGTCACGCATGTCGAGGCCGAGGCGACGCTTGCCGAAATAGTACTCGGCCGGATTGGGCGTGCGGTAGCGGGTGAGCTGCAGGATGCCCTCGTCGACTGCGGCCAACGTGACGAAAGCCTCCGATCCCTGCGCATTGGCGACATGGATCGGCACGTCGATCTTCTGGCGGGGCGTCACCTTTTCCGGCGCGGCGAGCTGTACCGCGAGCGTTCGCGGCGTGGCATCGAGAGCGAGCCACACCGCACCGATGGCCCGCGTCGGCGCCCGGTCGGACGGCGTGGCGAGCGGCCGCCACGCCGTCACCAGGGCATAGGCGCCGGCGCCCCATTCGGCCTTCACCGGCACGTCGACGGTCGTGCCGCCGGGCGCCACCTTGACGGTGATGGTGTCGACGATACGGTCGGTCGCGACGGCGACCAGCGCCTCGCCGGTGAACGGAGCGTCAAGCCGCAGCTTCGCCGTCTCGCCCGGCTTGTAGGTCTGGCGGTCGCTTGCGACCTTGAGCGTGTCGGGCGCCGGCTCGTTGTCGTCGCTGCCGCCGTACCAGCCGACATAGAAGCTCGTGCTGCTCGCGGCCTTGGTCTCGCGGTCGGTGACCGTGAGCTTGTACGAGCCCCAGGGCAGGCGCCGTGAAAGGCGCGTCGGCTTGTCGGCGGTGAAAGCGAGGGTGTCGCCTGCGACGGTGCGCTCGCTGGTCACGGTCTGCCAGCGCCAGCGGCCATCGCTCTGGTACCACTGATAGGAGTAGGTGATGCGCTCGATCTTGTAGTCGATCGAAGGGCGGGCGATCTGCTTGCCCTCGGCATTGACGGCGACCAGGTCAAACTCGGTGTCCGCGCCTTCATCCGCATAGCGTCCGTCGAAGGTCGGGCGGATGCCGATATAGGCGTCGCGCGTGCGCAGCGGCAGGGCCTTGTCGGTCTTGGTGGCGCGGCCGTTGCCGGGCTCGAACACCCGCACCTCGATCTGCGCCTTGAGCGGCAGTGCCGTGTCGGGTGCCTTTTCGCCCGACCATTCGAGCGTCGACTTGCCCGCGTCGTCCGTCTCCGGAGCGGCGAGGGTGATGAACGGCGGCTCGAACTTTCGCTTCGCATTCTCGAGACCGAACGTGTACTTGGCGAAATCCGGGAACGGCTGATCGTCGATGCTCACGCGCAGATCGCCTTCCACCGTGAGACCCGCGGCCGGCGCACCGTAAAGGAAGTCGGCGGCGACCTTGAAGCTGTTGGTCTTGTCGGGCCGCAAGATCGGCATATCAGAGCTCAGCTCGACCTTGAGCTTCTCGGGGACGAAATCCTCGACCGAGAATTCGACCCGACCGACCGGCGGAGCCTTGGGATCGATCTGCGCCGTCACCGACCAGCGGCCGCGGCGCGAGGACTTGGGCAGCGGGATGGCCTGGTAGAGCGCACCTGAATCACCGAGCGCCAACGCGTACTTGGTGAATTCCGTGCCGTCGGGCCGCTTGATCGAAAGCGTCACCGGCATGTCCTTCAGCGCGTGAGCGGTCTCGTCGCGCAGCATCGCCATGAGCTGCACTGTTTCACCCGGCCGGTAGACGCCGCGCTCGGTATAGAGGAAAGCATCGACCGGCCCGGGCTGGGCGCGGCCGTCGATGCCGCGATCCGAGAGGTCGAATGATGCCTTGGTGAGTTCGAGGCGTGAGAATTCCTGCTTTGCCGCATCCGTCGCCATGACCGCGACCGGCTCGGCGGCACCACGCCCCTTCAGGAGGCCCGCGGCGAAGGTCGCACGGCCATCGGCGGCAGTGACGGCCCTGGCGATCGGCTCGTTGCCGCGCGACAGCAGCGTGACCTCGAGGCCGGCCAGCGGCTGGGCGCTCTGCAGCGAGCGGGCGAAGACGTTGAGGCCATCGCGACCGTCGAAGGTGGTGAGCGCGATGTCGGTGTCGACCACCCACATGCCGGCCATCGCCCCTTGGGGCATGTCGTCGTCATCGTTGCTGTCGGCCTTGGCCGGCGGTCGCGCCGCGTCCCACACCACGACGAAATAGGCGCCGGGCTTCCAGTCCTTGACCGTCTCGCGGATCGGAAAGGCGGTCACAGATGCCTGGTTCAGGGCGTTACGCACCTCCATGGTGCCGCGCCATTGCAATATCCCGTTGTTGCCGTTCAGCCAGGAGCGCAGCGTCCAGTTCTGCGTTGTCGGCTTGCCGCCGGGGAAATCGGAATCGGCATATTCGCTGATGAAGCGGTCGAGCCCGCGCTCGCCCACGCGATAGACGGCGATCCCAACCTTGCTGACGTTGACCGTGGTGATCGGCAGGCCGACCGCCACGCCGCGCGGCAGGAGGAAGCCCTTGCCGGGCAATGATACTGCTGCCGGCCGAGCGCCCAGCGCCACGGCGACCTTCTGCTCCGCATCGAGCTTGCCGCCGTCCCTGGCCGGGAAGCCCGCGAGCAGCCGAACCGCATAGTCCTGGCCGTAACCCAGGCCGCCGATGCAGAGCTTGTCGTCGACGACCCGGAACGCCGACTTCACCTCCGGCGTGATGCGGACGTAGTCGGCGTATTTGATCGAGCTGTCGGCGGCGAGCGGCTTGTTGAAGAAAAGGCAGGCCTCGCCCTCGACCTTGGAGCCGTCGATGCTGAGGCGGCGATAGGCGAAGGGCTCGTTGGGCGCCGTGGCAGGCTTGGGCAGGGCGACGGGCGTCGCATCGGCGTTGTTCGCCGAGGTCGCCGGTGCCTTGGTCGGTGTGGTTGTGGCGACGGGCAGGGAAGGATGATCGATCGTGTCGGTCGGCTTGCCGATCAAATAACCCGCAATGCCCGAACCCAGCATCAAGGCGACCACCAGGGCGGCCAAGGTCGATCGAGACATAAATATTCCCCTGCAATATGACTTTCGACTCTATCGCGTGGATTGTGGAGGAGCTGTGGAAGGGAGCAAGGGCGTTGTGAATAAACTCCTGCTGTGGCGCGGCGGACACGCCTGCTAATCAGCCGCCATGGTTTTGCACCTCATCAAGCTCGCGGTCGGCGTCGACGATCTGGCTCATATGAAGAAGCTCCAGGCCGCCCGACGCAAGCAACGCCGGCAGGGCCCGCGCTCGCCGCACTGGGTCTATACGCGCCACATGCCGCGACGCACCGAGGAATTGCTGGCCGGCGGCTCGCTCTATTGGGTGGTGCGCGGCGTCATCCGCTGCCGCCAGGAGCTGGTGGGCTTCGACGAGGATTTCGACAAGGAAGAGGCCCACAAGTACTGCAAGATCAAGGTCAAGCGGACGCTGATCCGCACCGCGCCGCAGGCCTGCAAGGCGTTCCAGGGCTGGCGCTACTTCGATCCCGATCGCGCACCGCCCGATCTTGCCGAGGGCGATACGGGCGACATGCCGGTGGAAATGGCAGCGGAACTGAAGCGACTAGGGCTGCTGTAGCCTGCGCGCCGGAATGCGTCCCTCCAGTGGTGCCATCTTCCAGCCCGCGCACGATGAGAGCCACAGGCTCGCAGTCCACTTGAGCACGACATCATCGGAGGCGGTCCCCATTCGGGATGGAAGACCAGCGTCTATCGCGTCGAGACGCATCCCGGCATCGGTGGAAGTCACCATTTGAAATGGAGACCCCCCATGATCAGGCGGCGGTTGCCGAAATAGCACAGGGTTTCGGACGAGCAGCTGGCGACATACTCGGTGTCGGCGATGTTCTGGATGTTGAGCGACAGGTCGACGTGCTCGAGCTGCGTATTGAGCGCTCCCAGATTGTAGCGGACGGCGGCATCGAAGAGCGTGACGCCGGGCACCTCGAACGTGTTGATGTTGTTGCCGTAGGAGGGGCCGACATAGCGCACGCCGCCTCCCAGGCTGAGGCCCCTCAGCGCGCCCTTCTGGAAACGATAGTGACCCCAGAGGCTGGCCATATGGTTGGGCACCTGCGGGACCTGCGCCCCAGTCACGCCCGGCTGGTTCGTCTCGGTGACGATGGCATTGGTGTAGGCGTAGTTGGCGATCAGGTCGAGGCCGTCGGTCAGGCTGGCGTGCGCTTCGACCTCGATGCCGCGCGAGCGGATCTCTCCGGTGGCAATGTTGAACGTGGGATAGATCGGGTCCGGCGTCAGGACGTTGCGTTGCGTGATCTGAAACGCGGCGACCTGGAAGAAGCTGTTGAAGCCGGGCGGTTGGTATTTGATCCCCGCTTCGTATTGCTCGCCCGTGGTCGGCTTGAAGGGCACCGTGCCGCGCTGCGGCGCCGAGGCGCCGGCATTGGGCAGGAATGACGTCGAGTAGCTGAAGTACGGCGCGAGGCCGAAGTCGAACAGATAGAGCAGGCCGGTGCGCCAGGTAACAGCGCTGTCGTTCTGTGGCGTCACGGCGCCGGTCGCGTGAGCCACCTGCTGACTGGTGGCCCAATCCTGACGGAGGCCGAGATTGAGACGCCAGTTGCCGAACTTCACCTGGTCCTGGAAGTAGATGCCATACTGGTTGGTCGTCTGGCCGGTCGTTTGTGCCGCTCCCAGCGTCGGGTAGGGGAAAGAGCGGAAGTAGGTCGGGTTGAAGATGTCGAGTGTGGGCACTTGCCGGCCCGTGATCTGGCCAAGCTGGGCCAGCGAATTGCTCCAGGACCAGTCGAAGCCGACCAGGAAGGTGTGACGCAGAGGGCCAGTGTCGAAGATGGCCTGGCCTTGCGTGTCGATCGCCAGTGTGTCGACACCCTCGACGGCATTCAGCACGCCGCGATTGGCGGTGCGACCATCTGCGGCGATGCTCTGGATCGAGACGACCTTGCGCTCGGAATCGATATGTTGATAGCGGAAGTTCTGACGCACCGTGAACGTGTTGTCGAACCGATGCTCGAACTGGTAGCCGCCGCCATACTGGGTACGACGGTCGACCTGCCAGTTGGGATCGCCACCGAAGAAGTTCGAGTGGATCTTGCCGTAGGGGCTGTAGATCACCGAGCCGATCCCCGGCGTGAAGTTGTAGAATCCCGTCTTGGGGTCGGTCTGGTAGTTGCCGAGGATGGTGAGAGTCGTGTCCGCGGACGGCTTCCAGGTGAAGGCAGGCGCGATGGCGTAGCGTTCCTCGCCGATATAGTCGTACTGCGTCCCGGACAGACGACCGAGGCCGGTCAGGCGGTAAAGATATTTGCCGTCCTTGGTGAGCGGACCGCTGAAGTCGAACGACGACTGGAACAGGGAATAGGAGCCAAACTCGAAGTTCGTCTCGTACAGGGGAACGTCGAGGGGCCGCTTGCTGACGAGGTTCACGATGCCGCCGGCGCCGGTCTGGCCGTAGAGCACCGAGGCCGGTCCGCGTAGGACTTCGATCCGCTCCAGCAAATAGGGTTCGACGGTCGGGACGGCGAAGTTGACGCCGCGACCCATGCGCAGGCCATCGAGGAAGTTGACGAAGGCCGCCTGTGTGCCGCCTCCGCCGAAGCCGCGCACGAATACGCTGTCGTACCGGCTGCTCGGCCGCACCTCGGAGAGCACCCCTGCCGTGTAGCGCAGGGCTGATGAGACGCTCTGTGCACCCTGGTCGGTCATCTGATCGCGGGTCACCACGCCGATCGACTGCGGAGCCTCGATGAGGGGCGTGTCGGTCTTGGTGCCCGTCGTGGTGACAGGGGCGACGTAACCCGTCACTGGTTCCCAGGCGCGCCAGGCTGTTCCCTCGACCGTTACTGCGGGCATCGTGCCAACTGAGGGTGTTTGCGTCGGCGTCGCATCCTGCGCATAGGCTTCGCGAAAGTCCGCCCCGTACAATGCTGTTGTCGCCGAGATTACCAGGAAGTGGATTTTTGACTTTCTTGACATTGGGTTAGGGCTTTCTTTTTTACGCAAGTAAGACACAATCGCGTCATCGGCCGCCGTGGTGACAACCAAAACCGCAGCAAGTATGTTACTCGAAGTTATTGATTATGAGAATCATTTGCAATAAAGATTCACACGAAAACGTGATCTGCCGTTGGAATAGGTTCGATCGGATGGAGGACTGGGAAATGCGGCGATGGCCCTGATCGGTGCCATTTTGACGGTCCTGGGCGCGTTTCTGCTTTACCTGGGCGCGCGCCATCAGAAGCTCATGCGGCCTCTCGGCCCCTTCGGCAAATGCAGTGCGGTCATCGTGCTGGGGGCAGGACTTGCCCTGTTGCTCGGGAGTCTGGGACCGGCTGCTGCCGTCTTTGCCTGGATGATCGGTGCGATGCTGGTGTGGACGATCGCGCCTTTGACGATTGCGTGGTGGCGCGGCGCGCCGGACGGGAAATGACGAAACGTGAGTTGTCCAGCCGCCACTGGTTCGGGAAGTCCAGTGCGGGGTTGGTGCTCGGCCTCCTGCTGGCAGTGGCGATGAGCGGCCTGTTCAGAAAGCTCTTCGGCGTCGAGGAGGCTTTCTTCTCGATCAAGGGACAACTGGCGATGTGGTTGATCGCGCCGATCTGGGCGGCTGTTCTTTCCTTCTGCTTCCTGTTCTCTTCGTCCTTGCGGGCCTGGATAGGGCTTGCCGCCGCCAATGCCGTGCTGTGGGGAGCACTCTGGGCGGTGGGCGAGACGGCACGATGAAACTGCGCACCGATCTCGTCAGGATGTACCGGGAGATCCACGGCTGGGTCGGGATCGTTTCCGGGCTCGCTCTTTTCATTGCATTCTATGCCGGTGCAATCACTATGTTCGCGGAGCCGCTTCAGCGGTGGGCGTCGCCGCCGAGCCGGCTCACGCCGGCAATATCCCTCGAACGCACACCTGAACTCGTCGAGAAGGTGCTGTCCGCCCATCCCGAGGCGGCCAAGGCTTACAGGATCAATCTCGTCATCGATGCTGCCCATCCGGCGCGGATGACATGGAGCGATGGTCGTGGTCGGGAAGTCCGGTCGGGCAACGCCATCATCCATTATGCTGCCATTGCAAATGACGGATCGCTGGAGGTCGTGACGCGCGGGCCGTCGCCGGTGGCGCAATTCATCGATGTCCTCCACCAGCAGGTCGGCCTGCCGTTCGATCACGAGATCTCGATGCCGATCATGGGCGCGATCGCCTTGCTCTATACGATCGCCATCGTCTCGGGACTGGTTGTGCTGCTGCCCAGTCTGGTGTCCGATCTGTTCGCCCTGCGCATCGGCAAGAATCTCAAGCGCATGTGGCTCGACGTTCACAACGTGCTAGGTCTCTTCAGCCTGCCGTTTCATCTCGTCATGGCGTTGACGTCGATCGTCTTCGCCTTCCACGACGAGTTCTACGACCTGCAGGGCCTGGCCTTCGGTCGCGTCGAACGTGCGGCGAGGACGGTTGCGGCTCCAGGAGCGGCGGAGAGGTTGCTTCCCCCAGCGGAAATCGTGGCGGCGCTGGAAAGGCAGGCATCTGGTTTCAAGCTCAGGTCACTAGACTACAGCCGGCGGCCGGACGGCCGGACGATGCTTCGCATTGCGGGGAGCGATGAGCGTTACGGCATGCGCGGCCCCACGTTCGGCATCGCCGAGGTCGATCCTGCGTCCGGAAAGATCATCTCGCGGGATTACCTTCCGGGCCATCAGGATGGATGGGCAGCCACGCTCACCAGTTTCTTCGCGTTGCATTTCGGAAACTTCGGCGGCACGCCGGTGCGCTGGGCCTATTTCCTGCTGGGATTGGCCGGGGCGTTTCTGTTCTATACCGGCAACCTGCTCTGGATCGAATCCCGACGCCGGCGCGAGCGCAACTCGACAGCAGAACAGACGCGATCGACGCGAATCCTCGGCGCCCTGACCGTCGGTGTGCCGATGGGGTGTGTTGCCGGCATCTCGGTGACTGTCGCGGCCGCGAAGCTTCTAGGCGAGGCGACAACGTGGAGAATCCATAGCGAGATCTATTATGCGATCTTCCTGATTTGCGTCTTGTGGGCGCTGCTGCGGGGGGCTGCCCGAAGCGGCGTCGATTTGGCGATCGTGGGCGCGCTCGCCATGCTCACGATCCCGCTGGCCAGTCTCGTTGCCGGTCCGGCGTGGTTCGAAACGGCGGATCTGCTTGCCGTCGATGGCGTTGCCATGGCGTCGGCGGCATTCCTGTTGATGGCAGCCCGAGCCGCGCGGCGGCGTATGACGAGCGGTCCGCGGGACAGCATCTGGGCCGCTGCCGCGTCGAGCTGAAGCGGATCAGCGGTTGGTGAGCTTCAATTCGATGCGCCGATTGCGGGCATTGTCCGTCGCCGAGATTGGCTGGTACTCGCCGTAGCCTGCTGCCACCAGATGGTCGTAGGGGATTCCCTGCTTGTGCAGGAACCTCACGACCGCAATGGCCCGTGCCGAGGACAGCTCCCAGTTCGAGGGGAAGGCCGTCGTCTTGATCGGCTTGTTGTCGGTGTGGCCGTCGACCTGCAGCACCCATTGCAGATCCTTCGGAATCTTGGCGGCGATCTCGAGCAAGCGCTGGGCGACGCTCGCAAGCTGCTTCTCGCCGCCGGGCTGGAGGTCGGCCGAACCCGAGGGGAACAGAACCTCCGACTGGAATACGAAACGGTCGCCCACGATCTGCACGTCGCGCTGGCCGGACAGCGCCTGGCGCAGCTTGCCGAAGAACTCCGAACGGTAGCGCGCGAGTTCCTCGACCTTGCTGGCCAGCGCACGATTGAGCTTCTGGCCGAGGTCGACGATCTGCGCCTGCTGGTCCTTGGCCTTGGCGTCGGCGGCATCGAGCTGGGCGCTGAGCTGGGCAAGCTCGTCCCTGACCGAGGCGAGTTCGGCCGCGAGCCGCACGATGTTGGCCTTCTGCTCGGCGGACAGCTTCTCCTGGTCGTTGAGATCGGAGAAGAGCTTGCCCTTCTCGTCGTTGGCGGCAGCAAGCGCCGCCGCGAGCCGAGTCATCTCGAGCTTCTGACGCTCCGACTCCTTCTGCAGGTCGAGGCTCTTGTCTTCCGCCGCCTTCGCGGCCTGCTGCAGGGCCGTATTGGCGGTGCTGAGCTGGTCGCGCTCGGTCTTGAGCTGGCCGACTTGCAAGTTGAGTGCGGTGAGCTGGCTCTGCAGATCCTCGGCCGACTTCTTCTGGAAGGAGAGCTGGTCGGCGAGTGTGCTGACCTGGTGGTTGAGCGCGTCGATCGCCGAATCCCGGTTGGACACCGCGTTCGACAGCGTGAACTGTGCCACGCTGAAGACCGAGATCAGGAAGATCATCACCATCAGGAGCGTGGTGAGCGCGTCGACATAGCCCGGCCAAGTGTAATCGGCGCCGCCGGCGCGACGGGCGGAGATCGCGGCCATCGCCGGTCAGTCCTCGCCCGGCCGGTCGGCCGGTGCAAAAGACGGTTCGTGGCCGCGGGCCAGCGCAACCGTCCGAGCAAGCAGCCGCAACTCGCCGCGCAACTCCTCCGTAAGCGTCGCGCGATCGCGGGCGCTTTCCTCGACGAGTCGGGTCAGGTTGTTCTCGATGTTGCGCCGGTGTGCAGCGACGGCCTCGCGATCGGCATCGGGCACGCGTTCGGCGAGCCGGGCAAGCGCGGCGCGAACCTCATCGGCCTGGCGTTCCAGGTGTTCTTCGATGTTGCGGTGATGCGCCGCCAGTGCCTCGCGGTCGGGCTCGGGCAGGGGACGGTGGACCAGCCGGTCCACAGCGGCCTGCAGCTCCTCGATCACGCGCGGAAGATCCTGGGCGGTCGATGCCTGATCGGAGAGACGGCTGACGGCGCTGCGCAGCTCGATCGCAAGCTCGGTGAAGCGCGCGAACAAGGTCTGTTGTGTGCGCACCGTCTCCGCCAGCGCACCCAGGCGCTCCATGAGCGTCGCATAGCTTGTCGCCGTGGATTGGCGGCTGTCCTCCATGCGTTTCAGCGCCCGGATCAGGTTGTCGACCCCCTCGGCATTGCGCTCCAGCAAAGCGCCGATATAGGCCGGCACCGGCCCCGAGCGGCCCTCGGTGCCGACGAGGCCGGGATCGGACAGGCTGGTCGCGCGCGCCAGCCATTCTTCGAGCTCGATGTGGAAGCGGCCTTGGGCCTGGCTCGCCTGCAGTTCGAGGAAGCCCAGGACCAGCGAGCCGGAGAGACCGAACAGCGAGGCGCCGAACGCTGTCGACATGCCCTTCAACGGACCTTCGATGCTTCCTTGCAGCATCGAGAACATCTTCAGGGGATCGCCGGCCGACACGTGCAGGTTCGAGATCGCGTCGGCGACCGAACCGATCGTCTCCAACAGACCCCAGAAGGTGCCGAGCAGTCCGAGGAATATCAGAAGGCCGATAAGATAACGGGCAAGCTCGCGGCGCTCGTCGAGCCGGGTCGCGATGCCGTCCAGCATGGCGCGCGTAGCGGTGGGCGAGAGGCGGAAGTCCTGTCGCTCACCCAGCATGGCCGCCATCGGCGCCAGCAGGTTGATCGAGTCGGTGGGCAGGAGCGTGGCGTCGACGTCGCGATGCTGGTAGCGGCGCATCCAGTTCACCTCCGGCCACAGCAGGATCACCTGCCGGAAGACGAAGAAGATGCCGAGCAGCAACACGGCCACGATCACGCCGTCGAGAATAGGCGTGTGCAGGAAGACGCGGATCAGATCCTCGTGCAGGAGGTAGGTCAACCCTGCCACCGCGACGAGGAACAGCAGCATGCGGATGAGGTAGGGGAGGGGAGTACTCATGCCATTGGATGCAGGATAGCGGGCAACGCAGTGTCAGGTGGCGACTGCATGGATATCGACCGAGGCCACCCTTGATACAACCGATTGCCTTTCAAGGCGTTTTTGCTCCTCAAGCATACTCAATGCAAGGTTTCGTCTCAACCTGCGAAGCCGAGATATCCGCAACGTGGTGGAGGGCGATGGCGATAGTAGGGCGGCGGATTCCGGCCGACCGCGAGAGTCTCCTCCAAGCTGGTGCTGCTGGCAGGAGGAGACGGCCAGGCCAACTGGGCGGGAGGGGTTGTTCTCGTAAACGCTTTGCGAGCCGTCGACGATCGGCACTCGACGGGGCAACCGCAGCTTCGGATACGCGATGAGCCTCGTCCTGCGGTGAAGTACATCATGTACTCACCTGCTGGATGTACTTCAGAAGAATTAGGGCTCCGCAGTCGTCGGCAAAGATCAACTGCTCTCCATCTGGACCTCAAGCATCTCGCTCGCATCATGAGAAAGACGCTCGCGGTCCGTATGGAGATGGGCCGGCGCGCGGCCGCTCTCGTGTCGTCAGGCCAGGATCTCGACCATCGCCTCGCGCAGGCCGGCATTTGTCGCCAGGATCGACGAGGCGCCGAGCGCGTAGGGGTGGCCGGCGACATCGCTCACCATGCCGCCTGCTTCGCGCACCAGCAGCAGGCCGGCCGCCACATCCCAGGGGGCGAGGCCATATTCGAAGAAGGCGTCGTAGCGGCCGGCTGCCACGAAGGCGAGGTCGAGCGATGCGGCACCCCAACGGCGTATGCCGGCGGTCCGGCCCATCACCGCCTCGAGCTTGCGCAAGTAGGCCGGGTGGTCGCCTCTGCCGATATGCGGGATACCGGTGCCGACCAGAGCACGCGCCGGCTCCTTGCGCCCAGACACGCGCAGCCGACGCGAGCGGGCGTTCGGCGTGTCGATGAAGGCGCCGTTGCCCTTTTCGGCCCAGAACAGCTCGTCGGAGATCGGCTGATAGATGACGCCGGCGATGATCTCGCCCTCGCGCTCGAGGGCGAGCGAGATCGCGAAATGCGGCACGCCGTGCAGGAAATTGGTGGTGCCGTCGAGCGGGTCGGCGATCCAGCGGTTGCGTCCATCGCCTTTGGTTTCGCCGCCTTCCTCGCCCAGGAAGCCGTAGTCGGGCCGCGTGCGGGCCAGTTCGGCGCGCAGCACGCGCTCGGCCTGTACGTCGGCGCGGCTCACGAAGTCGCCCGGTCCCTTCTCGGAGACCTGCAAGTGCTCGACCTCGCCGAAGTCGCGCTTCAGCGACTTGGCCGCGGCGAAGACGGCACGGATCATGACCGTGATGGTAGCCGACCGAGGCGCCAGCGACTTGCGTTCGGGCGGACCGGATCGCTCGCGACCGACATTCATCGGAGCCCGGCCGACGCGAGCGACGGGCTGATCTCGGTGAGGACGGTCGGGGGGGAGTGCCATCGGATGACCTGGGCCGCCGGCTCAGTCCTTGGCGCGTTCCATGTAGCTGCCGTCCTCGGTGTTGATCACCAGCTTGGTGCCGACGGCGATATGGGGGGGCACCATCACGCGGATGCCGCCTTCGACCACGGCCGGCTTGTAGGACGAGGAGGCGGTCTGTCCCTTCACCACGGCGTCGGCTTCGGTGACGGCCAGGACGACCGACTTCGGCAACTCGACGCCGACCGGCGTTCCTTCATAGAGCGACACGACGACTTCCATGCCGTCCTGCAGCCAGCGCGACTGATCGGGATCGAGCACGTCGGCGCCGACGGTGAGCTGCTCGAAGTTCTCCTTGTCCATGAAGGTGAAGCCGTTGTCGTCCTGGAACAGGTAGGTGCACTCGCGCTCGTCGATATGGACGTGCTCGATGGTTTCGCCCGACCGGAACCGCTCCTGCAGCTTGTTGCCCTCGCGCAGGGCCTTGGCCTCGATCGCCACGAACGCGCCGCCCTTGCCCGGGCTGATATGCTGCACCTTGGCTGCCACCCAGAGCTTGCCGTTGTATTCGATGACGTTGCCGGCGCGGATGGAGTTGACGGGAACTTTCATGGGCCTACCCGGTCTTGCCGCTTGCTGCGGATGAATGGAATGCGGCCTCGTCCGCTGAACGCGGGACGAGGCCGGCGGCGGGCTTTTATCAAAGCCCGGCTGGAGCCGCAACCGGGGCCGACAGGCTCAAAGCCCCAGCGTCGCCTGCTTTTTCCTCGGTAAAGCCGCTGCAATCACAGCATGGGCACGCCTGAGGTAGGCTTTCATTTCAGACATTGTCAAGATTGCAGGGTCATCCAAGGCTACCCACTTGGCACGAGCAAGATAGGGTGCGGGACGGAAGCCGTTGGAGCAGCTCAGGGCCTCGTAATGCTCTTCCGGGCACTTGAAGGAAATCCGGCCAACCGAATGCTCGCGCGGCGCGATCAGGCAGAACATCTTGCCGCCTACTTTGAAGACGATCACGCCTTCCCACTGGATCGTGCGCGTGGCGGCCGGCAGGGAAGCGCAGAATTTGTCGATTTGCGCCGGGGTCATCATGATACCCTACACGCCGTCGCCGCCGCATGCGATGGTCGAGCATGAACGAGTGGCGTCCCGACAAGCTTACCCGACGTTTGCCCAACCTCGAGGTCCGGACCAGGCTTCAAAGTGCGATCCGGCATTGGTTTGCAGCCGAGGGCTTCGTCGAGGTCGAGACGCCGATCCTGCAGGTGAGCCCCGGGGCCGAGGTACATCTTTCGGGCTTCGCCACCGACTGGGAAACACCGGACGGCGAGGACGAGCAGGTGCGCTGGCTGCACAGCTCGCCCGAATTCGCGATGAAGAAGTTGCTGGCGGGCGGGATGCCCAGGATCTTCCAGTTCGCACGCGTCTTCCGCAATGCCGAGGGCTCGGCGCTGCATCATCCCGAGTTCACCATGCTGGAATGGTATCGAGCCGGCGCGGGCTACGAGACCCTGATGGAGGATTGCGCGGCACTGCTGCGGCTCGCGGATGGGCATGAGCTCAGATGGGAGGGGAATGTCTGCGATCCCATGGCTGTTCCCGATCGGCTGACGGTGGCGGAAGCGTTCGATCGGCATGCCGGCGTCGATCTCCTGGCAACCGTCGGCGATGCGGAGGCGCTCGCCAGGCATGCGGGCATTGCCATGCACAGCAACGACACATGGGACGACGTCTTCTTCCGCATCATGTTCGACAAGATCGAGCGGAAGCTCGGCATGGGGCGGCCGACGATCCTGTACGAATATCCGATCTCGATGGCGGCGTTGGCGCGCGCCAAACCGGGCGATCCACGTGTCGCCGAGCGCTTCGAGCTCTATGCCTGCGGCGTCGAGCTCGCCAACGCCTTCGGCGAACTCACCGATCCTGCGATCCAGCGCGCGCGGCTGAAAGCCGACATGGACGAGAAGGAACGTCTCTATGGCCTGCGCTGGCCGGTCGATCCCGACTTCCTCGCCGCCCTCGACCATGGTTTGCCCGACAGCAGCGGTATCGCCCTTGGCTTCGACCGGCTTGCCATGCTCGTCACCGGCGCCTCACGCATCGAGGACGTGCTGTGGCTGCCGGTGCGTTGACCGGCGTTCCCGATGCAACCCGCGGGATCGTGCGAAGGGCTCGCCGACTGTTCCTAATCGGCGCAGTCGTACCGGTTGCTGCCGGGGCTTCGGCTGGGCGCTTCTCTGCGTCGAAGCGGCGGGCGGCGGCGGCACGTCCTGCGGGTGGAGGGCCCGCACAGCCCGCTCCGCAATCGGCACAGACTGCCCCCCTGCGCAGGGCAGCGAAGGCGGGTGTGCGCTCAAGATTCACCCTGTCGGCGAGTTCGCGGGCGTCGCGCGGACGGATTTCATCGGGACGCGACCGCTTTCGCCCATCCGGGCGGCGAGCTTGTGCAGGCGAGCTCCTGTCTCGATCTTGACGTCGGAAGAAGGTGGTGTTGCGGCAATTCTTCACTTCCCAATCAATGACTTATCGTAAAAATCTGCAGTTACAGAGACCTTTCGATTTCTAAGTATGCTATACTGTTGATCTTTGACGGCTGGGGGATTGGATGCAGACGGCGATTCCGCTCGATGCGGGTTCTGGAACAAGAGAGAGTATGGCGGGGCGGGTGCCGCTCAAGGTCGTAATGGCGGCGGTCGCAGGCAACGCCATCGAGTTTTTCGATTTCATCGTCTATGCCTATTTTGCCGTCTACATCGGCCAGACTTTCTTCCCGGCCAAGACCGAGTTCATGAGCCTGCTGCTGTCGGTGGGGGTGTTCGGTGTCGGCTTCGTGTTCCGGCCGCTGGGCGGGGTCTTGATCGGCGCTTATGCCGACCGCGCCGGCCGCAAGCCCGCAATGCTGCTCACGATCGCCATGATCACGGTCGGGACGCTTGCCCTCGCGTTCACGCCTTCCTACGCATCGATTGGCTTGGCCGCCCCGATCATCGTCGTGGTCTGCCGGCTGGTGCAGGGGCTCGCCCTGGGCGGCGAGGTGGGGCCTGCGAGCGTCTTCCTGATCGAGATCGCCCCGGAGGGCAAGCGCGGCCTTTATTCGAGCTGGCAACTCGCGAGCCAGGGACTGGCCGCCTTGGCGGCAAGCGGATGCGGACTGTTGATGTCCTATCTGCTTTCGCCGGCCGAGTTGGCCGCGTGGGGATGGCGCGTGCCGTTCCTGCTCTGCCTCGTGCTGATCCCGGTGGCGCTGTATCTGCGGCACACCATGCCCGAGACGCTGCAGGCGCCGGCACCGGCCAGGACGGCCGCTGCCATGCCGAAGGAGGAACGGGTCCGGGTCGGGTCGCATGGCGGCTTCATCCTGCTCGCCGTGCTGGTCATCATGGGCGCCACGGTCTCGACCTATGCCGCCAACTACATGACGACCTATGCCATCAACACATTGCACTTCCCGGCATCGACGGCGCTCGCCGCGACCGTGATCGGTGGTGTCTCCACCTTCCTGTTCGCATTGCTCGGGGGATGGCTGGCGGATCGGCACGGGCGGCGCCTGGTGATGCTCCTGCCACGGCTTCTCCTGACCATCGTGACCTGGCCGCTATTCCTGTTGATCGATCTTTGGCCGGGCGTTGCGACCCTCTATGCGACGACGATCGCTCTGACCGGATTGACGGCCATAAGCGCCACGGCGTCGCTGGTGGCGATTCCGGAATTGCTGCCGCGCACCATCCGCACCACCGGCCTTGCGATTGCCTATGCGGTGGGCGTTGCGTTGTTCGGCGGTAGCACCCAGTTCGTCATCACCTGGCTGCTCGGCGTCACCGGCAATCCGAGTTCGCCGGCCTGGTATGTGACGGCAACCAGCCTCATCTCTCTCCTTGCCATGCTGGCCATACCCGAAAGCCGTGGCCGGCAACTCAAGAGATGAGGGCGATGCGCCGTCAGACGGCGGCTTTGCGTTCGCCGCCCCACCGATAGCCGAACGAGGGATAGTTCTCGATCTCGGTGAAGGTCTCGTCGACCACGCGGAACTTGTTGCGGATCCGCTTGATCGTCGAACGCACGTTGGTCCGGTAGCCATGTTCGCCGCTGCCGGCGATGAAGCCCACGTGATGCATGCAGTCGTAAACGGCGCGATAGCTCACGTGATCGCCGATTCGCGAGGCAAGCAGGCGGACGACGTTGAATTCCGTCAAGGTCAGGTTGACGTCGGTGCCGTTCCAGAAGGCGCGGCTGATGCGCGGCTTGAGCTGCAACTTGCCGCAATGGAGCGTCTCGTCGACGGAGAGCTCGGCCGGCCGCTTGGACGATTCCACGATCAGGCGCACGCGCCTGGCCAGGATCGGCATGCCGCGGGCCTTGTCGACGAAATCCAGCGCGCCGTGATCCAGTGCGGCGCTCTCGAGGTGAGGGGTCGACCGGCCTGTCAGGAAGACCACGGGCAGCCGGACGCCTTCGCGACGCAGCCGCGGCACCAGTTCGATGCCGGTCATTTCCGGCATGTTCCAGTCGAGTACGATCACGTCGGCGGAAACGCCTTCGCTCACTGCGGCCAGAAGTGCTGCCCCATCGCGGTAGCTCGTGACCGAGAAGCCCAAATCCTCAAGTTCGGCTGATGCCGCTTCGCGGAAATCATCATCGTCGTCGACGAAAATCAGACGGATCTGGTTACTGGAATCCCCCGAAACGGCGCCATGAATTTTCGCAGGCGCAGTCTGGCCCGATATCTGTAGCATTTGCCCTCCACAATCCTGTGGAGAGCCCCCAATACCCCCTCGGAGATCTCCCCACACACCCGAGCGGAGCATATGCCAGGTGGCGTGCGATCTAGAAGAGCCCGCGTCCCAAACCGCAAATTGGTCACAACCATGGCGGGTCGATTCGCGGCGGCGATGGCAGCCAAAAACTATAGAGCCTTCAGGGCCTCCTGCACCTCGGCGACATGGCCGGCGACCTTGACCTTGCGCCACGCCCTGCGCACGACGCCGTCCGTGTCGATCAGGAAGGTGGCGCGATCGATCCCCATATATTTGCGACCATAAAGGCTCTTTTCGATCCAGGTGCCGTACTTCTCGCAGATCTTGCCATCCTCATCGGATACAAGAGGAAAGGGCAGCTTGTACTTGGTCTTGAACTTGTCGTGACGGGCGACGCTGTCCTTGCTTACACCCACGACCTGCGCCTTTAGCTTCTTGAAATCCGGGGCGGCATCGCGGAAGCCGCAGGCTTCCGTCGTGCAGCCCGGCGTGTCGTCCTTGGGATAAAAATAGAGCACCACCGGCTTGCCGCGCAGTTCGGAGAGCTTCAGCTTGCCATTGCCGTCGGTCGGCGCCGTGAAATCCGGGGCCTTCTTGCCCTCCAGCTTGTCGCCACTGGCCGTCATCCTTCACTCCTCCGCTCTCGGCGCGGCTGCCATCCGGCCTGCCGTGCCGGCTCTTCGATCAGGCGCTGGTATATAGCACGCGCTGCTTCCGTTTCGCCGGAGATGCGGGCGCGCAGCCCATCGAGGTCGACAGCGCCTTCGGTCTCGGCGATGAGCCGACGCTGTCCTTCCGGTGCCTTGGTCTCGTCGAATGTCGCCTCGTCGGTATTGAGCGTGAGACGCAAGAGGCTCTGCACGTCCGAGAGGAGCTGCCGCGTAGCGCAGAGCCGCTCGGCATCCTCTCGATCGAGAAAGCCCGCCGCCGTCGCGCGACGCAGCATCTCCGCGGGGTGAGGATCGAGGATGTCCGGCCGTGCCGCGGCGTGACGAAGGGCGAGATACTGGGCCACGAAGTCGATGTCGAACAGGCCGCCGGGCAGGTGCTTGAAGTCCCATGCCGTCTTGGGCGGAGCATGATGGGCAATGCGGTCGCGCATGTCGGCCACGTCGCGCACCAGGCCGGCCGCGTCACGCGGGCGGCACAAGGTCTTGTTCACGATGGCGGTCAAGCGGTCGGCGAGGGCGGTCGGACCGTGGATGACGCGCGTCCGCGTCAGCGCCATATGCTCCCAGGTCCAGGCCGACTGGGCGTGGTAGGTCTCGAAGCCTTCGAGCGAGTTGGCGAGCGGGCCGGCGCGGCCTGACGGGCGAAGCCTCATGTCGACTTCGTAAAGCGCGCCCTCATTGGTGAGCGCCGTGAGCGCCGTCACGATCTTGGCGCTGAGGCGCGTGTAGTACTGAATGGGCGGCAACGGCTGGCTGCCATCCGAGGTCTCGAGATCCGAGGGAACGTCATACACGAAGATCAGGTCGAGATCCGAGGTTGCCGACATTTCGCGGCTGCCGAGCTTGCCCAGCCCCAGGACCGCCAGACGCCGGCCGTGAAAGCCGCCATGGGCCTCCGCGAAGCTTTGCTCGACGCGGTCGCAGAGGGCCGAGATCGTCGCCTCGGCGATGTCGGAATAGGCGGTGCCGGCCTGCGCCGGCGACACGATGCGCTCGAGCTGCTGGACGCCGACCTGGAAGCGCCGGTCGTTCGCCCACCGCCGTGCCGTATCCAGGATATCCTGCTCGCCTTGGACGGTCGCCAACGCTGCGGCGAGATCCTCGGTCATGACCGAGGCCGACGGCAGCGGCGTGTAGAAGCTGCCCAGCAGCACCGAATCGAGCAGAAGGGTGCGTCGCGCCAGATGGGCGGCAAGCCCGGGCGCGCTGCCCATCACGGTCGCGACCAGCTCCAGCAGCGCCGGATTTGACTTGAACAGCGAGAAGAGCTGCACACCCGCCGGCAGGTTGGCGAGAAAGAGGTCGAGATTGAGCAGAGCCTGGTCGGGAGCGGCGGTTGCGCCGAGCGCCTTGAGCAGGGCCGGCATCAGCTCGGTGAGCAGTTCGCGGGCGCGGGCCGAGCGGGTGGCGCGATAGCGGCCGTGATGCCAGCGGCGCACCATGCCGGCGGCGGCCGACGGGTCGCGGAAGCCGAGCGCGCTCAGCGTCCCCAGCGTGCCCGGATCGTCCTCGGTCCCGGTGAAAACGAGATTGCCGCCAGGGCCGGCGAGACTCGGCGCATCCTCGAACAGTCGCGCATAGTGGCTTTCCACGCAGCGCAACCGGGCCAGCAGCTCCCGCTCGAAAGCGGCGCGGTCGGCGTAGCCGAGGAACGTCGCGATGGCCGAAAGTCCCGCATCGTCGTTGGGCAGGCTGTGGGTCTGCCGATCGTCGACCATCTGCAGGCGGTGCTCCACGCGACGCAAGAAGCCGTAGGCTTCCGCCAGCTCCTCGGCTGCGGTCGCGGTCACGTGGCCGGCGACGGCGAGCGCGTCCAGCGTTTCGCAGGTTCCCCGCAGGCGCAGCGCCGGGTTGCGGCCGCCGAAGATGAGCTGCTGGGTCTGGGCGAAGAACTCGATCTCGCGGATGCCGCCGCGTCCCAGCTTCACATTGTGGCCCGGTACGCCCACAGTGCTGCCGCCGCGATGGGCGTTGATCTGACGCTTGATCGAGTGGATGTCGTGGATCGCCGCAAAATCGAGATGGCGGCGCCAGATATAGGGCCGCAGCTCGGACAGGAATGCGGTGCCGACCGATCGGTTGCCGGCGACAGGGTGCGCCTTGATCATCGCCGCACGCTCCCAGTTCTGGCCGACGCTCTCGTAGTAGAGCTCGGCGGCCTGGACCGACATGGCAAGCGGCGTCGAGCCGGGGTCGGGTCTGAGACGCAGGTCGGTGCGGAAGATGTAGCCGTCGGCGGACGTCTCCGACAGAAGCTGCACCAGCAGCCGGGCCGCACGCACGAACTGCTGGGGGACATGCTCATTTCCAGCCAAGGCCGGCGCATCGCGGTCGTAGAGCAGGATCAGGTCGATGTCGCTCGAATAGTTGAGTTCTCCCGCACCCAGCTTGCCCATGCCGAGCGCGGTGAAGGCCGCAGCATCGGGGTCGCCGTCGATGGCGAGTTGACCGTTGCGCCCAAGTTGCAGCAGAATCGCGTCGATCAGGGCATCGAGTGCGCCGCTGGCGAAGGCGCTGAGCGCTCCCGTGATCCGTCCGAGCGGCCACGTACCGGAGATGTCGGCAACTGCCACCGCGAGCGCGACCTGCCTCTTGAGCCGGCGCAGGACTGGCGCGACCTCGCCGGGATCGGTGCCGGCACGCGCCCTCTGGCGCACCGAAGCCAAGGCCTCGTCGAGCGAGGCGAGCGATGCGTCGGGCCCGCGACGCCACAGATCGGCCATGAAATCGGGGTCTTTTAGCGCCGTCTCGGTAAGGTAGGGGCTGTTGCCGAACAGCGCTTCCAGAAGCGCGACAGCCGCCGGGTCTCCGGGTCTCTGGGCCTTCTCGTCCCAGCGCGTCCATGCAACGGCGAGACGTTCGACGTGGTGTGGGCGCGGCAGGCGGGCGGTTGAAAGCCAAGACATCGGATGGTGCGGCAGCTAAATTGTCGAACAGAGCGGCACGCTTGCCCGGACCTGCAGTTATCGTCAAGAACGCTAGACAAGCGGAAGAGCTTTGGTCGGAAGAGTATATCGCGGAATCGGACGCATCGTGGGATACGGCGCGGCCATCCTGGCTATCGTAGTGCTGGGAATTTGCATACGGCTTGCCTTCGCGCCGATCGACCTCGACTTCCTGCGCACGTACGTAGCGCAGACGATCGACACGCCCGGCGGCAGGATGACCATCGGAGCCGACCATATCCGCGCCGAGTGGGGCGGTATCGCGCGGCCGATGCAGCTGGTCTTTATTGACGTTCATGTCACGAACGAAAATAGCCAGACTGTCGCAACGGCCCCGAACGTCGCTCTCTCCTTCGAGCCGCGGAGCGTCCTCAAGGCGCGCTTCCTGCCGACCGCCATCGTCGTCGAGCACCCGACGCTCGATGCCGATATCACCCGCGAGGGCGGCATGCTCCAGCGCGTGCTGGCCAAGTCGGATGCCTCCTCCCAAGCCGAGGTCGTCAGCCTCCTGATCGAACAGCTCATGGCCAGGCCCAACTACGACACGCTGCTTGGCCAGCTCGACACCGTGCTGGTCGAGCACGCAAGAGTGACGATGCGGGACGTTCCGAGCGGGGTCGTCTGGGTAGCCCCCGACGTGCGGGCGCGATTGAAGCGCGATGAACGTGGTATCATCATCTCGGCCAACGGACGTTTCGACAATGGTGGCGGTCCCGTCAACGTGGCGCTGTCGGGTACGTACGCCCGCGATCGCAGCCGGATTTCCCTCGAAGCCGGGATCGATGGGTTGAAGCCGTCGATGCTCGCCGACCTGTCGCCCGAGGCGGCCCTCCTGCGTGGTATCGACGTTGCGCTGTCGGGCCGGATGCATATCGAGGCGGACGGCAATGGCAACGTTCAGAACGTCACCACGGAGGTGACCGGTGGGGCGGGCACGGTCACTTTGCCCGGGATCCTGCCGGTATCGCATCAGGTCCGATCTGTGAATGCCGCCGCATCGATCGATGCGGCATCGCATACCGCCAAGATCGACCATGTCGCAATCGAGGTCGGAGCCGCCAAGATATCGGTGACCGGCACGGGCGAACGCACCGAGCAAGGCCAGACCTTCTCCGGACGGGTCGAGATGCGGGGCATTCCGATCGACCGACTGGGAGATTACTGGCCGATCGACCTTGCCGCAGGTGGACGGCAATGGGCGCTCGCCAATCTCAGCCACGGCGTCCTCGATGTCGCAGCTGACGTCGGCCTCAGCACGCCAGGCGACGATCTCTCCCAACTCAAGGTCGATCGGATCGTGGCGTTTCTCGACTATCGCGACATGCAGGTGCACTACATGCCGCATATGCCCGCAATCGAGGGAGTGACGGGCAAGGCGCGATACGAAAATGACACTCTGCATTTCGATATCGCGCATGGCGCTGGCGTCGGTCTCGCCATCGACGGCACCACAATCGATCTCACGGATCTCGATTCATCCTCGCCCCAGATGGCCAGGCTGCATGTCCCGATCACCGGCTCTGCAGCGGCCGCCATTACGCTCCTGGCGCGCCGCCAGCTCGGTTTGCCCAAGGACGTTCTGTACGATCCCAAGCGTGTAGGCGGCGATGTCTCGATCGCACTTGCGCTTTCCTTTCCATTGCTGAATGCCCTCACCGTCGCCGACCTCGACATCCGCGCCGATGCGGCGCTATCGCGCTTTTCCCTGAAGGAGGCCATCGGCGATATCGACCTGACGGAGAGCACGGGCCGGATCCTCTATGAGAAGTCGAAGCTCGACGTGACGGGAACCGGCAAGCTCGACGGCTCTCCGGTCGATATCGTATGGCGCCAGCAGTTCGGACCGAAGGTCACCTATCGCCAGCGTTACGAGCTCAAGGGAACCATTCCTGCCGCGGCTGTCGCCAAGGCGGGCTTCCTGTCGCTTGAACCTTACGTCACCGGTCCGGTCGGCATCACGAATCTTGCCTATCAAGTCGCCCCTAACGGAACCGGCGAATTGCGTGGGCGGTTCGATCTGAAGGACACCCAGGTGGCCATCGCGCAACTCGGATGGACCAAGGAGGCAGGTGCTGACGGCCGTCTCGCTCTTGGCCTCAAGCTCTTGCCGGGTGGTAAGCCGGGCTCGGCCGAATTCGATGGACGCACTGCCGATCTCTCAGTCAGGGGCACGGTGCGATTTGGCGACGAGAATACCGTCCAGCAGGTCACGCTCAGCGAACTGGACCTTGGTCGCACCAGCACGTCGGTCGACTGGCGGCGCCGACCCGGTGGCGTCGATGTCGATGTGCGCGGCAAGTCGATAGAACTCGCCAAGGTGAGGCAGGTGTTGAAGGAGCGTGACCAAGCGGCAAAGGCGACGCCCGGCGGTGCGGCACAGACGTCGCAAAGCAATACGCGCGTATCGGTCCATCTCGATCAGGTCCTGCTGCAGCGTGGCGCCCTCGGTGCTTTGAACGGCCAGTTCGAGATGTCGGGCGATCGGATCGTCTCCGCCGAATTGGGGCTGGGCGCCGGACGAGGCACGACCTTCCGGGTCCAGCCCGCGCCCGGCGCCCGCACCGTCGCACTCTATACCGCCGACTTCGGCCAACTCCTGCGCGATGCGGGTTGGCTCGACGGTCTCGTCAGCGGCTATCTCGATTTCCGCGGCCGTTTCGACGACGGCGTTGCCGGCGCGCCGTTGTCGGGGACGCTGAAGCTCGGCCCCTACCATCTGCAGAAGGTGGCGCCGCGCAACGGCATCGATTCGCTCAATTCAACGATCGATGGGCTGAATCGCGCGGGCAACGCGCTGCAGCAGTTCGACGGGCTGGAAGCCGACCTTGTGAAGGCGGGCGATTGGATCGAGGTGAAGAATGGGCACACCAGCGGTCGGTCGATCGGCCTCACGACGGCGGGATACCTCGATCTGGCCAACGATACCGCACGGCTGCGCGGTGTTGTCGTGCCGGCCTTCGCGCTCAACAACCTGCTGTCGAACGTACCCTTGCTGGGACCGCTGCTCACCGGCGGCAAGGGCGCCGGCGTTTTCGCCATCTCCTATCGCCTGGAAGGGCCGTTCGGCGACCTGAAGCCGGACATCAACATGATGTCGGCGGTCACGCCCGGTGCCTTGCGGGAATTGTTCAACGGACAGGCCGCAGCGCCGCCAGCTCCAGCCCCACCAGCCCGGCCGTCGCAACCTTAGACGGCACGCACCAGTACGTGCCGCTTGCGGCCGGCGGAGAGCTTCAAGGTGCCGGAGGCGTCGAGCGCACCATCCTTGATCACCTCGGCGTCGGACGCGATGGGCCCGTCGTTCAATCGCGCGCCACCGCCCTTGATGAGCTTGCGTGCGGCATTACGGCTTTCCGCGAGGCCGGCCTCATGCAGGAGCTCGAAAGCTGCAATGCCGGCGGCCAGCCGCGTCCGCGCGATATCGACCGTCGGCAGCGTGTCGGCCCGTGCACCTTCCTCGAAGGTTCGCCGCGCCGTTTCGGCCGCCTGCTCGGCCGCTGCGCCGCCATGCGCCAGCCGGGTCACTTCGGTGGCCAGGATCTTCTTGGCATCGTTGATCTCCTGGCCCTCGAGCGCCTCCAGCCGGGCGATCTCGTCGAGCGGCAACTCGGTGAACAGCCTGAGGAAGCGACCAACATCGGCATCCTCGGTATTGCGCCAGTATTGCCAGAAATCATACGGGCTCAGCCGGTCGAGATTGAGCCACACCGCGCCCGCAGCGCTCTTGCCCATCTTCGCCCCGGAAGCGGTCGCGAGCAGTGGCGAGGTGAGCGCGAACAGTTCGGCGTTGGCCATGCGGCGGCCGAGATCGGCACCCATGACGATGTTGCCCCACTGGTCCGAGCCGCCCATCTGCAGGATGCAGCTGTGACGCCTGAACAGCTCCACGAAATCGTAGGACTGCAGGATCATGTAGTTGAACTCGAGGAAGGAGAGCGGCTGGTCGCGTTCCAGCCGGAGCTTCACCGAGTCCATGCTGAGCATGCGGTTGACCGAGAAATGCCGGCCGACGTCGCGCAGCAACGGGATATAGAGCAGCGTATCGAGCCAGTCGGCATTGTTGGCCATGATGGCGTCGGTCGGGCCGTTGCCGAAGCCGAGGTAGTTCGCGAACGTCTTCCGGATGCTCGCCATGTTGGCGTCGATCTGCTCGACGGTAAGGAGCTGACGTGCTTCGTCCTTGCCTGAGGGATCGCCGACCTTGGTCGTGCCGCCGCCCATGAGGGCGATGGGCTTGTGTCCGCACTTCTGCCACCAGCGCAACAGCATGATCTGCAGCAGGTGGCCGACATGCAGTGAATCGGCGGTGCAGTCGAAACCGATATAGGCGGTGCGGATCCCGGTCGCGAGAAGCTCGTCCAGACGCGCGGCATCGCTGCACTGATGCACCATCCCGCGCTCGTGCACGATCCGCATGAAATCCGACTTGAAGCCCGCCATCTCTTTGCCCGGCGATTTGTCCGTGAAGGGCGGGCGGTGTAACACGGGCCGCTGGGCGTCTCAACGGAGCGATGCGTGCCCAATCTTATCGAGCAACGGGTCGATCTGGCGCGGCGGGGCCAGAATCCCTTCGTGATCTGTCGCATGAAATCAGGCTGTCTGGTGATCGGCGACATCCAGCCATTGGACGGATACTGTCTTCTGCTCGCCGATCCCGTCGTGGAAAGCCTCAAAGCGCTCGATGAAACGCAGCGCGCGCGCTATTCGCTCGACACCATCGGTGCCGGCGACGCGGTGCTCGCCGTGACCGATGCCTGCTGCATCAACTATGAGACGCTTGGCAACAGCGAACCCGCTCCGCACACGCACATCATCCCGCGCTATCGCACCGAACCGGACGGGAAGCGCGGCCGGCCGGCCTGGCTCGGCTATGACTGGCGCAGCTCACGGGCCTTCGAGCCGGCCCGGGACAGTGCGTTTGTCGAGCGTATGCGCCGGTATCTCGCCTGATGCGCGCGCTTGGCCTGATGAGCGGGACCTCGGTCGACGGCATCGATGTGGCCTTGATCGAAACCGACGGCGAGCGCGTCTTCGATTTCGGGCCGGCGCTCACCGTGCCCTACAGCGATCCCGTTCGCCGGCTGATCCGCGCCGCGTTCGGTGCGGAGACGCCCGACGAGACGACGCAAGCCGCCGAGCGGGCGGTCACCGAGGCCCACTTCGAGGCGGTGAAGCACGCGGCAGCGACGCACGATATCGCGCTTGCATCGCTTGATGTCGTCGGTTTTCACGGCCAGACCATCACGCACCGGCCAGAGAAGCGGTTCACGTGGCAGATCGGCGACGGCGACGCCCTGGCCCGGGCGCTCGGCGTCAAGGTGGTCAGCGATTTGAGGATGGCTGACATTGCGGCAGGCGGGCAGGGGGCGCCGCTGGTGCCGGTCTATCATGCGGCCCTGGTGCGCGACCTGCCGCGGCCCCTCGCCGTGGTGAATGTCGGTGGCGTGGCCAACGTCACATGGATCGGCGCCGACGGATCGCTGCTGGCTTTCGATACCGGCCCCGGCAACGGGCCGATCGACGACTGGTGCGCCCGGCGAGCCGGCGCCCGCTTCGATGCCGAGGGTGCGCTCGCGGCGGTGGGCAAGGTCGATCGGACACGGCTCGAACGCTTCAGCGAGCATCGCTTTTTTGCGCGTCGGCCGCCGAAGTCGCTCGACCGCGGCGACTTCAACGATCGATGGGCCGACGGTCTCAGCGCTGCCGACGGCGCGGCGACGCTGACGCGTGGCACGGCGCGCGCCATTTCCCTTGCTGCCTGTCATTTTCCGGAGCCGGTCATCCAGTGGATCGTCTGCGGCGGCGGAGCCCGCAATCCGACGCTACTGCGGGCCATTGCCGAGGAGACGCGCGGCAAGGTCGTCACGGCAAGCGAACTCGGCTGGAATGGTGACGCACTTGAAGCCCAGGCTTTCGGCTTCCTCGCCGTGCGTTCCTTGCGCGGCTTGCCGCTCACTTTCCCGACGACAACCGGCGTGTCGCGCGCCCTGACCGGCGGGCGCCTTCATCTGCCGTAACTCAAGGTTCCTTGTTGGAGGTCGCTCGCCCGGGCGGGTTGATCAGGCACTCGGCGACATACTTGTCGACCTCGACCGCGAGCTTATCGAGCGAATCGTGGAAGAAGTGGTTGGCGCCCCTGATGGTGCGGGCTTCGACCGTGATGCCCTTCTGCAGCGACAGTCGCGCCACAAGCTTCTGGATATCGGCCAGAGGAACGACTTCATCCCGTTCCGCGCCAACGATCAGCCCGGAGGACGGGCAGGGAGCGAGGAAGCCGAAATCGTAGGAATTGGCTGGCGGCGCGACCGAAATGAAGCAGTCGATCTCCGGCCGGCGCATCAGGAGCTGCATGCCGATCCAGGCACCGAAGGAATAGCCGGCAATCCAGCAGGATTTGGCGTCGGCATTCATCGTCTGCAGCCAGTCCAACGCCGCTGCCGCATCGCTCAGCTCACCCATGCCGTTGTCGAACCGGCCTTGGCTGCGCCCGACTCCCCGGGTGTTGAAGCGCAAGACCGAAAAGCCGCGATTCACGAAGACGTGGAACAGCGAGAAGACCACCTTGTGGTTCATCGTCCCGCCATATTGCGGATGAGGATGAAGGATCAGCGCGATCGGCGCATGCTCCTCCTTGCTCTGATGATAGCGGCCCTCAAGGCGACCTTCCGGGCCGGTAAACATCACGTCAGGCATGGAGACTCCGATTATTCATCGTTATTGGCCGCCCAAGGCCGCCGGTGGTGGCCGACAGCAGCATTCTGCAGGGATAGTTGATACTTGACCAATCCAGTCGGGTTTATTAAACCCAGCGCTGGAGTTGGTTTTTCGAGGCCCCTGTGTCCCGGGGGGCTGAAATATCGTAGCAACGCCTTGGTTTTCAAGACCTTTAGGCGATCGGAAGCGACAGCCGGCTCAGCCCGGCGCGAGGAGGATGCTGTGAAGCTCAGCACCAAGGGTCGTTATGCCGTGATGGCAATGGTCGATTTGGCCCGCCATGCGCAGTCCAAGCCTGTGTCCCTGTCCGATATCGCGGGACGGCAGGAAATTTCCCTATCCTATCTTGAGCAGCTCTTTGCCCGCCTGCGTCGAGCGGAACTCGTGAAGAGCGTGCGTGGGCCTGGCGGTGGCTATCGCCTGGCGCGGACGTCCAGCGAGACCCGGGTCTCGGAGATCATTCTTGCGGTCGATGAGCCGATCTCGACGACGCGCTGTACGGAAATGGGCACCCCCGGTTGCCGCACCGACCGCAGCAAATGCCTGACCCACGATTTGTGGGAGGAACTCGGCAACCAGATCCACATGTTCCTGGCCTCGGTCACGTTGGCGGACGTGCTTGAGCGGAGGATCGCCACCCGTCTGGTCGAGGCCCCAACGCCGACCGGCAACGATTCGATGGCCGCCGCCAGCTAAGCATCGGGATGAGCAGAGTGTCCGTGTATCTCGATCATAACGCCAGCAGCCCGCTGCGACCGGCGGCGCTCGAGGCCATGATCGAAGCCCTGCGGGCTGGTGGCAATCCGTCCTCGGTCCACCGTGCCGGCCGAGCCGCGCGGGGCCGTCTTGAGGCGGCACGCCGGAAAGTAGCCGCTCTCGTCGGAGCCCTGCCGGCCGAAGTCGTCTTCACGTCGGGCGGCACCGAGGCCAACACGCTTGCCCTCGTCGGGGCCCGGCGACAGCGGGTGATGGTCTCTGCCGTCGAGCATGACAGTGTCCTGAAGGCCGTCGATGGGGCCGCGATCGTGCCGGTCGACCGGTCGGGTATCGTCGATTTGTCGGTCCTCGAGCGCATGCTGCACCAGTCGCGGGAGCCGACGCTCGTCTCGGTGATGTTTGCCAATAACGAGACAGGCGTATTGCAGCCGATCGCCGAGGTCGCCCGCATCGTGCGACGGGCGGGCGCGCTGATCCATTGCGACGCCGTCCAGGGCGCCGGCAAGGCGGACGTCGATTTTCATGGGCTGGGTGTCGACTACCTCAGCCTCTCAGCGCACAAGTTCGGCGGTCCGAGCGGTATCGGCGCCCTCGTTGTGCGCGATGGCGCGCCTTTGCTGCCGGATCGTCGAGGCGGCGGACAGGAGCGCTACCGACGCGCAGGGACAGAGAATATCGCAGGTATCGCAGGCTTTGGCGTTGCCGCAGAGGAAGCCGCGCGGTCGTCATCGGATGTCGCTCCCATGCGGGACCGGCTGGAGTCCGAGTTGCTGCGGATCGGGCCGGGTGCTGTCGTCCATGGTGCCGATGCCCCCCGGCTCGGCAACACGAGTTGCATATCCATGCCCGGCGTGAAGGCCGAAACCCAGGTCATGGCGCTGGATCTTGCCGGTATCTGCGTATCGGCCGGTGCGGCCTGCTCCTCGGGCAAGGTTGGCCGGTCGGGGGTGCTGGAGGCCATGGGTGTGCCGGCAGCCCAAGCGGCTGCGGCCATCCGGATCAGCGTGGGCTGGAATACGACGTCCGGGGATATTGAGCGCTTGATCGCAGCCTGGCGGGACCTATATATCCGAGTAGCGCACTCGGATATCTTCCAAGCCCAAGCTGCATAGGGATTTCAAGAGGTTAGCATGAACGCTTTGGCTCAGTTCCGGCGCAATGATCAACCGATCTACCTCGACTATCAGGCGACGACGCCGATGGATTCGCGGGTCCTCGAAGCAATGATGCCGTACTTCACCTACAAGTTCGGCAACGCCCATTCGCGCAGCCATGCCTACGGCTGGGAAGCGGAAGAGGCGGTGGAGAAGGCCCGGGCCCAGGTGGCCAAGCTGATCGGCGCCGACGAGAAGGAGATCATCTATACCTCCGGCGCCACCGAATCGAACAATCTCGCCATCAAGGGCGTGGCCGAATTCTACAAGGACCGGCGCAACCACATCGTGACCACGGTGACGGAGCACAAGTGTGTGCTCGACACCTGCCGGCATCTCGAGCAGCAGGGCTTCTCGGTCACCTATCTGCCGGTGCAGAAGAACGGCCTGGTCGATCTCGAGCAGCTTCGCGCCGCAGTGACAGACAAGACCGTGGTCGTGTCGGTGATGGCCGTGAACAACGAGATCGGCGTCATCCAGCCATTGGCCGAGATCGGCAAGATCTGTCGCGAGAAGGGGGCATTCTTCCATACCGACGCCGCGCAGGCGGTCGGCAAGATCCCACTCGACGTCAATGCCATGAATATCGACCTGATGAGCATATCGGGTCACAAGATCTATGGTCCCAAGGGAATCGGCGCGCTCTATGTCCGCCGAAAGCCGCGCGTGCGGCTCGTCGCCATGATCAACGGCGGCGGCCAGGAGCGCGGTTTCCGTTCCGGCACGCTGCCGACGCCGCTTTGCGTGGGCCTGGGCGAGGCCGCCGATATTTGCCTGAAGGAGATGGACGCCGAGGCCAAGCGTCTCACCAAGCTGCGCGATCGCATGCTGAAAGGGCTGCAGGCGAAGTTGCCGGAAATCTACGTCAACGGTGACCTCGACCAGCGCATTCCCGGCAATCTCAACATCAGCTTCGCCTACGTCGAGGGCGAGTCGTTGATGATGGGGATCAAGGGACTGTCGGTATCGTCGGGTTCGGCCTGCACCTCGGCCTCGCTGGAGCCGAGCTATGTGCTGCGTGCGCTTGGCGTCGACGAGGAGTTGGCGCACACGTCGCTGCGCATCGGCCTCGGCCGGTTCACGACCGAGCAGGAAGTGGACACCGCGGTCGACGAACTGGTGCGTCACGTGACCAAACTGCGCGAGATGAGCCCGCTCTGGGAAATGGCCCAGGAAGGCATCGATCTGAAGTCCATTGAATGGGCGGCGCACTAGCGCTGCCGGAAAGATCTGAGGAGAGTGTCATGGCTTACAGCACCAAGCTAATCGATCACTACGAGAACCCGCGCAACATCGGCTCGCTCGACAAGAATGCCGAGGATGTCGGTACCGGTCTCGTGGGTGCGCCGGCCTGCGGCGACGTGATGAAGTTGCAGATCAAGGTCGGCCCAGACGGCTTGATCGAGGATGCCAAGTTCAAGACCTTCGGGTGCGGCTCGGCGATCGCCTCGTCGTCCCTCGTCACCGAATGGGTGAAGGGCAAGACCGTGGACGAGGCCGAGACGATCAAGAACACCGACATCGCCAAGCATCTGGCGTTGCCGCCGGTGAAGATCCACTGCTCGGTCCTGGCCGAGGATGCGATCAAGGCGGCCATCGCCGACTACCGTGCGAAGTCCGCGAAGAAGGAGGAGGAGCCTGTGGCGCCGGGCGACCAAGCGGTCGCCGCGGCCAAGTAGCCTCGAGCCTGGAGCGGAGTTTCATGAGCACGCCCATCGTCACGGATACCCCGAGGCCCGCCGCTGCGCCCCGGCCGCGCCGACCACGGCCGCAGGCCATGACGGTGACGCCGGCGGCGGCCGAGCGCGTGAAGGCGCTGATAGACGGCCGTGGCAAGCCCACCGTCGGCATTCGCATCGGTGTGCGCTCCAAGGGCTGCTCCGGTCTCTCCTACACGTTGGAATTCGCTGACAAGCAGGAACCGATGGACGAGGTGGTCGACACGGGCGGGATCAAGCTCCTGATCGATCCCAAGGCTTCGCTGTTCCTAATCGGGACCGAGATGGATTACGCGGAAGAGAAGCTGAAGTCGGGCTTTATCTTCAGGAATCCGAACGAGAAGGGGCGCTGCGGCTGCGGTGAATCCTTCCACGTCTGACAAACCGAAACGCCGGGATCATGGATCATTTCGCGCGGCTGGGAATGCCGGTGGCGCTCGATCTGGAGCCCGCCGAACTCGACAAGGCCTACTTCGCCCGTCAACGGCAATGGCACCCTGACCGGTTTGTTGCCCGTCCGCCTGAAGAGAAGGCGAGGGCCTCTGTCGAGGCGGCAACTCTGAACGATGCCTATCGCACGCTCAAGGACCCGCTCAGTCGCGCCATCTATCTCGCGGGCCTGAAGGGTGTCGAACTGCCCGGCGACGGCAAGACAATCGACGATCCGGAGCTTCTGATGGAGGCGATGGAAGTGCGTGAAGCGTTGCACGAAGCGGACGAGGTCGAGACTGTCGATCTGTTGGCCGACAAGGCGCGCGACGACATGAAGAATGCGCTGTCTGGCCTCACCGGTTTGTTCTTGCGGGACGACAAACCCGCCCTCAGAAAGGCGCTCCTTCGCCTGCGCTATCTCGACAAGTTCGCCGAGGAAGCGCGAGCGAAGCGGGCAAATCTGGAACGAGCAAAAGCATGACCCTGCTTGAGATCCATGAACCGGGCGAAACCCCTCTGCCGCATGCCGGTGAGGGGACGTTGGCGGTCGGCATCGATCTCGGCACGACCAATTCGGTGGTGGCGATCGCCCGCGACGGCAAGCCCGCCGCGCTTCACGACGAGACCGGCCGGTCGCTCGTGCCCTCGGTCGTGGGCTACCCTCGATCTGGCGGCATCGTGGTTGGCGACGCGGCGCGCCTGCTGGTCACCAAAGAGCCGCGTAATGTCGTGGCGTCGGTGAAGCGTCTTATGGGGCGCGGCGCGGCCGATCTTCATGCCGTGGCCGGTGTCCTGCCGTATGAGATCGAGCCCGGCAGCGGCGAGACCGACATGGTGAAGCTGCGCATCGCCGGCAAGCCGCGCTCGCCGGTGGAGATCTCGGCCGAGATCCTGAAAGCGTTGCGCCAGCGCGCCGAGGCTGCGCTCGACAGGCCGGTCGAGCGCGCCGTGATCACCGTGCCCGCCTATTTCGATGACGCCGCGCGCACTGCGACCCGGGACGCCGCGCGCGTCGCTGGTCTCGAAGTCCTGCGACTGGTGAACGAGCCGACCGCGGCGGCGCTGGCCTACGGCCTCGATAAGGGGGCGGAAGGCCTCTATGCAGTCTACGATCTTGGCGGCGGCACCTTCGACTTCTCGCTGCTGCGCCTGGAGAAGGGCGTCTTCCAGGTCCTGGCCACCGGCGGCGACACTGCCCTGGGCGGCGACGATTTCGACCGCGCGCTCGCTGAACGCATGCTGTCCGAGCGCAAGCGCGACGGCATCGCCGATCAGGTCGATGAAGGCGCGGTAAAAGCGGCGCTCGCGCTGGCGCGCCAGATGAAGGAGCAATTGTCCGACCGCGACAAGACCTCGGGGCGGCTGGAAATCGCGGGTGTGCCGTCGTTCCACGCGGTCACCCGTGCCGAGTTTGACGCGATGATCGATGGCCTCGCAGGGCGCACGGTGGAGATCGCTCGCCACGTTCTTGCCGATGCCGGCATGGCGCCAGGCGAGATCCACGGTGTGGTCCTGGTTGGAGGCTCGACGCGCGTGCCGCTGATACGCTGTCGCGTGGCGGAGATGATCGGCAAGCCGCCGCTCACCGACATCGATCCGGACGAGGTGGTGGCGCTGGGCGCCGCCCTGCAGGCCGAAGCACTGACCGGCGGCTCCGACACGCTGCTGCTCGACGTGACGCCGCTGTCGCTCGGGCTGGAGACGATGGGCGGCCTGGTCGAGAAGGTCGTGCCGCGCAATACGCCCATTCCGGTGCAGCTTGCGCAGGAGTTCACCACCTATCAGGACGGTCAGACCGCGATGGCGATCCACGTCGTGCAAGGCGAGCGCGAGATGGTCGCCGATTGCCGAAGCCTCGCGCGCTTCGAACTGACGGGCATTCCACCCATGACGGCAGGGGCGGCGCGTATTCGTGTGACCTTTGCCGTCGATGCGGACGGCCTGCTCACCGTCTCGGCGCAAGAGCGGACGACAGGCATAGAGCAGCGTATCGAGGTGAGGCCTTCCTATGGGCTCAGCCACGAGGACATGGCCGACATGCTCTACGACAGCCTGGAGCATGCCGAGGAGGACATGACGCAGCGCCTGCTCACCGAAGCCCGCGTCGAAGCCCAGCGCAGCCTGCTGGCGCTCGACGCGGCGCTGGCCAAGGATGGCGTCCTGTTGTCGGCCGAGGAACGGCGTGCGATGGACGACGCGCGTCGTCGCCTGGAGCAGGCGGCCGCGAGCGAAGACCGCGACGCGATCACTGCAGCAGCCGAGGCGCTCGAGGCGCTTTCCAAGCCGTTCGCCGAACGGCGCATGGATCGCGGCATTCGCGAGGCGTTGTCGGGTCTGTCGATGGGCGACCTGGAACGCCGGGTCGGGGAGTAACGAGGTTCGTAATTCGATGCCGAAGATGACGTTCATTCTGAAAGACGGTTCGCGCAAGGAGGTGGATGCCCCGATCGGCCTTTCGGTGCTGGAGATTGCCCATCGCAACGGCATCGATATTGAAGGGGCCTGCGAAGGCTCGCTGGCCTGCTCGACCTGCCATGTGATCGTGGAAGCGCCCTGGTTCGAGAAGCTCGCGCCGGCAAGCGAGGACGAGGAGGATATGCTGGACCTCGCCTTCGGGCTCACCCATACCTCGCGGCTCGGCTGTCAGATCCGGATGAGCGAGGCTCTCGACGGGCTGGTGGTGAAGTTGCCGGCGGCAACGCGCAATATGATGGTCGACAAGTAGGGGCAGGGGATGGCCAAGAAGCTGCGCTGGACCGACGTTCAAGATATCGCGATCGAGCTTGAGGAACGCTATCCTGAAGCCGACAATGTCAACCTTCGCTTCACCGATCTGCACCGCTGGGTGATGGAGTTGCCGGATTTCGCCGACGATCCGGGGCGTTCCAACGAGAAAATCCTCGAAGCGATCCAGGCAGCCTGGATCGAAGAGCGAGACTGACGACCGTCCCTGACGAGCCGCCCAAATTCGGTCTCAATTCCTCTCGTACAGTGGGACTGGAGGAGCATATGAGGGGCAATCGCTTCCTGAAGGCCTCGCTGTCGTTGTTGCTGGTGGCGAGCCTTGGCGCATGCGCATCCAACGGCGTTCAGCCCGGCATCGTCAGCCGCTCCGGCCCGACCCAGAGCTACGTTCCCAGTCCGACCTACGGCCAGAACCAAGCCTATGTCCAGAATGCGTCGGCGACGAGCAGCGGTCCGGTGAACGGGGCGGCATTCTATGGCCAGAGCGGTCGTGTCGTGTCGATCAATGAGGTTGGTCTTCGCGGCAGCGGCGGCGGGTCGGGCAACGGTCCTCTGATCGGCGGGCTGCTGGGCGGCGCCGGCGGCGCGACCATCGGGGCGGTCACCGGCCATACCCTGGGCAGCGGCATCGTCGGCGGCCTGCTGGGCGCCGTCGGCGGGGCGATCGTCGGCTCGATCTTCGAGGGCAATCGCGGCGGGGCATATGGCGGTCGCGGCATAGAGGTGACGGTGCAGAAGGATGACGGCCAGAAGGTCACGGTCGCGCAGCGTGACGACGGCGATGTCCAGCTTGGCGATCGAGTGCAAATCGTCCAGGGCCGGGATGGCGTCGCGAAAGTGGTGCGCGACACCGCGCGGAACCCGGATTAGATTTGGGCGCGTTTTCGCGTCCCGCGACTGAAAAGAAGGATCAAGCGATGTTTGCGAAGTGGCTTCTCGGTTTGCTTTTGCCGTTGGCGCTTGCGACAACGCTCGGGGCTTGCGAGAATCAGGGCGTACAGCCGGGCGTGGTTCAGAACGCCAGCGGCTATCGCGGTGAAACGGGCCGGGTGGTCTCGATACGCGAAGTGCCATTGCGGGGTCAGCGCGGCGTGAACAATGGCACCTTGGTCGGCGGCGGCCTTGGCGCAGCGGGCGGTGCCGCCATCGGTGCCGCGACCAGCAATTCGGTGGGCGGTGCGGTCGTTGGCGGCCTTCTGGGCGCGGTCGCAGGTGGTATCGCCGGCACGGCGGTCGACCAGAACAGCGGCTCGCGCCGCGGCATCGAAGTGACGGTCCGCAAGGATGACGGGTCGCGTGTGACGATCGCCCAACCCGACGACGGCGACGTGCAGATGGGCGATCGTGTGGTGATCGTTTACAACCGCAGTGGCGTGGCCAAGGCCGTTCGGGACAGCAGCTACCATCGCGACTAGCGACGCTGGCGATCGGTCCCCCCGGGGCCTATATAGGCCCCGCCATGGCCCGCAATTCCCTCGATATCGACAAGGCGCCGGGTGACACCCGCGTGGTGGTCGCCATGTCGGGCGGCGTCGATTCCTCGGTGACTGCGGCGGTGCTGAGGGAACAGGGCTATGACGTCGTAGGGATCACGCTGCAGCTCTACGACCACGGCGCGGCGGTTGGCAGGAAGGGAGCGTGCTGCGCCGGCCAGGATATCCACGACGCTCGCGAGGTCGCCGGCCGGCTCGGCATCCCGCACTACGTGCTCGACTATGAGAGCCGCTTTCGCAACGAGGTCATGGACGCCTTCGCGGATTCTTATGTGCGCGGCGAGACCCCGGTGCCCTGCATCGCCTGCAATCGCACGGTCAAGTTTCGCGACCTGCTCGCCACTGCGCGCGAACTTGGCGCTGATGCCTTGGCGACCGGCCACTATGTCCGCCGCGTGATGGGCGAGGCAGGGCCGGAACTCCATCGCGGCAGCGATCCGGCGCGCGACCAGAGCTATTTCCTGTTCGGCACCACGGCCGCGCAGCTCGATTTCCTGCGCTTCCCGCTGGGCGATTTGTCCAAGACCGAGACGCGTGCATTGGCGGAGAAGTTCGATCTTGCCGTCGCCGACAAGCCCGACAGCCAGGACATCTGCTTCGTGCCTGGTGGCGATTATCGCGCGGTGGTGCAAAAGCTCCGGCCCGAGGCGAATGAACCAGGCGAGATCGTCGATATGGCCGGCAGGGTGCTCGGCCAGCATGACGGAATCATCGGCTTCACGGTCGGCCAGCGGCGGGGCCTCGCTTTGGGTGAGCGCACCGGTACCGGCAACGAGCCGCTCTACGTAGTGAGGCTCGAGCCCGAGACTCGCCGCGTCATCGCCGGCCCGCGCCATGCGCTGGGGCGCAGCGAGATTGTGCTTTACGACGTGAACTGGCTTGGGCCGGATTTCGTCGGGTCGTTGCCGGCGCAGGTGCGCGTGCGCTCCTCGCAAACACTGCGTCCCGCTGATATCTCGCGCCAGGAAACGACGCTCGTCGTGCGTTTTTCCGAGCCTGAGATCGGTATCTCTCCTGGCCAAGCCTGTGTCATTTACGACCATGTTACCGGCAGCCGCATTCTGGGCGGAGGTTTCATCCGGCGCTTCGTGTGACGAAGCTCGACCCTCTCAATTTGCCGGTGGCGATCTCGGTCGTCTGCGCGTCCGGTCTGCGATGACGCCCGGGGCCCGCTGCGATACCGTGGAAGAGAAGCGGGCGGTCGATTCCTTGACACCCAGCGTCGGACCCGCATAAAAGCCCGCACCCGTGGCTGGGTAGCTCAGCTGGTTAGAGCACGGCACTCATAATGCCGGGGTCGGCGGTTCAAGTCCGCCCCCAGCTACCATTTTCCTTAGTGCAATCCCGTTGGTTACCGATGGTAACCACGGCCACCAAATCGCGCAGAGTCGAGAGCCATAGGCGCCGCCTGGGCATGGTTCCTTCTCGCGCAAGACGTGCGTCACACGATAGCAGGTGCTGCCACGGAATAAGTATTTCAAATACCTCTTCGGCATGCTAAATAGGTAGAGAAAATGCTGATTAGGCTAGGTTCTCTGCTTAGTCCCGGAATGGTGGAAGGCATCGCAGTCACGCACATCGCAATGGCAGCGACACGATGTGCAGAGCCATCAAGGAGAAGCCCCGTGACCGAGAAGACCGACGGTGGAAAAAAGATCTCGATAGCGGCGGATGAAGACTCGGCCGGCAGTCTCTTGCCGATGCTTGTCAGCGGCCTTGTCTTGATCGTCTTGGGCATGATCGCCGTTGCGGCATTCAGTTAAATATGGTTTCCGGTGCGTGGTCACCGCGATCGCCCCAACGGTGAGAAGAACTCACCCAAAGGCACCTCACTTGTTGCTTTCCTTCCACGACGCGAGTTGCCGGCGATAGCCCGCGTTCGTGCGTGCCATTGAACGAGCGAGGCTCAATAAGAGCTGCCGGTTTCATGTCCCTTGGCGGGGCTGTCGAGAGCGGCCGGTCGCTTGCCGGTGCGGATGCATAAACGCTTCACAAGCAATATGGAATTCTGCCAGAAACGCGACAGCGCAGTGGTGGTTCAAGTTCGCCGCAAGCGACGAATTCCAGGCCCTGGTCGAGGTTCGACCGGGCCTTTCCTTTGCGCCGCCGCTCAGCCAGTTTAGGGACCATGGCCAACGGACACATGCACCAGACCGATGTCGTTATCGTGGGCGCAGGGCCGGTAGGCCTGTTCGCCGTGTTCGAATGCGGCATGGTACGGCTCAAGTGCCACGTCATCGACGCACTCGACGACGTGGGGGGACAGTGCACGGCGCTCTACCCTGAGAAGCCGATTTACGACGTCCCCGGTTTTCCACGGGTCGAGGCTGCCGAGTTGATCGTGCGGCTGCGAGCCCAGGCCGCACCCTTCCAGCCGACCTACCATCTAGGCCAGCAGGTCGAGTCGCTGGAAGCGACGATGGGCGGCTTCTGGCAGCTCACCACCTCGAAGGGTACGGTCCTGCAGGCGAAGGCCGTGATCGTCGCTGCCGGCGTCGGCGCTTTCGGCCCCAACCGTCCGCCGCTCGATGGCATCGAGGCGTTCGAGGGCAGAAGCGTTTTCTACTACGTGACGCAGCGCGAGGCGTTTCGCGACAAACGCGTGGTGATCGCGGGCGGCGGCGACTCGGCTGTCGACTGGGCGTTGTCGCTCAGCGAGATCGCGAGCCGGGTGTCGGTGATCCACCGCCGCGACAGGTTTCGCGCCGCACCGGAGAGCGAGGCCAAGCTGAAGGCGCTTGCACAAGCAGGCAAGCTGGACCTTGTGGTGCCCTATCAACTGCACAGCCTGGACGGTGCCGATGGTCGGCTCACCGCCGTCAACGTCGCCACGCTCGACGGCGTCGAGAAGAAGATCGCAGCCGATATCCTGCTGCCGTTTTTCGGGTTGTCGATGTCGCTGGGTCCGATCGCCGAGTGGGGAATGGCGCTGGAGCGCAACCAGATCGCGATCGATCCGGCAACGACTGCCACCAGCAAGCCGGGGATCTTCGCCATCGGCGATGTCGTTACTTATCCAGGCAAGCTGAAGCTGATCCTGACCGGCTTTGCCGAAGCGGCTATCGCGGCGCGCTCCGCCTATGTGCTGGTCCATCCCGAACAGCCGTTGCACTTCGAATATTCGACGACATCGGGCGTGCCGACGGTGTGAAGCTCAATCGGCGGCCTGTCGGTCCACGAACGTCAGCACGCCGTCGCTGCGCTCGCCTTTGAGATAGCGGAAGGTGCCGGCGCCGGTCGCGATCAGGTCGCCGTTCTGGTCGTAGATCTCGGTCTCGGCGGCGAAGGTGCTCTGGCTGGCCGAAGGCCGCCAGGCGCCGAGGATCGTAAGCGTATCGCCCTGGCGTGCGGCCTTGATGAACTGCGTCGTGAAGGCGAGCGTGACCGAAAGCCGCCGCGCCGTTGCCGTCTCGTTGAAGGTACAGGCAAAGCCACTTGCCGAGTCGAGCAGGGTCATCAGCACGCCGCCGTGCAACAGCCCGTTGGCATTGCAGAGTTCAGGCCGCACCTTCAGCGTCATCTCGACAAACCCCGGCCGCCAAGCGACGACCTGGTGTCCAATCAGTCCGTTGAAGCCGCGGAATTCATAAGGTGCGACCGGCCGAGCATCGGCCGGTCGTTGGATAGCCATATCGGTGGAGACAGGTTTTAGCGACGGGCCATCGCGGCCATCGACGGACGCTGGCCAGCCATCGCTGGCCGCACCGGTGCGGCGGACACCGGCTGGCCAGCAGAGGGCTGGGCGGCCATCGCGGTCCGAATGTCGCGGGCGACTTTCACCAAGCGCGGACCCCAGTCGGCCTCGAGTCGGTCGCGGCTGATCTGGTAGATCGGCGCAGAAGCATTGATCGCGTAGGCGGCTGTGCCGTCGGAGTTGCGCAACGGCGCGCCGACGCCGCACAGTTCTGGCAGCCAATCCCCCCAGGTGATGCAGAAGCCGCGCTCGGCCATCTCCTTGAACGAACGCTCCAAGCCGGTCTTCACCTTCGTCCAGTCGTCGCGCCAACGGCGGCGGATGGCGTCGATATGCTTGTTGCGATCGATATCGGGCAGCGAGAAGAGATAGGCGCGGCCCATCGCGGTGGACGCCATCGGCACGCGCGTGCCCACATCGTGGGTGATCGCGACCACCGACGGACCGCGGCAGGCTTCCAGATAGATCATCGAATGACGGTCGCGGCCGCCCAGGGCGGTCGAGGCATTGAGCGAATGGGCGAGCTGTTCGAGCGGCCCGCGCGAGGCGCGGCGCACATCCATGCTGGAGATCGCGGCGTAGCCCAGGGCCAGCACCGAGGCGCCGAGCTCATATTTACGGAAACGGCGAATATAATTGAGGTAACCCAGTTCCGTCAGGGTGTGGGTGAGGCGGGCAACAGTCGGCTTCGGCAGGCCGGTGCGATGGGCGATTTCCTGGTTGCCCAGCATGCCTTCGCCGGCATGGAAGGCGCGGAGAATGTCGAGGCCACGAGCCAGCGCGGTAACGAACTGGCGGTCCTTCGACGGAAGGCCTTCGCCAAGCCCGTTCTCAAGGGAACTCTGGAAGGCCGCGGTTCGCGTGACGAGATGGCTGACATTGCCCATGTGCGTTCTTCTCCTGTGGTAAATGGCCGTTTATTCTCTTTACGAAAGCTGCCACCCCGTCACGCTTGCTGCAATGCCGCGGAGCAGGTTTTGACCTGCGAACATGCAAAGCCGCCATGCTGCAAGTGCGGGTTTCAGCCGCAAAGGTTGTCCAACTGCGTATCGCTTCCCTTTATCCGCTTATTTTGACCGCTTTTCCGCATTGCATGGCTGGTCCCGACGACCATCGGCGGCTAGCATGGGCATCCCACTCTCAAGAGAACCAAATTGGCCAAAGAACCGACCTTGCCCAAGGAGATCGCCGCCTTGTCCTTCGAGGACGCCCTCAGGGAACTGGAGGGAATCGTCCAGCAGCTCGAGCGTGGGCAGGTGAAGCTCGACGAAGCCATTTCGGCATACGAACGGGGGGCGCTGCTGAAGCGACACTGCGAACAGAAGCTCGCCGAGGCGAAGATGAAGGTCGAGAAGATCGTCTTCGCCGCCGACGGTTCAGTCAGCAGCCAGCCTGCTGAGCTTGGCTGAAGCGATCACATTTCCTATGCCGTTGTCGTCGTACCGCGACTTCAGTGCCGCCTTGACGTTCGCCGCCGAGTCGGTCGAGCGCACCATGGACCGGTTGTTGCCCAAGGGAGAGAGCGGGGAGGCCCGCGTCTTCGAGGCCATGCGCTATTCCAGCCTGGGGGGCGGCAAGCGCCTGCGCGCCTTCTTCGTATTGGCGAGTGCCACCCTGTTCAAGGTCGGCATGTTGCCGGCCCTGCGCACTGGCAGCGCCATCGAGTTCGTCCACGCCTATTCGCTGATCCACGACGACCTGCCAGCGATGGACGACGACGACCTCAGGCGTGGCAAGCCGTCCTGCCACAAGCAGTTCGACGAGGCGACGGCCATCCTTGCCGGCGACGCCCTGCAGGCGCTTGCCTTCGAGGTGTTGGCGCATGGCGATACCCATGGCGATCCTGCAGTACGGGCGGCGCTGGTCGCCGAACTTGCCAAAGCGGCCGGTGCGCACGGCATGGTCGGTGGACAGATGCTCGATCTGCTGGCCGAAACGCAGGGGCCGGACATGTCGATCGGTGCGATCACCCGCCTGCAGCGCCTGAAGACAGGTGCGTTGATCTCCTTCTCCTGCACGGCCGGCGCGATCCTCGGCAAGGCGGCAGAGCCGTTGCGACTCGCTCTCTCCGCCTACGCGCACGACCTGGGCCTTGCGTTCCAGATCGTCGACGACCTCCTTGATGTCGAGGGCAGTGCGGAGGAGATTGGCAAGACGCCAGGCAAGGATCAGGCTGCCGGGAAGGCGACCTTTGTTTCGATCCTCGGCTTGGAGCGTGCGCGGGCGCAGGCAACGCTGCTGGCGAGCCAGGCGAAAGCGCATCTTGACCCGTTCGGTCCAGCCGCACATTTGCTAAGACAGGCGGCGGATTTCGTCGTTTCGCGGCGTGCCTGAGCCGCAGCACAACACCAGAGAGAGCTTCAAGGGTACACCTGTTTCATGACCCAGAGCACCACGCCGCTTCTCGATACCGTCGACATTCCCGCTGACATCCGTCGGTTGCGGCCCGACCAGCTGCGCCAGTTCGCCGACGAACTGCGTCAGGAGACGATCTCCGCCGTGTCGGTCACCGGCGGCCACCTCGGCGCAGGGCTCGGCGTGGTCGAACTCACGGTCGCGCTGCACTACATCTTCGATACGCCGCGCGACCGGCTGATCTGGGATGTCGGCCATCAGGCCTATCCGCACAAGATCGTCACCGGCCGGAGGCGGCGCATTCGCACCTTGCGCCAGGAGGGCGGCCTGTCGGGGTTCACGCGTCGCAGCGAGAGCGAGTACGATCCGTTCGGCGCCGCGCATTCCTCGACCTCGATCTCGGCGGGCCTGGGTATGGCCGTCGCCCGCGACCTGGCTGGCCGCGACAACCGCGTGGTTGCTGTCATTGGCGACGGCGCCATGAGCGCCGGCATGGCCTACGAGGCGATGAACAACGCTGGCGCCCTGCGCAGCCGCCTGATCGTGGTCCTGAACGACAACGACATGTCGATCGCCCCGCCGGTCGGCGCGATGTCGGGGCATCTTTCGCGGCTGCTATCGGGCCGGCCGTATGTGACGCTGCGCAATATCGGCCGCTCTTTCGCCGGCGCACTGCCGCGCCCGCTCGAGAAGGCGGCCAGGCGGGCCGAGGAATTCGCCCGGGGCTTCGTCGCCGGGGGCACGCTGTTCGACGAATTGGGCTTCTACTATGTCGGACCGGTCGATGGGCACAATCTCGACCACTTGCTGCCGGTGCTGAGGAACGCGCGCGACAGCGATCTCGACAAGCCGATCCTCGTCCATGTGGTGACGCAGAAAGGCAAGGGCTATCCGCCGGCCGAGAACAGCGCCGATAAGTACCACGGCGTCGTAAAATTCGACGTCATCACCGGCAAGCAGGCGAAGCCCGTCGCCAATGCTCCGGCCTACCAGGCAGTGTTTGCCAAGGCGCTGATCGCCGAAGCCGAGGCCGACGACAAGATCGTCGCCATCACTGCGGCGATGCCCTCGGGCACCAGCCTCGACAAGTTTGCCGAACGCTTCCCCAATCGTTGCTTCGACGTGGGCATCGCCGAGCAGCATGGCGTGACCTTCGCGGCCGGTCTCGCCTGCGAGGGCTTTCGGCCATTCGCGGCGATCTACTCGACCTTCTTGCAGCGCGCCTACGACCAGGTGGTGCACGACGTGGCGATCCAGAAGCTGCCGGTGCGCTTCGCCATCGACCGCGCGGGCCTGGTTGGCGCAGATGGCGCCACTCATGCCGGCAGCTTCGATGTCACCTACCTTGCCTGCCTGCCGGACTTCGTTGTCATGGCTGCGGCCGACGAACTCGAGTTGATGCATATGGTCGCGACGGCCGTGAAGATCGACGACCGGCCCTCGGCCTTCCGCTATCCGCGCGGCGAGGGCGTGGGCATCGATCTACCCGCCAAAGGGACGCCGCTCGAGATCGGCAAAGGCCGCATCCTGCGGGAAGGCACCAAGATCGCGATCCTGAGCCTCGGCACGCGGCTCGCCGACGCCCTGGCGGCGGCGGAGGATCTGGCAGCCAAGGGCCTCAGCACCACGGTGGCCGACGCTCGCTTCGCCAAGCCGCTCGACACCGACCTGATTGCCCGTCTCGCTCGTGAGCACGAGGTCCTGATTACGGTGGAGGAGGGATCGGTCGGCGGCTTTGCAAGCCATGTCCTGCAGTTCCTCGCGAAAGCCGGGTTGCTCGATCACGGCCTCAAGATCCGGCCGATGATCCTGCCGGATCGCTTTATCGATCACGCTGCACCCAAGCGCCAATACGAATGGGCGGGCCTCGATGCGGCGCATATCGTATCGACAGCGCTCGCTGCACTCGGCCAGCAGGCCGAGCGCGCGCGGGGCTGAACGGCGAAGCTCAATCCCGCGGGTCGATCGGCGTCAGAACAGGCGCGTGCGCCTCGATGATTTCCGCAGCGTCGAGGCACAGATCCTCGCGGTAGCGGCCCGCGACCACCTGCACGCCGACTGGTACGCCGTCGACGTTTCCGGTCGGCACCGCAACGGACGGAAAACCCAGGACCGGCGTTGCCAGAAGCGAACGCTGGGCCTCCATCATATCGGTGACGACCGCCTCGCTTTCCTGGTCGAGATCGTCGTGGAACGGCAGTCGATGCGACACCGGCAAGACGACGATCGGGAACTGTTCGAAGAAGAGCTGCCAGTCGCGCATCAGCGACAGGCGCGTGCCGAAGGCCTCGAGGATACCGTCACCGTCGAGCGCCGGTGCGTGGCGGAGATGGCCGTCGATATTGCGCCGGCTCTTCGCATCGCCGAAGGCGCGAATGGCCGGGGCAAGGGCGCGGCGCTCCTCGTTCACGACCAGGCGATGCCAGAGATCGGCGGCTTCGCCCAGTCGTGGCGGAACCTTCTCGCCGACGACATAACCGGCTTCGGCGAGCCGGCGACCGGCCTCGCGTACGGCGGCGCTGACCTCGGGCGCGGTGTCGCCGAACGGATCGGGCGCGATCGCAACTTGAATCGGGTGCGCCGGCGGCGGCCCGGCAAGCGGCGCCGGAACCCAGGTCGGGTCTCTCGGATCGGCGGCCGCCATGGCGGCAAGACCTAGCCTCAGATCGGAAACGCGGCGCGCGAGCGGCCCCTGGACCGACATCATCTGAGCCGTGATCGGCCTTTCCGTTTTGGCGGACGGATTGAAGGCAGGGACGCGGCCGGGTGTCGGCCGCAAGCCGGCGACGCCACAGGCATAGGCAGGGTAGCGGATCGAGCCGCCGAAATCATTGCCGTGGGCGAGGGCGCCCATTCCCGAAGCGACAGCCGCCGCCGCACCGCCGCTCGATCCGCCCGGAGTCAATCGCGCGCCCCAGGGATTGCGCGTCGCACCATGCAGATCGTTGCTCGTGAACCAGCGGTGCGAGAAGGCCGGCGTATTGGTGCGGCCGACAATCACTGCGCCCGCCTTGCGCAAATTAGCGACGGGCGGGCTGTCGTCCGTCGCAATCACGTCACGGAATGCGACGACCCCATTGGTTGTCGCGCAGCCCCGTTGATCGATATTCACCTTGATGGTGACGGGAACGCCGTGGAGCGGGCCGAGCACAGCACCGCTCGCCCGTGCAGCGTCGGCCCTCGCGGCATCCGCGAGGGCCTCATCGGCGAGAACGTGAACCACGGCGTTGATCGTCGGATTGACAGCCGCGATTCGATCGAGCGCCGATTGCACCGCTTCACGGCTCGAGACGGTTCCGTTGCGGATTGCCCGCGCGAGATCGACGGCCGACCAGCGCCACAGTTCCCGATGCATCTCATCAGCCCTTGGGCTGAGGGACGATGCGGAGGTAGGGCTTGAGGGTCTTCCAGCCGTTGGGATACTTGGCCTTGGCCTGCTCGTCGGTGACCGCCGGCGGGATGATGACGTCGCCGCCGTTCTGCCAGTTCACCGGCGTCGCCACCATGTGCTTGGCGGTGAGCTGAACCGAATCGAGCACCCGCAGCACCTCGTCGAAATTGCGCCCGGTGTTCATCGGATAGGTGAACATCGCCTTGATCTTCTTGTCCGGCCCGATCACGAACACCGAGCGCACGGTGGCATTGTCGGCGGCGGTGCGGCCCTCCGAGGTCGTGCCGGCGCCCTCGGGCAGCATGTCGTAGACGGTCGCGACCTTGAGTTCGGGATCGCCGATCATCGGGTAGGTGACGGCATGACCCTGTGTCTCCTCGATGTCCTTGGCCCACTTCGAATGGTTGGCGACCGGATCGACCGACAGGCCGATGATCTTGGTGTTGCGCTTGTCGAACTCGGGCTTCAGCCCGGCCATGTAGCCCAGCTCGGTGGTGCATACCGGGGTGAAGTCCTTGGGATGCGAGAACAGGATCGCCCAGCCGTCGCCGATCCATTTGTGGAACTCGATCGGCCCCTGCGTCGTCTCCGCCTTGAAGTCCGGTGCCGTCGAATTGATGCGTAGCGTCATGATAAAGCCCCCGTGGTGGAAGAACTACGCTAGCTCAATGTGCCAGCGCTTGACGGTCAAGCCCGAGCAAGAATCCAGCTTGCGAGCCCGAGACCGCCATCAACTTCTACTGTCGTCCCCACGATATAACGACCAAATCTTTCTGACAGGACGGCGCCAGCGGCTTGGGCGATGTCATCGGGAGTCCCCGCTCGGCCAAGGGGGATTTGTGCCACCAGCTCGCCGAGGTTGCCGGCGACAAAGCCGCCGCCCGGAATGGCGCCCGGAGCGATGGCATTGACGCGGATCCCGGCCGGAGCCAGTACGCGGGCAAGCTCCTTCATCGCCATGGTCATGCCTGCTTTCGCGGCGCTGTAATGCGGCAGGTTGCGCGGTACGCCGCTGTGCAGGGAGGTTATCAGCAGAATGCGTCCCTTGATCGCATGCTCGCGCATGTGCTTGCCGATCTCGCGAGCAAGGAAGAAGCCCGAGCGCAGGTTGATCCCGGTCATGGCGTCCCACGTTTCCTCACTTACCGTCAGAGGCGTGTCGGTTTCCTGGCGGCGCGGGCTTGCGGCATGGACGAACAGGGAAATCGACTCCAACTGCCGCAAGGCGCCGTCGAGCAGCCGGCGCCAGCCGTCGGCCTTGGCAAGGTCGGCGGCGAGAAAGTCGATGCCGTCCTCCGGTGGCGGGGCGACGATATCGCTGCCCAGGACAATGGCGCCTTCGGCCTTCAGGGCTTTTGCGATGCCACGGCCGATGCCGCCACCGCATCCGGTGACCAGCGCGCGCTCGCCGTCGAGGAGTTTGGCGTTCATGGCGGGTGGCTCTCTTCTGCTAGATTGCAATCGAGGAGGAAGACATGCCCGACATACGGCCCGTGTTCAATCAAGTGAACATCGTCAGCAACGACCCGGAGGCCTCCGTCAGATTCTATCGGCGACTCGGCGTGTCGATCCCCGATGACCAGATATGGCGCACCGGATCAGGCATCCATCACGTCAATGCGGAGACGCCGAAGAGTTCCGAACCGTCACGCTTCGAGGTCGACAGCGCAGACCTGGCGCGCATCTGGAACGCGGGCTGGCGAAACCATGCCGATCTCAAAGGCCGGGTCGTGATCGGCTTCGGCGTCCGGGCACGCGAAGACGTCGATCGTCTCCATGCCGAGATGACGGCGGCGGGTTATCGCAGCCTGATGGCACCTTACGATGCATTTTGGGGCGCGCGATACGCCATCATCGAGGATCCGGACGGCCTTGCCGTCGGCCTCATGAGCGAAAAGTCGGACGAACACCGCTCACCTCCGCCCAAGGTGTGACCCGTCGTGGCCAAGACGCGACTCGATGTGGCGCTGGTGGAGCGTGGCCTGGCGGAAACGCGGTCCGCCGCTCAAAGGCTGGTCATGGCGGGATTGGTCTTTTCCCATGACAAGCGTCTCGACAAGGCAGGCCATGGCATCGACGGCGACACACCGATCGAAGTGCGCGGCCAGCCTCATCCCTATGTCTCGCGCGGCGGGCTTAAGCTCGTACGGGCGCTCGACCATTTTGCCATCCCGGTCGAGGGGCGGGTCGCGCTCGATGTCGGCGCATCGACCGGCGGCTTCACCGATTGCCTGCTGCAGCGCGGCGCCACCAAAGTCTATGCCATCGATGTCGGCACCAACCAGCTCGCCTGGAAACTGCGCCGGGATCCGCGCGTAGTGTCGATGGAGAAGACCAACATCCGCGACATCTCTGCAGCGCGAATCCCCGAACCGATCGATCTCATCGTCTGCGATGCCTCCTTCATCGGGCTGCGCACCGCGCTGCCGCCGGCACTGGTGCTGGCCAAGCCGGGCGCGCATCTCGTGGCGCTGATCAAGCCGCAGTTCGAGGTCGGCAAGGGCCGCGTCGGCAAAGGCGGCATCGTGCGCGAACCGGAGCTGCATCGAGAGATTTGCGACATGATCGGCCGCTGGCTTGATGAGCAGCCCGGCTGGCGCGTGCTTGGATTGATCGAAAGTCCCATCACCGGCGCGGAAGGCAACAAGGAGTTCCTCGTCGCCGGCCATTTCAGCGGCCATTTCAGCGGATAGCCCGCGTCACCCTGAACTTGTTGTTGTCGGCCAGCGTCTCGAACGAGGCGAAGTGTGCCTTGAGCATGCCTTCATAGGGCAGGCCGCGATTGGCCACCAGGTAGAGCTGGCCGCTCGGCTTGAGCGCCCGCGAGGCAGCTTCGATCACTTTCTGGCCGAGTGTCGGGGTCGAGGCGCGGCCGGTATGGAAAGGCGGGTTACAAACGATGGCGTCATAGGGCGTTGGCGTAGGCTCGTTCGCGAGGTCGAGCCAATGAAATCGGGCGCGATCGTCTGTGATGTTGGCCTGCGCGGCTTCGATCGCGCGGTGTTCGGCGTCGATCAGATCAATATGCTGGACGGCAGGCGAGCGCAGAACGCAACGCGCCAGATACCCCCAGCCGCAGCCAAAATCGGCAACATGACCCGACAAACCCTGCGGCAGGTGTTGGGCCAGGAAGGCCGAGCCACCGTCGATCCGGTCCCAGCTGAAGATGCCGGGTTGGCTGATCCAGCTCCCGTCGCCGACCAGCTGTAGATGCGTGAGTCCCAGCCAGTAGTCGGGCGGCGGACGCTCGGCTTTCACGAACCAGAAGACGCGGCTGTGGAACTTGGACAGAGTGCCGGCAAGTCCGAATGTCTTGCCGACCTGCCTCTCGAGGCTTGCCGCGCCATCTTCGTTGGCGCCGGCGCAGATCAAGGTGCCGCCGTTCGCGAGAAAGGACCAGCCGCGCGCGATGTTGGCGAAGTTCTCCTCCTTGTGCTTGGTGAGCAGCACAAGCCCCTGTTCGTACGATCCTCGCTCGATGCGGGGCGATGCCGTCTTGAGCCGCAGATAATCAGGCCGAAAGGATTGCTCGGCGTCGACGCCTTCGGAAGCCGGCGGCTCGGCGCGCAGAAAGAACGCCCGCTTGTGAGCGAGCGTTCCCGAGTCGAAAGCATGGGCGAGGGCGCGGCCCGCCTGGCTCATGATCGCTCCCTCAGGGAACGAGGACGGCGCGTCCCATGATCAGGCCCTTGCGCAGCTCCTGCAGCGTGGCATCCGCTTCGTCGAGCTTGCGTTTGATGATCGGCACCGGCTCTGCCTTGCCGGCGGTGACGAGGTCCATCATCTCCTTCATCTCTGCCGGTGTGCCGGTGACCGAACCCATGATCTGGTTGCCGGTGAAGGCGAACATCGGCAGCGGCACCGTGAAGGTGCCGCCGAACAAGCCGACCACGATCAGCCGTCCGCCGCGCCCGAGCGCCCGCCAGCCGAATTGCGAGCTCGCCTCGGCGCCGACAAAGTCGATCGCCGCCCCGACGCCGGTGCCGCCGGTGAGCTCCATCACCTTCTTGCGCGCTTCCTTGTCACGAGGATCCACCGCGGCGCTGGCCCCATTCTCCAGCGCGAGCTTGCGCTTGTTCTCGTCGATGTCGGCGACGATCGGCTCGCGCCCCAGCACCGCCTTGGCGAAACGCACGCCCATCAGGCCGACGCCACCGGCGCCGATCACCAGGATGGGGCGGCCGGCGTCATTGCCGACCGCCTTCTTTACCGCCCCGAAGGCAGTGATTCCCG
>JAFEBU010000081.1 GCA_018242505.1 Pseudomonadota bacterium
CTCTATGCCGAGGTCGACCCCGGCAGAGGCCTGTTGGTCGATCCCCAGCAGTTGCGCGACGCGCTGGGCGACGAGGCCGCGAATCGCATCCTCAACACGCCCGGCATCATGCCGATGGCTAAGCCCACCGACGAAGAGCCGTTGTTGGGCACAGACGGTATACCTGATTCTGATGGCGATCTGGAAACGCCCAAGGACACGACACCGCTACCTCCCGCGTTACCAAAGCCAAAGGGAATTCCGGACGACTGGATTGCAAAGCCGTCGGACAAGAAAGGCGGTATGCAATATGTCAATCCGAAAAATAATCAGGACCGTGTCCGAGTCATGCCTGCGGAACCCGATAGTCCGCATGAAACGCAACAGCGACCCTATGTCGTTGACCAGACCAGGGGGAGCTTCGTCGATAAGAACGGAAAACCTATTAGAGGGGAGCAACCAGGCAAATCGCCGGAGGCGCATATTCCATACGAAGAGTATATTTTCAGGAGATGACCATGACTCTGAATGTGTCCCTTTGGCGGAAGAACGTTTGCGGTGCCCTTGACATCCTTGCCGACGAGACCTTCCAACGAGGAAATTGGTTCGGGAAAGGCCGGTACATCGACTCACCATCCGACCAATACAACAGCCTCTTCAGCGACTTTGAATTCGAGGAATTCGTCGACTCGCCATTGGTTGATCTGAATGTCAGACAGAGAGCCGCCGGCCGCCGACTGATTGATCTGTTGAGAGCTTTCGAGAAGGTCGTTGATCTCGAGTTGCCGCCCGAAGTTGTGATCGACCATCCTAAATGGGTGGAGATCCGGCATGCGGCGCGGCAGTTTCTGCATCTGCTAGACTGCTCAGATTAACCGCGCCAACGCGAAGCTTTGAAATGACCTACATTTGCCCAGTCTGCGGATACCAATATCTGGATGAACAGCCACGTGGTGAAGAGACAGGTGGTTCCCAGGAGATATGCCCTTCATGCGGTATTCTGTTTGGATACCATGGCGAGACTGGCGGCGATCCCGTCCACCGATTGGAAGTGTATGAAGGATGGCGCCGGGGTTGGATCGCCAGCGGCATGAAATGACAGATGGAAGGCCATCCGAAGCCTGCCAACTGGAACCCGGCCGAGCAACTCCGCAATGTCGAACATCGCGGTGATCGTTCCTATTGACCGGAAGGCCAGAGCGTCAACCTTGCTGAGGCGAACTGAGACTCACCTGCTGCTCAGGGGAACCCTATCCATGAACGAAGCAGAGATCCGCAAACGGATCGTCGAGCGCTATTGCGCACTAACGCTGCCCGACCAGGAGCGCTTTCTGGCTGCGGCCGGTCATTGGCTGACAATGGCTGGCCGCGGCACCTACGTTGCCGGTGGATATGGTGTGCACGACGGGCCGACCTTGAGAGAGGTTAACGAGGGAGCGCATCGTATTTTCGATCAGTTGCGCTTGATGCTGACGTCGAACGATCAACGCTACCCAGACGACGTCTTTGCGGGAATTCTGGTCGAGAAATTTCGCGCGGCAAAGCTCGACCCCAAGACGATTCTTAGGTTCTTCGACTGACGGAGCTGACGTCTTCGACCCTGCATCAGAACGTTCAGGAAAGGATGGCGCGAAAATTCCTGGCGAGATTCTGGTTGGAAAGCGGAAACAGCGCCGCCCTGAAGGCCCTCAAGCAAGGAAGATTTGCAAAATGAGCGACGCAGCGGATGACAAAATGCAAGATGACTGCGTCTTCCTAGTGCGCGCACATAGCTTCGAAGATGCATTCAGAAAGTTTCTGACGGTCGGGCGGAGCAAGGAAACGTCGTATAGGAACGAAGAGGGGCATGACATCAAGGTCTTGCACGCCGAGATTCTTACGATGGACAGAATTGGCCAAGATCTGGACGGAGCCGAAGCCCATAGCGACCTACAGGAGATCGAGGGCCCGGAGATCACCTTCGAGACGCCGATCGACCCTGCTCGGTCGCGTCCAGACCTGACGATGTAGCAGCTACTGAGGAGTGCTAGAGGCTCTCTATGGATCGAAGATTAGTGGGCTCGGAGACTCGGGGCAGTGATTGAACAACTATCGCATGATGAGTTGTATTGGCCAGGAGGACGTTCGGACCGCAGAATGTGCTGGCGTTGTTCGAGAACGAAACCGAAGTAGGCCCGGCGGACTCGTCCTCCTGAAGCACCGAGGGGGATCTCAACTGCACGGCCTCCGGTCGTGCCACGCCGGCAACGCCTTCACTGCCGCTATCGATCTTGCCGACTTCAACAAGACATTCGCGCCGCAGGGGTCCACTTGATCCAACCCTGCAAGGCCCTCCAGCGCCGCACCCACCACCATCGACCTTGCGATGGCGTGCGCGTCCGGCCTGTTCGGCCGTGATGTCGGCGCCACCTGGAAACAAGTCCCGGGCCTCCATGCCAAGGTCAACCCCGGCAGAGGCCTGTTGGTCGATCCCCAGCAGTTGCGCAACGCGCTGGGTGAGGAAGCCGCGAACCGCATCCTCAACACGCCCGGCATCATGCCGATGGCTAAGCCGCCATCGGAGGAACGGCCACCGTCCGGCCACGGCGACAACCCAAGCGACACGCCATCTGAGCCCGATCAGGAGCCGCCCAAGGAACCGCCGCCTCCGGCGTTGCCAAAGCCAAAAGGTATTCCAGATGAATGGATTGCAAAGCCATCGAAGAAACAGGGTGGCATGCGATACTTCAATCCGAAGAATGCACATGATCAAGTTAGGGTCATGCCCGGAAATCCCAAGAGTCCGAATCCTTTTCAACAACGGCCGTATATTGTGGATCGGAACAACGGCCGCGTCATGGATAGGAACGGGCAACCGATCGAAGGAGCGAATCCCGAAAAGTCGCCTGACGCGCATATTCCCTATGAAGACTATACTTTCAGGAGATAAGGCATGGGCAGGGACATCCCCTTGTGGCGCAAGCAACTGTGCTCGGCGCTCAACCTTCTCGCCGATGAACCCTTCCAGCGAGAAAACTGGTTCGGTCGCGGCAAATACGCCGATTCGCCAGACGAGCAGTACAATAATCTTTTCACTGACTACGACATCGAGGAATTCGTCGACTCGCCAGAAGTTGGTTTGAACGCCCAACAGAGGGCCGCAGGCCATCGCCTGATCGATATGCTCGAAGCTTTCGACAAGGTAGTCGGTCCGGAATTGTTGCCTGAAGTCGTTATCGACCATCCACAATGGGTGGAGATACGGCATGTGGCGCGCCAATTCCTGGACCTGTTGAATTGCCAGAACTAACTGCGACCGCACGACTCGATTCTTGCCGAATGCAATGTGTGCTCTTAGGTGCTCCTAGACATGAATGCGTCATCCCTGTGCAATAAGTCGGTTGCCCCTCAGCAGCGCCTATGACGCGAAGGTGGCCTCGCCGACGAATTGCAGCAGCAGGCTCGAGAAGAAGATCGCCATCTTCGGATTGCCGAGGTCGCTTAACAGGCCCTGACGGAAGACGGAGGCTGGCGAAATTCGTGTGGCCGCCGCAACGGCAGTGGCGCTTGCCAGCGCATGGCCGTGCTAGGCCGACCACAATGCGCCCACGCCCAACCAGACGGGATAGGCTGCGCCCAGCCACTTGATGGCCTGGAACACTGGCTCGCAGACGGCGATCAGTGCTACCCGGACAGCCGAGCTGGCGAGCGGACACCCCGGGGAAACCGAGGAACAGCGGTGTCATGATACGCACCTCCCCTGCGGCAGGGGCACGGCGGGCAGGAAACGGCAACCGGCGGCATGCTACAGTGCGCTCAGGAGGACTTATGGTTTCGATTCCCGATTGCTTTTCCGAGAGCTACGCCGAGGCGCGCGCGAAGTTCTGCGCCGCTGCCGCCACCGCGGGCGGTTCGATCCGTTCCTGGCTCAACCCCAGCGCCCTGGGACCGAACGGCGAGAAGCTCCATCTCGACACCGCACGCTTCGGGGCAACCGACGCCGACAAGATGCTGGTCATGATCTCGAGCACGCACGGCGTGGAAGGCCATTGCGGGTCGGGCGCACAGATCGCCTGGCTGCGGACCGGCGGTCCGTCGAAGCTGCCGAAGAACACCGGGGCGCTGCTGGTGCATGCGATCAACCCCTACGGCTTCGCCTGGACCCGCCGCGTCAACGAGGACAATGTCGATCTCAACCGCAACTTCGGCGATCACGACAAGGGCTATCCCCGGAACGACGGCTATCTCGCCATCGCCGATGCCATCCTGCCGCGCGACTGGAGCGCGGAGAGCCGGGCCGAGAGCCAGCGCACGCTCGAGGCCTATGCCCAGAAGCACGGCGCCTTCGCCCTTCAGGGCGCGATCAGCGGCGGCCAGCACACGCATCCCGACGGCGTCTTCTATGGCGGCGTGAAGCCGACCTGGAGCAACCGCACCATCCGCGCCATCGCCCGCGAGGAGCTGGGCCGCGCGCGCCGCGTCGGCGTGACCGACTATCACACCGGGCTGGGACCGTTCGGCCACGGCGAGCTGATCTGCACCGTGCCGCCGGGCGCCAAGTCCTATGCGCGCGCCAAGGCCTGGTACGGCGACGAGATGACCTCGCCCGAAAGCGGCACTTCGACCTCGGCGATCGTGACCGGTGTCATGACCGACGCCTTCCCTCAGGAGCTGCCCGACGCCGAGGTGACCTCGATCGCGATCGAGTATGGCACCTATGCCGTGCCCGAGGTGCTGAATGCGGTGCGGGCCGACAACTGGCTGCATCAGCGCGGCGATCTCGCCTCGCCGCTCGGCCGGGAGATCAAGGCGGACATGAAGGAGCGCTTCTTCCCGGCCGGCGACAAATGGCGCGAGATGGTCTGGACGCGCGCCGACCAGACGATCGGCTGGGCCCTCAAGGGCCTCGCCGCCTGACCGCGGGTCGCCGGTGAGCGACGTCACCGATCGCGAGGATGCGGCGCGGCTGCGCCTGCGCCAGGCGTTGCATAACGCTCCGCTGTTCGCCGATCTCGACACCGAAGGCATCATCGCCATCGAGCGCGAGCTGACGCCGCTCGTGCTGCCGGGCGGCACGCCGCTGTTCCACCGGGGCGACCCGGCGGACGCCATCTATGTGCTGACGAGCGGCTGTCTCGGCGTGTTCCGGCACGAGGACGTGGCGAGCGTGGAAGGACCGGCGCTGATCGCCGAGATCACCCCCGGCAACATCGTGGGCGAGATGTCCCTGCTCTCGCAGACTGCCCGCACGCGCGACGTCGCGGCGCTGCGCGACAGCGAGGTCTGGCGGCTGGGCCGCGAGAGCTTCGACGCGCTCACGATGCACCATCCCGAGCTGCTGCCGGCGCTGATGCGCAACGTCGCGATGCGCAGCGAAGCGGGCAATGTGAAGCGGCGGCGCCAGCCGCGAACCTTCGCCCTCCTGCCGACGGGCCCCGACGTCGCCTCGGCCCGCTTCGCCGTAATGCTGGCCGCGGCGCTCGGTCGGATCGGGGATCAGGTGCAGATGCTGGGACCGGACTCCCAGCACGAGGAGCCGGACTGGTTCGCCCATTGCGAGACGGCCAACACCTTCGTGCTCTACCGCGCCGATCCGACATTGACGCCGTGGACGCAGCTCTGCCTGCGCCAGGCCGACTGCCTGGTGGTCGTGCGCAATGCCGACAACGACCTGCCGGCCAGGCTGCCGTTCGAGATCGAGGCGGCGCAACCCGGCGCGATCTTCCATCGACGCCGCGAGCTGGTACTGCTGCACGAGGGCCACGACCCCCGCGCCGGCTCGACAGCCCCTTTGCTGGCCGGCGGCCTCTACGGCCAGCACCATCACGTGCGCCTCGACCTGCAATCCGACTTCGACCGGCTGGCGCGACTGATCACCGGGCACGCGGTGGGCATCGTGCTGGCGGGCGGCGGCGCGCGGGCCTTCACCCATGTCGGTGCCATCAAGGCGCTGCGCGAGAGCGGCGTGCCGATCGACCAGGCGGCGGGCACCAGCATGGGCGCCATCGTCGCCGCGGGCGTCGCCGCACGCTGGTCGGACGAGGAACTCGTCGAGCGCTTCCATCGCGCCTTCGTGGAAACCAACCCGCTGCGGGACTACACCTTGCCGTTCATCTCGCTGTTCCGCGGCCGACAAGTGACGCGCCTGCTGCGCACCGCGTTCGGCGAGAAGGACATCGAGGACCTGATCATGCCGTTCTTCTGCGTGACGGCGAACCTCACGACCTCCTCGGCCGACATGCACCAAACCGGCCGTCTGTGGCGCTGGCTGCGCGCGTCGGTGGCGATCCCGGGCGTGCTGCCGCCCTTCAACGAGGCAGGGCAGGTCCATGTCGACGGCGGCGTCATCGACAATTTCCCGGTGCGCGTCATGCGCCGGCTCGGGCGCGGCACGATCGTCGGCGTCGACATCGACACCAGCGGCGCCCTGTCGGCGGGCGAGGACGTGGGCGATGCCTTCTCGGCCTGGCAATTCTTCCGCCGCCTGGTCTGGCATCGCCGCGAGACGCTGCCGATCCCCTCGATCGTGCGCATCCTGCTGCGCGCGGCGCTGATCTCGAGCACCGCGCGCGCGCAACGCGACCGCAGCGCCTGCGACCTCCTGATCGTGCCGCCGGTCGAGCGCTTCGACCTGCTCGACTGGACGAGCTTCCATGCCGCGATCGAGATCGGCTATCGCAGCACCATGGAAGCGCTGGAACAAGCGCGCACGCTACCCGTCGGTGCCCGCCTGTTCATCGCGTGACCATCGGAGCGCTACACCGGTGGCGCTTTCTTCCCGATCGCGAGCTTCCAGCCCGCTCATGGGCTTGGGCGAACGAGACGCCTGCGGCCCGCATGAACATGAGTGCAACTGAATCACATCGGACAGCCGCGTGGAATCTCCAATTGAGTGCTGACCCTAGGCCAGCCGCGTCGGAATAAGGATCTCCGAGTTCAGCGTCCGATGGACCGGGCAGCGGTTGGCGATTTCCAGGAGCCGCTGGCGCTGCTCGTCGCTCAGGGGCCCTTCGAGCTCGATCAGTCGCTCGATCCGGTCGACCTTGCCCTCCCTGGTCTCGCATTCCGCGCAGTCGGTGGCGTGGATCTTGTCGTGCTTCAGGCGCACCGTGACCTTCTGCAGCGGCCACTTCTTCATGCGCGCGTACATGCGCAGCGTCATCGCCGTGCACGAGCCCAGGGCGGCCAGCAGATAGTCATAGGGACCTGGCCCCGTATCATTGCCGCCACTGGCAACGGGCTCGTCGGCGCGCAGGACATGGACGCCGCTGCGAACGGTTTCCGCAAAAGGTCCGGCATCGCTGTCCTCGACGATCACGACGCCAAGGGGAGTGGCTTCCGCAGGTGCGCTCATGGTTGACGTCCTTTCGACAGTTCGTGGCGTGGCGCATTCTAGACATCGCGCGCACCGCCGGACCAGCCTTCGGGCTACGCCAGGAACTTCAGCCCATGGATCACCTTGTCGATGGTCTTGCGCGGGCCATGGAGGCCGATGCCGACAAGATCGAGGGCATCGGCGGGCGCCGCGGCGACGGCGGCGCGATTGTCGACGTCGTTGCTGGTCTCGAACATGCGTTCGATATAGATCGCCGGCCGCAGCGCCCGCGAGAGCGCGCGTTGGTGCGTACGGCGCAATTCGTCGAGCGCGGCGCCATAGACGAACACAGGCTCGCGCACGAGCGCGCTGTAGAAACGGCCGGCCGAATCGCAATAGGGTTCGCCGATCATGTCAGGCGTGGTGCCCGCAAGGCCGCCGGCCAGGAAGGCCGCGACATTGGCGAGCTGCCAGCCGGCGAGGTCTCGCCGCAGGATCAGGGCGGTCTTGGTATCGTAGATCATGACCCCCATATCGGGCAGGATGGCGCCCCGGTCTTGAACGTTCGTGCACAGCACACCCCGATGACCCAACCCGACGAGATCCGCTTCGACGCGCCGCGCGAGGGGCTGCAGCGCCTCTCGGCCCAGTTCGGCGGCCATGCCTACGACCTGCACCGCCACGAGACCTACGGCGTGGGGCTGACGCTTTTCGGCGCGCAGTCGTTCCACTATCGCGGGGCGCTGCGCACCAGCCGCTCCGGGCAGGTCATGGTGCTGCATCCCGACGAGGCGCATGACGGCCACGCGGGCGTGCCCGACGGCTTTGCCTACCGCATGCTCTATGTCGATCCGGCCGCGGTCAGCGCCGCGCTCGACGGCGCCGCCGTGCCCTATGTGCCCGATGTCGTGGCCTACGACCCCAATCTCGCGGCACTCCTGCGCGAGGCCTTCGCCGACTTCCCGCGCCCGTTCGAGCCGCTGGCGCTCGACGCGATCGTGGCGCGGCTCGCCGAACTCCTGGCCGCGCGCAGCGATGCGCCACCCGGGGCGAAGGCGACGCCGACGGCGCACAAGGCGGTCGGCCGCGCCCGCGACTTCCTGATCGCCGAAGCGCCGCGCATCGTCTTGTCGGAGGAACTCGAATCGGTGACCGGGCTCGACCGCTTCACCCTCGCCCGCCAGTTCCGCACCGCCTACGGCACCTCGCCGCACCGCTTCCAGGTCGGAAAGCGACTGGCTCGCGCCCAGGCCCTGATCGCGCGTGGCGAGTCCCTGTCGGAGGTCGCCGCTGCCACTGGCTTCGCCGACCAGAGCCACCTCACCCGCCACTTCTCCAACCGCTTCGGCCTCACCCCCGGCCGCTGGGCGACGCTGACGCGCAAGAGAAGGACGAAAGACTCCTCGCCACGCTCGGAATGACACGATCTCGTTGATGCAAAAGTTGGTGTCATCCCGAGCGCAGCGAAGGATCTTTACCTTCAAGCGTGCAACACAAAGAAGATGGGGAGACAAGCGTGCTTTGTCCGGTGACTCTGCCCGATACGACCTGCTCGTCATCGAAGACAGTGAGGCGCGGCAGGTGATGTGGACCGATTTCGTTGAACGCCGCCAGCGATCCGCGTTTCACGGCGGGGAAAGATTCCTCGCTGCGCTCGGAATGACACGACGTTGTTGAGGCAGAAGAGAGTGTCATCCCGGGTCGTGCGCGGTAGCCCGTGCGCTTTAGCAAGGGATCTTTGAGGGTCGTACCCGGCTACTACGTTTACATGCTGACCAATGCGAGACGGCAGGTCATGTATGTCGGTGTGACCAACAATCTCTAGATCGCGTCGTCGAGCATCGCAGCGGCGGTGTCTTCACCCGAAGATACCGCGTCGACACGTTGGTCTACGCTGAAGAATACAAATACGTCGAAGACGCGATCGCGCGCGAAAAGGAAATCAAGGGCTGGCGGCGATCCAAGAAGGATGCCCTCGTCGAAGCGCTGAATCCGAGCTGGGCGAATCTGCTTGAGATCAACACGGTCAAGGATCCCTCGCCACGCTCGGAATGACACGGTCTTGGCCGTAGCGCCCCATCCGTGTCCTCCCGAGTCGCGCGCGGTCGCCTGCGCGCTTTAGCGAGGGATCTTTATTCGATCAGAGGCCGCCGTTCACCACCAGGCACTGGCCGCTGACATAGTCACTGTCGGGGCTGCAGAAGAGGTAGACCGAGCCTGCGGCCTCTTCCGGCAGGCCGCCGCGGCCGAGCGGGATCATCTGGTTCATGGCGGCGATGCGGCCGCCCTGCACGCCGATCTTGACCTTGCGGCCCTGGACCTCGATCTCGCCCGCCTCGCCCTGGCTCAAGGGCTTGGTGAGGCGCGTCTGGATGTAGCCGAAGGCGACGGCGTTCACCGTGACGTCGTAGCGGCCGAACTCCTTGGCCAGCGTTTTGGTGAGGCCGACGATGCCTGCCTTGCCGGCCGAATAGTTCGACTGGCCGGCATTGCCGTTCACGCCCGAGGTCGAGGAGATGTTCACCACCTTGCGCACGATGCGCTTGCCCTCGGCGCGCTCCTTCTCGACTGCGCCCTTGAAGTGCTGCTGGAAGGCGCGCAGGACGCGGAACGGCGCGGTGAGATGGACGTCGAGGATGGCGTACCACTGCTCGTCGCTCATCTTCTGGATGACCGAGTCCCAGGTGTAGCCGGCATTGTTCACCACGACGTGGCAGTCGCCGAAGGCGTCGACCGCGGTCTTGACGATGCGGTCGCCGAAGTCGGGCTTGGCGACGTCGCCGTTGCAGGCCACTGCCTTGCCGCCCATCTTCTCGATCTCGGCGATGGTCTCCTTGGCCGGCGCCTCGTCGATGTCGTTGATCACCACCTTGGCGCCGTCACGCACCAGGCGCAGCGCGATCTCCTTGCCGATGCCGCGCCCCGATCCGGTGACGATCGCGACCTTGCCGTCCATCTGACCCATAGTGTCTCTCCTTCTTTCTTGGATTGCCTCCCAGCGCCGAGCATTGGAGAGGTGTCGCGGTCTTACCGCGACGGAGGAGTCGGAAGCTCATGCCCCCTCCGTCGGCGTACGACGCCGACACCTCCCCGGCTTTCCCGGGGGTTTAATTGAGCGCCACCGTGGCGTCGCCCTGCAGCGTGTCCTGGCCGTTCTGGTTGGTGCACTTGACCTCGAGGTCGACCAGCTTCTGGCCGCCCTCCTCGCGCTTGCCCGTGACCTTGCCGCTCACCGTGATCGTGTCGCCGACCCAGGTGATCGAGGTGAAGCGCGTGCCGAGCTTGCGCAGCTGCGTCTGCGGCACCCACGAGGTGACGAGGCGGCCGAGGAAGGCCATCGACAGCATGCCGTGGGCGAACACGTCCTTGAAGCCGAACTTCTTGGCGAAGTCGAGATCGACATGGATCGGATTGTGGTCGCCCGAGCCGCCGCAATAGAGCGCGAGCTGGTGACGGCTGATCGGTGCCAGCTTGAGCGGCGGCAGCGTGTCGCCGACCTTGATCTGATCGAACCTGGGAGCGGTCGTCATCTTGTCCTCCCTCACTTCTTGGCCGCGTCGGGGTTGCGCACGACGGTGATGCCCTTGGCCTTGGCCACCGGCTTGCCCGCCTGATCCTTGAGCTCGGTCTCCGACACCACGAACCAGAGCGCGCCGCCCTTCTTGTCGTAGATATCGACCACCTTCTGCTGGCAGGTGATCCTGTCGCCGACATGGACCGGGGCGAGGTACTCGTAATGCTGCTCGCCATGCAGGATCAGGCCGATATCGACGTTGAGCAGCCGCAACAGCCCGCCCTTGTCGGGATCGTCGTTGGTGATGGCGGTCAGGAACGTGGGCGGGGCGGGAATGGCGCGATAGCCCGCCTTCTTGGCCGCCGCCTCGTCCACATAGATCGGATTGTCCTCGCCGATGGCCTTGCAGAACAGCCGGATCTTGCCCGCCTCGACGGTGGTCGTGAATGGCTTGAACGTATGGCCGATGAGTTTCTTGTCGAGCTGCATGGGCCCGCTTCCTCCTCCTCGAATGAAGAACCCTCTTCCAGGGAAGAGGGTTCGATATCGTGTCATCCCCACGTCCGTGTCATCCCGAGCGGAGCGCGGGATCTTTACCGGACCAGGAAAGATCCCTCGCCTACGACTCGGGGCGACACCAGACGTGGGACGACACCGTTTGCGTTATTCGAACCGGCCGACGATCGCCACGCTGGAGACGTTCTCGCGCGGAGCGCCGCCGAGATTGTGGGTCATGCCGATCCGCGGGTCCTTGAGCTGGCGCTTGCCGGCGCGGCCCTGGAGCTGCAGGTACATCTCGTAGAGCATGCGCAGGCCCGAGGCACCGATCGGGTGGCCGAAGCACTTGAGGCCGCCGTCGATCTGGCACGGGATCTTGCCGTCGGCATCGTAGAAGCCGTCGAGCACGTCCTTCCAGCCCTTGCCGGTCTCGGAGATGTGCAGGTCCTCCATGGTCACCAGCTCGGTCACCGAGAAGCAGTCATGCACCTCGAACATCGAGACTTCCGAGCGCGGATCCTTGATGCCGGCCTCCTCGTAGGCCTTCTTCGAGGCGATCCGCGTGGTGTGGAAGTAGCTGCCGTCCCACGAGTTGTGGCCCGACTCGGAGCCGTTGGAGACGGAGAGCTGCAGCGCCTTGACGCTGACGATGTCGTGCTTGCCCAGCGACTTGGCGATTTCGGGCGTGGTCACGATCGCCGCCGCCGCGCCGTCGGACACGCCGCAGCAGTCGAACAGGCCGAGCGGCGAGGCGATCATCGGGGCGTTCAGGATGGTGTCCATCTCGACCGCCTTCTGCAGGTGCGCCTTGGGGTTCTTCGCGCCGTTCTGGTGGCTCTTCCACGAGACGTGGCCGATCGCCTTCTTGAGGTCCTCGCCCGAGACGCCGTGCGCGGCCATGTAGGCCGTCGCGAGCTGCGCGAAGTTGCCCGGCGCCGTGCCGTTGGCGCTCCACAGCGCCTGCAGCGGGCCGCCGCGGCCGCCCGGCAGGCCGCCATAGCCCGTGTCCTTCAGCTTCTCCACGCCCAGCGCCAGCGCGAAGTCGGCTGCGCCCGACGCCACGGCGTAGCAGGCGCCGCGGAAGGCCTCGGTGCCCGACGCGCACATGTTCTCGACATGCGTCACCGGGATGTTGGGCAGGCGCAGCGTCGTCGAGAGCGGAATGCCCGACTTGCCGACATGCACCTCGTCGATCGCGGTCGAGAACCAGGCGGCGTTGAGCTGCTTGGCGTCGATGCCGGCGTCGGAGATGCATTCCTTGTACGCCTCGAGCATCAGCTCCTCGGCGCCGCTGTCCCAGCGTTCGCCGAACTTGGAGCAGCCCATGCCGAGAATGGCGACCTTGTCCTTGATACCACGAGCCATTGCAGGTCTCCTTGGTGAGGGTGGATTGGTAACTCTAGGAACTCTTGAACTCTCGAAATCTTCCTCCCCTCCCCCGATCGGAGGAAGGGCTGGGAGAGGGGGTCGCTCACGAACGGCCGCCGCCCCGTCTCCCGACCTCTCCCTGGGGGAGAGGAACGTCACGTCAGACCGGCGCCGCCTTCCAGAAGTAGCGCTTGAAGCCGCCGCGCATGGTGTCGTTGTCGCGGATGCGGAAGGTCATGCGCATCTTCGTGCCGACCTTCACCTGTTCCTTGTCGCTGTCGGTGAAGTCGGCCATGAAGCGGCCGCCCTCGGGGAAGGTGATCATGCCGTAGTAAGCCGGCGGATCGGGCGAGTAAGTGAGCGAGTCGGCGGTGAAGGACATCACCGACGCCTCGAGCCCCGCCATCGCGTACGGCTCCTGGCTGTCGACAGCATGGCAGTTGGGATTGACGCAGACCTGGCTGCGCGGGAACTGCACGGTGCCGCACACCTTGCACTTGCCGCCGACCAGCCCGTAGATCATGTCGCGTTTGCGCCACAGGACCGAGAGCGCGGTCTTCTTGTCGAACTCCGCGCGCATGCCCTTCTCGATCGGCAGCATCTCGTTGAAGGCGAGGAACTTCATGTAGTTCTTCTCCTCCTTGCGCCGCGCCATCCAGCCCGACAGGCCCTTGCGCTTGGGCAGCTTCGCGTTCTCCGCCGTCACCTCGAACACCAGCACGTCGACGCCCTGGCCGAAGGCCACGACCATGATCCTGTCGCCGGCCTTCGCCGTCTCCAGCGCATCGACCAGCATCACCAGGGCATGCGCCGCGCCCGTGTCGCCGAGATTGGCGCCCAGCAGGTCGCGCACTGCGCCCTCGCCGATGCCGCAGAGCTTGGCCATCTGCTTGGGCACCGCCGGCATCAGGCTCGGCATGATGAAGTGGGTGACGTCGCCGCCCTTGAGCTTGCACGCTTCGAGCGCCGCCTTGATCGCGGGCGGCACGATCTTCGAGTAGCCCTCGTCGCGGATCCAGCGCTCTTCCCAGCCATAGTCGAACTCCGCCTCGTCGCCGCGGAAATGGTCGACGAAGTCCATCGACACCGAGTGATGGCCCACCAGCTTGGCGATCACGTTCTCGGTGCCGCACAGCAGCGCCGCCGCGCCGTCGCCGTAGTTCAGCTCGTTGGACGAGGCCACGCGCGCCATGCGCTTGTCGGCCGCCGCGACCAGCGCCGGTCCGCCGCCGTTCCTGGAGGCATTGAGGCCCGCGATCAGGGCCGAGGTCCCCGCCTTCTGCGAGCCGCCGACGTCAGAGGCCAGCAGGTTCTGCTCGATCGACAGCGCCGTGCCGATCACGCCGGCGTTCTGGCGGTCCTTGAAGGGATGTGTGGTCGAGGCGAAGTAGAGCGAGCGCACATCCTCCGCCTTGTGGCTGGTCAGGCAGTCGCGCGACGCCTCAACCGCCATGGTGATGGAGTCCTCGTCCCAATTGGCCATCGAGCGCTCGCCCTTCGCGAGCCCGCGCAGGCCGCCCGCAAACCACTTGTTGGCGTCGTACACCGCCTGACGGCTGAGCCGCAGGCGTGGCACATAGGCTCCGTAGGCGACGATCCCGACCATTCGCTCTCTTCCTTCCTCCAGCTGGCCGGCCGAGGAAGCCGGCTCATGAACGGTTGTTCATTGGGTCTTAGCGCGCTGGCCTACCGGGCGCGAGCCGGTTTTGGGCATGGCTGACAAAAAACGAAACTATCTTCCGACTTGCGGAATGACACTCGAAGGCGGCATCTCACGCACCAGATTGCGATACCCCGCCCCGTCCGGGATGTGAAGGAAGCGCTTGCCGTCTCGCGTCTCGACCCACGGCTCGACCGTGACGATCTTGCGCTTCGCTGCCTGCGCGAGCGCACCTGCGACGGTATGGCCCTCGGCCAGGAGTTCCAGGTTCTTGTGCGTAGGATGCACCAGGGTGCGCTTGCCGGCCTTGGCCTCGTCGATCGCTTCCTGTGCGCCGATCCAGACCGAATCCACCGACTCAGATCCGTCGTGCAATGCGATCTGATCCTGCGGCGCCTCGGCGAGGAAGAACCATGTATCGAAGCGCTTGGGCGCGAAGGTCGGCGTGATCCAGTGCGCGAACGGCGTCATGAGATCGGTTGCAAGCTCGAGCTGCTCGGCCTCCACGAGATCGACGATGCTCGCCTCATCCTTGGCGAGCTTGGCCCGCCATCGCACCTCGATGCCCTTGAGGTCGCCAGCGCCGATCAGCGCCTGCTGGCCGGGCTTGCGGGCGAGCAGGACGCCGCATTCCTCGAAGGCCTCGCGCACTCCCGCGACCCGGAACTTCAGCTCCTCGCCGGTGAGCCCGTCGGCACCGCCGCAATGGGCGCTGAGCCGCGGATCGCCATCGGCCGCTTCCAGTTTGCCGCCGGGGAAGACCAGCGCGCCGGAAAAGGAATCGATCTGATGATGGCGCACGACCATGAACACTTCGAGCGGCGCATCCGGCTTGCCGGCTATCGACGGGCGCAGGAGCAGCACAGTGGTTGCCGGCCTGGGGGCCGGTGGTTCCTTGCCAGAAATATCTTTCATGCCATCATTGTCACACAGCCGGTGGATCAGTGCCATCGGTCGAGTCGAAGACTTCGGACGGCCAGTTCCGCACTGAGGAGGCGATGATGACAGCAGCAGACAATTCCGGATTGCACAACCTGGGCGATGGGCTGCGCGCGCTGCGTGCCAAGTGGGGATGGATCGTCGCATTCGGCGTCATCTCGCTGATCGCGGGCGTCATTGCGCTGGGCAGCGTGGTCGTGGCGACCGCGTCGGCGGTCATCATCGTCGGTGTGATGATGCTGCTGGTGGGCGTGGTCGAGATCGTCGCCGCCTTCGGCGTACGCAGCTGGGGACGCTTCGCCTTCTGGCTGCTGCTGGGCGCTCTCTACGTCGTCGCCGGGCTGATCTGCCTGCAGAACCCGTTCGCGGCCGCGACGATCCTGACCCTGCTGCTGGGCATCGCGCTGATCGTGTCCGGCCTGCTGCGCGTGTTTTTGGCAACGCAAATGAAGCATGGCACGCCATGGGGCTGGGTGGTGTTCTCAGGCCTCCTGAGTTTCCTGCTCGGGATCATCATCGTGGCCCACTGGCCGGTCTCGAGCTTCTACGTGCTCGGCATGTTCCTCGGCATCGACCTTATCTTCATCGGCAGCGGCTGGATCGCGATGGGCCTGGCGCTGAGACGGCGCGCCTGATTCATTTCCCCGGCTTCGCTGGGGAAGTTGTCGCGTCATACGTGACGGAAGGGCGGACGCTCATGCCCTTTCCAGCCTACGACCATCTCCTCACGCGCCACGTGGAGAGGGTGGACGTGGAGAGGGAGGCGCCGATGACTCACTCCGACGATGACGCCTCGCCGGCGACGCGTCTTGCCGGCGGCGTCGGCCGGGACGGCGCGAGGACGTGCCAGGCGACCAGCACCGGTTCCATCAGCGCGCTGCCGATCAGGATGCCGATCAGCCGATGCAGGCCGGGATCGATCTCGGCGGCGGCGTAGCTGTCGGGCACCAGAGTCACGAGGATCGCCAGCGTGAACTGGGTGCCGGCATAGGCGACCGGGCCGCGGCCGTTCTCGATGTGGCGGCCGATCATGACGCCGATCGCCGTTGCCACGATCAGCACGGGCGCATTGCCGTGCGCGGCGAACAGGAACAGAGCCGCCATGACGCCGCCCAGCAGACAGCCGGCCGCCCGATGGAACACGCGCCGGGTGACGAGGCCGAGGCTGCCCACCCCCAAGCTCGACACCGGCACCAGCATCACCGCCATGATGGTGACGGCGCTTTGCGCGAGATCGGAAATCCCGAAGAACACCCAGAGCGGCGGCAGCAGGGCCAATGCCACCGTGGCCTGCGCAGCATGGCGCGCCGCCCCGGGGTGCCAGCCGAAAGTCGGCGCCGGCGGAGCAGGCGGCGCCGGCCAGCGACGGCGCGCCGTGAGGGTCGACGCCATGCTCACCACGACGCAGGCGACGGTGCCGGCGACGACTTCGAGCACGCGCGTCTCGGCGAAATCGACGACCGGGAAGCCCGGGTGCGCGAGATGATCGAGCAGGACCATCTCGAAGGTAAGGCCGACGAACAGCCAGGCATAGGCGCGGCGGCTTGTCAGTGCGCCATAGAGTGTGAGCCCGCCGATCGCGGCGCCGACCAGCGAAGCGGCCACCAGGTACGGCAGAAGAAGCGGCACCAACAGGATCGCCAGTCCGGCGCCGACCGTCGTCCCGCCGATGCGCAGCACACCGCGCAGCAGGCTTTGCGAGACATGGCCGCGCATCACCATGTAACCCGAGAAGGCGGCCCATGAGACGTTGCGTGCGCCGAGAGCATGGGCCAGCACGATGGCCAGCAGCACCGACAACACGCATTCGAGTTCGTCGACCAGCCGCGGCCCGGGCTCGACGAAGGTCTTCAATTCCAGGCGGAAGCGCTGTCCCCAATCCATGCGCGGGAGAATACCTCCTCCCCAGCGTCGCTGGGGAGGTGTCGCGTTTCGCCCTTCCGCCGCCCTTCGGCGGCAAAAGCGGCTGACGCGACTAAGACTAAGGGGTCGGAGGTTCATGCCCTCTGCCGGCAAAGGGCGTGCAAGCACGCGCGACTCGGCCCACCTCCCGAGCGTCGCGTAGGGAGGAACGTTCTGTGCTAAGAACCCCGCCGCATGCGTACCTATATCTGTCTTCCCGGCGCGTGGATGGGCGCCTGGTCGTGGAAATTCGTGATCGAGAGGCTGGAGGCGGCCGGGCACAAGGCGCGCGCCCTGCCCTTTCGCGGTGTCGGCGAGCGCGCGGCCGAGCTCTCACCCGCGATCGACAACGACCTCCTGCTCGCCGACACGCTGGCCGCGCTGGAAACGGAAGACCTCCGTGACGTCGTTCTGGTCGGCCACAGCTTCGGCAGCCTGATCGCGGGCCTGGTTGCCGACCGCATGCCGGAGCGCATCGCCCATCTCGTCATCATCGACGGCGGCATCCCGCAGGACGGCCAGTCGATCTTCGGCCGCATTCCGCCGGCGATCGTGGCCAAGCGGAAGAAGCTGGTGAAGATCGTGAACGGTACCGAGGTGCTGCCCTTCGCACCGGTCGGCAGCCTGATCATCGACGATCCGGCGCTCGCGGCCTGGACGCATCGCCAGCTCACGCCGCATCCGCTCGCCTGCTACACCAAGCCGATCCGGCTCCATCATCCCGCCGGCAACGGCCGGCCGATGACCTATATCGCCTGCACCAAGCCGCGCTATCCCGTCTCCGCCGGCATGCATGAGAAGGTGCAGTCCATGCCGCACATTCGCTTCCGTCCGATCGAGGCCGGCCACAACTGCATCCTCTCCGCCCCCGACCTCGTCGCCCGCGAGCTGCTGGCAGTGCCGGGCTGATCTCCTACGGTTTCCGCTGCTTGTAGCTTCGTTGGATCTGCGCATTCAGTTTCTGGAACTCCCTGACCACGTCATCGCACGCCTGTTTCGACGCCTCGCACAGGACTTCCATCTTCAGGGACACCATCCCATCGCTCTCCGTGACGACCCTGCGCTTCACGGCCGTAGGATAGGCAGGATGTCGCGGCGGCGCGAACGACCAGATGGTGAAGGTCGACGCCTCTGTCGCGATCGTCCAGCCGTTCTCGGTCGAGAAGGTGACGCCGGGGCGTCCCCGCAGATCCTTCAGCGCCGCTTCGACGCTGGGGTAGCCTATTGTCGACTCACGCGTTTCCGGGAGAGCTTCTCCCGTCGATCCGGCCTGCTGCGATGAGGCAACCCCGGCCGTTGCGGCCCAAACCGCCAGACTCAGGCAGAAATGGGCGAGAGCGATCTTCGAAGCCATGGGCTATCGCCTGGTCGGATCGTCGGACACCTGCACCAGGAGCTTGCCGAAGTTCCTGCCCTTGAGGAGGCCGATGAACGCTTCGGGAGCATTCTCGATGCCCTTCACGATGTCCTCGCGATACTTGATCTTTCCGGCCTTCACCGCGGCCGGGACTTCCTTCCAGAAGCCGTCCATCTGGCCGAAGTGATCGGACACGATGAATCCTGTGACAGTGGCGCGCTTGATCAGCAGCAGCCGCCAGTCGGGCCCGGGCGTTGCATCCGTCGCGTTGTATTGCGAGATCAGACCGCAGAGGGGTACGCGCGCGAAATCGTTGAGCTGCGCCACGACGGCGGCCTGCACCGCACCGCCGACATTCTCGAAATAGACATCGATGCCCCTGGGCGCAGCGACACGCAGCTCCTTGAAGAGATCCTTGCCGGCCGCGCGATAGTCGACGCAGGCATCGAAGCCCAGCTCCTTCACGACATAGTCGCACTTGTCCTTGCCGCCGGCGATGCCGACCGCGCGGCAGCCGTGCAGCTTGGCGAGCTGGCCGACCACGGAGCCCACGGCACCCGAAGCGGCGGACACCACGACCGTCTCGCCAGCCTTGGGCTTGCCGATCTGCATCAGGCCCCACCAGGCCGTCATGCCCGGCATGCCGAGCACGGAGAGCGCCGTCGAGAGCGGTGCCACGTCGGGGTCGAGCTTCATGACGCCTACGCCTTTCGACACCGCGTAGCTCTGCCAACCCGACTGCTCGACCACGAAGTCACCTTCCTTGAAGTTCGGGTTCTTCGACTTGACGACCTGCCCCACCGTGCCGCCGACCATCGGGTCGCCAAGATTGACGTTGGCGGCATAACCTTTCGCCTCGGCCATGCGACCGCGCATATAGGGATCGAGCGACATCCAGATCGTGCGGGAAAGATATTCGCCGTCCTTCGGCTCGGGAATCGGCGAGTCGACGACGTCGAAATTGGCGCTTGTCGGCTCGCCTTGCGGGCGCGACTTCAGCAATACACGGCGATTCGATGCAGGCATGAAGGCCTCCTGTTCGACGCTATTGTTAGCACGAATCAAAAGATCCCTCGCTACAGCGCGGGATTACCCCGCGCGACTCGGGATGACACATCGAATAACTGTGTCGTCCCGGGGCGCAGCCGAGGGATCTTTGCTGTCTCGCGTCAGAACGGCTCTTTATAGGGCCGCAGGTCGATCTCGTGGCTCCAGGCGCTGCGCTGCTGGCGGTGCAGGTGCCAGTAGTTGTCGACGATGGCCTCGACCTTCAAGAGGCCGTCGGGACCGGCCTTGTCGGCGCGGTCGGGCATGCGCGAGAGGAGCCGGTCGCCTTCGATGCCGCCGTCGATGATCACGAGGGCGATATGCAGGCCCTGCGGACCGAACTCGCGCGCCAGCGACTGGACGAAAAGCCGAAGGCCGCCCTTGGTCGCGTTGAAGGCGGCGAAGCGCGGCCGGCCGCGCAGCGAGCCCGAAGCGCCGGTGAAGATCACCGTGCCGCGGCCGAGCGGCGCCAGACGCCGTACCGCCTCGCGGCCGAACAGGAAACCGGCGAAGCAGCCGACGCGCCAGGAGTCCTCGAAATGCTGCGCCGACATCTCGCGAATATCGATCGCGGCGTTGTTGCCCATGTTGAACACGAAGAGATCGGCCGGCGCGCCCTCGGCATCGTCCGCCATCGCGCGGTCGAACAGCTTGATGACCTGGTCTTCCTTCGTACCGTCGACCGTGACGGCCGAGGCCGAGCCTCCATCCTTGGCGATCGTCTCGACGACCTTGTCGATCTTGGCCGGTGTGCGGCCGGCCACCAGCACATGATACCCTTCCTCGGCAAATCGCCGGCTCACGGCGCCGCCGATGCCGCGCACGGCGCCCACGCCCAGGATCAGGGCTTTCGGTTTCTTGGCCATATCCGCTCCTCGACAAAAGAGATTTGCGGGAACTTGCGGCGACGGGGTCCGCTTCGCTACGGTCCGCCCGCATGAAATTACCTCCCTACCCCATGATCGAACCCGATCTTGGCGCGCCGCTCGATGTCCACCGCGCCACGGTCCTGCCCGAATGGATCGACTGGAACGGCCACATGAACGTGGGCTTCTATGTCGTGGCCTTCGACAAGGCGACCGACACGCTCTGCCATCAGCTTGGCGTCAGCTGGGAATATACCCGCGACAAGATCGGCATGACCTTCGTGCTCGAGGCGCACGTCACGTACGATCGCGAAGTGAAGGAAGGCGATCCGCTGCGCATCACCACGCAGATCCTCGACTACGACGCCAAGCGCGTGCACTACATCCACATGATGTATCACGCCGACGAGGGTTTCCTCGCCGCCACCAACGAGCTGATGCTGATGAACATCGACTACGAGACCCGGCGCTCGGCGCCGTGGCCGGACTGGGCGATGGCGCGTCTCGAAAAACTCGCGGCCCTCCACGCCAGGCTGCCTCGCCCGCCGCAGGCCGGCCGCCTCATCGGCATCAAGAAGACCCATGGTCCTCGCCCCCGCTAGGGGGAGAGGCTAGGAGAGGGGCTGCGAAGGCCGTGCCCCCCCCTCACCTTTCCCTCAAAACGGGGGGAGAGGCGCACAAGAGGAAGACCAGACTCCATGCTCGTCACTTTGTCCTATGAGATGCCGGAGCTCGTCACGCGCGCACCGCTCGACATTCACCGATCGACCGTTCTGCCCGAATGGGTCGACTGGAACGGCCACATGAATGTCGCCTTCTATGTCGCGGCCTTCGACCAGGCGTCGGGCGCGTTCATGCGCAACATGGGACTCGGCCGCAACTACGTCGACAACAAGCTCGGCATGACCTTCGTGCTCGAGACCCACGTCACCTATGACCGCGAGATGAAGGGCGGTGCGCCGATGCGCTTCACGACCCAACTGCTCGACCGCGACGCCAAGCGCGTCCATCTGTTCCACGAGATGCACCATGCCGAGCAGGGCTACCTCGCCGCGACCAACGAGACGATCGTGATGAACATCGACTACGCCTCGCGCCGCTCCGCGCCCTGGCCGATGCAGGCGGCCGAACGGCTGGAGGCGGTCTGGGACACGCACAAGCGCCTGCCACGCCCCGCCAAGGCCGGTCGTGTGATGGGCCTCGCCAGGAAATGACCCTCGAGACCGTCATCGCGGCCACGGATCGGCCGGCGACGGTCGATTCCCTGACGGCGGATCTCGCGACGCTTGGCGTCACGCCAGGCACGGTCCTGATGGTGCACAGCTCCCTGTCGGCCTTGGGCTATGTCGCGGGTGGCGCAGCGGCCGTGATCGACGCCCTGACGCGAGCGCTGGGACCGGCAGGAACGCTGGTCATGCCGTCGCACAGCGGCGATCTCTCCGATCCGGCCGAGTGGCGTGCACCGCCGGTGCCTGCTCCGTGGCATCAGACCATCCGAGACAGCATGCCGGCCTACGATCCTGCCGCAACGCCGACCTGGGCCATGGGCACCGTCGCCGAGGCCTTCCGCAGCCAGCCCGGCGTGTCGCGCAGCGCCCATCCGCGGCAATCCTGCGCGGCACGGGGCCCTGCTTCGCGCACGATCGTCGACGACCACCCCCTCGATTGCAGCATGGGCGAGCGCTCGCCGCTGGCGCGGCTCTACGACCTCGACGCGTCGGTGCTGCTGCTGGGCGTGATGCACAATCGCAATACGTCCCTGCATCTCGCCGAATATCGGGCCTGCTATCCGTCGAAGAGGACGGCGTCCTTCGGCAGTCCGGTCACGATCGACGGCATGCGCCGCTGGCATGTGGTCGAGGATCTCGCCTTCGACGACAGCGACTTCGCGCGCCTCGGCACCGAATACGAGCACGACACCGGCCGGGTGGCTGTCGGTCGCGCCGGCCAGGCCACCGCCCGCCTGATGCGCGTGCGCCCGCTGATCGACTACGCGGTGGGCTGGCTGGAGCGGCACCGGCGGTAGAGGCCCTTCCCCTTCTTGCAAGGGCCGACGCTTCGCTCTGTTCCGAAGCATCGCGCGGCAGGATCGTGCCTTGCTCCTTCTGTGAACCGCGACAGGCACCCCCTCACCCTCGTCACCCTCTGCCTCGCCGTGCTGGTGGCGCAACTCGACACCGCCGTCGTCAACCTTGCGACACGGCCGATCGGTGAGCATTTTCATGCTGACGTCGGTGCCCTGCAGTGGGTGCTCGACAGCTACAATCTCGTCTATGCCGTACTGCTGCTCACCGGCGGCCTGCTGGCCGACCTCTACGGCCGGCGGCGTGTCTTCATGGCCGGGCTTGCGATCTTCGTCGCCGCCTCGCTGGTGTGCGCCGCGGCGCCCGGCATCGCGGTGCTGATCGCCGGTCGCGCCGGCACGGGGCTGGGCGCCGCGCTGCTGGTACCGGCATCGCTCTCCATCATCCGCGTCGCCTGGCGCGACGAGACCAGGCGCGGCCGCGCGCTCGGCGTGTGGGCCGCCTGCAACGGACTTGCCTTTGCAATCGGACCGACGCTGGGCGGCCTGCTGATCCACGCCTTCGGCTGGCGCAGCATCTTCCTGGTCGTGATCCCGGTGGGCGCCATCGCGCTTGGCCTCGCGCCACGCGCGATCGAGGAATCGGCCGATCCGCACGGCCGCAACTTCGATGCGACGGCGCAGGCGCTGGGTGCCATCGCTCTGGGCGGGCTCGCCCTGGCGGCCATCGAATCGCACGGCCATCCGGTGGTCGCGGCGATCACCTTCATCGCGGCAACGGCGGCCCTCGTCCTGTTTCTCAGGGTCGAGCGCCGACAGGGCGACGCTGCGCTGGTGCCGATCGACATCTTCCGCATCGATGCCTTTCGCGGCGCCATCGCCGCCACCGCGGCGATGACCTTCGGCATGTATGGCGTGCTTTTCCTGCTGCCACTCACCTGGCAAAGCAGCGGCTCGCTCTCGGCAACGCAGGCTGGCCTCGCCTTGATGCCGATGGCGCTGGTCTTCGTGCTCCTCTCGCCGCTCTCGGGCCGGCTGACGGAGAAGATCGGGCTGCGTGTCATGACCTCGGGCGGTGTGGCGGCGATCGGCGCCGGTCTGTTGGTGATCGCGCTCGGCGCCGATCGCGCTTCGATCGCTGTCGACGAGATCGGTCTGGTGCTGACCGGCCTCGGCATGGGCATTGCCACCGGCCCTCTCATGGCCGCGGCCGTGGGCGCGGTCGGACGGGCACGCTCGGGCACCGCCTCGGCCCTGATCAACGTCGCACGCATGGCGGGCGCCACGATCGGCGTCGCGGTACTGGGCGCGGCCTATGCGCTCGCGCACGGCGGTGCGGACGGCCTGCGGCTCGCCATGGCGGCAGGCGGTGCGGTGCAGCTCGCGGGAGCGGCGACCGCCTGGATGGCGATGCGGGAGCAGCGGTCGGCGACTCATCGCTCGGCCCGCCGGATTGTCGGCTCCTGATTTATTTTACCCGGGCAATATTGACGGTCAGATTTCGCCCGGGTAAAAAGGCGGAATGAAGAGCGCCACGGAAGACCACATTCACTGCACTGCTTTCGTCAAAAGCCGGCAAATCGCGAGCGGACGCCTGGAAGCGGTCGCCCTGTCGGTGAAGGCCGCCGCGGATCGGGATGCACGAGTCCAAGCGCTCGTGTTCGACGATGCGACGGGTCGGCAGATCGACCTCGATCTGCGTGGAACGAAGGCCGATGTCGTCCGGCGTCTGGCCGACCATCCCCTCGTCGATCGAACCGGGTCGTCGATGCCGAAGCAGAGCGGACCGGGGCGGCCGAGACTTGGCGTGGTCGCCCGCGAGGTCACGCTGTTGCCTCGTCATTGGCAATGGCTGAACGCGCAGCCGGGGGGCGCCTCGGTCACGCTGCGCAAGCTCGTTGATGAAGCGCGCAAGACCAATGGACCGCGCGATCGCGCGCGCCAAGCCGCGGAGGCGGCCTATCGCGTCATGTCCGCCATGGCCGGCAACGAACGCGGCTACGAGGATGCCCTCCGGGCGCTCTTCGCCACGGACCGCTCGCGCTTCCGAACGTCGATCGCGACATGGCCGGCCGATGTCCGCGGCTATATCGAGCGGCTGGCAGATCCTGTCTTTCGAGCCGCATCCAATTGACGCCGAGCGTGTGCCACCCGGGCGGCGCTCATGCTCTTACGGACCGCAAGCCCCCGGCCCGCTCATCCTGCGTGAAGCGGGCGAGACGCTCGCGGTCCGAATGAATGTGAGCGTTATTCCCCCGCGGGCAGGATCTCCTCAACATGGAAGCCCTTGGCGGTAACGAGCCACTTTCCGTCGAGTTGGTGGAAGATGAGATTGTCCAGGAACCGGGTCTGTCCGATCCTGACCCGGACCTTTGCCGCCGCCATGTCCGGGGCGATCTCATCCACACGAAGGATCTTCTCCTCGCGCGGCGAGCCCATGGACGCGGGCGACGGACGGCTTCCAACGAGTTGCCTGAACTCCGACGCCGACCACGCCATCAACTTGCCGTCGCGCATGCCGTGGACCTGGCACAACTCGTGGAACACGGCGGGGAATTGCGAGTCGTCTGCGTTGTACATGAGGTCGAAATAGGCCTCGATTGCAGATGTGATGCCGGATCCGCTCTGCTGCATGTCAGTTCTCCCTTCTGGGCAGCACGCTCAACTGAATTGGATTTGACTTCCATTTCCCGCATGCCTGTGCCGACAATGACCGCGGCAGAAGGCCGATGCCACCATACGGGTGTCATCGCTTGAATGACTGAAAGGCATCGTTCGTGGACGATATTGACAGCCGGGTCGTCGGCGGCCTTGCGGTGCTGGTGGCGGTCGCGGACGCGCGCAGCTTTGGCCGCGCGGCGAAGCGATTGGGTCTGACGCAGTCCGGTGTCAGTCGGGCGATCGCCAAGCTGGAAACCCGCCTGGGCGTTCGGTTGCTCGATCGCACGAGCCGCGCGGTGACCCTGACTGACGAGGGGCGCGGCCTCTACGAACGCGTCGTCCCTCACCTGTCAGGCATCTACGAAGCCACGGCAGAAGCCTCCAGCGCGCGGGACTCGGTGCGCGGCCGGCTCAGGGTCAATGTCGATCCGCTGTTTTCGCGCCTGGTGCTTGCCCCCAAGCTCAGCGAGTTCCTCCTGCACAATCCCCTGATGGAACTCCGCCTCGAGACCCGGGATCGGATTGGCGACATGATCAGCGACGGCTTCGATCTGGCCATCCGCTTCGGCGAACCGACGCCGTCGACTCTCATCGCCCGCCGCCTGTTGGATGCCCGCATCCTGACCGTTGCGTCGCCGGCCTACATTGCCCGTCACGGACGACCGTCTCACCCCGACGATCTCGCCAGTGGAACCCACGAATGCATCCACTCGATCGACGGCGCCACCGACAGGCCGTTCGAGTGGGAGTTCTGGCGGGGAAACGAGATCCTGTCGGTTTCTGTGAACGGGCGGCTGACGGTCACGGACTCCGGTACGAAGCTCGGCGCCTGCCTTGCCGGGTTCGGGATCGCCCAGGTCATAGACCTCGGCGTGGCGCAGCACCTCGACGCCGGAACCTTGATCAATCTGTTCCCGGATTGGCCGGACGAGCGCTTCCCCCTCTACGTCTACTATGTTTCCCGCAACCACGTTCCCGCGAAGGTCCGGAAGTTCATAGACTTCATCACTTCCTACCTTGGACACGAGGCCGGACAGTTCAGCGTACAAACGCCCTGCCTGCCCAACGGCCGTGCGAGTCGCAGGTCTCTTGTCGCGCACAGCCAGCCCATCCCCGGCCAGCCGGCAGCAACCGCTACCGTCTTGGCAGGGAAGCAAGCGCGGCGAGCGCAGCGCCGGCCAGCCGGTAGGGCAGCCAGGTCCGTATCCACTTGAAGCCGAGCTTCTCGTAGAAGCCGCGCGCCGGATTCCAGTCGAGCACGTTGAGGTCGATGCGCCTGAAACCCTTGGCGGTGCATTCCCTGGCGAGCGCCGTCATCAGGGCGCGGGCGACGCCGCCGCGCCGTTCCTCGGGCACGACCCAGATGTCCTCGACGAAGATGCCGCGCGCTGCGGTCCAGACCGAGTAGTTGAATGTATAAAGTGCGAAGCCGACCGGCCGGCCGCCGCGCTCGGCGATCAGGGCGGCGAACTGCGGGTCCTTGCCGAAGCCGTCGCGCGCCAGGGTCTGCGGTGTCGACGTGACGGCATCGGGCTCGTCCTCGTAGGTCGCGAGGTCGATCGAGAAACGGTGCAGCAGCTCGACATCGTCGACGGTGGCGGCGCGCACGGTGATCTCAGACGCCAAGATAGCCTCCGTCGACCGGCAGGATCGCCCCGGTGACGTAGCTCGCCGCATCGGAGCAGAGGAACACGACCGGCCCGGCCAGTTCCTCGGGCTGGCCGACGCGCTTCATCGGCACGTGGCCGAGGAAGGCCTCGAGCCGTTTGGCATCGGCCCGTGTCGACTCGGTCATGGCGGTGGCGATGATGCCGGGAGCGAGCGCATTGACGCGCACGCCGTCCGGCGCCAGCTCCGAGGCGAGCGCCCGCGTGAACTGGGCGATGGCACCCTTGGAGACCGGATAGGCGCCGCTGCCGGCCGGCGCGATGAAGGAATTGATCGAGGCGATATTGACGATGCAGCCGCGCGTGTGCTTCAGCTGATCGGCAAAGGCCAGGGTGACGTTGAACGCGCCCTCGACATTCACGGCCATGGTCCTGGCCCAGCGCTCGCGGCCATCCGCGGCAAGAAGGTTGCCGCGCAGGAAGATGCCGGCGTTGTTCACCAGGATGCGGATCGGCCCGACCAGCAACGAAACGTCCTGCGCAAGCTTGCGGCAGCCTTCCTCGTCGGCGACATCGAGCATGAAGCCGCGCGCCTTGCCGCCCTCGGCCACGATCGAATCGGCGATCGCGCGGGCGGCGTCGCGGTCGATGTCGGTCGCGATCACCTCGGCGCCGGCGGCCGCCAGTCCGCGCGCGATCGCGGCGCCATTGCCACGGCCTGCGCCCGTCACAAGCGCCAGTCGTCCCGCGAGTGCGTCCTTGGCGATCATGCGGCGGGCTCCAGCATGGCCCAGGCCTCGAGGTCGCGCTCGGCCGTCCAGATGCGCGGATGGTCGAGCCCCTTGGCTTCGTCGTAGGCACGCGCGACGCTGAACGGCAGGCTATGGTCGAACAGCACCGATTTGCCGTGGCGCGGGTGCAGCGCAGCCGTCGCCTTGTCGTAGGCCTGCTTCAGCGTCTCGCCCGCTGCGACAGACGTCGTCACGACATGGAAAAGCTCCTCGACGAAGCCTTGCGTGGCTGCGATCCCCTGTTCGACCGCCTCGGCCCCGACCAACGGCTCGCCGCGGCCGGGCACCAGCACCTCGGAATGGAGGTCGCGCAGGGCTTGCAGCGTCGCCGGCCAGTCCTTGAGGTGCGCGTCGCCGGCGTAAGGCGCAACCTGGGAGACCACGAGATCGCCACTGAACAAGGTGCGCTCTTCGGGCAGCCAGACGATCGTGTCGCCCTTGGTATGGCCGCGGCCGGGCTGGATGATGTCGACCTGGAGTTTGCCGAGCCAGATCGTCATGCGTTCGCCGAACGTGACGGTGGGCATGGTCAGGCCGGGAATGGCGTCGGCGGCCTGGAACAGGCGCGGGAAGCGCTGCACTTCGGATTTGTAGTCGTGCGCCCCCCGCTCGACGATCATCTCGCGCGTCGCCTCGCTGCAGATCACGTTGTCGGCGGCATAGGCCGAGGCGCCGAGCGTACGCACGGCGTGATAATGCGAGAGCACGAGGTGGCGGATCGGCTTGTCGGTGACGCTCCTCACCTTCTCGATCACCGCCTGCGCCGCCTTCGGCGTCGCCTGGGCGTCGATCACCATCACCGCGTTGTCGCCGACCACCACCCCGCTATTGGGATCACCCTCCGCCGTGAAGGCATAGGCATGCTCGGACAGCCGGCTGAAGGTGACATACTTCTCCGACAGGTCCGCCTGCGAGGCGAAGGCTTTGGCCATCGGCTGGTTCTCCCGCGCTTTGTACTGCGGGAAAACTAGACCGTATCGCTGCTTGGTGTCATCCGGCGTGCCGCTCGTGTCATCCCGAGCCGCTTGCGTCATCCCGAGCTGAAAGCGAGGGATCTTTGTTTCGAGCACTGCGAAAGATTCCTCGCCTTTGGCTCGGATGACACTGGATGACACCATTGGCGTGGCAAGCACGCTGACGATTGCAAGCGTGCTGACGGCGGCAGGCGTGCGCCGAAACCTAATCCGCGCCGTACTTGTGATAGGCGGCGCGGTCGCCGGTGCGGACGGTGACCTCGAAGGAATCGTGGTCGCGCTCCATGCGCAGCGTGACCGCCGCACCGGCCGGGCCGCTTGCCCAGAGCTTGCGATAGAAATCGGCCACATCGTCCAGGACTTCGCCATCGAGCGCCTGCAGGATGTCGCCGCGCTTCAGCCCGGCGCGATCGGCCGGACCGCCGTCGGAGATGCCGTGGATCACGAGCTGGCCCATATGCTCCACCGTGTAGACGCCGAGCCAGGGCCGCGGCGCCCGGTTCAGCCGGCCGTTCGCCACCAGCTCGCCCAGGATCGGCTTCAGTCGGTTGATCGGCACATACATGTTGCCGGGGAACGCTGGCGATCCCGGTCCCAGCGCCTCCTCCACCAGGAGCGAGCCGATGCCCTGCAAGGAGCCGTCCAGCCCCATCAGCGCCGAGCCGCCCCACAGCGGATAGGCGGGCACGGTGAAAATCGCGTTATCGAGCAAATACTCCCAGTAGCCCGCGAACTCGCGGCGGCCGGCGACCTTGACCTTGAGCGTGGCCTTTTCGCCGCCCACGCCCGCGACATAGGCTTCGCTGCGCAGCAGCAGCTGGTCGGAGTCGCCGAACGGCATCGGCTTGACCCGCAGCGGCACGGTGGCGCGCACCAGGCCGAAGCCGCTTTCATAATCGTAACCCACCAGCTCCGCCGGGAACTCGCGCCCCTCTGCATCCTTGATGGTGATGGTGTCGGCTTCCATGATCAGGTAGCCGATCGTCACGATCAGGCCTTCGTCGTCGATCACGACGCCATGGCCCTCGCGTTCCGAGCCCAGGGTCTGGGCCGAGCGCCGGTTCTCGGGAATGGTCGTATGCACCCCCACCACCGCCGGCAGAACCTCGACGACATCGGGCGGCAAACTGCCTTCGTTCCCCGGCGTTCGTGCCTCGACCGTGCCCTGGCCGCCGAACCAGCGGCTGGAGCCGTTCGCGGATCCGTTCAACCCTCGGGCCATTTCCACCTCCGAGTCCCTTTGGAAAGATAGGCGTCTGTGCCCGCGATTGCTATATGAGGCTGATGGCGCCCCCCGCCGATCCGTTCGAAATCACAGATGACCCCGTTCCGGCTCCAGAAGTGCCGGCGCGGCGTGCCGTCGCATCGATGGCGCACCTGGAGGGGCTGAACGAGGAACAGCGCAAGGCCGTGGTCCATGAGGACGGCCCACTGCTGGTGCTGGCGGGCGCCGGAACCGGCAAAACGCGCGTTCTCACCACGCGCATCGCCCACCTCCTGATCACTGGCCGCACGCGGCCCTCGCAGGTGCTGGCCGTCACCTTCACCAACAAGGCCGCGCGCGAAATGCTCGACCGCGTGGCGCAGCTCATTGGTGCTTCCGCCGACGGCATGTGGCTCGGCACGTTCCATTCCATGGGCGTGCGCATTCTGCGTCGCCACGCCGAGCTGGTGGGGCTCAAAAGCAATTTCACCATCCTCGACACCGACGACCAGATCCGCCTGGTCAAGCAACTCCTGCAGGCCGAGGGCATCGACGACAAGAAATGGCCGGCGCGCGTGCTTTCCGGCATCATCCAGCGCTGGAAGGATCGCGCCCTCACCCCGGACAAGGTCGCGGCCGACGACGGCGGCGACTTCGCCAACGGCCGCGCCGTCGACATCTACCGGCAATACCAGGCGCGTCTCGCCGAGGTGAATGCAGTCGATTTCGGCGATCTCCTGATGCATTGCGTCAGCCTCTGGCAACAACATCCGGATGTCCTGGAGCAGTATCACCGCCGTTTCCGTCACATCCTGGTGGACGAGTACCAGGATACCAACGTCGCCCAGTACCTTTGGCTGCGGCTCCTGGCGCAGGGCACGCGCGATGTCTGCTGCGTCGGCGACGACGACCAGTCGATCTACGGCTGGCGCGGCGCGGAGGTCGGCAACATCCTGCGCTTCGAGCGGGATTTCCCCGGCGCCGAGATCGTGCGGCTGGAACGCAACTACCGCTCCACCCCGCATATCCTGGCGGCGGCCTCGCACCTCATCTCGCACAACGAGGGCCGGCTGGGGAAAACCCTGTGGACGGAACTGAAGGAGGGCGAGCGCATCTCGCTGCGCGGCGTGTGGGACGGCGACGAGGAGGCGCGCACGATCGGCGAGGAGATCGAGGCGCTGCAACGCGACAAGCATCCGCTCTGCCAGATCGCCATCCTGGTCCGCGCCGGCTTCCAGACCCGCGAGTTCGAGGAGCGGTTCATCACGCTCGGCTTGCCCTATCGCGTGATCGGCGGCCCGCGCTTCTACGAACGCCTGGAGATCCGCGATGCTCTGGCCTATTGCCGCGTCACGGTACAGCCCGACGACGATCTCGCCTTCGAGCGCATCTACAACACGCCACGCCGGGGGCTGGGCGAATCGGCGCTGCGCACGCTCAGGCTGATCCAGCGGGCGCAGAAGGTTTCGCTGTTCGAGGCGGCCCGCCGCGCCATCGAGACCGATGAGCTGAAGGCGCGGCCGCGCAAGGTGCTGGGCGACCTGGTCAAAAACTTCGAGCGCTGGCGCGGCATGCTGGACGGCTTCGACCATGTCGAGGTGGTCGAGACCATGCTCGACGAATCGGGCTACACCGACATGCTGCGCGCCGACCGCTCGCCCGAAGCCGAGGGACGGCTCGAGAACCTGAAGGAACTCACCAACGCCCTGCAGGAGTTCGACACGCTTCCCGCTTTCCTCGAACATGTGGCGCTGCTCACCGACAACGCCGAGAATGCCGGAAGCGACATGGTGAGCGTCATGACGCTGCATGCCGCCAAGGGGCTGGAATTCGATACCGTCTTCCTGCCCGGCTGGGAGGAAGGCCTGTTCCCCAACCAGCGCGCGCTCGACGACAAGGGCGTCGCCGGGCTCGAGGAGGAGCGCAGGCTTGCCTATGTCGGCCTGACGCGGGCACGCAAGCGGGCCTATGTCTCGTTCGCCGCCAACCGGCGCATCTTCAACCAGTGGCAGGCGGCCATTCCTTCGCGCTTCCTGCGCGAGCTGCCCACCGACCAGCTGGCCGAAAGCAGCGACGCCGGTCTCTATGCCACCTATTCCGCGGGCCATCACGCAGGCCTGCGCGACCAGGCGAGCGGCTTCGACTATGAAAATCTCGGCGTCACCGGCCGCTCAGGATTCGGGGGCGGACGCGCGCGGACACGCTGGCGCGACGAGACCTTCGACGACCGCCGCGCGGTCGAGCGCGACAAGCCGGATCTCAGCGTTGGCCAACGCGTCTTCCACCAGAAATTCGGCTATGGCCGGATCATCGCCGTCGACGGCAACAAGCTCGACATCGAGTTCGAGAAAGCCGGCGCCAAGAAGGTTCTGGACAGTTTCATCGAGGCGGCGTGAGCGCCTGGAAGGCCTGGCGCGACGTCCCGGCAAAAGAGCGTCTTGCGCGCGAGCAGGCGCTCGAACCGCTGTCGGAAAGCGGGTTCGTCGTCACCAGCCGCGAACTCTCGCGCGACGGGCCCTGGCGCATCGAGATCTTCGGCCAGGATGATCGCGGCCCGGTCGAGGCTGTCATCGACAGCCGATGGCGCTGGGAGGAGTTGCCCGAGATCGATTGGGTGGCGGAGAACCAGCGTTCGTTCCAGCCGTTCGCCGTGGGTCCCTTCTGGGTCCATCCCTCGCACATCGCCGATGGTATGCCGGCCGGCCTGCTGCCGCTTCGGATCGACGCCGGCCTGGCGTTCGGCACCGGCACCCATGCGACGACGCGCGGCTGCCTCGAGATGCTGGCGACGCTCGATCCCGCCGAGACCGTCCGCCCGGTCGATGTCGGCTGTGGCAGCGGCATTCTTGCCATCGCCATGGCGAAGCTGTGGAAGCAGCCCGTGCTGGGCAGTGACAACGATCCCGAGGCGGTCGCCGTGGCGCGCGAAAATGCGGCGCTGAACGATGTCGCCACACTCTGTCGCTTCCACCACGCCATCGGCCTTGGTACGCCAGCGCTCCTACAGGCCGCGCCCTACGACCTGATCGTCGCCAATATCCTTGCCGGCCCCCTCATGGAGCTTTCCGAATCCTTCGCCACCAGCCTTCGTGCCGGCGGCCGCGCACTGCTGAGCGGTTTGCTGGTCGAGCAGGCCGCGGAGGTCGCCACAGGCTACACGCGTCACGGCTTCGCTCTGGAACGCCACCTCGATCTCGACACCAACGATTCGAGCTGGCGCACCCTGCTCCTGCGCAAGCTCTGACCAAGGGCGCGCGGAGTTGCCGTTGCGGTCAACGTTTGCGTGCCCTTTGCATCAGGACATTCTCGACGACGGCGCCGCGCCAGCGACGCGGATGCACCTTTGACCGGACAACTGCTTGCCGACACCACGAGCAATAAAACATGGAGCCTGGCGTGGCAGTGGCAACGTTCGCTGCCGACGACGTAGATGGATGGATCGGAACGATATGGAGGCGCAAACGATTTCCGTGGCCGCGGGCTTGCGAATCGTGCAGCATCGATCGCATGCGTAGATCGGCGCACCGCGATCGACCGCCGGACATCGCCGGGATGGCGTGAACAAGCATCGGATGAAGGTTCGGATTTTCTTCACGCCATCGATTCCCGTTGTCGTCCTGGGAGTGTTTGCTGGCTTCTTGTGGTTGATTGTGTGGGCCAGTCCTTGGCCGGCCAATCTGCTCCTTCTGCCCTTCGCGTCGTTCTATCTTACCTTGTTTGCGATCTCCGCCTGGGCCTTGGCCCGTGTCCATGTCCTCGAGCGCTGGATGACATGGAACGCGCCCCTCCACCTTCTCATCCTGGCGCCCCATGAGGACGATTGCGTCATCGCCGCCGGGGGGATCGGTGCGCGCAACCGCAGTCTTGGCGGGATCACGCGCATCGTCTATCTGGCACCAGACGAGATACAGGCCAAGCGCCGCACCGAAGAAGCGCGCTCGGCATGGCGCGAAGCAGGTCTCGAGCCGTCCGACTTGGTGCATCTCGACTTGCTGCCGCCACTTCGGCAGCGCGATCCGGCGAGACTTCGTGCTGCGGGCATTGCCTTGCGATCGATCATCGACGACTTCCAGCCGGACGTCGTCGTGATGCCGATGTTCGAGGGGGGCCACATCCATCATGACATGACTGCGGCCCTGATCGGCCAGATTGCGACTCCGCAGGATCGCTTCGAGATCTTCGAGGCGCCCGAGTACAGCCCCTACACCTCCCTGCAGCACACGCCCCATCGTGTAATCGCGCTTTGCGCGCGCTGGCTGTTTGGCCTCATATCTTACTATGGGCCCCCCGATGGCATCGATGGCCGACCCATCCTCAAGTTAGATCTCGATCTCGCCGAACTCGATCGCAAGCGTCGCATGCTGGGTGCCTTCGAGAGCCAGAATGCCCCGTCATTGATGGCGACCCGGGCCTATCCCGACCGTCTCGTCCGGTGGGATCGGACGCACCTTCGACGACACCCCTTCCCTCTTCAGGGCTCGTATCTCGGCGTCGTGCTCGCCTTGCGGCGGCACCTGCCGACAGGGCTCGTGGATCGGCTGTTGCCTGTGCAGCTCGGCACTGTCGGTCGAGAGGAAGGTCTGACCGATCGGGATGCGGAGCTCGGCCTTATCGGGCGTACCTAGCCGCCAGTGCCACGTAGGCCTCAGCGGCGGCCTCGAGAGTCAATCCCCTGTCGAGTATCAACTGGCGCGGCGAGAAGGAACCGGTCTTCACACCATGCCAGAAATCGGCAACAGCCGACCGCAGATCGGCCATGCCCGTGAATTTCACGCCACAGCGTTCATCCCAATACGGCACAGAAGTGACCGGACTGAAACGCACGCCCCGCTGAAGATATTCGTGGCTCTGCCAATCGCCGCCAGGTTCCCAGGCCAAAACGGGGACGTCGGCCGACAACATCTGCTCCAGGGCGATGCCCTGGGTCTCGTGGTGGCTGAGATAGACCATCGACCGCACGCGGCGACTGAGGGCGAGGAGTTCCCATTCGACGTAGGAACCGTAGCGAAGATATTCGACCGTCAGCCCGGCGCAGCGCAGCTCGGCCATCAACGGGTCGATCAGTTCCCGCTGATGGTTCTCTCGCCGGCGACTGATCTTGTCATAGACGAGGACATCGACATCCTTGGACCCTGGCGAAGGCGTCCAGCGCTCGGTGTCTATCCCGACCGGCCAGACGCTCACCAGATCGGCGGGCCAGACCTTGGAGAACATCCGCTTGACCCATTCGCTCGGCACGAGCACCTGGCGGAGAAGATGCCGTTTCGGCAAGTGTTCATCGTCGATCGGGTGATTATAGGTCGCGGTACCAAACATGAGCGGCGTGCGGGGCGTGAACCGCTCGAGCAGATGTGGCTTGCCGATCAGGCACGCCAAGTCATCGGGATTGTTTCGGATGTGCCGATAGTTGTTGATACGATAGGCCGCGCCGATGCGGTCGAGCCCCGCCTTGAGGTTCAGGAATACGCGCATCGTTCCGCCGGGCTGCCGCGGCCCGCGCACTAGGCGCCGGATCAACCTCCGCGGATAGCGGTCGAGAGGTGTCCAGCGATCAGGATCGGGTTCTCCATAGAAGAGATTTATTGGTTCTCGAACCTTCAATTCAGTGCCCTGCAGCGCACTCCCGCCTTTTGGCTCGTTTGGCCCATACCCTGTAGCGCTGCTCCGAGTATCACAGTTGCTGCAATTGGATACCATCGATCTTTCGAGGCTCCCATCGCGCTGTTGCAACTTTCTCCACAAGCTCTACCGTCGCCGCGGAAATCCGCGGCCGAAGACGTCGGGGCCGAGGGCTCAGCTCTCGTTCGTCCTTTCATAAAACTCAAAGACGTGCGGGTCGTGCGGAAACTCCTTTCGCCTCCCCCATGGCGTTCCGGGCGCGTAGGTAAAAAGGGGCTCGAGCAAGCCGGTGTCGGCGACCGACTGAGGCATGTCATCCAGGTTCCACCCGACCAACAAGAGGGCTCCAGGGCGCATCACATTGCCGAGCGCCGAGAGGATCTTGCGGAGATCCTCGCGTTCTATAGGACCGTAATCGTTGTGCTGAGGAACTCGATAGGCAAGAACGCCACTCAGGACGACGCAATCGAAGAAGCCGGGCGGTCTGTGTCGATCTATTTCTTCGAGCGGTGCGACGATGTGATGTCCGCTGCCCCATACCTTGTTGGTGGAGTTGCGGTCTATCGTGGTGTAGCGATCCGGATGATCGGCGAAGAGCTTCTCGTGCTGGAAGGTATACGACGCGGTACCGACAAACAGGACCCGCTTGTAAGTGTCACGCACCCACGGCAAGGCGTCATTCTGGAGGAACAGGCGCTCCGGGTTCTCGCGCAGCATCCTCTCGTACTGTTCGTTGACCCCGACGATCCTCAGCAGGATGAAGCGATGCAAAGACTTCGGAACCAATGATTTCGCACTTGGGAAGAGATCGTTTACCCGATAGGCGAGCGTCGCCAGCAACCCTTTGAGGGCTCTGGCTATGCGGCCGGCGTGCATTGGTTCGGGGTCTGAGTCGGCATTGCTTCTCGATTTTCTTCGTTCGAGATGGCCTGCCCCGGCTTCGTGGACAGGCAGGTAAGCTCTGATGTCCGCCAGCAATTATCAAGGCGCGTTTTCCGGCCGGTGCCGGAACGCCACCGTTGCCCGCTGCCGAGCTTCCAGACCGAGACTTGTCCCAGGTAAGGCAGCGCACGCGCCGATACGGACAGCTCCAACTTGCCTGCGTCCGCTACGTTAGATATCGGCGCCAGAAAACAGATGTCGGCGCCAGAAAACGTACGCCTCCAGCGTCTGGCCGCGCGCTCGACAGGGACAGCGCCTCGATTCGGATATCGGCGCCAGAAAACGCTTGCCTCCAGGCTTGGCCGCATGCTCGACAGGGGCAGCGCACAGCGCCTTGATGTCGTGCGGCAATTCCTTGCCGAGGCCGCACGGCTCCAGGATCGAAAAGCGGTGCGGCAGGCGCCCTCCTCCAGATGATCACCGTTATCGTGCACCCAAAGAAAAAGGGCCGGTGGTGGCCGACCCTTTCCTTACTCTACGCCTACGCTACACTCTCGTACATGCGGTATCGCCCTGCCTGTCGCGTCAGGCCGCGATGTGATGCAGGTTCTCGTTTGCCGCCTGGGTCGCCGCCGTGGTGCGACCGATCGAGGGCGTCTCGCCCGCAACCTCGGCCACGGTGTGGCGGACGGCGAAGGGGATGTCGGCGCGGGCAAGGCCGACATCGGCCAGTTCACGATCGGACATGCGGAACAGCTCGGCTTCCGCGGCGCGCAGCCGGAAGTCGGCTTTCACCGACTCGACCAGCCGCTTGAACGGCGAGCCAATCCACGCAACAAAACCAGTCTTGGTGATCGCGTTTCCCCCCGCCGGCGTCGTTTCGCTGGTCAGATTCTTGAACGTCTGAATCGGCTGGGTCATCATGGAAACCTCCTTGGATTGTGCATCGCAATGCAAATGCTGCGCTGCACATCCGCAATATAGGCGCTTGAGTTACAACAACAAATCGATGTCCTGAGACCTCTGGTATGCATTATATGCATGACAGCAACTGTTGCTGCATTTCGCACTCGCAAAAGAACAAAAATTGCTTTGTTTGCCTCATCCTGGTCCCACGCGTAGGGTCGGCAGCATCATGAGTTCTTCCCCGGACGATGTGCTTCATTTGCTCCGGCAACGCGGCCACTCCGCCGAGCCTCACGAACTCGAGGAGCTGATGCGCGGAGTGGCGGCGGCGCCGGAGGGGCTTGCCGGCCCGGAGTGGGTCGAGCTGATCGATCCTGCGGCAGACGCCGACCTCACGCGGGCGCTGGCTGCCTGGCGGGCCGAGCTCGCGCGCAACGACGGCGGTCTCGACGCCTCGCCTGCCCCGCCGGAACGGCTGGCGGCGCTCCGGACCGAGCTCAGGCGCCGTGGCCTCGATGGCTTCGTCGTCCCCCGCGCCGACGAGCATCAAGGCGAATATGTACCGCGTCACTCGCAGCGGCTCGCCTGGCTTACAGGCTTCACCGGCTCCGCAGGGCTCGCCATCGTGCTCGTCGACCGCGCGGCGATCTTCGTCGACGGTCGCTACACGCTCGCCGTGCGCGGCCAGGTCGATGTCGAGGCCTTCGTCCCGCATCAGGTTCCCGAGCAGTCGCCCGAGACCTGGATCGCCCAGAACCTGCCCAAGGGCGGCAAGCTCGGCTTCGACCCCTGGCTGCAGACCGTCGACGGGTTCGACCGCTTCGCGCGCGCCGCCGAACGCGCGGGCGGCAGCTTCGTGCCGGTCGAGCAGAACCCGATCGATGCCGTCTGGCGCGACCGGCCTGCCGCACCGCTCGCCCCCGTGGTGCCCCAGCCCGAGGAATTCGCCGGCGAAAGCAGCGCGACGCGCCGCAAGCGCATTGCCGAGATCGTGGCCGGGCGCGGCGCCGACGTGGCCCTGCTGACCGCCCCCGACTCGATCGCCTGGCTTCTGAACGTGCGCGGCGGCGACGTACCGCGCACGCCCTTTCCGCTGGGTTTCGCGCTATTGCACAGCGACGGCCACGTCGACCTCTATATGGATCGGCGCAAGATCCCGGCGCGCACCGTGGCGTGGCTCGGCAATTCGGTGACCCTCGCACCGCCCGGCGACCTCGGCCCCGCACTCGATGCGCTCGGCAAGACCGGCAAGCGTGTGCTGATCGAGACCTCGACCGCGCCGTACTGGGCCGCGACGCGGCTGCAGGCGGCGGGCGTGACGATGGTGCGCGACGCCGATCCGGTGGCGCTGCCCAAGGCCTGCAAGAATTCCGTCGAGCTCGAAGGCGTCCGCGTCGCTCACCGCCGCGACGGCGCGGCGGTGAGCCGCTTCCTCGCCTGGCTCGCGCGCGAGTCGGGCAGCGGCCGGCTGCGCGAGATCGAGGTTTCGGATCGACTGCAGCAGATGCGCCAGGAGACCGGCAAGCTGCGCGATCTCTCCTTCGACACCATCTCCGGCGCAGGGCCGAATGGCGCCATCGTGCACTACCACGCCTCGCCGTCGACCGAGCGCACACTGGAGACGGGTTCGCTCTATCTGGTCGATTCGGGCGGGCAGTATCGCGACGGCACGACCGACATCACGCGCACCGTCGGCATCGGCACGCCAAGCGTCGAGATGCGCGACCGCTTCACGCGGGTGCTGAAGGGGCATATCGCGCTCGCCATGGCCCGCTTCCCCGCCGGGACGACGGGATCGCAGCTCGATTCGCTCGCGCGCTACGCCCTCTGGCAGGTCGGCCTCGACTACGACCATGGCACAGGCCACGGCGTCGGCGCCTATCTCGCGGTGCACGAGGGACCGCAGCGCATCTCCAAGGCGGCGAACGACGTCGCGCTGCAGCCCGGCATGATCGTCAGCGACGAACCCGGCTACTACAAGGCCGGCGCCTACGGCATCCGCATCGAGAACCTGCTGGCGGTGCGCGAGGCCAGGATCGAAGGCGCCGACCGGCGCTATTTCGAATTCGAGACGCTGACGCTCGCACCCATCGATCTCAACTGCGTCGAGCCGGCGCTGCTGACCGAACCGGAGCGGACCTGGCTCAATGCCTATCATCGGCGCGTGCGCGAAACCATCGCGCCGCAGGTCGATGGCGAGACCCGCCGCTGGCTCGAACAGGCAACGCGCGCGATCTAGGGGCGGAACGTCAGGCTTCGCTTCCCCGCTTGGCGATACCGCGCAGGATCAGGGTTGCGGCCACCGCCAGGACCGGCAGCATGAAGAGCGACACGGCGGATCCCAACGGGAAATTGCCGGCCATGAGGCTGATGAAGAACGCCATGGTGGCCAACACTTGAGTCGTCCCCAGCGGGCCGCCACCGGTCAGCACGTACACGATGGTGAAGCCGGTGAAGCCGCCAATCGTGGCGAACAGCATGGTAATGGCGAGAGCGTTGCGCATCAGCGGCAAGGTCACATAGCGCAGGCGCTGCCACCAGTTGGCGCCGTCGATCGACGCCGCCTCATGGATCTCCTCGGGCACGGACTTCAGCCATGCCAGGCACATGATCATGAAGAACGGCGCACCGAACCACACAGTCACGAGGATTATGCAGAACCGTGCCCAGTCGGTGTCGCCGACCCAGAAGACGGAGTGCAGGCCGAGTTGCTTGAGGATCCAATTGAAGGGACTGAAGGACGGATCGAACAATTGTCGCCAGGCGAGCCCGCTCATCGCCGGCGGGATGACCCACGGCACGAGGAGCATGCCGCGCCACCAGCGCTGGCCCTTGGCCGGGATGTTGTGCACCAGCAGCGCCACCACGAAGCCGATGATCGCCTTGAGGATGACGGCGGTGATCGTGAAAAGGCTCGTCTGGTAGAGCGCCCCCCAGAACCTGGCCCAGCCGATCAGCAGGGCGAAGTTGTGGAGCCCGACGAACCTGGTCATGTGCCTGTCGAGCAGCGAGAGATAGAGCGCGTAGCCCATGGGATACGCCAGGAGCACGACGATCACCGTGATGAGCGGCAGGGTCATCAGGAAGGCAATGGTCGACCTGCGCCGCATGAGCTTGCGCAGGCCGCCCGGCCCTCTTGTCCGCCGCTGGCGCGCGGATGCATCGGCCTGCACGTCGATCGGATGACAGGGCATGGCCACCTTCCATCACCGGTTGGAATCGTAGCATGAATCTCTCGGGGAACGCCCGCCCTCAGCTGGCGGGCTTCGACACCGCAGGAAGAGTCCTCGCCGCCTCCGGACGCGCCGACATATTCATCGCTCGGGCATAGCCGCTCGGCACGAACCGCACGGCGAGCATGGCGACAATTGCCGCGCAGCCGAGATGAAAGAGCCATCCGGCCGCAAATCCGCCTGTCTGGTCATGAAGCGCGGCCACGATCCAGGGCGGGATCGCGGCGATCATGAAGCCGCCGCCCTGCATGAGCGCGGATAAGGCGCCGGCCTCTATCGGATCCTGGAGATGGTCGAGCGCCACCACCATGAACAAGGCAAAACAGCCGCCAAGACCGGCGCCGACGATCACCGCCCACGCGACCGGCGAGAATTGCGGCCAGAACACGAGGCCGCCAAAGCCGGCCACCTGCATCAGCAGGGCAACCCACAGCCAGGGGCGACGGTCCTCCCGCCGGGCCGCCAGCGCCGGAAGCGCGAGAGCCGCCACGGCCTGGCTGGCCGCCATCACCGCGAGCAGGCCGCCACTGCCGGCACTCGTCCAGCCCAGTGTCTGGTAGTAGGGCGCGAGCCACGCGACCACCGAGGCGTAGCCGCCGTTCACCAAGCCGAAACAGGCCATCAACAACCATGTCCGTGGCCGCCGCAGCAGCGTGGACACGCCCAGCGTGGCCGAACCGTGCGTCCGGTCCCTCGGCAGCGCCACGGTCGCCGCAACCGCAAGTGCCGCGGGCAGCGCGACCCAGGCGAGACCGGCGCGCCAACTGCCGGATGCATCGGCGATGATCGGCGAAAGCTGAGCGCCCACCGCGCCGCCTCCCATCATCATCGATGAGTAGACGCCCATGACGAGCGGCGTGCGGGTGGGAAACTGCTCCTTGATGACTCCGGGAAAGACCGCCTGAACGACCGCGACGCCGAGTCCGCACAAGGCCGCCGTCCCGATCAACGCGGCGCCATCCGACGGGAACAACCGCAATGCCGAGCCGAGGCAGAGGACGGCCAGTCCCGACAGGACCGCCAGACGCGCCCCCAGCGCCCGCTGCAGGAAGGGCCCCGAGAACGCAAAGAAGCCCATCAGCAACATCGGCACGAGCGTAAAGAGCGCCATGCTCTGATGATCGAGGCCGGTCGCCTCGCTCATCCGGGATGCCAGCGGACCGACGGCGGTCAGAAAGGGCCTCAGATTGAGGCCCACGATCGCGACGACACCAAGAAGAAGCGACTTGGCTGGCGTGATGTGGGCTGGCGTGATGTGGGCTGGCGTGATGTGGGCTGGTTGCAGGACTCTTTCCGCCTGGGTCATGGCGCGCTCCCGTCAACGGGCTTTCGCCGTGACAAGGATCTTCTCGATCTCCGTGTATCCGCGGTTGCGCGCATGCTGGAGTGGAGTGACGCCATCTTTATCGGCGAGATTGGCATTGGCGCCGGCTTTCAGAAGGAGTTGGACGACAAGCTGGTGCCGGGGGCCGCCATCGCTCAGGATGATGGCTTCGAGCAGGGCCGTCCAACCGAGGTTGTTGACGTGATCGACGTCGACGCCGGCCTCGATGAGTGTGCGGACCGTGTCGACATGGCCCCGCTCGGAGGCCGGGATCAGGGCGGTGCCGCCGTAGCGGTTGGTGCTCTTGAGATCGGCGCCATGCGCCAGCGTCATCTTCAGGATTTCGCGATGGCCGCGCGCACCGGCATAGAGATAGGCGCTGTCGTTCATGTTGTCCTTGGCGTTGACGTCGGCGCCGGCCTCGATCAGCGTCTTCGCCGCATCGACGTTGTTGTCGTGCGTGGCGACGAGAAGCGCGGTCCGCCCATCGCTATCGCGGGCGTCGATTCTGGCGCCTTGGGCGAGGAGCTTTGTGATCGCCGCGGCGTCGTTGCTCGCAGCCGCTGTGTGAAGCCTTGTGTCGGTCACGGTCTGTCCGGAGGTCGTCAGAGGAAACGAGGCGAAAGCCAACAGGATGAGCGCCAGAACTTTGGATCGCCTGAGCATTCGCCTCCGTACCCTCGTCGACGAACATTCGTAAATTAGATGAATTAATGAACTCCATTCAGAGATAGAATGGCACGATGCTCGATCCCCGCCTCCTTCGCGCCTTCGTGTCGATCGTCGACGTGCGGAGCTTCACACTCGCTGCCGACCGCCTGCACATGACGCAGTCGACGATCAGCCAGCAGCTCGGCCGATTGGAACAGGCCGTTGGCGGGGAGTTGATCGATCGTACCACGCGTCCCATCCAGCCCACTGCGGCGGGAGAACGCCTGCTTGGCTACGCGCGACGCATCCTGTCGCTCCAGGACGAGGCGGAAATGCTGCTTTCCGATCCGGCGGGTACTGCCGCCATTCGTATCGGTGTCCCCGACGACATTGTCACATTGGCGATGGCCAGGACATTCGCGACATTTGCCGAGCAGCATCGCGAGGTACGCCTGGACGTCACGACCGGCCTCAGCCGCGACATCTCGGAACGCTTCCACGCCGGCGAGTTCGACATCGTGGTCGTCAAGGAACCGACCGCCAGCGTCGATCGTCGCGCGTCGTTCCCGGAACCGATAGGATGGTTCGAAAGCGTCGAGCATTCCGGGGAATGGCCCGATCCCATTCCGCTTGTCGCCTTTCCTGCCGACGGTCTCTATCGCGACGCCATGTTCGAGCGCATCGAACGCGAGCGACGGCGCTGGTACATTGCCTTCACCGGTTCCAGCCTCGACGGCGTCCTTGTCGCCGTCGAGGCTGGACTGGGCCTCTCCCTCATCCCTGCCGGAGCTGCGGCGGGGCGTCGCGTCCGACCTCACGCCGGCTTCGGCATCGAGCGGGCGATGGTCGTTTCGGTCTATTCCTGGGAACAGGATGGTCCGATCGACGACCTCGTCGGGCTCATGACCGGCGTCCTCGCCAAGCGGACATCCGCTCGACATCCGCTGGCAGGCCGTCGCCGCCGACTCTATGGTCCCGCAGCAACGAAGAAAGCGAGACGATGACGACTTTTCCAGATCTGCCGACGTTTGTGACGCATCTCGAATGTGCGATGACCGGCGAGAAGCTGCCGGCAGACGTTCCGCACAATCTGTCGCCGGCCGGCTATCCGATCCTGGTGCGCTACGACCTGGCGGGGGTGAAGGCGGCGCTGACCAAGGCGAAGCTCGCCGACCGGCCGCCGGACTGGTGGCGCTATCGCGAGCTCCTGCCGGTGCGCAAGCCCGAGAACATCGTCTCCCTCGGCGAGGTGATGACCCCTCTTCTGTCGATGCCGCGCCTCGCCAAGTCGCTCGGCGTCTCCGGCGAGGTCATCGTCAAGGATGAAGGGCGTCTGCCGACCGGGTCGTTCAAGGCGCGCGGCCTGGCCCTGGCCGTCTGCATGGCCAAGGAGTTCGGCATCCGGAAAATGGCGATGCCCACCAACGGCAACGCCGGCGCGGCGCTCGCCGCCTATGCCAGCCGGGCCGGCATCGAGACGGTGGTGTTCTGCCCCGACGACACGCCGGTCGTGAACGTCAACGAGATCGCCGAATGCGGGGCGCGCGTCTACAAGGTCAACGGGTTGATCAACGACTGCGGCAAGCTGGTCGGCGCCGGCAAGGACAAGGCCGGTTGGTTCGATACCTCGACGCTGAAGGAGCCCTATCGCATCGAGGGCAAGAAGACGATGGGGCTGGAGCTGGCCGAGCAGCTCAATTGGGAATTGCCCGACGCGATCTTCTATCCGACCGGCGGCGGGACCGGGCTGATCGGGATGTGGAAAGCGTTCGCCGAGCTCGAGGCGATCGGCTTCATCGGCAAGAAGCGGCCCAAGATGATCGCCGTCCAGGCGTCGGGCTGCGCGCCGATCGTTCGCGCCTTCGAGAGCAACAGCCGCCATGCCGAGTTGTGGAAGGACGCCCACACGGTGGCGGCCGGGATCCGCGTGCCGGTCGCCATCGGAGATTTCCTCATCCTCGACGCCGTGCGCGACTCGGGCGGCTTCGCCATCGCCGTCGACGACAACGCCATTTCGTCGACCCTCGACGAGATCGCCCGGCACGACGGCGTGCTGCTCTGCCCCGAAGGAGCGGCGACCGCCGCCGCCTACAAGCAGGCGCTCGTCGACGGCCGGATAAAGAAGACCGATACGGTCGTGCTGTTCAACTGCGCCTCCGGCCTGAAGTACCCCATGGCCGACGGCGGCCGCCCTCTCGACCGCAACGGCCCGATCGACTACGCGGCGCTCTGAGATCGAGGGATCCCTCGCACACGCTCGGGGTGACACGGCGTTTTGCATGTCATCCCGAGCGCAGCATCTCTTTTCATGGGCGCGCACCACCGCACGCGGAGCAACCTCCGCGCCGAAGTGATGCCGTGCGATGCAGCCAAGAGGTAAAAGCCTGTCGTGAGCGACCCTGTCGGCCGTGCCGCCGGCCTGCCTCCCCCCTTCGAGCCGCAGCCGATACCGAGCCGGCCGGTCTATGACGGCAGGCTCGGCGA
>JAFEBU010000082.1 GCA_018242505.1 Pseudomonadota bacterium
CCGACCTGCTGGAAGTAGGTGAACTGCGTGATCTCCATGCCGTCGCACCAGACTTCCCAGCCCAGCCCCCAGGCGCCGAGCGTCGGGCTCTCCCAGTCGTCCTCGACGAAGCGGATGTCGTGCAGCGTCGTGTCGATGCCGATCGCTTCCAGCGAGCCCAGGTAGCGTTCCAGGATGTCCGGCGGCGAAGGCTTCAGGATCGCCTGGAACTGGTAGTAGTGCTGCAGCCGGTTGGGATTCTCGCCGTAGCGGCCATCCTTGGGTCTGCGCGACGGCTGCACATAGGCCGCGTACCAGGGCCTGGGGCCCAGCGCACGCAGGGTGGTCGCGGTGTGGAAGGTGCCCGCGCCCATCTCCATGTCATAGGGCTGCAGGATGACGCAGCCCTGGCCCGCCCAGTAATCCTGCAAGGTCAGGATCAGGTCCTGGAAACAGCGCGGCTTGGCGCGCGCGGCTGAGGGCTTGGACACCGAACATCCTCAAGCGTGAGAAGGCCTTGTCTTTCCATGACTTAGGCCGTTTTTGCGGTGCGGCAAAATAGGTTCCGGCCCCACAGGGGTCAAGCATCGATCACTGGAAGCCGAGCACGAGACGCCGAGGCGAAGATCGAGTTCGCCCCGGTGCCACGGACCGCCTTGTTCTCGGCAGGAAAAGCCTTTCGGCACGATCGCCGCGTCGGCGGCATCCGAACGGGAGTCTTGCCCGACTTCTCCATCGGCGCTCACGCGGCCGTTGAGGGTTGGCCCCCTGCTCACCCGCGATAGCGGTCGCTATCGCAGCTATTTTCCAAAGCTCAAACTGAATCGGCTTTCCGAAGCTCCAACTGGCCCGCACAACCAGTGAAAATAGCCGGACAGGTGATCGAGAGGCCGGCAATCGGCCGGCCGGCCTTACGGACAGTCGGACCGGCCGCATTTGCCGGTGCCAACCGGGACATAGGCGCCGCAGACCGGGCACTGGCGCGTCTCCTCGATCACGGGGCCGCGCGACGCGGCCGGGGACGGCGAGGACGGCGATGGCGAGGACGGGGCGCGGCGGCTGGTGGCCGGCGGCGGCGCGCCGTTCGTGCCGCGCAGGAGGCCGAACCAACGCCGCACCGTGCTCCAGGCGACATAGCCCGCGACCGCCAGAACCGCGAATTTCAGCAGCATTCCCATGACGCCTGTTTGCGGGCCGCGCACAAAGCGGTCAAGCGCGCTATATGTCCGTTCCATGAATGGAAGGAACGGCCGTCCGCTCGACCTGTTCGTGGTCGGCGGCGGCATCAATGGCGCAGGCATCGCCTGCGATGCGGCGGGCCGGGCCCTCACCGTCGGCCTCTGCGAGATGAACGACTTCGCGAGCGCCACCTCCTCGGCCTCGACCAAGCTGATCCATGGCGGTTTGCGCTACCTGGAGCACTACGAGTTCCGGCTGGTGCGCGAGGCGCTGATGGAGCGCGAGGTGCTGCTGGCCAAGGCGCCGCACCTGTCCAAGCCGCTGCGCTTCGTGCTGCCGCACGAGCCGCATCTGCGGCCGCGCTGGATGCTGCGCATCGGCCTCTTCCTCTATGACCATCTCGACTGGCACATGACGCTGCCCAAGTCGCAGGCGGTCGACCTGCTGCAGTCGAAATACGGCGTCGGGCTGAACGGGACGTTCAGGAACGGCTTCGTCTATTCCGACGGCTGGGTCGACGATGCGCGGCTGGTGATCGTGAACCTGAAGTCGGCGCGCAACATGGGCGCCGAGATCTATGCCCGCCACCGCTGCGTCTCGGCGCGGCGCAGCGCCGACGGCAAGCTGTGGGACATCGAGCTCCTGGCGCCCGATGGCGGCACGGTGCGGCTGCAGGCGCGCGGGCTGGTGAATGCGGCGGGCCCGTGGGTGAAGCATTTCCTCGACGAGGAGACGGAGGTGCGCACGCCCAAGCGCGTGCGGCTGGTCAAGGGCAGCCACATCGTCGTGCCGCGCCTGTATGAGGGCGCGCACGCCTTCATCCTGCAGAACAAGGACGACCGCATCGTCTTCGTGATCCCCTACGAGCGGAACTATTCGCTGATCGGCACCACCGACATCGCGGTCGAGGCGAGCGAGAAGCCGGTCTGCTCGCCCGAGGAGATCACCTATCTCTGCGACATCGCCGGCCACTACATGAAGACGCCGGTGAGGCCGGCCGACGTGGTCTGGACCTATTCCGGCGTCCGCCCGTTGTTCGACGACGGCGACGACAACCCGTCGGCGGTGACGCGCGACTATCACCTCGAGGTCGATGCCCCCGAGGGGCGCGCGCCGATCCTCTCGGTGTTCGGCGGCAAGATCACGACCTATCGCCGCCTCGCCGAGCATGCGCTGGAGGATCTGCGCAAGTTCTATCCGGCGATGGGCCCGGCCTGGACCGCCGACAAGCCGCTGGTCGACGGCGAGCTCGCCGACGCGCCCTCCTACGAGGAGGCGTTCAACCTCTTCGCCGCGGGCGCGGAGGCCGCCAAGCCCGGCCTGCCGAAGGAGCTGGTGCGGGTGCTGGCACGCCGCCACGGCACCGGCCTCGACGGGCTTCTCGAAAACGTGAGGACGCCGGCCGACCTCGGCCGCCATTTCGGCGGCCATCTCTACGAGGTCGAGGTCCGCTACCTGATGCACGAGGAATGGGCGGTCGACCCCGACGACGTGCTGTGGCGGCGCACCAAGGAGGGCCTCGCCCTCACCCCCGACCAGCGCGCCGCCTTTGCGCAGTGGATGCGCGGCCTGCGGCTCAATACGCAGCCTGCGGCTCGATAGTTGAGGATATCGGAGCGCGCCACTCCGCTTGCGCGCGGGGTGTCGACCTCGCCGCGCGGAGTGTCGACCTCGCCAGAATGAGCGCCACTGGAGTGGCGCGCTCCCGCGAACCGATATCCGCAAGAATCCCGGGGAACGTTTCGGCGGATCGGCCCGTACAAGGGGTGTGGGAGAGTTCTTCACTCTTTGGAGTCCTCGATGACCTTTCGTCCCCTCTTCGTGGCCGTGCCGACGGTGCTCGTCGCGGCTGCCAGTCTCGCCTGGATGACCTCGGCCACCGCCTCGAACGGTGGGGTTGGCGGCGCGCCGCAGGTCGCCCAGGCAGGCCCGCCGGCCGCTCCGGCCCAACCGCCGGCGGCCGGCGGCCACCAACATGCGCGCGAACATGCCCGCGAGCGGCCGCCGTTCTCGCCACAGACGATGTGCCAGGAGCAGCTGGCGCGGCGCATCGGCAATCGCGCCTACCTGAAAGCGCGGCTCGACCTCAAGCCCGAGCAGATGGAGGCCTGGGACGCCTTCGAGAAGGCGGCCGATGCGGCAAGCGCCAAGGAGAAGACCTTCTGCGCGAGCCTGCCCAAGGAGGTCAAGACGCCGCAGAACTTCGCCGAACGCTTCACCCTGCACGAGAGCATGATGAAGTCCCGGTCGGACACGCTCGAAGCGGTGAAGCCTTCGCTGCTCGCGCTCTATGCCGCGCTGACGCCGGAGCAGAAGAAGATCCTCGACCGGCCGACGATGGGCGAACACGGCTGGATGCACCATCGCCGCGGGTAAATCGTCGAACACGACACCCTGTGTCATCCGGAGCCATGACACTCTGCGTCATCCCGAGCCACGACACTCTGTGTCATCCCGGATCGCGACACCCTGTGTCATCCCGAGCCACGACATTCTGTGTCATCCCGGATCGCGACACGCTACCCTGTGTCATCCCGAGCGCAGCGAGGGATCTTTCAAGGATCCCTCGGCTAGCCTCGGGATGACACGATTGCAGCTTGCGGGTGTAGCTTGCGGGCGCCCGTTACCAGTCGCTGGCGCGCACCATCTTCATCAGATCGTCGGCCATGGTGAGCGCCGTGAGCACGCCGGTCTTGGGATTGTCCGGCATCGAGCGGCCTTGCCGCTCGAGCTTGAGCTCCCCTGAATCGGCCACCACTTCCAGCCGGCTGGCATTGGTGCCGGGCGGCAAGGTCGGGTCGGCGACCAGCTCGATCTCGGTGCGGTCGAGGCCGGCGCCGCAGAGCGCCACCGTCACCGCGAGATTGGCGTTCTTCGGATAGAGCCGACCCGCATCGGCCGGTGTGCCGCGGAAGATCACGGTCGGCGTCCTGATCGACGGCAGGTCGAAATCGGTCTCGGCCGGCGTGCCGCTCCAGGCATGCGGCGGCTTGATCGAGGTGTATTTCACGCGCTCGAGCGTGCCCAGCCGCATGGCCAGAAGCCCGTCGAGGCCCGCGATGGCGCCCGACGGCAGCCGGAGCCGCGCGCCGCTCCTTGCCGCGGCCGCGACGTGCTTCTTCCAGAGCTTGGGATCGCCATAGGCGCCGGTCGCGATCACCATGAGGTCGATGCCCTTCTTCAGGATCGTCTCGCCCCAGTCGCGCACCGCCTGCTGGCTCGCCGCCTCGACCACGACGTCGGGCTTGAGTTTCAGCAACGCCGGCAGCGTCTCGACGACGGCGACCTTGCGGCCGACCTTCTTCTGGACGTCCCTGGCGCGGCCCGGCCGCACCAGCACGCCCACGATATCGATCGGCGGCTTCTTCTCCTTGAAGACGTCGAACAGCATCTGGCCGATCGCGCCATGGCCGATCAACGCGATCCTCAACCGCTTCTTCTTTTTCTTTCCGGCAACCGCCATCCCATCCCCCGAACGTGCGAATCCGCGCGACTATAGCGGCCGGGTGCAGCCCTTGCGACCCCGGGAGGGCGCGGCTATAACCCCGCCTCCCGAGCGGGGCGGACTCCGTATCACTGACGGAGTGTAGCTCAGCCTGGTAGAGCACTAGCTTCGGGAGCTAGGGGCCGGAGGTTCGAATCCTCTCACTCCGACCAATCGGGAGCCGATGGCACATACATCGGATGGAATGCGGGCGGCGATCCTTCGGGGTCGCCGCTTCGTTTTCGGGAGGAGCCGATGAGTTCGACGAGACGGGACGATGTCCTCGCCTCGATCCTGCGCTGGGCCGGCGGACGTGAGGATGTCGCGGCGGCGATCCTGACCGGAACGCTGGCCCGCAACGATCGGAGCGCCGATGCCTTCTCGGACATCGACATCGAGATCATCGCGCACGATCCGCGCCTGCTCGCCGAGGACGACCGCTGGCTCTCCGTGTTCGCCGATCCTGTCACCGTGCTGCACCTCGAGCAGGACGACGGCTGGCCGACCCGGCTCGCGATCTACGATGACGGTATGGACGGCACGAAGGTGGACTTCACCCTGGCCGCGCCCCGGCGTCTCCAGGAGATGATCTCCGACCGCAGGCTGAATGCGCTCTACACGCGCGGCTATCGTGTCCTCCTCGACAAGGACGGCGTCACAAAGGGCCTGCCACCGCCTACCGGTGACGTCCCGCGCCGCTCGCTTCCGACCAAGGAGGAATTCCGGCGCCGCGTCGAGGAGTTCTGGTTCGAGGCCTTTCACATTCCGAAGTATCTCGCGCGCGGCGAGCTCTTCCTCGTCAAGCGGCGCGACTGGACGATGAAGGAGCTCCTGCTCGAGATGATGGAGTGGCACGCCCTCGCGCTGAACCCGACGCCGGTCGACATCTGGCATCTCGGCGCGCGACTCCGGCAGTGGACCGATCCCGGGACCTGGCGCGACCTGCATCGGACCTTCGCCCGCTTCGATGCCGACGACGCCCGCCGTGCCTTCGAGGAGACAACGGCACTCTACGGCCGCCTCGCCCGCGAGGTCGCGCGGAAGGCCGGCTTTCCCTATCCCGAGACCGTCGAGGCAAAGATCAAAGCGACTTTTCCGGCCGGGTGGCATCGGAAATGAGAGCCGTCGTGCGCATCTTCGACGTGCCCTGTCGCAAGCGCCGTGGAGGGACAGGTCGACCGCCCGCAGACTGCCATTGACGACGAGGCCCAGGACCTGCTCGGCGGCGCGGTCGACGTTGCGAACCCGCAGGCCGCGCACGTATCGCCGCAACGCGGCCGCGATATCGCAGCCCATGGACCCGGCCCTCTTACAGCCGGTCCCGGCGAACCCGTGAGGCGAGGAGATCGGTGAACAGCCGCACTTTCATGGCGGGCTGCCGGGTAGCAGGCCACACCGCATGGATCGGGATCCGCGTCGCTTCGAATTCCTCGAGCACAACCTCGACCTCGCCGCGGTCGATCAGGGCGCGGATCTGCCAGAGCGGCGTGAAGCCGAGACCGAGCCCGGCCGCCGTCGCGGCATGGATCGCCGGTGTGCTGTTGGTGCGGAAGCGGCCGCCGACGCGGACAAGCCGACGCCGCCCGTTGATGCGGAACGGCCACGAGGCTTCGTCGCCATCGAGCACCCGCAGGATGCAGTCGTGGCCGGCGAGATCGTTGGGATGCGACGGCCGCCCACGACGCGCGAGATAGCCCGGTGCGCCGACGACGCCGACCCGCAACTCGCCCAGCTTGCGCGCCTGCATGCCCGAGTCGGGCAGTTCGCGGATCCGAACGGCGAGGTCGAGCCCTTGCGCGAAAAAGTCCACCGGCTGGTCGGACGCCTGCAGTTCGACCTCGAGGCGTGGATGGCGTTCCATGAAGTCGCGTGCCGCCGGCACGACGAAAGCGGCGGCGAACGCCTCCGGTGCGCCGACCTTCAGGAGCCCGGACGGCTCGGCTTGCCGGTTCGCGGTCTCCAGCCTCGCCTCGTGGATATCGGCGAGCGCCGGCTTGATCCGCCGATAGAAAGCCTGCCCCGCCTCCGTGGGTCTCGACTGGCGCGTCGTGCGGCGCACGAGCTGCACCTTCAGGTCGCGCTCGAGCGCCGAGAGCGAGCGGCCGATCGACTGCAGGGAACGGCGCAGGTGGCGCGCCGCGGCAGTCTGCCCGCCCTTCTCGACGATCGCCACGAAGGCGTCGAGGTCATCGATGCGGATCATGCCATCTATCCGGAGTCCGGAAGACTGTATCACGCGCGCCGCGGATTGCCTCTGTAACGCGTCGGAATCAACTTCGGACGCATGCACGGGCCGGGAACGTCCAGGTCCTGAAGAGTCGCCGGCGAGAGGAGGCCACCATGGAAACCAATCGACGCAGCGTCCTGCTCGCCGGCGTCGCCGCGACCGCCACGCACGCGCCAGGTGCGGCGCTTGCGGACGGCATTCCGACGGCCATCGAGGGACAGATCCGTCACGATGACCCGGCATGCGCCGCGGCGGCGGACGATTTCGGACACATCGTCCACCAACGGCCGAAGTGCATCCTGCAGCCGCGATCGTCCGGCGACGTGGCAGCAGCAATCCGGTGGGCGTCCCGGCAGGGCCTCCGCATCGCGGCCCAGGGACAACGGCATTCCGTGTACGGCCGAGCGATGGCCCGCGACGGCATCGTGATGGAGATGTCACGGCTGCGCACGATCCACGACCTGCAGGATGACCGGGTCGTTGTCGATGCCGGCGCAACCTGGCACGAGATCCTCGCCGAAACCCTGCCGCACGGACTCGCCCCGCCGGTCATCACCGACTATCTCGGCCTCTCGATCGGCGGCACCCTCATCGTCGGCGGGGTCGGCAGCGGGACGCAACGCCATGGCTTGCAAAGCGACAACGTGCTGGCGATGGACGTCGCTACCGGAGCAGGCCACGAGATCACCTGCTCGGCACAGAGCCATGCCGAGTTGTTCGACATGGTCCGCGCCGGGCTCGGCCAGGTTGCTGTCATCATGCGCGCCACGCTGAAGCTCGTCCCGGCGCCGCGGCAGGTTCGCCGGCATCTGCTGTTCTATGCGGACTTCGCGAGCATGCTGCGCGACCAGCGTCTGCTGGCCGCCGACGCCCGGTTCGACACTGTCGCCGGCGCGATCCTCGCCGCGCCAAAGGGAGGCTGGTCGTTCCGGCTCGACGTTGCCCGGCCTCACGCGGCTTCGATGGCGCCCGACGAGGCTGTGCTGGCCGGCCTGTCCGACGACCCGTCCCGGCGGCAAGCCACCACGCTTTCGTACTTCGACTACCTCAACCGGCTCTCCGGGCTCGAGAAGGTGCTGCGCGGCAACGGGCAATGGTTCCTGCCGCATCCCTGGCTGATGACGTTCATCGGCGACGCCCGGGTGGAGGCGGTTGTCGGCGATGCGTTGGCCCGGCTGGCTCCGACCGATCTCGGCCCCTTTGGCCAGATCTCGCTTTCCGCCCTTCCGCGCCGATCGATCACGAGTCCGCTGGCGCGGCTGCCGGCGGATGATCTGTGTTACGCCTTCAACCTGGTGCGGATCCCGGCGACCGGTGACGCCGGAGAGATCGGCCGGCTCATCGAGGACAACCGTGCTCTTTATGGACGGGTCAGCGACGCCGGCGGCACGCTCTATCCGGTGAGCGCGCTGCCGATGACGCAGGACGACTGGCGGCATCATTTCGGGCCGGCGTTCGACCGGCTGCGGGCCGCCAAACGCAAATTCGATCCGGCCAACCTGCTCACCCCGGGCTACGCGATTTTCTAGAAGAACCGGGTTTCTGGAAGAGCCAGGTTTCTGAAAGAACCGGGTTTCTGGAAGAACCGGGTTTCTGGAAGAACCGGGTTTCCGGAAGAACCAGGTTTCCGGAAGAACCGGGTTTCCGGAAGAACCGGGTTTCCGGAAGAACCGGGCATGTCTCTGAACACGCAGCGACATCGTCACGGTAGCCTATTACCGCGGAGCAGGCAGGCGTGAGAAATGAGAAGAAAGACGGAAAAGGCCGATGCCATCGGCATCGAAGGCTTCTCACCCGGGTGAGAAACGGGCGAGAAAACAGCGATCAGGCGAAAGGCGCCGCCAGCACCTTCGCGATCACGAGATCGGCGGCCTGGTCGGGATCGAGTTCCGGCGTGCGCAGGACGAGGTCGGGCGACTCGGGGCGCTCGTAGGGCTGGTCGCGGCCGGTGACGTTAGCCACCTTGCCGCGCTCGGCCTTGGCGTAGAGGCCCTTGGGGTCGCGCAGGCGGCAGATCTCGACCGGCGTGTCGACGAACACTTCGAGGAACCGGCCCTGGGGCAGCAGCGCGCGGGCGCGGGCGCGGTCGGCGCGGAACGGCGAGACCAGCGCCACCAGCACGATCAGCCCGGCATCCGCCATCAGCTTCGCCACCTCGCCCACGCGCCGCACGTTCTCCGTGCGCGAGGCGGTGTCGAAGCCGAGATCGGCGTTCAGCCCCTGCCGCAGGTTGTCGCCGTCGAGCAGCATGGTCTGGCGGCCGAGCGCCACCAGCTTGCGCTCGACGGCGTTGGCGACGGTCGACTTGCCGGAGCCCGGCAGGCCGGTGAGCCAGACCACCGTCGCGCGCTGGCCCTTGGCGCCCTCGCGGACCGCGGGCGTCACATCCTCGGGCTGGTGATGGACATTGGTGGCGCGGTCGAGGCTCGCGGCGGCCATGCCGGCCGCGACCGTGGCGCCCGTCGCTTCGTCGACCAGGATGAAGGCGCCGGTGCCGCAGTTGTCGGCGTAGGCGTCGAAGGCGACCGGCGTCGCGGTCTCGATCTCGACCCGCGCGATGCCGTTGGGGTCGAGCGCCTGGCCCGACAGCCGCCGCAGCGAGTCGACGTCGAGCGTGTCGGCGATGCGCGTGATCGTGGCGGCGACGACGGATGTGCCGATCTTGAGGAGATGGCGTTTGCCCGGCAACGCCGGCGCGCCGTCCATCCAGACGAGGTCGGCGGCCAGGCGGCGCGCGACGGTCGGACGGTTGCGGGCATCGGCCAGAAGATCGCCGCGGCCGAGATCGATCGCGTCCCTGAACACCAGCGTCACCGACCTGCCGGCTGCGGCGACCGGCAGGTCGCCGTCGAAGGTCACGATGCGCGCCACCTCGGCGATCCGCCCGGAGGCGGCGGCGACGAGCCGATCGCCTACCCTCACCCGCCCGCTGGCCACGGTGCCGGAGAAGCCGCGGAAATCGCCGTCCGGGCGGTTGACCCATTGCACCGGGAAACGGAACGGATGGTCATCCGCACCCGCATCGGCGTCGACGGCCTCGAGATACTCGACGAGCGCCGGCCCGCGATGCCAGGGCATGCGCTCGCTGCGGGTCGCGACATTGTCGCCGTGCCGGGCCGACAGCGGGATCGCCACCGCCGACGCGAAGCCGAGCGGCGCGGCAAAGGCGGTGAAGGCGGCGGCGATGGCGCGAAAGCACGGCTCGTCGAAATCGACCAGGTCGATCTTGTTCACTGCCAGCACGACATGGCGGATGCCGAGCAGCGAGACGATGGCGGCGTGACGGCGCGTCTGCTCCAGGAGGCCCTTGCGCGCATCGACCAGCAGGATGGCAAGCTCGGCGTTCGAGGCGCCGGTCACCATGTTGCGGGTGTATTGCTGATGGCCCGGCGTATCGGCCACGACGAAGGCGCGCCGGGCGGTCGCGAAGAAGCGGTAGGCGACGTCGACGGTGATGCCCTGCTCGCGCTCGGCCTCCAGCCCGTCGAGCAGCAGCGCGAAATCGACGGCGCCGTTGCAGGTGCCGAAGCGCCGGGATTCTTCCTGCAACGTCGCCGCCTGGTCTTCCGGCAGGCCGCCCGAATCGGCGATCAGCCGGCCGATCAGGGTCGACTTGCCGTCGTCGACCGAGCCGCAGGCCAGGAAGCGCAACGCGCCGCGCGTCGGACGCACGGTTTCACAGACAGCCGGCACCTGGCCGAACGGCGTCAAAAATAGCCCTCCCGCTTCTTGCGCTCCATCGAGGCCTGAAGCGCCGCATCGACCAGCCGGCCCTGGCGCTCCGAGGTGCGCGACGCCCTGAGTTCGGCGATCACGCCCGCGACGTCACCCGCCTGCGATTCGACCGCGCCGGTGAGCGGCCAGCAGCCGAGGGTGCGAAAGCGCACGCGCCGCAGCATCGCCGTCTCGTCCATGTGCGGGCAACGCTCGGCATCGTCGATTGCGATCAGCGCGCCATCGCGCACGATCACCGGCCGCTCGGCGGCGAGGTAGAGCGGCACGATCGGGATCGCCTCGGCCTGGATGTAGGTCCAGACGTCGAGTTCGGTCCAGTTGGAGAGCGGGAAGACCCGCATCGTCTCGCCGGGAGCCAGCCGCGTGTTGAACAGCCGCCACAGCTCGGGACGCTGGCGGCGCGGATCCCAGACATGGCCCTGGCTGCGATGGGAGAAGATGCGCTCCTTGGCGCGCGACTTCTCCTCGTCGCGGCGTGCGCCGCCGATCGCGGCATCGAAGCCGTGTGTGTCGAGTGCGGCGCGCAGCGTCTCGGTCAGCATCAGGCGCGAATATTCGCCGGTCTCGGTGTCGAACGGATTGACCCCGGCACGCGCCGCCGCCTCGTTGCGATGGACCAGCAGTTCCAGCCCGTACTCCCGGGCCATGCGGTCGCGATGCTCCAGCACGGCGCGGAAATCCCAGCCAGTGGCGATGTGCAGGAAGGGAAACGGCGGCGGCGACGGGAAGAAGGCCTTGCGGACAAGATGAAGCAAAACGCTCGAGTCCTTGCCCACCGAATAGAGCAGAACCGGGTTTCGGAACTCCGCCGCCACTTCGCGCAGGATGTGAATCGCCTCGTCCTCCAGGCACTGCAGATGCAGTGAAAGGCGCTGAGCAAGGGAGGGAAGCGTCATTATCTTGGTGCAGTGCGCCGGACGCTGCAACGTTAGCAGGTCCCTCACGGTGCGGTGAAGTCGGGGACGGACCCGCCGATCGCGACAACCACCACGAGCGATCAACTTTATTTTACATCGGAGGCGAGATCGGCGGATGGAATCGCTTTCGATTGGCGTCCGCTCGCCCCAAATCGCAGGACTCGATGCACTCCCGATGGCCCCGGTGTTGCAAGAGCGGAGGCAATGCCATCGACACAGGGGATGCTACGGGACCACGCCGCGTATCACCGCAGAAGGCCTGAAATCCCCTCGACACCTCGCCACCTGCAAGAAAGACAATGAAATAATGAAATACAGCGTCATCGTCGCCACGCACCACAAGACTGGCACCGTCTGGATGGACGGGGTGTTCAAGGCCGTCGCGGCCAGGCTGGGCGTGACCTACCTCAACTTCAAGGCGCAGTACGGGCAATTGTCGGGCGCGGTGGACAAGCCGTTCATCCTGCTCAACGGCGACATCGATTTCCGCGACCATGCCGGCCTGCTCGACCGACGCGACGTGCGCATCCTTCACCTCATCCGCGATCCGCGCGACGTGGTCATCTCGGCCATGCACTATCACAAGAAGTCGAACGAAAGCTGGCTGCACGAGCCGGTGCCGGGCTACGACAACGTCACCTACCAGCGCCGCCTCAAGGAACTGCCGACCCGGCATCAACAGTATGTCTACGAGATGGAGCATTCGTCGGCCGCGACCATTCACGACATGCTGGCCTGGCGCTACGGCCGGCCCAATGCCTTCGAGGCGCGTTACGAGGAGTTGCGGCGGGATACGGAGCTGCGCCAGTGGCGTCGGATCACCGCCTTCCTGGGCTTCGACGAACGCGAGCAGGAGATCTGCGACGACGCCTTCTGGCGCAACAGCCTGTTCGGCAGCCTCCCCCGACTCGGCAACAAGCATGTGCGGTCCGGCGACGCCGGCCAATGGACGCGCGAGTTCACAGTGCCGCTCGCCTATGCCTTCATCGGGCGATTCCCGGGCGCCCTGCAGTCGCTGGGCTACGAGCGCGACCATGGCTGGATCGTCGAACTGCAACAGACCCGCGCCGACAAGCCGCGGCGGACGCCGTCACGCGCGGTCGGCAATGCCCTGCGCCCGCTGCGCGAACTGAGTCGCACCTTCTCGTTCTTCTAGGCCGGAACAGCACGCCGCGGCCGGCGTTCACTGGCCGGAGGTGCGAGATGGGTTTGGCCACGTCGATCGTCGTCCTGCTGCTGGTGTTCTCCATACCCGGCTCCAATGGCGTGGCGACGGCGCAAAAGATCGACTTCAAGACCCAGGTTGCCTGCGAGAGCTTCCGCGAGAAAGTGATGCACGCGTGGGATGGCAGCTTCGACAAGCAGCGCAACAGCAGCAAGCCCACCGCCTGGGGCATCTGCGTCGAGAAGCCGCTCTGATCAGACGATAAAGGAGCGCAGAAGCCCGAAGGTGCCGGTCGCGAGCAGGATACCGAGCGCGACGTTGCGGTAGAGCCGCTCGCTCGCGAGGCCATGGAACAGCCGTCCGCCGAGCCAGGCGCCGGCGATCATCAGCGGGAATAGCACGACGGCGCGGGCGAGCGCCTCCCAGCCCGCGACGCCGCTCGCCAGCACGATCACGATCAGCAGGAACTGCGTCAGGAAACAATAGGTGACGATGTTGGCCCGGTTCACGTCGGGCGGGTCGTTGCCCGACAGGAGATAGAGCAGCACCGGCGGTCCGCCGACGCTGGTGGTCGCCATCATCGCCCCCGAAGCGGCGCCGACCGCCACCGTCGCGGCCGTCGAGCGGCCGCCGCGATATTTCCAGCCGCTCCACATCAGCAGGACGAAGACCACGATCACCGCCGAAACGGCGGTCACGATCGTGCCCTTGTCGACGCTCGCCAGCGCCCAGACGCCGAGCGGCATGGCAATGCAGGCGGCGATGCTCATGGGCGCGAGCGTCTTCCAGTCGGCGCGGCGGCGCACCTGCGGAAAGAGCTGCAGCGACACGACCAGCTCGATGGCGACGATGGTGACGACCATCTCCGCCGAGCCGAACAGGATGGCGAAGATCGGCGCCATCAGCATGGCCGAGCCGAAGCCCGCGAAGCCGCGCATCAGCCCCGCGACCAGCGTGACGCCGAGCGGAATCCAGACGCCGCCGGCGAAGAGGTGATGGATGTAGGAGAGCACGGAAAAGGCTACGTCAAACGAATCCGCGTCATCCCGAGGCGAAGCCGCGGGATCTTTGAGGCCAGGAACAAGGACCCCTCACGGCGTTCGGGACGACACTCTTCGTTGGGTAATAGCTACCGCTGCTTCTGTCCTTCCCCCGTCTTGTCGCGAAGCCGCCGCATGCCGCGCAGCCAGCGGTCGCGGTCGAGCTTGCGCGCCATGTATTCCTTCACTTGCGGATGGGTCAGGATGAGGAACGTCTCGGCGTCCATCGCCTCGATCACGGTCTGCGCCACCGCGTCGGTGTTGAGCACGCCGTCGACCGACGCCGCGCCGGCGCCCGCCATGCGCAGCATGTCGGTGTCGACCGCCTGCGGGCAGAGCACCGAGACGCAGATGCCGCGATCGCCGTACTGGATCGAAAGATGCTCGGCGAGCGCCACGCCTGCGTGCTTGGTGACGCCGTAGGGCGCCGATCCCATCGAGGCGAGCAGGCCGGCCGCACTCGCGGTGTTGATCAGGTAGCCCGACTTGCGCTGCAGCATGCCCGGCACCAGCGCCCGCGCGGCATAGACGTGGGCCATGACATGGATCGCCCAGCTGTCGGCCCAGTCCTTGTCGCTCGCATCCTCGTGCCCGCCGCGGCCGATGCCGGCATTGGAGAAGAACACGTCGACCGGCCCGTAATGCCGCTCGGCCTCGGCCACGAGACGGCGGATATCGGCTTCCTTGGCGACATCGCAGGCGACGGCGATGCCCTTGATGTCCTTGGCGACCTTCTCGAGCCGTCCCGCGTCGCGATCGGCCACGACGACGCCCTTCGCGCCCTCCTTCGCATAGCGCCGCGCGATCGCCTCGCCGATTCCTCCCGCCGCGCCGGTCACGACGCAGACCTTGTCTTTGACTTTCATCCTGCCCTCCCGATCAATCTCTTCTTCCGGACCGCGAGCTTTCAGCTCGCGCAGGTCGTGAGCGCGCGTCGCGCGGGATGGTCTCGCGCTTTGATGCACGTAGTCCGGAAGACTAGGGTCTGGCCTCGATTATCGCAGCAGGAAAAGAAAAATCGAAGCTCACCGTCGGCACCACTCCCTGGTTCCGGTGCAAGGTCCGGTTTGGCGTCGGCGCCTACACCCGTTCGGTCAGCCTGCTTTGCGCCGCCATAACCGCCGAAAGGGGACGCCAGAGGACCGTCATCTCGCGAATCAGGCCGGCCGCGTCGAGACGCCAGTAGTCCATGGCGTCCAGTTCGATCGAGCCGATGGTAACCGTGAAGAATGAAGATACATGGTGCGGACCTTCCATGATTTCCCGGAACTCGAACTTGTCGACCACTCCTAGCAAAGCCTCGACCACGGGCCTCAAGGCGGGCTTGCCGTTGAGGGGTTCGGCGGCAAGCGGGGTTTTCAAGACGACATCATCCGCCATGTGAGCGAGCATGGTGTCGAGATCCTTGCGCTGCATGGCGGCGGTGAAGGCGTGGATATGGGTCAGATCCATCGTAGGCTCCTTTTGTTTCGAGAAGTGGCGAGCGGTCGGGCGATGGAAGGATCAGCGGAAACGCCGATGGACCGCGTTTCCCGCCGATCGGGGCTGCACTCAATCCGCTGCTGCAGGAACGGCGATGCCGAGTCGGGATGCCACGCGACGAGCGGTCGCCTCCCGCTGTGCGGTGATGGCGGACGTCGCTCGCCGCGCCTCGGCCAGGATCGCAACTGGAGCGCGCTCGGGCGTGCCGCTGTCGAAGGGCGGCTCCGGCGCATACGCCATGTAAAGCTGGATAGCCTTCGCAACGTCTTCTCCCCGCAATTCCGCCGCAAGGCGCAATGCGCCGTCGATCCCGGCGGTAACACCCGCGGCAAAGATCCAGTTTCCATCGACGACCACTCGTTGATTGACGGGGAGAGCGCCGAAAAACGGCAACAAATGAAACGATGCCCAATGCGTCGTCGCCCGGCGCCCCTTGAGAAGGCCGGCGGCGCCGCAAAGCAGGGCACCCGTACACACCGAGAAAACGAAGCGCGCCCCTGTCGCCTGCCGCCGAATCCAGGCGAGCACTTCGGCATCCTCCATCAGGGCTTCCTGACCGAAGCCGCCTGGCACATGAAGGATGTCGAGGTCAGGGGCATCGGCAAGGGCCGCATCCGGCGCCAGCCGCAATCCTTTCAGGTCGCGTACGGGGCCAGCCGTCTTGCCGTACAGGCGATAAGTCGAGTTGGGCACCCGCGACAGCACTTCGAATGGTCCGGTCAGATCGATTTGATCCAAATCCTCGAACAGCAGGGAGCCGATGCGCAGATGAGTGTCCTGGGGAATCATGGGCCGCTCCGGTTTGCGAAGGGATGGACGAGGCGAAACTAGCCGCTTACGTTCTGGCGTGAATGCCAAAGTCCCCTCGTTTTACGCCAAACCCGGTGCGCCACATCGAGGTCCTTGCCTATCCGTCGGTGCAACTGCTCGATGTCGCCGGACCGCTTCAGGTGTTTGCCTCAGCCAACGACATCGTGGCTGAAGCGGGGGCAGCTCCACCCTATGCATTCCGGGTCGTGGCGAGGGGCGGCGGGAGTGTGTCGACTTCGGCCGGCCTGGGCCTGGTGACATCGCCGCTTCCACGTCTCGGCACACACCTGGATACGCTGATGATCTCCGGCGGCCCGGGTGTCGAAGCAGCCGCCGCAGACGAGCGTTTGGTCAACTGGGTGCGGCGGCGTGCGAGAACGGCGCGTCGTATCGGCTCCGTCTGCACCGGGGCATTCCTATTGGCGGCAACAGGGGTGCTGAACGGGCGACGTGCGGCGACTCATTGGTCGGTTTGCGCCGAACTTGCCCGGCGCTTTCCCAAGGTGCGCGTCGAATCTGATCCGATCTTTGTGCGCGACGGCCCGGTTTGGACGTCGGCGGGGGTGACGGCCGGCATCGACCTGGCACTGGCGCTCGTGGAACAGGACCTGGGCCGCACCGTGGCGCTGGCAGTGGCACATTATCTGGTTGTCTTTCTGAAGCGGCCGGGCGGGCAGGCGCAGTTCAGCGCAACTCTGTCTCTGCAGGCGGCGGAGGACAGCTTCGGCGTGTTGCATGACTGGGTCGGCCGCAATCTTGCGGGCGATCTCTCACTTCCGGTCCTGGCGAGGCAGGCCGGCATGAGCGAGCGCAGCTTCAGCCGGCACTATGCGCAGGCGATCGGGCTGACGCCGGCCCGCGCTGTCGAGCGGTTGCGGGTGGAAGCGGCACGACGACTGCTGTCCGAATCGCGTCTGCCGATCAAGCGGATCTCGCAGCGATGTGGCTTCGGCTCGGAGGAAACAATGCGCCGAAGCTTCCTGCGCCTGCTGGCCGCCACACCGCAGGACTACCGCCAACGCTTCAGCTCTTGAGTATCGGATTCCGATCGACCTCAGCTAACCCCAGCTCTGCTCGATCAGTTCGATGTACTGCGCCTTGGTCGGCTGGCGCGGCGTCGAGAGGTGGCAGTGGTCGCCGAGCGCGCCGTCGGCGATCTGCTCGGCCTCGGCCTGCTTGAGCCCCAGCGCGCCCAGCCCCTTGGGAATGCCGAGCCGGTCGTTCAGCTCGGCGACGGCGTTGGCCACGCCCTCGGCGGTGCCCTCGCGCTCGGGCAGGCCCATCACCTGCGCCACCTTCCTGTATTTCTCACCCACGACAGGCGCGTTGAAGCGCAGCACGGCGGGCAGATAGACCGCGTTCAGCGTGCCGTGATGCAGGCGGTGGCCCTTCAGCCCGCCGGTGGGATGGCTGAGCGCATGCACCGCCCCCAGGCCCTTCTGGAACACCATGGCGCCTTCCATCGCGGCCATCGCCATGTTGTAGCGCGCCTCGCGGTCCTGGCCGTCCCTGGTGGCACGCTCGACATAGCGCCACGCCTTCTCCAGGCCGTCGAGCGCGATGCCGTCGGCCGGCGGATTGTAGGCGTTGGAGAGGAAGCATTCGATGTTGTGCGTGAACGCATCCATGCCGGTGCCGGCCGTGAGATGCGGCGGCAGGCCGAGCGTCAGCTCGGGATCGATCAGCGCCAGCCGCGGGATCAGGTGCGGGCTGCCGATCGCGAGCTTGCGGCCCGAATCCATGATGATGACGCCGCCGCGGCTCACCTCGCTGCCGGTGCCCGAGGTCGTGGGGATGGCGACGATCGGCGCCACCTTGGCCGTGATCTTGGCCGCGCCGCCTTCGACCATGGCGTAAGGCTGCAGCGAGGGGCCGGGATGCGTCGCCATCAGCGCCACGCCCTTGGCGAGATCCATCGGCGAGCCGCCGCCGATGGCGATGATGCCGTCGCAGCCCTCGTCCTTGTAGATCTTGAGTGCATCGCGCATCGCCGCTTCCGTGGGATTCTCCGGCGTGCCGTCATAAAGCGCGACCGGCATGTTGCCGGGCAGCTCCTCCTTCACCTTGGCCCACAGGCCCGCCGCAACGATGCCCTTGTCGGTGACGATCAGCGGCCGGCGGATGCCGAGAAGCTGCAATTCCGATTCGAGGAGCTTCAGCGCGCCGAAATCGAACTGGATGCGGGTGAGATAGGTGATGAGCGCCATGATCTTCCTCTTGTCTTTGCTCTCGCTTTTGCCGCGAGCCTACGCGAGAAGGAAGCGATGGGCGACCCTCTTGTCCTGCGGCCCGCGACAGCGGCGGACGCACCCGCATTGGCGGCGACGATCGCGGCGGCCTTCGCGCAATATCGCGGCAAGCTCGTACCTGAGTCGGGCGCGTTCCGCGAGACCGCCGCGGGCATCGTGGCCGAACTCGCCAAGGGTGCGGGCGCGATCGTCGCGGAGCGGAACGGTTCGACGCTGGGCTGCGTCATGATCAAGGTCATGGAAGGCGACCTCTATTTCGGCCGGCTTTCCGTCGCGCCCCAAGCGCGCGGCCTTGGCCTCGCCAAGCGCCTGGTCGCGGCGGTCGAGGCGGAGGCGCGCGCCCGCGGTCTTGCCGGTGTGCGGCTCGGCGTGCGCGTCGTGCTGACGGAGAACCAGCGTCTCTTCCGTTCGCTGGGCTACGTCGAGATCGGCCGCGAGGCCCATCCCGGTTTCGACCATCCGACCTCGATCAACATGCGGAAATCTCTTCTGGACCGCGAGCGCCTGCCCTGAGCTCGGCCGAAGGGACCCACTCGCTCAAGGCGCGCTTGAATGCGCCGGATGAGGCGAGCCAGCGGCTCGCAGTCCGGAAGAATGTGCTAAGAATCCCGCCCATGACACGCACTCCACTCACCGGCCCGTCGGTCTGGCAGGGCCGTGACATCGCCGCCTCCACGCGCTGGATCCGCGATCTTCCGCCGGGCGCCGTTGCGGAACTCGACGCCGCGCTCGCGGCCGTGAAGCATCTCCCCTGGCAGGAGGTCACGCGCGCGGCCTTCCCGCTGCCCACGCTCGGCGCCCTGATCGAGGACATCGCCGACGAGCTGGAGAACGGCAGCGGCATCATGAAGCTGCGCGGCCTGCCCGTGGATCGCTACGACGAGGACGATCTGCGCCGGCTCTATTTCGGTCTCGGCAGCCATATCGGCACGCCGGTGTTCCAGAACCGCAGCGGCGAACTGATGCGCGCCATCCGCGACGAGGGCGCGCATGTCGGGCGCACCTATGGCCAAATCGAGGGCGGCCAGACACAGGACGGGAAGAAGGGCACGACCTTCCTCTCCTCCTACGCGCGCACGCTCACCAGCGGTGGCCTGCGCTTCCACACCGACCGCACCGACGTCGTGGGGCTCCTCTGCGTGCGCCAGGCGCGCAAGGGCGGCGTCAGCACGCTGGCCTCGACGCCCGCGATCCACAACGCGATCCTCGCCCGCCGGCCCGACCTCCTGGACGTGCTGTTCCAGGATTACTGGCGCAGCCGCTTCGGCGAGGAAGGGACGACCCGCACCAGCCGCGAGACCGCCTATCCGCTGCCGATCTTCGGCCTGCGCGACGGCAAGTTCACCTCGCACTATTCGCTCACCTTCATCGAGGCGGCCGAGATGGCGCCCGGCGTCCCCAGGCTCTCGGACGCGCAGAAGGAGGCGATCGACGTCCTGATGAAGACCGCACAGGAACTCTGCTTCGAGATGACGCTTGAGCCCGGCGACCTGCAGCTGATCAACAGCCACGTCACCTATCACGGCCGCACCCCGTTCGAGGACGACGCCGCGTCAGGTCACGACCGCCTGCTGCTGCGCCTGTGGCTCTCGATGGCCAACAACCGTGCGCTGCCCCGGGGCCACGAGGTCCTGTGGCGCAACATCGAGGCCGGCCAGCTCCGCGGCGGCATCCAGCAGATCGCGATCTGATCGACGCGCACCGGCGCTAATGCCACTGCGAGAGTTCGACGACGACGCCTTCGGGGCCGTCGAGGAAGACCAGCTTCCGCGCGTGGAAGTCCATGATGTCGCTGCGTGCCTCGAATCCGTTCTCGCGCATCTTGCGAAGCTCGGCGTCGAGGTCGTCGGTCGCGAAGCAGACGTGGTTGAAGCCGATCTTGTGCAGGTCGCCGATATGCGGATCGGGAATGGATTGCGGATGGCGATAGTGCAGCAGCTGGATCTCGGTGCGCGGCGTGGCGTTCTCCAGCACCAGGGTCACGTGATCCGCCTCGATCCCCGGCACGCCCATGTAGGAGGCGAAGGGCTCGCCCTTGATGACCACGGCGATCGCTTCCTTGAAGCCCAGCAGGCCGAAGAAGCGGCGCGCCCGGTCGAGATCGCGCACCGCGATGGTCAGATGATCGAAGTGCCGCACCATCGCCGCCCCCCTTGCGATAGGATGGTCTGTTCGCAGCATGGTGATCGCCTGCCGGTTCAAGTCAACCACCCCCTTGGCGGCGGGGAGTCGACAACCAATTTCATCGGAAGCAGGATCGCGGCGTTCCGACCCTGATCGGTGCGCCTGGATTGCATCGCACTTCGCACGGGATCTTCGTGGCTCACGACGTCAGCGTCTCCCTTTTCTCGTTCCGCTCCGGTCGCATGCCGCCGTCGGCGCTGATGCTCGCGGTCCTGCTGCACGCCCTGGTGGCGCTGGCGCTGTGGCAGATCGCCGTGCACCGGCCGCGCCCGCCGCTGCCGGAAACGCCCATCGACATCACCTTCGAGCAGCAGAAGCCGAAGCCGAAACCACCGCCTCCACCGCCCGCTCCACCGGCCAAGACCGTGCCTGCTCCGCCTCCGACCGCGGGGCTCGCTCCGCCGGCGAAGATCACCGCCGACAAACCCAGCCAGGCGCCGTCGAAGGCCAGGCAATCGCAACAGGCGCTCGCACCGGAACCACCGTCGCTGCAGCAGGCCGTGCCGCCGCCGCCGACACCCGCGCCTCCGGTCCATATGTCCCCGCTACCGGCGCCAACACCGGCGCCGGCGCCCGCCAAGCCGGCGCCGCCTGCCGAATCGCTTCCCATCCGGCCGTCGCCCCTGACCCGCGCGCCGCATCGACAACAGCCCACGATCGCCAGCCGCGAGCAACCGTCGCCGTCGCCGTTCGTCAATCCGGCGGACGCCTACAACCGCGCGCGCGTGGCCGACAATTATCTCTGGCAGGTAGTCCGCAAGCTCTCCGGCTATCGCTACCAGGCGAACGTGCGAGCCACCGAGGGCATAACGGTGGTCCGCGTCGATATCGCGCGAAACGGCCGGCTGCTCGACGTCGCCGTCGTTCGATCGAGCGGCGTTCCGGCCTTCGACCAGGGAGTCGTGGCCGGCGTCCGCGCCGGATCGCCTTATGCACCGCTGCCGCCGGAGATCCACGGCGACCGCGCCACGTTCACCTTGCCGCTGATCTCGACGCGCGCGCCCTGATCGCTGGCCGATGAGATCGAGACCCCGCTCGCCGGCGCGCAAGGCCGCCCGCCTGTTGGTTCTGCCGGTGATGCTGCTCCTCGCCTATCCGCTCGCAGCGATCGTCTTCGCCGTGTTCCCCGCGTCGGGCCGGCCGCAGCAAATGACGGGAGGCGAGCCGGTGCTCTATGTCTGCGCCTCGCTCGCCCACACCGATATCCTGTTGCCCAGCCACGACCCGCTGATCGATTGGCAGGCGCTGTTTCCGGCCGCCGTTCCGCCCGGCCTGCCGCCCGAGACCTATCTCGCCATCGGCTGGGGCGACCTGGTCTTCTTCCAGGAAACGCCGACCTGGGCCGACGTCAAAATCCCGGTCGCCCTCGGCGCCCTCCTCGGCCTCCACGACACGGCGCTCCGGGTGATCCCGGTCGTTCCGCCGGTCGGCGACGGCAACTGCCGGCGACTCGAGGTCGATCGGGCGGGCCGGCAGGCCTTGATCGATCGCATCGTGGCAAGCCTCAAGCGCGACCCGGCAGGCCGGACGCTCGAGCAACCGGGCAGCCGATGGCCCGTGGCGTACTATCTCACCACGGGCCGGTACGGCTTCTTCCATACCTGCAATCAATGGGTCGCCTCGGCTCTCGCGGCCGCCGGCTTTCCGCACGCCCGCTTCGCGCCGTTCAGCTTCGGCGTCACCTGGCCGCTGCCGGCCGATTGAAGGATCCACGCGTTCAGACGCCGGACGGCAGGCAGACGAGCGGTCCGCCATCGGCCATGGCGAGCACGCTCGCGATCAGCGCCGCAGGATCGGCGACGCCGGCCCGCCGCAGCAGATCGCGCGCCTTGGCCGTGATGTCGGCGGCGGACATCGGCGCCTCCGGATCACCCCTGGCATGGTCGCGGCTCGCCGCCACCGTTGCGCCATCGGTGAAGACCGCCTCGACGCGCGCGCCCCACGCTTTGGGATAGGCGGAAAGGAACGGCTCGGCCGCGCGGACCTCGACGCGGCGCGTGAGAGGTCCCAGTCTCGTCCGCGCCGCATCGTCGAACGAGTCGAAGCCGACGACACCGTCCGTCAGGGCTGCGGCCACGCAATGTTGCACGGAGAACCTGGCCTCGTGCGCGTCGCGGGGATCGGCATGACCGCAGAGGTCGACGGCCACCCGGTAGGTATCGACGCGCACCGTGTCGATCGGCCGGCCGCGAACCTCGTCGGCAAGGGCAAGCGCGGCGTCGATCGCCGGATGGGTGTGGCGCGGCGACGGCCAGGGCTTGGTCGAGCTTCGATGCAGGGCCCAGCCACGGTCGGGATCGCGCATGACGGCCGCCGGATCGCCATCGGGACAGGCGGCCCGGAAGAAACCGCGAGCCCCTTCGAGGATCGTGGGCGGCCCCGTCATACCGTGTCCCGCGAGTTCCGCCGCGACGACGCCCGACTCGGCGGCACGGCCGGCGTGGACCTGCTTGCTCATGGCGCCCGACGCCAGGAACTCCCAGAGACCGCCGGTCGTCGTGCCGGCATTGCCGAGCGCATCGACCGTCCGCGCCGGATCGAGGCCGAGCAGGAGCGACGCGGCCATGGCGGCGCCGAACGGCCCGCAGGTCGCGGTGTTCTGGTAGATCTTGTAGTGCGAAGGCCCGACGGCCGCGCCGATGCGGAACGCCACCTCGCAGCCTTTCAGGATCGCCGTCAGGAGCGCGGCGCCGTCGCAACCGATGCGTTCGCCGACGGCCAGCGCCGCGGGCACGACGACCGTCCCGGCATGGACCGCGCTCTCGCGGTGCATGGCATCCATTTCGAGGATGTTGGAATAGGCGCCGAGCAGGAAGGCGCGGCGGCCGGTATCGGTCGAGGTTCCCGCCCATGCCGCCAGCAGCGGTCCTGCGCCGGCGAAACGGCCGCCGACGATGCCCGCGATCGCATCGAGCGTGAACAGCGCCGTCCCCTGCAGGTCCCCGGCCGAAACCGGCTTGGTCCGCACATGCCGGTCGAGCGCGGCCGTCAGCGATCCGTTGGCGATCGGCGCATTCATGGCACTTCCACCGACACCGGACGCCGGGCGAGGCCGGACGCGGCGCCGGCATCGCCGGCGATGCTCTCGAGCGACCGCTGCCGGGTCTCGACGCCGAACAGGGCGAAGGCAATCGCCTGGACAAGCAGCAGGACGACCAGCAGCCCGACCACGGCGGCGACGCCGCCCCAGCCGAACAGCGCGACCACGGCGAACTGGACGCCGGCCGTCGTCAGGCGACCGGCCGTGCTGCAAACCCCGGCGCCGCGCAGCCGGTAGCGGGTCTCGAACAGCTCCGGCACATAGAGCGCGAAGCCCACGGCCAGCAGCACGTAGATCGACGTCACCAGCACGAAGCCCGTCGCCATCAGCAGGTAGGGTTCGTGCATCATCGGGTAGACGACCGCGACCGCCGCCGCGACCAGCGAGCTGGCGACGATGCAGGGCCGCCGGCCGTAACGATCGGCAACCAGGAGGCCGATGAAGGCGCCGATCGGGCCGCCCAGCGCCATGACCGTCGTCCATTCCAGCGATGCGGCGATGCTGACGCCCTGCTTGACGAAGAAGGTCGGCAGCCAGCCGATGAACCCGTAGAGGCAGAAGCCCATCACGACGTTCAGCAGCACGCCGAGGATCGTCCGCAGGATGATCGGCGGCGAGAACACGACCGCGAGCGAGACCGGGGCAGCCTCGATCCGCGCCGTGGACTGGCGCACGGGCTCGCTGCTGCCGGCCTCGGCCTCGATGCGGCGCAGGATGCGATCGGCCTCCTCGAAGCGGCCCTTCGATTCCAGCCAGCGCGGCGACTCGGGCATGGACTTGCGCAGGAACCAGACGATCAGCGCGCCGACGCCGACGATCAGGAACATGTAGCGCCAGCCGAAGTTCGGGATGATCCAGAGGCCGAGGAAGCCCGCCACGAACAGCGAGGTGTTGGTGATGATGGCCAGCATGGCGATGGCGCGGCCGCGCACGGATGCCGGCACGAATTCCACCAGGGTGCCGTAGCCGACGACGATCTCCGCGCCCAGCCCGATCCCCATGATGAAGCGGAACACGATCAGCATCTGCATGCTGGGCGCCGCCGCGGCGGCGAGCGAGGCGAGGCCGAAGATCGCGAGATTGAGCTGATAGCAGAAGCGCCGGCCGAAGCGGTCGCCCAGCACGCCCGACAGCCAGGCGCCGACAACCAGGCCGAGGAAGGTCCAGGACACGAACTGCGCATTGAGCGCGACCGTCGAATAGCCGTCCTTGACCAGCGCGCCCAGCACGCCGCCGGCGAGGTAAAGCTCCATGCCGTCGAGGAACATGCCGCCGCCGATCAGGGCAAGGATGCGCCGGTGAGGCTTGCCGAACGGCAGCCGGTCGAGTCGCTCGCCCGCGGTGAGGGCGGCGCTCTGCTGTGCAGTTGTCATCATTTCCTCCGGAGTCGTTTCTTGTCGCAATCGTCTCTTGCTTCTGGTGCTTCTGGCTTCTGGGCGTCAGGCGGCGAGCGACCCCGCCGGCACGAGATGCCGCTCGCGCGGAAGCAGCATGGTGGTGCGCTTCAGGAACCGCCGCTCGGCGGGATCGAAGTCGTCGCGACGGTGCAGCAGGAAGCCGTTGTCCCACATCACCACATCGCCGACCTGCCAGCGGTGGCGATAGACGAACTGCGGCTGGGTCGCGAAGGCCGCGAGCTCGGCCAACAGCCCGGCTGCGTCCTTGTCCGGCATGTCGACGACGCCGGTCGTGGTCGTCGGATCGAAGTAGAGCGCCTTGCGGCCGGTCACGGGATGGCGGTGCACCAGCGGATGGAGCACGTCCGGCGTCTTGCGGCGGATCTCGTCGGTGACGGCGCGGTCGTTGCTCTGGTAGCCGGCAAGGCGCTTGGCATAGCTGAAAATGCCGGTCCTGCCCTCCACTGCGCGCCGCAGCCGGTCGGGCAGCGCCTCGAAGGCGCGCTGGAGGTTGGCCCACGAGGTCGCGCCGCCGTTGCGCGGCAGCTCGAGGGCGTAGAGCATCGCGCCGGTCGCGGGATCGGCGACATAGGACTGGTCGGTGTGCCATTCGACCTCGCCCAGGCCAAGGCCGCCAATCGGTCTCGCCGCCGCGTCCTTGAGGTTGGAGATGACGGTGATCTCCGGCGTATAGGGAGAGGCCCAGTCGCTGCGCGCGATGCGCTCGGGCTTGCCGAAGGCGGTGCTGATGGCCACCAGCTCGTCCTCGGTCAGGATCTGGCGGCGGAACACCAGCACGCCGCAGCGGGCCCACAGGTCGCGCAGGGCCTCGATCGCGGCCGCCTCCTGCCGCTCCCACAGCCGCACGCCGACGACTTCGTGCGCGAAACTGCCATCGATCTCCCGACTTTCCACCTGCATCGCCTGTCCTCCCGGTTCGGTGCTCGCGGGCCTGACGTTATGGGTGGATGCGTTATTCCTGAAATTGATTTATGGAATTCGCTCATTCATCGGATTTATCGAAGCGGAGTCGACCCTGAACCTGCGCCTCGTGGACCTCAACCTGCTGGTCGTGTTCGACGCGCTGATGAGCGAGCGCCACGTCACGCGCGCCGCCCACAAGATCAACATCAGCCAGCCGGCGATGAGCAACGCGCTTCGCCGCCTGCGCGAACTGTTCGCCGACGAGCTTCTGGTCCGCACGCCGACCGGCATGGAGCCGACGCCGCGCGCGCTCGAACTGATCCAGCCGACGCAGCAGGCGCTGCGCGAGGTCACGCGCGTCTTCGACAACGATGTCACCTTCGATCCGCGGCGCTCGGATCACGCCTTTCGGCTCCGCATGGGAGACATCCACGGCTGGATGATCATGCCGGGCGTGATGGAGCGCCTCGGGCAGGAGGCGCCGGGCATCGGCTTCGACACCATCCACCTGCAGCCGAGCGCGACGGTCGCCGCGCTGGAGACCGACGAGGTCGATCTCGCGATCAGCACCGGCCTGCAGCATTCGACGACGATCCGTTCGGTGCCGCTCTATCGCGACCGCCTCGTCTGCGTCTTCCGTTCGGGCCATCCGGTCGCCCGCCTGCCGATGACGCTCTCCAACTTCCTGAAGCTCAGGCACCTCAAGGTCGCGCAGAGTCCGGTCGACACGCGGTTCATCGACAACGACCTCGCGCGGCGCAAGCTCCGGCGCAATGTCGTGCTCAACGTGCAGCACTGGCTGTCCGCGCCGCATATCGTGCGCCGCAGCGACCTGGTAACGGCGATGTGGGAACGCATGGCCCGCGGGATCAACGCCGACGGACAGCTGGCGATCGGCAAGCTGCCGGTCGGCCCCGGACACACGACCTTTCATCTCTACTGGCATCGCCGCTACGAGCGGCACGCGGCGCACAAATGGATGCGCGAGGTCATTGTCGATGTGTGCCGGGCCTTGCCCGAGGTGTGACGCCGCCGTCGGCAGCAGCGCTACGACCGGCCCTCCAGCGCCGTGCGCTCGCGATGGAAGAGCTCGATCACGGCGTCCATGACGGCGCGCACGCGCGGCAGCGCGCGCAGGTCGCGATGGACCAGCAGCCACTGGTCGGCGAAGACATCGGCGATCACGCCGCCAACGCGCTGCAGGCCGGGATCGGGGTCGCCGAGATAGCAGGGCAGCACCGCGAAGCCCGCGCCGGCCCGCGTCGCCTCGTGCAGCACCAGCCAGTTGTTGCCGCGCACCGCGGGGCGGGCGCCCTCGAGCCGCTCCAGGAGCCAGCGGCGGCCGGGCATGTAGGCGTGGTCGTCGTCGAAGGTGACCCACGGCACCTGCTTCATCGCCGCCGGCGCCAGCCGGGCCATGGGCCGCGCCATGGCAAGCGACGGATGGGCGTAGATCGCAAACGCCACACGGCCGAGCTTGCGCGCCACGATGTCGGCGAGATCGGGCACCTGCTCGCGGATCAGGAGATCGGCCTCGCGCCGCGACAGGTTGGCCAGCGTGTGGCTCGCCACAAGCTCGAACTCGATCTCGGCCAGTTGCTTCTGCAGCGCCGGCAGATGGCGCGCCAGCAGGGCCGACATCGCCTCGCCGGCCGAGAGCCGCACCACGCCGCGTACGGTATCGGTGAGCCCCGCACTGCGCCGGTCGATCGACAGGGCGGCCCGCTCCATGGATTCGGTGTCGCCCAGGAGCTCCTCGCCGGCCGAGGTCGGCACGAAGCGGTCGGGCAGGCGCTCGAACAGGCGCGCTCCGATCTGTTGCTCCAGTACGGCCACGCGCCGCGCCACCGTCGGATGGCTGACGCCCAGCGCCTTGGCGGCCGTGGTGAGCGTGCCTTCGCGGGCGAGCGTGAGGAAAATCCGGAGGTCGTCCCAACTGGGCGTCATGTACAGAAGTGTACAGTCGTCTTTCCCTTTTGTGGACTGACGAATGCAGATGTTCGACCTAACATTTGATCATGCACATCGAACCGCGCCTCCTCGTCTTCACCAAGGGCGTCCGCGGACGCATCGCCGCCGCCGTCGCGATCGGGCTCGTGTCGGTTGGCCTGGGCGTCGCCCGGCTGGGCCTCCTGGGCTGGCTGATCGGCCAGGTCTTCGCCGGCGTTCCGGTGGCCTCGCTGGCGATGCCGATCGGGCTGATCGCGCTGGTCATGGTGCTGCGCGGCGTCACCGAGCATTGGCGCGCCGTGGTCGCGCACGAGACGGCGGCGCGGGTGCAGAAGCGCCTGCGCCGCGTGATCTACGACAAGATCGCAGGCCTCGGTCCGGGCACGGTCGGCCGCCAGCGCTCGGGCGGGCTCACCCTGTCGCTGATCGACGGCGTCGAGCAGCTCGAAACCTATTTCGGCCAGTTCCTGCCCCAGTTCCTGATCGCGCTGCTCTCACCGCTGCTGATCTTCGCGGTAGTGGCCTTCATCGACCTGCCGGTGGCGCTGGTGATGCTGGCGGCGGCGCTGGTCGCGCTGTTCGCGCCCGCGCTCTGGCACAAATGGGACGTCGGCCATTCGGGGCGGCGGCAGAAGAGCTATGCGAGCTTCGCCGCCGAGTTCCTCGATTCGATCCAGGGCCTCGCCACACTGAAGGCGTTCGGCCAGGGCAAGGCGCGCGCCGACAAGCTCGAGGTCGAGGCGCGCGAGCTGTTCCGCAGCACCATGTGGGTGCTGGCCACCAACACCCTGGCGCGCGGCATCACCGATACCTCGATCGCCTGCGGCGCGGCCGCCGCCCTCATCTACGGCGCGGTCCGCGTCGAGTCGGGTGAGATGGCGCTCGCCTCGCTGCTGGTCATCCTGATGCTGGGCGTCGAGATCTTCCGGCCGATGCGCGAGCTGCGCACCGTGCTGCACCAGGGCATGGTCGGCCTCTCGGCGGCGCAAGGCATCTACAAGATCCTCGACAACCATCCGGCGGTGGCCGATGCGCTCCCACGGCCGCTCGACAAGGCGCTGGCGCCCGTCATCGCCTTCGAGGACGTCCGCTTCGCCTATCCCGGCACGCGCCGCACGATCCATGACGGCCTCACCTTCCGCGCCGCGGCGGGCGAGCGGCTGGGCATCGTGGGGCCGTCGGGCGGCGGCAAGTCGTCGATCGTGCGGCTGCTGCTGCGCTTCTACGATCCCGACCGGGGCCGCATCACGCTGGGCGGCCACGACCTGCGCACGCTGTCCTTCGACCAGATCCGCTCGCTGATCTCGGTGGTGAACCAGGACACCTTCCTGTTCCACGGCACGGTCGACGAGAACATCCGCCTCGGCCGGCCCGACGCCAGCGATGCCGAGCTCGAGGAGGCGGCGCGCGCGGCCAACATCCACGACTTCATCACGAGCCTGCCACAGGGCTATGCCACGGTGATCGGCGAGAAAGGCATCAAGCTCTCGGGCGGCCAGCGTCAGCGGCTCGCCATCGCCCGCGCGCTGCTGCGCGACACGCCGATCCTGGTGCTCGACGAGGCGCTCTCCGCCGTCGACGCCGAGAACGAGGCGGTGATCCAGGAGGCGCTCGACCGGCTGATGCAGGGCCGCACGACCTTGATCCTCGCCCACCGGCTGTCGAGCGTGATCGACTGCGACCGCATCCTGGTGCTGGACGGCGGCCATGTCGCCGAGGAAGGCCGGCACGACTTCCTGATGGCGCGCGGCGGCGTCTACGCGACGCTGATGGCCGAGCAGGCCCAGGGCTCTTCCGGGTCGCAAGCCTCGAAGCGCGGAGACGACTCCGCGTGGTATTCACCGATGAGCGATCGAGACGCTCGTGGTCCAAAAGACCGGGATACGCATGTCGTCACATCGGCGCCCACCGAAGGCATCATCAAGGCCGAGGGCCTCACCTGGTACCAGGTGGTGGCAAACCTGATGAAGGTCGTCCTGCCGTGGAAGGGCAAGCTCACGCTCACCTTCACCTTCGGCGTGCTGCGCGTGCTCGCCTTCATCGGCGTGGGCGTCTTGTCGGCGCTGATCGTGCTGGCGCTGAAGCACCACGAGCCGTTCACCAACCTCGCCATCGCGCTTGCGATCGTGGCGCCGCTCTCGGGCCTGCTGCACTGGCTCGAATCGTGGCTGGCGCACGACATGGCCTTCCGCCTGCTCGCGGAAATGCGCATCGACGCCTTCCGCAAGCTCGAGGCGCTGGCGCCGGCCTACCTGGTGCGCCGCCGCACCGGCGACCTGATGGCGCTCGCCACGCACGACATCGAACTGGTCGAGTATTTCTTCGCCCATACCGTGGCGCCCGCCTTCGTCGCGATCCTGGTGCCGGCCGCGGTGATCGTCGTGCTGGCCTCGACGAGCGGCTGGCTGGCGCTCGCATTGTTGCCGTTCCTGCTGTCGGTGGGGCTGAGCCCGTTCCTGATGCGCAAGCGCGTCGATCGGCTGGGCTCGCAGGCGCGCGAGGCGGCAGGCGAGCTCGGCGCCTTCGCCGTCGATTCGGTGCAGGGGCTGGGCGAGATCGTCGCCTTCCAGCAGGAGAACCGGCGCGGCGATCGACTCAACGACCTGTCCCAACGGCACATCGACCTGCGCCTGCCCTTCTTCCGCGAACTCACTCTGCAGCAGAGCGCGCTGGAGGTGATGACGGGCCTGGGCGGCCTCGCCGTGGTCGTGACCGGCGCCATCCTCTCGACGCAGGGCGCGATCGACCCGGGCCTGCTGCCGCTCCTCACCCTCCTCGCCATGGCGGCGTTCCTGCCGGTGTCGGAGATCGCCCAGATCGGTCGCCAGCTCGCCGATACGCTGGGCGCCACGCGCCGCGTCTATGCGTTGGCCAACGAGCCGATCGCCGTGCGCGACGGGCCGGGCGTGCCGCCGAAGAAGGGTCCTGCCGCGCTGGTGCTGGAACGTGTGAGCTTCACCTACCCCGGACAGAACCGCCGCGCGCTGGCCGACGTCAGCGTCGCCATCCCGGCCGGCAAGACGGTGGCGCTGGTCGGCACCTCGGGCGCCGGCAAGACCACGACGGCGCAACTCCTGATGCGCTTCTGGGATCCCGACCAGGGCCGCATCACCCTGAACGGCGCCGATCTCAGGGACTACAAGCTCGACGAGCTGCGCCGGCTGATCGCGCTCGTGGCCCAGGACACCTACCTCTTCAACGACACGCTGCGCGCCAACATCCTGATCGCGCGCCCCGACGCCTCGGAGGCCGAGCTGCAAGCCGCGATCGAGCATGCCTCGCTGTCGGAGCTGGTGGCCATGCTGCCCGACGGCCTCGACTCGCCGGTCGGCGAGCGCGGCACGAGCCTCAGCGGCGGGCAGCGCCAGCGCGTCGCCATCGCCCGCGCCTTCCTGAAGGATGCACCGATCCTGATCCTCGACGAGGCGACCTCGCACCTCGACGCGGTGAACGAGCAGGCGGTGCGCCGTGCGCTCGATCTCCTGCAGGCCGACCGCACCACCATCGTCATCGCCCATCGCCTCTCCACGGTGCGCGACGCCGACCTGATCGTGGTGCTGGACGAGGGCCGCATCGCCGAAACAGGCACACATGCGAGCCTGCTGGCGAAGGGCGGCCTCTACGCACGGCTCGTCTCCCGCCAGCTCGCCGTCGCCTACGCGCCCGCCGCGTCGTGAATACCGGAGCACTCATTGCCGGGAGCGCGCAACTCCAGTTGCGCATCTTCCTTGTTTCCCTGTCGTGTGAGCGCCGCTTCAACGCGCAGGTCACTGCACGCGCGGTGACGCGCTCCCAGCGGGAGTGTCCATGATCCTCGACGTACCGGCGCTGCGGGCGGACACGCCCGGCGTCGCCAATGTCCTGCACTTCAACAACGCCGGCGCCGCCCTGCCGCCGCGGCAGGTGCTCGACGCAGTGACCGGCCATCTCGCACGCGAAGCCGCGATCGGCGCCTATGAGGCGGCGGCCGAAGCCGCCGATCGCATCGCCGACGTCTACGACGCCCTCGCCACCTTGATCGGCGCCGGGCGCGACGAGATCGCGTTCGTGGAGAATGCGACGCGCGCCTGGGACATGGCGTTCTATGCAGTGCCGTTCCGGGCGGGCGACCGCGTGATCACCGCACGCTCGGAATATTCGTCGAACTACCTCGCCTTCCTGCAGATGAAGAAGCGCGCGGGCATCGAGATCGACGTGGTGGAGAACGATGCCGCGGGGCAGCTCGACACGGCGGCCCTCGAACGCGCGATCGGGCCGCGCACGAGGCTGATTGCGATCACGCATGTGCCGACGCAAGGCGGGCTGGTCAATCCGGCGGCCGAGGTCGGCCGAATCGCGGAACGTCACGGCCTCCTCTACCTGCTCGACGCCTGCCAGTCGGTCGGCCAGCTTGCCATCGATGTGCGGCGGATCGGCTGCCACATGCTCTCCGGCACGGGGCGCAAATACCTGCGCGGGCCGCGCGGCACGGGCTTCCTCTACGTACGGCGCGACACGATCGAGAAACTCGAGCCGCCCTTCATCGATCTCGACAGCGCCTCCTGGGCAGGGGACGACGGCTATCGCCTTCGCGCCGACGCGCGCCGGTTCGAGAACTGGGAGCGCTTCGTCGCCGGCCAGATCGGCCTCGGTATCGCCGCGCGCTACGCGCTCGGGCTGGGCATCGACGCGATCGAGGCGCGGGTCAAGGCGCTTGCAGAGTCACTGAGAAGAGAACTCGCAAAGCAGCCCGGCTTTCGCGTGCATGATCTCGGCGCCGAGCGGTGCGGCATCGTGACCTTTCTCAGGGACGGTGAAGCGCCGGACATGACGAAGAAGCGGCTGACCGCTCTCGGCATCAACGTCCACGTTTCCCGCTCCCCACAAGCTCCCGCGCTCGACCTTCCCGCGCGCGGTCTCGACGCGCTCGTGCGCGCCAGCGTGCATTATTACAACGACGAGGCCGAAGTGGAACGTTTCGTCGCGGCCCCGGCGGGCCGGTGAACGACACCGATCGTCCATAAGATAGTAATCGTTCGTAAGATAATAACCGACAAAACTCACTGGAAGCATGCTGGCGCGAAGCTTGCACTGAATCTTCTGCCAGCACCGAACCTTTCAAGAGTGCGGGCGTCACTATCCGTGACGTTTGTGTTTGCGAGAAATGTGAAATTCTTGTCGGAGATATTTCATGGCTCGCCAGTTCGAGTTGACTCATTGTGGACGTCGTTTTGTTGTTCAGGTCCGCCCAATCGACGATGCATGGGAATTGTGGCTTTGCGAATTCGGGCGCCCGCTGCTGATGGCAGCCGTCGTCTCCATCGATGACGCAACGCTGGCGCGGCGCAACGGCGAGCCGGATCCGGTCGTCGAAGTCGTCGGGGCGATCCGCCAGCGTCTCGAGTCAGGCGAACTTCAGCTCGCCTGAAGTCGCCGCGCCGGCAAATCCTGTCTATCGTGGCGATGGGGATTTGCAGCGCGGAGGGAGCCTGTGGCGATACCGGAGATCATCGGCTCGATGCGGTCGACCTATACGCGCGTCGTCTGCATGGTGTGCGAGGAAATCTGTACGATGTGCGAGGAAAAGGTATCGAGTATGCGCTGACCGAGCGGCCATTGCGCGCGCCCGAACTCTTCGCCATCCATCCCTTCGGCAGGATGCCGGTGCTGAGGCACGGCACGGTCGAGCTCTGCGAATCGAAGGCGATCGCCACCTGGCTCGACCGCAGCTTTCCCGGACCGCAGCTTTTCCCGTCCGATCCGTATCTCGCCGCGCTGGTCGAGCAATGGGTGTCGCTCGTCAACACGACGATCGACCGCACGCTGATCCGCACCTACTTCTTCGCCTATATCGCGCCCGGCACGCCTGACGGTTCGCCCAATCGCGCCGCGATCGAGGCCGTGATGCCCGACGTGAAGAAGCAGGTCGATATTCTCGACAAGGCCGTCGCCGGGACCGGCCATCTCGCAGGCGAGCAATTCACCTTCGCCGACATCAACCTGATGCCGATCCTGCATCGACTGGGCCAAGTGCCTGAAGGTGCAGCGACGCTCGCCGCCGCGCCCCACCTCGCGCGCTACTACGAACGCCACGCCGCGCGGCCAAGCTTCCTCAAGACCGACTCACCCGCTGGCCCGCCTGGCCAGGCAGGCTCACGCTGAAGCCTGTTCACGCTGAAGCCTGGCCGCCCACCCGGCTCGGCGATTCCAGGGGCGCGGACATCGTTTCGGCGGACTTCGGGGCATCGGACCGCTTCCGTCCCGCGACGTGCCAGGTCTCGACGCGGCCCGAGCCCTTGACGTCGACCAGCCCTCGCGCCTCGCAGTCGAAGTCGTCCTTCACCAGGTCGAAGGTGCCGCGCGTGATCTGGATGGTGCCGCTCTGCCCGTGCGATTCCATGCGGCTCGCCATGTTCACCGTCTCGCCCCACAGATCGTAGATGAACTTCTTGCGGCCGATGACGCCCGCGACCACCGGCCCTGAATTGATGCCGATGCGGAAGGTGAGCTTGCGGCCGCCGAACTCCCGCCGCTCGACTTCGGCCCGCATGTCGAGCGCGAGGTCGACCAGGGCATGGGCGTGGTCGTCGCGCTCGCGCGGCACGCCGGCAGCGACCATGTAGCAGTCGCCGATCGTCTTGATCTTCTCCACGCCGTACTTCTCCACCAGCGTGTCGAAGCACTGGAAGACCTCGTTCAGCAGATCGACCAGGCTGAGCGGCGTCATCGAGGCCGCCATCGGCGTGAAAGCCACGACATCGGCGAACAGGATGCTGGCAGAGTCATACTGTGCGGCGATGGTGCGTTGTTCCGCCTTCAGCGCCTCGGAGATCTCCTTTGGCAGGATGTTGAGCAGCAGCATCTCCGAGCGTTCCTGGAAGAAATTGCGGCGGCCTACGAAGTAGCGCAGCAGCCCGAAGACGATCGCGATCACCGAGCCGACATTGAGCACGAAGAACCAGGTGACGAAGGCCTCGGGCAGGCCCGCCGGCTCTAGATACGGCTGCAGCAGGGCGGTCAGGATCAGGAGCGCGACGAACCCCAGGATCCACAGCAGCGTCCGCCGGATGTCCTCGAGCAGGAGCGATCCCAGCGGGCACAAGGCGGCCCAGATGATCACAATGCTCGAATCCCTGAAGCCGCCGAGAGAGATCGTCACCAGCCATGGCAGGATCAGGGTCAGGAGCAGCTGGGTGAAGCGATAGAATTCGAGATTGCGCGTCCAGGCGAAGAACGCGGTATTGACGGGCGTGAAGACCGAGTAGAAGGCGGGCGCTGCGGCAGCCGCCGGCACGCCGGCGAAAAGATAGATCGCGCTCCATGTGATCGTCATCGGCAGGGTGCCAACGCACAGCACGACCGCGAGCCGCTTCTGCAGCGCCGTTTCGTCGCTGTCCGCCGGATCGGCGCCGATACGTCCCGCCTGCGCGACAAGCGCTTCCGCCTGACCGGAAAGCCACGTTAGCAACCGAGCCTGCATCGGCTTCGTCCCCGCCTGCGTTCATGACTCGTGGCCAGTATCACGTTAAAGGCGGGCCCATGACCATGGCGTTCTTCCGTGTCCGACGCCCGTCATCGATTCATTGATTATTCAGACACGGACCTTCCAAGCCCTACGGGGCGACCAGAATTCAGCGCGTCCGCCTAAACGGAGGACGACCGCCATCCGACTTGCCCGAATTACCGTTCGCTTGCGTGAGGTCTTCAAGCGTTCCCCAATCCTGCAGCACGGGCGGCGCGTAGGGGCGTTTCCTCCCTACCGGCGGCGCGGTCTCGGACGATGGCTCGCCTTCGATCTTCGACGATTTGTCAGCCATTTTCTCAGCTCCCCCCGGGCTCATTCCCCCGATCATTCCGCCCTCAGGCTCGGAGCAACAGTGTGGCTCGATCAGGCTGACGAAATACTTACGTGCTTCCGGACCTCGCTTCGTGCCCTGCCAGTCCAGGCATGCCTCGGGTCCTGCAACTTGGGGGCCTGTTCGGCGCTAGCCCGCTGCTGCCCACACGGGCAAAGGGAGAAGTCCAAATGCGGGTTGTCGCAATCCTCGTGCTTGCGTGCCTTTCCGTCGGTGCCTGTACGGTCCGCTCGACCACGGTCCGCGAGCCTGCGCCGGGCGTTGCCCCTGCAACGACGACCTCGACAACGACAACGTCGATCGGCCTCACGGAATAGGAGCGCGCCAGACCGGCGGGCAACAGGCTCCGCCGGCACGTCCGCGGCTTTCGTCGCGCATGCATGGCCATTCTCTCAGAGCGGTCCAGATCGCCACCGCCGACTTGCCAAACGCAGGATCTTCGCGCGGAGTCGCCTGGCACCAACGCACAACGACCACGGGAGAGAGACCATGCGATTGAAGGACAAGATCGGGATCGTGACCGCGGCGGGCTCGGGCATGGGCCGCGCCGGCGCCGTCCGCTTCGCCCGCGAAGGCGCCCGGGTCGCCGTGGTCGATCTCGACGACAAGAGCGTGGAGGCCGTCGTGAAGGAGATCGCCGATGCGGGCGGCAAGGCGATCGGCATCGCCGCCGACCTGCGCGAGGACGCGAACGCGCGCCGCATCGTGCGCGAGACGGCCAACGCCTTCGGCGGCCTCGACTTCGTGTGGAACCATCTCGGCCATCCGGGGCCGGCCTCGATCGAGGGCATCGACATGGCGGACTTCGCCACCGCGGTCGACCTCAACCTGCGCTCGCAGCTCGTGACCACCGAGGCGGCCCTGCCCGAGCTTCGCGCGCGCGGCGGCGGCAGCCTGCTCTACACCGCCTCGACCTCGGGCCTCCAGGGCTCGATCTTCAGCCCGGTCTACTCGGCGGTGAAGTTCGGCGTCGTGGGCTTCGCCCGCGCGCTCGCCAAGCGCGTCGCCAAGGACAAGATCCGCGTCAACGTGATCTGCCCCGGCGCCACCGACACGCCGATGCTGCGCGTGTTCGTCAACCGTCCCGACCAGCAGAGCACGCAGGGCCGCGATTCCGAGGAGCTGGTGAAGCAGCGCGCCGGCCAGAACCCGATGGGCCGCCCCGCCCGGCCGGAGGAGATCGCCAACGCCGCGCTGTTCCTGCTCTCGGACGAGGCCTCGTTCATCACCGGCGCCGCACTCCCCGTCGACGGCGGCACCACGGCGTGATCGGCGCCGATGGTCAGGCGGCCGGCCGACGTGCGATCAGGCCGGCCACCAGCACCGAGAGCGCAACAGCGTCGGCCTGGTTCATGAGCTCGTAGCGGAGGTCGAGATGGCCGCGTTCCGGCCGGCTCGACTCCCGCTTGGCCTCGACCGTGAGCCGCAGCCGAAGGCGGTCGCCCAGGCGCACCGGCGTCGGGAACTTGAGCTGCCATTCGGACGCGCCCAGCACCCTCCAGCGCCGGCCGGGAACGTTGTAGATGCGATGGCCCAGCCGATACATCAGCGTGATGGTGTAGCCGCCGCTCGCGATCAGGCTGCCGTAAGGGGTGCGCGCCGCCAACGCCTCGTCGACATGGAACGGCCACGGATCGTTGAGCCGGTTGTAGGCCAGCATCTCCTCGCGATCGACCGGCACCTCCTCGCTCTCGAACGAATCGCCGACCGCGAGATCCTCGAAATAGACCTGCTCCGCCACCGCACTCTCCATCGAAGCCCTGCAGGATCGAGCCTCGGAGCGACTCGATGGAGGAGCAACTACGTCCGGCGTAATAGCTCTCATCCGGACCGCGGGCTTCCAACCCGCTCGGGATGCGAGCCGGAGGCTCGCGGTCCACATGAGCATGAATTCCGATGCCTCAAAGTGCGGAGACGACTCCGCGTGGCGCCCGCTCATGCGCATGAGCGGGCTGGACCCTTCGGCGAAGCTCAGGGCAGGCGCCCGCGGTCCGCCGGAGCGCCGCTGGCGCGAGGGACGGCCTCGGCGTATATTAACATTCCTTTTCAGCCTTATGCAGATCATAAGAAATACTTTACCATGCGCGGCTTCAACCTCGACCACCTCGACACCTTCACGCAGGTGATCGAGCTCGGCAGCTTTTCGGCCACCGCCGACCGGCTCAACCTCACCCAGCCCGCGATCAGCCTGCAGATCCGCCAGCTCGAGAAGCGGCTGGGCGTGCGGCTGATCGAGCGCGTGGGCAAGCGCGCCATGCCGACGCCGGCCGGCGCCGAACTGCTGCTGCACGCCCGCCGCATCGCCGAGGCCACGGCCGCGGCGCGCGACGCCATCGCGCCCTATGTCGAGGGCTCGATCAGCCGCGTGCGCATCGGCACCGGCGCCACCGCCTGCATCCATTTCCTGCCGCCGGTGCTGCGCGAGCTGCGCCGGCAATTCACCTCGCTCGAGGTGATCGTCAACACCGGCAACTCCGTCGACATCCTGAAACAGGTCGAGGAGAACACGCTCGACCTCGGCCTGGTGACGCTGCCCGCGCCCGGCCGCATGTTCGAGGTGACGCCGCTGTTCGACGACGAGTTCGTCGTGCTGTCGCCGCGCCGCGGCGGCACGCTGCCCAAGATGGTGACGCCCGCCGTGCTGTCGCGCCATCCGATCGTGCTGCACGAATCGGGCTCGCAGACGCGGCGCATCGTCGACGACTGGTTCGCCGAGGCGGGCTTCCTGATCAAGCCCACGATGGAACTGGGCAGCGTCGAGGCGATCAAGGAGCTGGTCGGCGCCGGGCTCGGCTGCGGCGTCGTCCCGCGCATGGCGGTCGACGGCCCCTACAAGGCGTCCAATCTTCTCGTCCAATCGCTCTCGCCCAAGCTCGCACGCAAGATCGGGCTGGTGCTGCGCCGAGACAAGCCCCTGCATCGCGGCCTGCGCGAGACTGTCGCCGCCCTGCGCCGCGCCGCGTCGGGCTTCAGCGAGGGCAAGCGGGTGCGCGTCCAATAGGGGCGCCGTTGCAGCGCGGCGGGAGAGGATAGCCTCGCGCCACGTCCATCGCCCGGGTGGTCCCCCTTCGTGCACGCACGCGATCCCGGGCCGACGGCGCGGTTCCTGTGCGAAATCCTGGGCCTCGCCGCGGCCGGCATCTGCCCGAAATATCTGCCTGAAATATCTGCTCGAGATATTTGCCCGAGATCACCCGTCCCTTGCGGCAGCGGCGGACTGGCCGCCCGGCATCCCGATCCGCCCGACGCGCTGGCGCCGAAGCTTCCGCAATCGAAGCCCGGCTTATCGTCGGCATAACGGCAGTGGCCTGTTGCCGGCCGACGGATGCGCGCACCGTCGCTCGCGATGTTCGTTCGCGGTCTCTCGATCTGGCGCCTGTTGCGCGAGCTGGTGCGCTATCTCGGCGCTTCCCCACACTCGTGTCGACATCAGCTCGAGACGTTGCGCGACCTCGACGATCACCTGCTGCGCGACATCGGGGTCACCCGCGCGGAAGCACGCAGCGGACGGCCTTGCGACAACCGGGCCGAGGCGCTGGCCCTCTACGACGGCGACGGCGTCAGCCGCGGCATGTGAGGAGAGAATGACGGACAAGCGGCTGGCGATCGCCGATGCGATCGAGGAAGACTTCGAGGCGATCACCGCGATCTACGGCCATCATGTGCGCCACGGCCTCGCCTCGTTCGAGGAGGAGGCGCCGTCCCGTGCGGAGATGCTGTCGCGCCGCGAGAAGGTGCAGGCGCTCGGCCTGCCCTACCTGGTCGCGCGACTCGGCGGCCGCGTTGCCGGCTACAGCTACGCGACCTCGTATCGGCCGCGCCCGGCCTACCGGCACACGGTCGAGAACTCGGTCTATATCGACAAGGATCTGGCCGGCCGAGGCATCGGCAAGGCATTGCTGCTCGAATTGATCGCGCGCTGCGAGCGCGGACCGCGGCGACAGATGATCGCCGTCATCGGCGACAGCGCCAACACCGGATCGATCGAGCTCCATCGCCGTTGCGGCTTCCGCAGGGTCGGCACGCTCGAGGCCGTGGGCTTCAAGCACGGAAGGTGGGTCGACACGGTGCTGATGCAGCGCACGCTCTCCCGGGCGCCTGTCGGCTGATGGCGGGCGGTCGCGGCCACGACTTTGCTTCAACTCTCTCACAGCCGGCCGGTGCGCCTGCACGGTACGGATGGGGTGGCTTCCCCTGTTTGACCAAAGCCCGGCCGCATGGACCTTGTAGATTTCGTCAAACGACGCAGCAATCAAATCGCGGAGGAAAGGACGGCGCATTTCCACGCCGCGCTCTCCAAGGCGACGGCAAAGGCCCACGTCCGGCGGATGGACCGGGATACCCGGTTCCGCCTTGCCCTGGAGGTGGTCCAGGCCGCCCTTGGCCCCGGCTGGTCAATCTACCGGACTCCGGACCAGGGGACCGGCCGCAGGAGGGATTGAGCTCCATCGCGACGGCGCACCTTGCGCGACGCCCGCCACCCAAAGCTCGGTGTCTCCGAAGGCCGTAGCTTCGGCCATTTTGATCCAGCCTCCTTTCCTTGCCCCATGAAGGTGGCAAGATGGGATCGATGCCATTGGATCGTCGCTCCCTTCTTGCATTCGCTACGGTCGCCATTCCGTCGGGCATTGCCCGTGTCGCAAGAGGCCAGGACAGCCTGCCCGACAGGCCGATCCGCATCTTCATCGGCTTCGAGGCGGGCGGCGGCGCCGATGCCGTGGCCCGCACCATCGCCGCAGAGCTTCAGCGGCGGCTTGGCCGCCGCGTCTCGATCGAGAGCCGAACCGGCTCGTCCGGCGCTCTGCCCGGCGCGATCGTGAGCAAGGGGCCGGCCGACGGCTCGCAGCTGGCCCTCCTCTCCTCGACCACGCTGATCTCGCAGCTCTCGACCCGGGACTTCCCGTTCGATCCGCTGACCGATCTCGCGCCGGTGACGCAGATCGGCACCTATCCGGTCGCCTTCGCCGTCTCGCCGATGCTCGGCCTCACGCGCTTTTCCGACTATGTCCAATGGCTGAAAGCCGGCGAGCCGCGCCGGCGACGGATCGCGGTCTCGTCGACCACCACCTTCGTCAAGGTACTCAACATCCTGCTGGGCCAATCCACCGGCGAGACGCTGCAGCCGGTGAGCTATCGCGGCGCGGTGCCGATGGTGGCCGACCTCCAGGAGGGCCGCATTCCGGCAAGCGTGAACACGGTCGCCTCCCTGCTGCCGGCGCACCGCGGCGGACTCTGCCGCATCCTGTTCGTCACCGGCGACAAGCGGCTCGCCGTGGCTCCCGACATCCCGACCGCGCCCGAGCTTGGCTATCCCTGGCTCGACATGGTGGAGTGGTTCGCCTTCTTCGCCGCGCCGGCGACGCCCGCACCCCTCCTTGCCTCCTGGAACCGCATGCTGCGCGCCGTCATCGAGGATCCCGGCGTCACGGGCGACCTGCGGCCGCTCGGTCTGACGGTCGAGACCTCCACCGCCGACGCGCTTCGCGCCCGCATCGAAGCCCATCGCCGCCAGTGGAAGGAGCGCATGAAGAGCGCGGGCCTGCAGCCGATCTATTGACGCTACGATGGAATTGAAGACGGAGCGACAGAGGAGACACCGCCATGTTCAGCCATGTCACGGTCGGCAGCAACGACATCGCGCGCGCCCGGCGTTTCTATGACAGCGTCACGTCAGCGTTGGGGCTGAAGCGCCACGCCGACTATCCGGAGGCCGTGGCCTACGGCGTGCCCGACGGCCGGCCGCAGCTCTGGATCGTGCGGCCGCTCGACAAGAAGGCGGCAAGCGCCGGCAACGGCATCACCATCGGCCTCGATGCCACCGATCGTTCTGCGGTCGACAGGGCCCATGCCGCCGCGATGGCATCCGGCGGCACGGACGAAGGCAAGCCCGGCCTGCGCACGCACTACCATCCGAACTACTACGGCGCCTATGTGCGCGATCCCGACGGCAACAAGGTCTGCATCGTCTGTCACAAGCCCGTGTAGGACGCTTGTTGCCGGACGACGTCGGGCGTAGGTTCCGCCGTAAATGGAGGATTTGATGTCGGCGGAAGCCAATCTGCCCCTGAAGGTGTTCTGGCAGCCCGGTTGAACGAGCTGCCTGAGACTCAAGGAGTTTCTATCGGTCCGTGGGATCGACTTCGTTTCAGTGAATGTCCTCGAGGATCCGGCCGGCTTCGCCGAGTTGCAAAAGCTCGGCGTACGCTCGGTGCCGGTGCTGGCGCGCGGGACCAAGTTCATCTTCGGCCAGAGCACCAAGCAGATCGTCGATTTCCTCGGGCTCAACGAGAAATCGGGGCCGCAGCTTTCGACCGCCGAGCTGGCCGAGCGCGTCGACAAGTTCATGGGCGCCGCTCTCGAGCTTATTCCCCTGATGCCCTACGACCGTCTCGGCACACATGTGCCGGGCCGGCCGCGCAGCTATCGTACGCTCGCCTTCCATCTGTTCCGCGTGGTCGATGCCTTCCTCGGCGCCAACGACGGGACCCCGCTGATCCAGGCGATGTTCGGCGAGCAACCCGCCCCCGATGCCGACACCAAGACGCTGGTCGCCTACGGCGAACAGGTGCGCCGGCGTTTCCAGGACTGGTGGGCCAAGGGCGATACCGCGCCCGGCAAGACGCTCGACACCTATTACGGCCCGCAGTCGCTGCACGAACTGATGGAACGCACGACCTGGCACTGCGGCCAGCATGTGCGCCAATACATGATGCTGCTGGAAAAAGAGGGAATCGGGCATAGCCGACCGCTGGTCGCGGCGGATTTCGCGAAGCTGCCGATGCCGCAGAACGTCTGGGACGGCTGATCCAGCCAGCTGGGACGGCTGACCCGGCCGGATATCTGCGGCGCCGGGCCGGACACTTCCGTCGTCAGGCGGAAACCTCCGGCCGCGATCTGCGTTGAGTGCGCAGGAATTACCCTCACAGCCCGGAGGAATAGGTATGCGTGCCAACGGTCTCACCGCTTCGGCGAACAAGGATCTTGTCAAGGAAATCAATGCCTTGAAGGCGCAGCTCAAGAAGCTGTCGGCGGCGATGGAAGTCGAGGCCGGCGATGGCGCGAGCCGCGCGCTCGACGCGGTCGAGAGCAAGAGCAAGCAGGCGATCGACAGCGTTATCGAGGCGGCGCAGACTTTCATCGACGACTACGGCGACGCCGCGCGCGAGCGTATCGATGCGCTGGCCAAGAAGTCGTCCCAGTTGCGCGAGAAGGCGACGGAGTCGCTGGTCGAGACGGTACAGGAGCGGCCGCTCGGCACGCTTGCCGCCATCATCGGCATCGGCTTCCTCGCGGGGTACCTTTGTCGTCGGCAGTGACCGGCGCGCGAGCCGCCTCAGGGGCACGGAAACGAAGAGCCCAGCCCCAGCGACGCCAGCCTCAGCGACACCAGCCTCGGCGACGCCGGCCTTCGCGATGATCGGTCCCCTTCTCCGCCTTGCCGCCACGACCGCGGCCGCACGCAGCCTGCGCGAGGCCGCGAGCGAAGCGATGATGCGGGCGCTGCTCGCCATCGCCGCTGTTGCCGGCGGCATCTTCGCCCTCGTGTGCTTCACGCGTGCGGGTCTTACCGTGCTCGAGCGTCAGGTCGATTCGGCCGAGGCGTGGGCGATCGTGGGTCTTGTCTACGCCCTGCTGGGCGGCATCCTCTATTTTGCGGCGAGCCGTCGTCGCCGCTGACGAAGAGTTTGCTGGGAACGCAGGCGCCGATGGTGCTCTATTCGCCCTCCTGAACACGGAGGACGACCATGCCGACCTTCAAGCGCGCCGACGCCGAACTCTACTACGAGGTTCACGGGCAGGGCTTTCCGATCCTGCTCTATGCGCCGGGCGGGCTCAAGTCGCAGCTCGACTACTGGAAGGCAAGCCCAGCGGATCCCAGGCAGCCCGCCGCCTGGATGAACCCGATGGTGGCGCTCTCCGACAAGTTCACCGTGATCGGCATGGACCAGCGCAATGCCGGCCGGTCCGTCGCCGACGTGCGCCCCGAGCACGGCTGGCACACCTTCGCCGAGGACCATTTCGCGCTGATGGATCACCTGGGTTTCGGCAAGTTCCATGTGATGGGCGGCTGCATCGGCGGCAGCTACTGCTTCGAGGCGATCGAGCACGATCCCGCGCGGATCGCCGCCGCAGTGCTGCAGAATCCGATCGGCCTGTGGGAGAACCGCGACGTGTGGGACGCCGCGGTCAGGGGCTACGGCGAGACGGTGCGCGCGCGCGATCCCTCGATCGCGCAGGAGACGATCGACTCGTTCGGCCGGAACATGTTCGGCGGCGATTTCGTGTTCTCCGTCACGCGCGACTTCGTGAAAAGCTGCCGCACGCCGCTGTTGCTGCAGCCCGGCACCGACAAGGCACATCCGGCCGGGATCAGCGAGGAGATCGCGGCGCTGGCGCCCAACATCGAGGTGCAGAAGGACTGGCGCGGCCCGACCTATCTCGCCCAGTCGGTCAAGCGCGTGCGCGCCTTCCTCGACAGGCACACACCGAACTAGCGCCGCCGAACTGGCGCCTAGCAGGCTTCCCTGGAGGGCGGCTGCCGGACGGGCTGCGTGAGCAGCCACTGGCGGGCCTCGCGTACGGTGCGGAACACCTCGACCGGACGATCCTTCGACGACATCTCCTTGAAGACGAGGGCAAGATCGCCGCGCATGCGATCGGTGACAATGGCGAGCGGCCCGCGCGGCCGGTTCTCCGCCTGCGCGCCCGCGCTGAGCTTTGCCTCCAGCGCCAGCAACTGATCGCGGCCGACAGCAGAAGACGTGGCCGCCGTCACGTCGATCATCTTGCGATAATGCAACAGCCCCGACTGGACGATCTCCATCACGAACTTCTGGTACTCCTCGAGCGAAATCTCGCCTCGTGCCACACCCACGGCGATGCGATCGGGATGGAAGACTTCAAGATGGATGGGCATCGGCGCACTATGGAAGAAGCGACTGCGCACCGGCAAGCGCAACGCGCGCCCTGCGCACGCGGGCTGGCGTCGCAGGGGGACGTTCTGCTAAGGCTTGAATCGTGACCGGCCGCAAGCTTGCAATATGGATCGTGGCCGCCCTTATCGCGCTGGGGGCGGCAGCCTGGATCGGCCCCGCTCTCTACCGGCAGTTCAGCCCGACCGAGAAGGCGTTGGCGGCCCTGCGCGACCTGCCGCTGGTCGGGCTCGCCATCGCCGACCACCCGGAGGTGCTGGACGAGCTGCGGAAGGCGATCCGCGACGAGGCGAACACGCCCACGACCAGCGGTCCCTCGCGGCCGCTGCAGGTCGTGGCCGAGCTGCGCCACGAGTTCATCGCACCGGTGCTACGCAACGCCGACGATGCGAGTGTGGTCGCCGCCATGGCAGCGCGCGTCGCGCTGGTGAAGCATCTGCAGAAGGCCGATCCGGCGGCCTGCCGCGAATTCGCGATCGGCGGCATCGCGCGGCCCGACCAGCTCGACGCCGAGGGCCAGCGGCTGTTCCGCGAGGTGCTGGTGGCGATGGAGGCGGCCTATCGCAACGGCCGGGCCGGCAAGCCGCAGACGATGCCGACGCGCGAACAGGTCGGCGACATGCTGCGCCACGCAGGCTTCACCAAGCCCGACTTCGACAAGCTGCAGAATTTCGCGACGCTCTCCAACGACGTGAGCTGCGAGCTGGAGCTCAAGGTCGACGAGGTCCCGCCGCTCCTGCCCACCGCCGACCGCGGCCCCTTCTCCCGCTTCATCGTCGCGCGGTAGGCAACGAGCGAAGACCGCGCGGCGTTACAACAACATGGCCGCCGCACGACGCCCTCGACCGCCACGCCGTTCCGCCAAGAGCCGGAACAAGGACCGGAAATGGTCGGCGCGCGTGACGCGCACCAGCGACGCGCTCGATCTCGAAAGCGGCGTATTCAACAAGCCGAACGCCCGCGCCATCGCGGCGTCGCTGAAACGCTCGGCCGAGCGAAGCCGGCGCCGCAAGTCCGCGCCCCTGCGCTCGGCCATGTCGATGCTGACCTTCTACATCAACCGCGCCGGCAAGAACCTCCCGGCCCGTCGCCTCCGGATGCTGAGGAACGCCAAGGACGAACTGCGCAAGCTGTTCGGCAAGGCGCCGAAGAAAAAGGCCGCTTGACGTTCTTGCACTTATGGATCGTGGGCTTCCAGCCCGCTCGCTCGGCGCATTGCATGCTCACGCGAGCAGGATGTGCGCGGTCCCGTGACCTGCGCAGCGCCTGCCGGATCGGCCTCCGGTGGCGCCGGCATGGCCTACGGGAGATCGTCCGGGTCGCGCGCTCCCGTGGGGAGATTCGGTCGAGACGTCGGATCCAGATGCTCCTCGCCGATATGGCCTCGCAACGTCTCCTTCAAATTCTGCGTCGCCCTGCGTACATCGCCAACGGACCAATGCAATGCGTCGGCCACGCTGGACGGGAAAGCCTGAAGGTAAGACACAAGATCCTCGGCCGTGCGCACACCTTGTCGCCGCAAAGGCCCGGCCACCTCTTCTGGTAGAACCAGCGTGCCGCCAATGATGCGGGCGTGAAAATCTCCTGGCGCCGCGCTCTCGTCTGCTGTGCCTTCGATGGCGACTGCCGGCATGGCAACCCTCACCGCGCTCCGGTCCTAGATTTGCAGGAGCTCCCAACAATAGGAATTTATGTAGGTGGCGGATATTTCTCCATATCCCGCTTCCGGGGAGTAGGAGGAACCGGGAGACGGCGCCGCCGCTGCCCAATAGTTGTCCCAGCTATTGCGGAAAATGAAGTACCCGCCGTTGGGTTCGCCGGCATCGGGCACGAATCCCGTCACGCAAACACAATGTCCCAGCGATGCGACGGCGCCGGGCGGCGGATTCAAGATGCGACCGTAACTCCAGGCGACCGACGTCATCCAATTGTTCGGGCCATTTGGATCGACGGGATCTGCGAAGACAGGGAGCGAGACTGCAACCGGCCTCCCATTGCGCAGAAGTTGGAGAACAGTCTTTGCGGCCCCGGAAGGCCCTTGCATGAAGGTGCCCGGCGTAAACCTGTGCGCGGCGGCATCGGCCTTCGCGGCCCCGCTTGGATTCGGTCCGGAGAAAGGCGTCGGAATGTTTCCGTCATAGGCGCAGAGAGCCTCGTGGCAGGTGCCATCACTGCGCAACATGTCCCGCGCGAACTGAAGCAGCGTCGCGTCCTGGTTCTTGTTCGGGTCGTTGCTGTGATCCTTTATGGCCCAATACAGGAACTGCTCGGAGTAATCGGAGGCTCGGCCCTCCACGGCAAACTGCATGTGCTCGACGCAAGCGGTGGTGGCGAACGCGACGCAAGTCCCGCGCCCTTGCTGATATCGCACAGGCCAAGGCTGAACCCTGAGATCGATGGCGCCCGGCGGAGAGGGCGCGGGAGCAGAGGCGGAGGGCGTGACGACCCCGACGACGGTTCCTCTCGTGAAGGGACTTCCCGGGGGTGAATCTGCGCCAAACCCAATCCGGGGCGGACTTGCACGTCTACTTTCGGCGCCGGCTACGTATCCCGCACGCAAGCGTCGCCCGACAGCATCGGCCAGCAAGGGAAGCCGGACACGGCCGGCCAAAGATGGAAATGCACTCACCAAGCTATCGACATCTTCCGCAGTGCGCACGTCAGCTTGATTCAGCACGCCCAGCTCGGCTTCGCTCAAGGTCAGTTCTTTTGCCAATTGGTCAATGAAATCAGAAGACATATGGCCCCCCCCGTCCGTTCGTTCGCTTCTCCGTTCGGCGATGCACGCTCCTCGCGCCGGACAGCCAGCGACAGCTCTATTTACGCTCTCCTACCTGCCACCGGCGTGCAGCGCCTGCCAGATCCTTTCCGGCGTCGCCGGCATATCGAGATGCTGTACGCCGGCAGGCCGCAGCGCGTCGAGGATCGCGGCCATCACGGTCTGTGGCGCGGCGATGCAGCCCGCCTGGCCCGAGCCCTTCACGCCGAGCGAATTGGCCGCGGTCGGGCGCTCCACCAGGGCGATGTCGAAGGCGGGAAGATCGTCGGCGCGCGGCAAGGCATAGTCCATCAGCGAGCCGCTCAGGAGCTGGCCCGACTCGGGATCGTAGACGGTGTGCTCCAGCATCGCCTGGCCGATGCCCTGGGTCACGCCGCCCTGCACCTGGCCGACCGTCAGGACAGGATTGATCAGCCGGCCATAGTCGTCGACCGCGGTGTAGCGCACGAGGCGCGCCGCGCCCGTGTCGGGATCGATCTCGACTTCCGCGACATGGCAGCCGCTGGGAAAGGTGAAGACATCGCTCATGTTCATCGCATGCACGGCGAGCCCCGGCGTCATGCCGTCGGGCAGGTTGGCCGGGTCCTCGGCGCTCCTCGCCAGGGCCGCAAGAGCGATGGCGCGATCGCTGCCCTTCACCGAGAAACGTCCGTCGCCGAAGACGAGCTCGTCCTCCGAAGCCTGCAGCAGATGGGCGGCGAGCGTGCGCGCCTTGGCGAGCGCCGCGTCGATCGCCTTCACCGCCGCCGTGCCGCCCATATGCATCGAGCGCGCGCCGCCGTGGCCCGCGCCGGTCTTCACCACGCGCGTGTCGGCCTGCAGGTAGCGGATCGCATGGATCGGCAGGCCGAGCCGATCGGAGGCGATCTGGGCATAGGCCGTCTCGTGGCCCTGGCCATTGGACTCGGTGCCGACGGCGAGCGTGACGGTGCCGTCGCTCCGGAACCGCACCTCCGCGCCTTCATTGGGCGCGCCGCGCGAGGTTTCGAGGAAGCAGGCGAGGCCCAGACCGCGCAGCCGGCCCCGCGCCTTCGCCTCGGCCCGCCGCGCCTCGAATCCTTTCACATCGGCACGGACGGCGGCGCGATCGAGATTGTCCACGAAGCCGCCCGAGTCGATCGCCATGCCCATCGCCGTCTTGTGCGGGAACGATGCGATCAGGTTCTGCCGCCTGAGCTCCGCCGGATCGCGGCCCAGATGGCGCGCCGCCGCCTCGATCGCGCGTTCGATGATGTAGTTGGCCTCGGGCTTGCCGGCGCCGCGATAGGCATCGACCGGCACGGTGTTGGTGAAGGCGCCGCGCACATCGACATGGATCGCGGGAATATCGTAGACGCCGCCCTGCGCCGTCGATGCCGCAACCGCCGAGGCGCCGGGCCCGTTGCCCGAAAGATAGGCGCCCAGGTTCGCCACCATCGCCACGTCGAGCGCGAGGATCCGGCCCGACGCATCGAGCGCGAGCTTCGCCGTGGCAGCAATGTCGCGCCCCTGGGCGCTGGCGAGGAATTCCTCGCCGCGCTCGGCTTCCCAGCGTACCGGCCGTCCGAGCCTGCGGGCCGCCCACAGCAGCAGAACCCCATTCGGGATAGAGGAAGTTCTTGGTGCCGAAGCCACCGCCGACATCGGGCGCGTGCAGCCGGATGCGCTCGGCCGGCAACCTGAACACGAACTCGGCGAGCTGGCGGCGGATGCCGTGCAGCCCCTGCCCCGTCAGCTCGAGGTCCATCGTATCCGATGCCGCATCGTAGCGTGCGATGCCGGCGCGCGACTCGACCGGCGCCACGACCACGCGGTTGTTCATCACCTCGATCCCGACCACGTGCGCGGCCTTCCGCATCGCATCGGCCACCGCCGCCGCATCGCCGCGCTCGACATGGAAGGCGAGATTGCCCGGCGCCTCGTCCCAGATCGCGGGTGCGCCCGGGGCAAGCGCGGCCGCTCCGTCGACCACCGCCGGCAGCGGTTCGTACCCGACCTCGATCAGTTCGGCCGCGGAGCGGGCCGCTCCGGCGCTGTCGGCGACGATGAAGGCCACCGGATCGCCGACATGCCGCACACGGCCATCGGCCAGCGCCGAGCGCGGCGGCACGACCAACGGCTTCACCGCCGCCATGCAGGGCAACGGCCCGAGCTCGTCCGCGGCAAGATCGGCATGCGTGAACACGCCGCGCACGCCGTCGAGCGCGGTCGCCTGCGAGACGTCGATTCGCGTGATGCGCGCATGCGCGTAGGGCGAGCGCAGGACATGGCCCCACGCAGCGTCGGGACACTCGATATCCGCGACGTAACGGCCGCGACCTGCGAGGAATCGCCCGTCCTCGATCCGTCGCACCGATTGGCCGATCACCTTTTCTTGCGTGCTCTTGCCCATGCCGCCTCGCCCGATAAGCTCGCCGTCAACGAAGGAGTGTCATCTCATGATCGATCTGCATTACTGGCCGACTCCCAACGGCAAGAAGGTCACCATCCTGCTCGAGGAATGCGGCCTTCCCTACAAGATCGTACCCGTGAACATCCAGAAGGGCGATCAGTTCAACAAGGAGTTCCTGGCAATGAATCCCAATCACCGCATGCCGGTGATGGTGGACCATGACCCGAAGGGCGGCGGCGCGCCGATCTCGATCTTCGAATCGGGCGCGATCATGATGTACATCGCCGAGAAGGCCGGGAAGTTCTACCCGCAGGATCTGCGCACGCGCTACGACGTGAACCAGTGGCTCATCTGGCAGATGGCGAACCAGGGACCGAAGACCGGCGAATGCGGCCATTTCCGTCGGCTCGACCAGAAGCAGCACGGCGACCAGACCTATGCCATTCGCCGCTTCACCGACGAAGTGAACCGTCTCTATGGCGTGCTGAACAACCAGCTCTACAAGCACAAATATCTGGCCGGCGACCAGTACACGATCGCCGACATGATCTCGTATCCGTGGACCGTGAACTGGAAGGGCCAGGGCCAGGACATCGAGGAGTTCAAGCACTTCAAGCGCTGGTTCGAGGAGCTCGGCGCCCGGCCGGCGGTGCAGAAGGGCATGGCGGTCGGCAGCGACCTCTCGACCGACGTGAGCAAGCTGCCGCCCGAGGAACAGGCCCGCATCCGCAAGTTGATGTACAACCAGCGCGCCATTCCGGTGCCGGCTTAGCTGCAACCAACAGCCATCGAAGCTCCTCTCCCCCCTAGCGGGGCGAGGAGAAAGGCGGGGAAGGACTCTTTCATGTCCTCTCTCTCGATTCCCCTCCCTCGATTGGGGAGAGGCTGAGAGAGGCTGGGAGGGCTGGGAGAGGTGGAGGAGAGGCCGGGAGCGGGGGTTTTCCTCACATCGGCCCATACGCCTCGGGGAAGCGCGCGATGTCGTGCGTGGGCACGCCGGGCACGCGCACCAGGCGGCTGTCGTGCGTGCCGTCGGGCGCCAGGCGATGCTCGACATAGCCGACTTCCTTGAGGCCATAGCGCGGCTGGCGATGGTCGGGGATCACGAAGGCGGTCGAGGTCGCCCAGACATGGCGTGTCGCGAAGGCCTCGCTGGCGCGATATTGATGGACATGGCCGCACGAAACGAGCGCCGGCGTGACGCCGTCGAGGCTCGCCAGCAGAAGGCGGCGCGGCACGGGATTGACGAAGCGGCCGGTGATCTCGCGCTCGTCGACGGTACGGTCGAACAGCGGCTTGTGCAGGAACAGCGCGAGGCGGCGCGACCCGAGGCCGCCCACGGCTTCGGCGATGGCGTCGTCCTGCATCTCGGCCTCGTCGAGGTCGCTGCCCAGAAGCTGTGCGTTCAACCCCAGCACGCGCCAGCCCGGCGCGTCGAACCACCACCAGTCCGCCCCGAAATAGCTGACATATCGCCGCCGCCGGTCGGCGTCGATCGCGGCCTCGCCGTGGCCCGGCGAATCCTGGCTGTCGCCGAGATCGTGATTGCCGGGCAGGAAGCGCATCGGCAGGTCGAGCCCGTCATGCAGCAGGCGCGCCGCCGCGAGATCGGCCTCGTTCGAGGCGCCGTCGAGCGTGATGTCGCCGGAGTTCAGCACGAGGTCCGGCCGGCTGGCGCGCAGCGCCTCGCCGATGCGCACGAAATTGTCGACGAAGAACGGCTTGTCGTCGCTCAGATGCGTGTCGGAGATCTGCGCAATCGTGAACATGGCGCGGCGACTCTAGGGCAGGTCTGTTGCAGAACGGCGAAGCCGTCCTCTCGCTGTCCTCCCCATCACACGGGAAGGTGGCGCCGTTTCACCGCCTCCGGCGGCGAAAGCGGCCGAGGCGACGGAGGGGGTCGGGGTGCATGCGATGTATGCCCTCCCGCCCCCGGGCACCTCCCCATCGCATGGGGAGGAAAGAATTCAGCCCGTACTCGACAGCGGCGGCGCGACGTCCTCCAGCGATTTGCCTTCCGCCCTGACGCCGAGCTTCAGTTCCACCAACGCCGCCGCCACCATCATGGCTGCACCGAGAATGTAGCCCCAGACGATGCCGCCGCGCCCCTCGCCCTCGATCAGGACGCCGAACAGCCACGGCCCGCCGACACCACCCAGCAGCGTGCCGAAAGCATAGAAGAGCGCGATGGTGAGGGCGCGCACCTCGAGCGGGAAGCTCTCGCCGACCGTGAGGTAGGCGGCGCTGGCGGCGGCCGAGGCGAAGAAGAAGACAACCGTCCACAAGATCGTCTGCGTCATGGCCGTGAGCAGGCCGGCGCTGAACAGCCAGGCCGTGACGCCGAGCAGGATGCCGGCGAGGCTGTAGGTGAGCGCGATCATGAGCTTGCGGCCGAGCGTGTCGAACAACGGCCCGAGGAGCAGCGGCCCGAGGAAGTTGCCCAGCGCGAAGGGCAGGATGTGCAGGCCGACGCGGTCGGGCGCCACGTCGTAGAACTTGGTGAGCACCAATGCGTAGGTGAAGAAGATCGCGTTGTAGATGAAGGCCTGCGAAGCCATCAGCACGATGCCGAGTATGGTGCGGCCGGGATAGCTTCTGAGCAGCGTGCGCGCGACCGAGGCAAGCGTGAGCTTGTGCGGCGCGCCGAGGTGGAGCCTTGCCTTCGCCGGCGGCAGCGGACCGCCGACGCCCGCCACCACCTTGGCCTCGATCTCGTCGACGACGCGGCTCGCCTCGCCTTCCTGGCCGTGGATCATCAGCCAGCGCGGGCTCTCGGGCAGGAACTGCCGCAAATAGAGGATGACGAGGCCCAGCACCGCGCCGCTGCCGAAGGCGATGCGCCAGCCGAGATCGGGGCCGAACAGGTTGGGATCGAGCAGCGGCACCGACACGATCGCGCCCAGCGCCGCGCCGACCCAGAAGCTGCCGTTGATCGCGAGGTCAGTGCGGCCGCGCAGCCGCGCCGGGATCAACTCCTGGATCGCGGAGTTGATGGCCGAATATTCGCCGCCGATGCCCGCGCCGGTGAGGAAGCGGAAGAACAGGAAGCTCTCGTAGTTCCACGAGAAGGCCGTCGCCGCGGTCGCGAGCAGGTAGACGCCGAGCGTGATGTTGAACAGCTTCTTGCGGCCCAGCCGGTCGGTGAGATGGCCGAAATAGAGCGCACCCAGCACGGCGCCGGCAAGATAGGCGCTGCCGGTGAGCCCCACCTGCTCGGCGGTGAGATGCAGGCGCGGGCTGGTTTGCAGAGCCGCCGCAACCGATCCCGCCAGCGTGACTTCGAGTCCGTCGAGGATCCACGTGATGCCGAGCGCGGCCACGACCAGCCGGTGAAAGGCGCTCCAGGGCAGCCGGTCGAGCCGCGCGGGAACGTCAGTGGGGATGCCTTGGACCGTCATCGGTTGCTGGCGACAACGCTACGACAGGACAGGCGTTGCGTGCACGCCGGTTTGGCGGAGGGGCGATCTTTTTGTCATCCTGGGCGAAGCGAAGGATCTTGCGCCGGCACCGGAGTCGCTGGCCGCTCCCCTGGGGTCCTTCGATGCGCCCGGGACGACAGGCAAACGAGCACGCAAGGCTGGTCTGCATCGCTGTGGTGGTCGGGGCGGCTGACGCATTTTAGTATGCGAACATGACCGACAATACGATGGCGGCGCCGTCCGCCGCTGCCCCCTCTTCTCTCGCCAGCCCCTCTCTCGCCGAGCGGGCCTCCGCCGACAGCACGACCTTTGCCGTGATCCTGTCGCTCAGCTTCTGCCATCTCCTGAACGACATGATGCAGTCGCTGGTGCCCGCGATCTACCCCATCCTGAAGGACAACTACGCCCTCTCCTTCGGCCAGGTCGGGTTCATCACGCTCGCCTTCCAGTTCACCGCCTCGATGCTGCAGCCGGTGGTCGGCCTCTACACCGACAGGAAGCCCCAGCCCTACTCGCTGATGGTGGGCATGGGCTTCACCCTGGTCGGGCTCCTGATGATGTCGCATGCGCATTCCTACCCGATGATCCTGATCTCGGCGGCGCTGATCGGCATGGGCTCGTCGGTGTTCCATCCCGAAGCCTCGCGGGTGGCGCGCATGGCGGCGGGCGGCCGCTACGGTCTCGCCCAGTCGCTGTTCCAGGTCGGCGGCAATCTCGGCCAGGCGTCGGGCCCCTTGCTCGCGGCCTTCATCGTCGTGCCGCGCGGCCAGCAAAGCATCGTCTGGTTCTGCGCCGCGGCGCTGATCGCCATGACCGTCCTGTTCCAGATCGGACACTGGTACCGCAACCGGCGTGCCCTGGCGCCGACCGCCCCCCGCGGCAAGGGCAAGACCCCGACTGTCGCATCGCATGGCCTGTCGAAGAGGCGCGTGATCGTGACCGTGGCGCTGCTGGTGATGCTGCTCTTCTCCAAGAACGTCTACCAGGCCAGCCTCGGCTCCTATTACACCTTCTACCTTATGACCAAGTTCCACCTCTCGGTGCAGACGGCGCAGTTCTATCTCTTCGCCTTCATGATCGGCATCGTGATGGGCACGCTGATGGGCGGCTGGATCGGCGACAAGATCGGCCGCATTCCGGTGATCTGGTTCTCGATCCTGGGCGCGCTGCCGATCGCACTGATCCTGCCGCACGCCAACCTGTTCTGGACCGGCGTGCTTGCGGTCACGGTGGCGATGGTCATGGCCTCGGCCTTCCCGGCGATCCTGGTCTATGCCCAGGAGCTGATGCCGGGCCGCGTCGGGCTGGTCGGCGGCATGTTCTTCGGCTTCTCCTTCGGGCTGGGTGGCCTCGGCGCCGCAGTGCTGGGCGAGATTGCCGACCTCACCAGCATCGACACCGTCTACCAGGTGACGCCCTTCCTGCTATGCTTGGGCCTGTTGACGGCCTTCCTGCCGCGCCAGCCGGGAAAGCCGATGGACGCCCGCTGATGGAGGCGACGCATGGACACCAACGCCGACCGGCTTCGCCGGCCGCTCGATAGCAAGCCGGTTGCACCGTCGCTGTTCGCGCACTTCGTGCTGCGCACGGCGAACAAGAAGGCGCTGGTGGACTGGTACTGCACGGTGCTCGCCGCCCATAAGGTGTTCGAGAACGACTACATCTCGTTCGTCACCTATGACGACGAGCATCACCGCGTGGCCTTCGTCGAGATGCCGGGCCTCAGGAAGGCGCCCGACGACGCCTGGGGGCTGGCGCACGTCGCCTATACCTTCGCCGATCTCGGCCAGCTTCTCGCGACCTATCGCCGGCTGAAAGCCGAGGGCATCGTGCCGGTGCGCACCATCAATCATGGCCCGACCGTGTCGATGTACTACAAGGATCCCGACGGCAACCAGGTCGAGCTGCAGGTCGACGCCTTCCACACCAAGCGGGAAGCTGTGGGCTATTTCCACAGTGCGCCGTTCGCCGACAATCCGATCGGCGTTCTGTTCGACGCCGACAGGATGCTGGCCGACTTCGAAGCAGGCGTGCCCGAGGACGATCTGCTGCGCCGGCCCTAGCCCATCGGGGCACGCCACTCCGGCGGCGCCCATGATTGCGCCCTGCGCGCCTCAGTAGCCTGTGCGCTGGAGTGGCGCACCCTGACGATCCCCAGGAACTCCCATGACCACGCTCATGCTCTATCTCGCGCCCGGCAGCAGCTCGATGGCGGTGCATATCGCGCTGCACGAGATCGGCGTGCCGTTCGAGGTGCAGCCGCTCTCCTTCGCGCGCAACTAGACCCGTGCGGCCGACTTCCTCGCCATCAATCCCGCGGGAAAGGTGCCGACACTCCTGATCGACGGCCGGCCGCTCACCGAAGTCGCCGGCTGTCTCTTCTATCTCGCCAGGCGCTACCCCGAGGCGAAGCTCCTGCCCGCCGGCGCCGAGGCCGAAGCGCATGCCGTGTCATGGATGTCGTTCATCGCGTCGACGCTCCATCCGGCGCGTCGCCAGGGCCTCGCTCACGCCCAGGAGGTCTACCGGATCGCCGATCGGCGTCTCGGCGACAACGACTGGGTGCTGGGCCGCTATTCGATCGCCGATATCCATTTGTTCCGCCTGTTCTGGCGCATGGCGAAGTCGCTGCAGCCCGCTCCGGGCACGCTCGGCAATCTTTTCCGCCACTATGAACAAATGATGGCGCGCCCCGCCGTGCAGCACACGATCGCGGCCGAAGCCGCCATCGGCTATGAACTCCCGGCATAGCGAGGCACAGAAAGTAGCGGCTGGCACTTTGGCGAAATTGTGTCAAGCGTATTGACGCGCACCCTGTGCAAGAATCGGTGGTCTTTTTGTGATAGCGTCCCATTTCAAGGTCAAAGTGTTGCCGCAACGCAACATTGAGACAAAACTCCGACGGACCGGGAGCCTGACAAGCGGCCTGCGGTGTGTTGGCTTGTGCCTTGTACAGCCGGCAACCGTACTGCCGCTGTCAGCGTTGCCGGAGAGGGCAGGCATGCGGGGAAAGAGACATTGGATGAAAAACGAGAGTCTGTGCCTGCAGACCCTGGCTGTTGGCCTGCTGCTGTTGTCAGGCTGCGACGTGGTTCACAGTGCGCGCGACGATCTCAACCGGCTCGTTTCGTCGGACTCGGCCAAGCCGCATCCCCAGCGGACAGTTGCTCGGACCGCTCCGGCCAAGCCCCCCGCAGCTCCTGCTCCGCCGGCATCGTCGACCGAGGCCGCCGTCACGCCTACGGAGACGGATACGAATACCGAGCCGCCGAAGGATGCCGCAGCCACTGCGGCGCCTGTGAATCTGATCGGCAAGAGCGAAGCCGAGGTTCGCGCTCTGTTCGGCCCACCGACCACCGTGGAGGAACGCGCGCCGGGAAAAACCTGGCGATATCGCGAGGGCGGCTGTTCGCTCAACGTGCAGCTCTACCCCGACGTCCAGACGCGCCAGTTCGGAACTCTTGCTTACGAGGTTAAGAGCGATGACAACACCGATGAAGGAAATCGCGCCTGCTTGGCCCAGCTCAGGGCCCGCGGTCAGTCCGGCGGATAACGCCACGACCGAGGAGCGCGTTCGCCTCATCTTTGTTGACGATGACGACGATTTCCGGGAAGCCGCCTCGGCCGAGCTGACGGATCTCGGTTTCGATGTCACTTGCTTTGCCGACGGCACCGCCATGCTGGCCTCGATCGCCGACAACGCCCCCACAGCGGATGTGATCGTGCTGGATTGGGGGCTGCCGTCGCTGGCCGGAATTGACCTGCTGCCGCGCCTGCGGCGCGAGGGCGTCTTCCTGCCGGTCGTATTCCTGACCGGCCGGTCCTCGCCGACCCATGAGAACCTGGCTTTCGACCGCGGCGCCCTCGATTTTGTCGACAA
>JAFEBU010000083.1 GCA_018242505.1 Pseudomonadota bacterium
CCCGAAATCCGCTTCGACACATCCCTCAGCGGAACAACTCCCTATGCCGGCCAAAACAACACTTCCCAGTTCACTATCGCCTCCGACATCATCATCAAGTTCTGAAACAAACCGGAGAGTGTCGCGCCGGGAGTTCCTGTGGTGTTCCTCACGCCTCACATCGAAGGAATCCAAGCCGGCATAAAAGAGGCACAAGAATCCGATTGACCGGCCCACGCTGCGGCGCAATACCCGCCCGCCGTGCCCGGCGGCCCGCGCCGGACGGCAAAGGAAGGCGCCTCTCAGTCAGATGCCCAGAAATGGAACGTCCGATCCGACGAGCCGCAAACGCCTGGCGCGGCTTACACTGGCCGCGCTCGGCGTGGTGTTCGGCGACATCGGCACGAGTCCGCTCTACACGGTCAATGCCTGCTTCAGCGAGTTCACCGGGCTGAAGCCTGTGCCCGAAGATGTGTTCGGCATCCTGGCGTTGATCACCTGGGTGTTGATCATCGTCGTGACGGTGAAATACGTCGCGGTCGTCATGCGCGCCGACAATCGCGGCGAAGGCGGCGTGCTCGCGTTGATGGCGCTGGTGTCGCGTCGAACGGAAATATCCGCCCGCTACCGCCGCATTTACCTCATGCTGGGCATGGCCGGGGCGGCGCTGTTCTACGGCGATTGCCTGCTCACGCCGGCCGTCACGGTATTGAGTTCCATCGAAGGCCTGAACGTCGCCGCGCCGGCATTCGAGCCGCTGGTGATACCGCTGTCGCTCGGTGTGCTGACTGGCCTGTTCGCCGTCCAGCGCGTCGGCACCGAAAGCGTCGGCCGCTGGTTCGGGCCGATCATGCTCGTCTGGTTCGCCGTGCTTCTTGTGCTCGGCCTCAGCCAGATCGTCCACGCGCCGCGTATCCTGCTCGCCCTCTCCCCCGTGCATGCTCTCGACTTCGCACTCCGGCACGGTTTCATCGCCTTCGTGGCCCTGGGAGCCGTCACGCTTGCCGTCACCGGCGCCGAAGCGCTTTACGCGGACATGGGCCATTTCGGTCCGAAGCCGATCCGGGTCGCCTGGCTTGCGTTGGTGCTGCCGTCGCTGCTGGCGAATTACTACGGTCAGGGAGCGTTGCTGCTCCTGGATCCGACGGCGGTCGAGAACCCGTTCTTCCGCCTCGCCCCGACCTGGGCCCTCTATCCGCTGGTGGTGCTGGCGACTGCGGCGGCCGTGATCGCGTCCCAGGCGACGATCTCCGGCGCCTTCTCGATGGCCCAGCAGGCCGCCCTGCTTGGCCTCAGCCCGCGTGTGCGCATCCAGCACACCTCGGCCAGTGAATTCGGGCAGATCTACGTGCCGGCCATCAACTGGATGCAGCTTTTCGGCATTATCGTGCTGGTGTTTGCCTTCAAGTCCTCGAACAATCTCGCGGCGGCCTACGGTATCGCCGTGACCGGCACGATGCTGGTCACCACCCTGCTGGCATTCGCGCTCGCCGTACGTGCCTGGAAGTGGAACCTGTGGGTGGCGATCCCCCTGTTCGGCAGCTTCATGGTGGTCGATCTCACATTGATGTCGTCCAACATGATGAAGTTCCTGCAGGGCGGCTGGGTGCCCCTGGCCCTGGCCGTGGTGGTCTTCGCTTCCATGTGGACATGGTTGAAAGGCCGCATGGCCGTGGCCACGCGCGAGCAGGAAGGCGCGCTGCCGATGGAAACGCTGCTGTCCAGCATCACCCCCAGCCGCGTGCATCGCCCGCAGGGCACGGCGGTCTATCTCACTGCCTTCTCCGGCAACGCGCCCAACTGCCTCCTGCACAATCTCAAACACAACGAAGTGCTGCACGAGCAGGTCGTCCTGCTCACCGTCGAGGTGCCCGACGAGCCCTACGTGCCGCCCAACGCTCGCGCCCAGGTCGCCCATCTCGGCAAGGGCGTGCACCACGTCGTCCTGCGTTACGGCTTCATGGAGCAACCCGACGTGCCGCGCGATCTGGTGCCGCTCGCCGAGCGCGGCGTGCCGGTCGATCCCATGCGCACGTCCTACTTCGTCGGCCGCACCAGCTTCGTGTCGGCCACCCGGCCACTTCTTCCGCGGTGGCAGGAGAAGCTGTTCCTGTTATTGGCGCGCCTCGCCTCAAGCGCCGGCGACTTCTTCCGCTTGCCGAGCAATCGCGTCGTCGAGTTGGGCAGCCGCATGGAGATCTAGCAAGCGGGTGCGGCTGTGTCAGTTGATCAGCGCCCCCGCCTCGCCGGCCGGCGGCGCCAGCCGCAGCCCCGCATGCGCGAGCGTTACGGCAAAACGCTTCAGCCGTTCGGTAGCCACCCGCGATGCCGCCGGTTCCATCAGTGCACCCAGCGATGCGCCAAGCGGGCCGTCATGATCCCCCTGCGCCAAGCCGCATAGGGCGACGATCGTCGCCTCGTCGGGGCTCACCTGCGAGCAGGTCGGCAGATGCACCTGCAAGGCGCGCCGCGCACCGAAGAACAGCGCATCCATGGCGATCGCGAAGTCGGGAAGCGCATTGAGCAACCCGGCAACCTTGAAACCGCCATGCAACGCCGATCCTTCGGTCGGCAGGGCACAATCGTGCTGCCACTGCCGAACCGCCCATAAGACGAAGCGTTCTCCGATGGGCAAGCCGCAGGCACAACCAAGCCGGCCGCAATTCCCTTCTCGCGCCGCCCGGACCTGCAGCCCAACATTTTGTTCTGGCGCAACTTTCATGCCCCTCCCTCCGCCTGGGAGGGGTTAATCTACTGATAGTGATACGCATTCGCAATTAAAATCACAACGGCTGAAATTCCGCGATGAGTATAGCGGCACCATAAACAAGTCCGATTCGCCACTGATATGCTGTCGCTCCATTGAACAGCGTATCGGAAGAATGGGCGAAGGCCCGACCCTGATCCTGACCACACGACTGGGCGTCCGGCCACTGGGCGTGCGCGGTGAACCGCTGCATGCCGTCGCCGGCCAGCTTCTGTCGGTCATTCGACGCCGCCTGGGCGATGGGCCGGCCGACCTGCTCGCCGAGCCGCAGATGCGCGAATCGGGGGATGGCATCGACTGGTATGCTGCGCGGTCGGGTCCGGTGCGCCGACTGGCCGAGCTGAGCGAGGTCGAACGCGGCGAGGTGCTGCGCACGGTCGGCGCCCGCCTCGATGCGATCCACACACTGGGCGCCCAGCTCGCGGCATCGGACACGAGCGACGAGGCGCACCTCATCGGCCGGTCGCTGCAACTCGCCACCCGCCGGCCGTCGGATGACTTTATCTATCTGGTAGACGGCCAGCCGGTGATTGCGGCCTGGGGCTACGAAGCCGACGCCGCGGCGAGCTTGCAGGCCATCCCGCCGCCGCTCCTGCCCGCAGCGGTCGCGGCCCCCTCCGCCACGTTGGCAAGTGCGCCAGCCCTTCCCTTGGCCGAGCGCTTCGGCCTGTCGTCCTGGCTCGGTGCGCTGCTCTTCGGGTTGCTGCTGCTGCTGGCGCTGTTGATCGCGTCCTGGCTGTTGCGTGCCTGCGCGCCGGTCGATCCCTCGACCAATATCGCGACGTTGGAGACGCCGGCACCACCCGCGCCGCCGCCGCCTCCCGATCCAACGCCGGCCCTCAAAGCTTCGCTCAATGACGCGCAGGCTGATGAAAAGAATCTGAAGGCCCAGCTCGCTGCTCTCACGGATGACCTCAAGCACAAGGTCGAGCAGTGCAAGCCGGTCGAGCCGCCCAAGCCGCCGCCGCCACCTGTCGCCAAGGCGCCGCCGCCCGCACCCCCTCCGCGGCACGCGACGGCACCGCCGGTCAACCGGCCGCCGCCGGGCATGCTGCCATGCGACTGGTCGGGCGATTCCGGCGGCGAGGGCGTCACCCGCAACCGACACTATCTCGGCGACAAGCCGGGCTTTGTCGCGATCAACTACAACCTCTATGTGAAACCCGACGACATCAAGGTGGTCTACCGCGGCCAAGTGATCGCCGGCACGGGTGGCCCGCGCAGCGGCCGTGGCGGCTTCGGGTTCGACTGGAACCCTGTCGCCGGGGATTATTCCGTAGACGTCATCGTAACAGGAGAGCTGTGGGGCACTCGATGGACTTATGCCATGTCCTGTCCGCGCGGCGGACGTTGATAGGAAGCGAAGATGGCCGGTCCCCTTCTCAGCAGTGAACCGCTCCAGCGTTACCGCGCGCTCGGCCTTGCCGGCGATCCGGTGTGGCATGCGGCCGGTCAGTTGCGCGCCGCGATCGCGCAACGGCTGTCACGCGAGCACGCCGATCTGCTGGCCATCCCCGAGGTGGATCCGTCGGGCCGCCGCATCGACTGGTATGCGCCGTTCGACGGCGAGGTACGCCAGCTTGCCGATCTCGGCGAAACCGAACGCACCCAGATCCTCGACAAGGTCCGCCGCCTCCACGCCGATCTCGCACAGCTGGCTGGCGCCATGGAGGCGCCCGACCGCTCCAGCGCCGAGCGCAACTTCGCCAAGCTCCTGCGCCATGCACTGACGGCGCCCGGCGAGGAAACGCTGCATGTCGTCGATGGCAAGCCGGTCATGACCTTCTGGGGCTTCTCTGCCGACGCAGCCCTGCCCGGCGTCTTCCTGGCCAATCCGCCCAGGCCGCCGATGCCAGCGCCGCCGATCCCCGATGCCGTCATGGCGTCCGCACCTGCCGTCGCGATCGTCGGATCGCGACTGCGCTCGACCTGGTGGCAGTGGCTGTTGCTGGCCGTCTTCCTGTTGCTGCTGCTCGCGTTACTGGCCTGGATCGTGCGGCCCTACCTGCCGCACATCGAACCGCGGCTCGAGGCCGAGGCGCGCGGTCGAGCGCTTGCCATGTCGGTGCGTCAGCCCGTGGAGCTGCAGCAGGCGCGGATCGAGACGCTGGTCAAGGACAACGAAAACCTGCGGCTCGAGCTGGCACGGCTCACCGACGAAGTGGCGCGACGCGGCGGCAATTGTGCGGCGGGCGTCATCGGCCCCGGCGGTGTGATTGTGGGAACCGCCGACACGCCGATCGAGCGTGGCGCGAGCCCTGACGAGGCAGGCGTCGGCGTCAACACAGCCGAAAAGAACAACGAGCAAGGTCCCAACGACAAAGCCGCCAAAGACAAATCTCCCAACGACAAGGGGCCGAACGGCGCCGACAAGGACAAGCAGACCGCCGACAAGGACAAGAAGGACGAGCCCAAGCCCATGGTCGTGCCGCCCGACGCCAAGCAGAAGCATGATCTTGCCTTCCTGAAGGGCGACTGGCGCTCGCGCACGAGCCTTGCCACGCCCCAGGGCGAGAAGAATCTCCATCCGTCCTACACGCTCGACGACAAGGGCAAGGGCAAGGTGAGTTTCGTGCAGCAGGATGGATCGACTTGCGAAGCGCCGGCGGAAGCGCGCTGGGACAACGGCAAGCTGGTGATCGAGGAGAAATCCAACCCCAAATGTACGGACGGCCGAACCTATGCCCGCAATGTCGTCAACTGCGAGATCGGCCAGGATGGCGTGGCCCAATGCAATGGCAGCCAGCCCGGCGACAAGCGCAGCTACAGCGTGCAGATCGGTCGTTGATTTCCTAGACTTGAGACCCCAGTTGCACAGGTCTCCCCAAACATAGGCATCCATGAGTGACCTCGCCCGCCTGCCGAGCTATCCCAGCCCAACAACGCTGATCGCCCGCTCCGGCATCCAGTTCCTCGATTTCGGCTTCGATCCTGCACGCCTGCGCGTGCGTGAATGGGGCTTCCACGACAGCGGCGCGGACAAGGCCGTGGATGACCTCGTGCAACTCGACTTCGACGAAGTGCGCGGCCAGTACGAGGTGGTCGAGGCGGGACGCCGCCGTGCAGCGGAACCCAATCTCGTCGTCACTGCCAAAGATGCGCTCGCCCCCTTTCTCGACAAGTGGGTGCCGGTGCCATTCCTGCAGGTCCGGCCCAACAACCAGTTCCGCGAAGGGCCGGCGGATTGGGCGCGCATTCGCGTGGTCGATCTCGAGGCGCGCTTCGGCGAGGGCTTTCGCGACGAGCAGGGTCACCGCTACCGCGCCGTCCTCGCCTTCGACACCGGCCTGATCGCCGAAGCCGAGGGTCGCGCCTATCTGGCTCCCTCGTCCAAGGACGTGACCTCGGGCGCCCTGTTCGCTCTGGCTCCGCAGCAGCGCGCCAATCACTGGCTGCTGCGCCAGAGCTGGATGAACCAGTGGCTGGAGGAGCTGTTTCGCGAGCTTCATCCGCGCGCCACGCTCGAAGAGATCGAGGGCGACATCAAGCAGAAGCCGCAGGAAGCGAGCGCGCGCTATCTCGCCTTCCTCGGCCTGCTCTCCGAGGCGATCTCCTTCCCGCCGATCAAGCTGGTCGGCGATGCCGAGCGGCCGGGTCGCGGCGCGATCGAGGTCGATGTCGTGCTCGATGTCGGCAACTCGCGGACCTGTGGCCTCCTGATCGAGGCGGCCGGCGAGCTGGGCGTCAATCTGAACGATTCCTACGAGCTCGCCCTGCGCGACCTCTCGCACCCCGAGAGCGTGCATATGAAGCCGTTCGAGTCCCGCGTCGAGTTCGCCCAGGCGTGGTTCGGCAAGAATCACCTGTCGCGGCAGGGCGGCAGGGCCGATGCCTTCGTGTGGCCGACCATGACGCGCGTCGGGCCGGAAGCGACGCGGCTCGCGGCACGGCGGCGCGGCACCGAAGGCAATACCGGCATGTCGAGCCCCAAGCGTTACCTGTGGGACGAGGATCCGCAGGCGCGCGAATGGCGCTTCAACATCGCCTATGCCCAGGACCAGACGACGATGCCGGCCGCCGCCGGCCCGATGGCGCAGCTCATCAACCAGAAGGGCGAGCCGCTGCATCTCGTCGAGCCGGAAGCCGACAGCGCCGACCACCTGCCGGTGTTCGAGCCGCTCTATTCGCGCTCCTCGATCATGACCTTCGCGCTGTCGGAGATCCTGCTGCAGGCGTTGACGCTCATGAACTCGCCGCAGCAGCGCGGCCGTCGCGCCCATGCCGAGACGCCGCGGCGGCTGCGCCGCATCGTGTTGACGCTGCCGACGGGCATGCCGCTCGCCGAACGCCTGATCTTCCGCAAGCGCGCCGAGGCCGCGCGCGACCTCGTCTGGATGATGATGGGCTGGAAGCTCGACGATACGGATGCGCCCGCGCCGCGCGTGCTGACCGACTGGGACGAAGCAAGCTGCACCCAGCTCGTCTATCTCTACACCGAGGTGGCGCGAAATTTCGGCGGCGACGCGCGACGGTTCTTCGAAATCGCGAGCAAGCCGCGCGGCAAGCCGGCCGACGGCACGCTCAGCATCGCCAGCATCGATGTCGGCGGCGGCACGACCGATCTTATCGTCAACAACTATCGCCTCGAAGGCGCCGGCACCTCGGTGACGCTGTTTCCCGAGCAGAAGTTCCGCGAAGGCTTCAATGTCGCCGGCGACGACATCCTGCTGCGCGTGGTACAGAGCCACGTCCTGCCGCCGATCGAGGCGGCGATGCGGGCCGCCGGGATCGCCAACCCCGCCGACCTGATGGCCGAGCTGGTGGGCGGCGACCGTGGCGGCGAGGACGTGATCCAGCGCAACCTGCGCCAGCAGTTCGCGCTGCAGATCGCCCATCCGATCGCGCTCGAGCTCCTGAACGCGGCCGAGACCTATGCGCCCACGTCGGGGGTGCTGGCCGCCGAGCCCCGGGCCTACGACTCGTTCTTTCCCGGCGGCGCCAAGCCGTCCGGGGAGGTCGTCACTTTCGTGAACGAGGCCGCACGCAAGCGCGGCGCCAAGGATTTCGACCTCAAGGCGACCGTGTTCCCGGTCGATTTGCCCGGCCTCGACAAGACGGTGCGGGCCGAGATGGCGCGCGTGCTGGCGCCGCTCGCCGAGATCGTGCATGCCTACGATTGCGATGTCCTTTTGCTGTCAGGCCGCCCCTCGCGCCTGCCCGGCATCCGTGCCCTGCTGATGGAGCTTCTGCCCTTGCCGCCGGAACGGGTGATCGCGCTGCACGAGTACCGGGTCGGCGCATGGTATCCATTCCGCGACGCGCGGCTCAGGGTCGAGGACCCCAAGACGACGGTGGCGGTCGGCGCCATGATCGCCGCACTTGCCCAGTCGCAGCTTCCGGACTTCTCCTTCCGCTCCGATCTCCTGCGCTCCAAGAGCATCGCGCGCTTCATCGGCAAGCTCGACGGCGGCGGGAGGCTGCAGAAGGAGGATCTCGTCTATCGCGATGTCGATCTCGACAATCGCGAGTACGAATTGCCCGAGGTCACCTTCGAGTTCCGCGGGCCCATGTGGCTGGGCGCCCGGCAGCTCGACCTGGCCCGCTGGCCTGCGGCGCGACTTTATGCGCTGGAATTCGCCCGGCCGGAATTTGCCGAACGCCATGCGCGCGAGACACCGTTCAAGATCGCGCTCGCCCGCGTGAAGCCCAGGGACAAGGACTCGACCGACGTCGAGCGTTTCCGCCTGCGCCAGGTCGTGAACCGCGACGGTCGCGCCGTTGCGCTCGATCGCCTGACGCTCCGACTACAGACGCTGCCGCGCCGTGAGGGCTATTGGCTCGACACGGGCATGCTCAAGACCGGGTAGAGGTATGGATACTGTCGATCTCAAGCTGGCCCAGGACTGCGAAGCCCTCGCCGTCGCCGCGAGCGAGGGCGTGACCTGGCTGAAGGGAGCCGCCGCCCAGTCGCCGACCGTCGCGCAACAGGCGCCGTCGCTGATCAGCGAGCTGCAGAAAGTTCGCAACCAGAGCCGCAAGCTCGCCCGCGCCGCACGACGCCGCATGTGCGTCGGCGTCTTTGGGCCGAGCCAGGCCGGCAAATCGTATCTCGTGTCGATCCTGGCAAGCCGCGACGGTCATCCGTTGCAGGCGCGCTTCGCCGACCGTACCTACGACTTCCTGCGCGAGATCAATCCCCCCGGCAATCGCGAGTCGACGGGCCTGGTCACGCGCTTCGGCCTGGGATTGAGCGACGTTGCGCCCGATTTTCCGGTGCGAGTGCGGCTTCTCACGCAGACCGACATCGTCAAGATCCTGGGCAACTCCTTCCTGCTCGACTTCGATCACCAGAAGGCGGCATTCGAACGGCCCGACGGCGCTGCGATCCGCAAGCGTCTCGCCGAACTGCGCGGCCAGGTGATGCCGACGCCGCCCGGCGATCTCGATGCCGACGACGTCCTCGACCTGATCGAATACTTCGACACCTTCTTTGCCGGCGTCACGTCCGAGCTGCGCACGGAGTTCTGGCGCGAGGCGATCGACCTCGCGCCGCGCCTGTCCGGCCGCGATCGCGCCAAGCTCTGGTCGGTGCTGTGGTACGACTTCCAGCCCTTCACCGATCTCTATCTCACCCTCTACGAAGGACTGGAGAAGCTCGCTTTCGCCCCGGAAGCGCTGCTCGGCATGGACGCACTGATCCCGCGCGAGAAGAGCATCATCGACGTGCTCACCCTCGACCGACTCGGCGTTGATTCCGATGACACGCTGCTGGTGCGGCCCAAGCAGGCCGACCGGGCCGTATCGGCGGACGCACGCCTGCCGCGCTCGCTGGTCTGCGCGCTGACCGCCGAGCTCAATGTCGCGATCAACGAGAAGCCCTGGGACTTCTTCGACCACACCGACCTGCTCGACTTCCCTGGCGCACGATCGCGGCTGAAGCTCGCCAACCTGCAGGATGTCGCCAAGGCGAAGGGCGTTGCCGAAGGCGCAAACCCGCTGCGGGAGCTCCTGCTGCGCGGCAAGGTCGCCTATCTCTTCCAGCGCTATTCGGCCGAGCGCGAACTGTCGGCGATGCTGCTCTGCATCCCCGACGGCAACCAGGAGGTCCGCGATCTCTCGGACATGATGACTGCCTGGATCGACCAGACCATCGGCGCCACGCCGGCCGAGCGCGCCAAGCAGAAGAACGCGCTGTTCCTGGTGCTCACCAAGATGGACCGCGAGTTCGAGCAGAAGGCCGGCGAGACCGAGGAATCGCGCCGGCTGCGCTGGAGCGCCCGACTCAACAATTCGCTGGTCAACAATTTCCGCGGCGAATGGCCCGCCAACTGGAACGGCCGGCCGTTCAACCACGCGTTCTGGCTGCGCAATCCGACGGTGATCGACGAGCGCCTGATGGACTATCGCGACGGCCGCGAAGTCGGCGTCGCCGAGGTGTTCGCCCAGCGCGCCATCGAGCTGCGCCGCCACTTCATCGAGAACTTCGACGTGCAGCGTCATTTCATGGATCCAGCGCGAGCCTGGGACGAGGCCTTCAAGCCCAATGACGGTGGCGTCTCCTATCTGGTGAAGAACCTGATCCCGGTCTGCGATCCGGCGATCAAACGTTCGCAGGTGCGCGGCCAGCTCGAGGTGCAGGTCCGCCGCCTGGTCGACCGCCTCGCCGGCTTCCACAGCGCTTCCGACGGAGACGCACGCGCCAAGAAGCGCGAGCTGGTCCATACCGTGCTGCGCGGGCTGGCGACCTGCATCCAGCAGCAGCTTTTCGGCGAATTGATCGCCGCCCTGCAGGTCGCCGACGCCGCTCTGCGCGACATCTACTTCCGGATTTCGACGGCTCAGCCCGCCGAGCCCACCAATGGCCGCAATGGCCGGGCCGGGCCCCAGGTGATGCAATCGACAGGCGCGACGGTCGATCTCGGCGCCATCTTCGCCGACGTGTTCGGCGAGGAGGAAGGCCGCCCGGCGCCGCCGACCGGCGTGCTGGAGGATCGCGCCGAGCGCTTTGCCCACGAGGCGGCGGAATACTGGCTCGAAAACATGCGGCGCATCGGCGCCGACGACAAGGCACTGTCGCATTTCGGCGTCGACCGCCAGCATCTCGGCTGGCTGATCGACGAGCTGGTCGTCGGCGCACATCGGCTGCAGGTCATCGACAAGCTCTCGCTCGAAGTGCGCGCGCTGGAGAATGCGGCCAACGCCAAGTGGGAGGACATCGCCGAGCGCCAGGTGCGCACCGCGGCTTCGGCGCTGAACGGCTATGTGAGCGCGCTGGGCTTCGATCGCCTGCCGCTTGAGCAACGCCCCGGCCTGCCGCCGAACAGCCCGGTCCGCCGTGTCTTCCAGAGTCCGCCGGTGCCCGTTGACGGGCCGGTGCTGAGCGAGGACCCTGCCGCCATCTACGCCGACTACTGCAAGGACTGGATGCGCGCCTTCCTTCAGCTCGCCATGGACAATGTCGGTTACGAGGGCGGCCGGGAGATCACCGCCGAACAGAACGAGCGCCTGGGCGCAATCCTGCGCGCCGTGCCGGCGTAGGGGCGCTTCGTGTCGATCCGCGCTTCCATCCTGCCGCAGCCGACGCCGGGCCATGCCCTGCTGCGTGTGAGCGATCTCGACGCGTCGCCGGAGGGTCTGACGCTGTCGATCCAGCGTCAGCAGGGGCCGGACTCGCATCTCGGCGAGGATGGTTGGCGGCGCACCGAAGCCTGGCTGCGACCGGACCAGGTCGCGCGCGTCAAGGGCGCTCTCGATTTCCATCTTGGACCCGAAATCTGCGACCGGCTGGCAGGCATCGCGACTGTGCGGCTGCGCATCAAGGAACCCGATATCGGCGTGGTCGCCTCGACGATCGTCGCCTGGCCCGCCATGTTGACGTCGGGCGCCGTCGATCCGACGACGCGAGCCGCACAGGAAGAACCGGCGTTCCGATTCCGCCGGCCGCCGCCAGCCGCGACGCAGCCGCCGCCGGCGCCGCCCTTCGAGCCGGAACCCGCTCCGCCGCCGCGGCCGATCCCCGAGTTGCGCGCGGCCCGTGACCCCATGCCCGAACCCGCCGGGCTCGGCATCCTGGCCTGGCTGACGACTGCTGTCGCGATCGTCATCGTCGCCGGCTCGGCCTATTACGTCTACGCCTCGTACTTCCAGAACCACAGCGGCGCCCAAGTGGCCACGACGGCACCACCGCCCAGCGCAGCGCCTACACCAGCACCGCCCCCTGCTCCCGCGTCGCCCCCCCAGGCGCCGCAGAAATCGATCCGCGACACCGTGGCCGACTATCTCGCCACCAAGCCCAGCGCCGAGGCGATGCTGGCCAAGGGCCGCGAATATGCCGAAGCCGGCAACCTTGCCGGCGCCTTCCTGGTTTGGCGCCGGGCGGCCGAAGCGGGCAACCCACAGGCGGAAGTCGAGATCGCGGGCTTCTACGACCCGCTGGCGCCGCGACCCAAGACGGGCTTCACGCCGGACGGACCGCGGGCCGTCGACTGGTATGAACGCGCAGCGCTGGCCGGCGATGCCGAAGCCCAGCGCAAGCTCGGCCTGTTGCTCGCGATGGGCGCGACCGGTGTGCCGGCCGACGCCGCGAAGGCCAGGAGCTGGCTGCAGCAGGCCGCGAACCAGAACGATGTCGAGGCCAAGAAGGCGCTCGAACAGATGTCAAAGAAATAGATCGCTCAGGTCTTGTGGCCAGGCGTGGCTCCGGGCGCACTGTTGGGCGCAGTCTTGCCCAGCGGATCCTTGATCGTGCAGACGTCCGCTTTCAGCCGCTCCTTGAGGATGGCGATCTGGTCCTCGATCTGCTTGTTGGCGGCCTTCTGCTTGTCGACCTGGTCCTGCAGCGCCTTGACCTCCTTCTCGTCCGGTCCCGGAGGTGCAGGCGGGGGCGGCGGCGCAGGCAGCTGCACGGCGACATTCACGATCGGCCGATAGAAGAGATACCAGCCCAGCGCCAACCCGGCCCCGACCAACAGCGCGCCGCCGACCAGCCCGCCCAGGATGAGCGGCCAGCGCGGACGTTCAGCGGAATCGGCGGGTGGCGGAGTGTCGGCCATAACGCAATTGGGCTCCAGTTGACACCATAGTCAACACCGCCGCGGCGGCGGAATTGGGGCGCAAAACCCTCGCCATGAGGGCGACGATGAGCAAATCTCCTGCAAGTGGGCTTGCCTGGCGGGAGGCCCTATATAAGTGTATATGCACATGCGCAAGAGATCGAGGAGCGTCCCATGACGGCCTGCATCGTCGGTTGGTCCCACGGCAAGTTCGGCAAGCTCGAAGGCGAGACCAGCGAATCGCTGATCGTGAAAGCGGCCAGCGACGCCATCGCCCATGCCGGTATCGAGCCCAGGGATGTCGACGTGATCTACGTCGGCAACATGAACGGCGGCTTCGTGCGCCAGGAGTTCCATTCCTCCCTGCCGCTGCAGACCCATCCCGACCTGCGCTTCAAGCCCTCGACACGCGTCGAGAACGCCTGCGCCACCGGATCGGCCGCGATCCATATGGGCCTCAATGCGCTGGCGGCAAGGAAGGCACGCTTCGTTCTGGTGGTTGGAGTCGAGAAGATGACCGAGCTCAACTCGGCGCAGGCGGGGGATGTCCTGATCAAGGCGTCCTATGTCGCGGAAGAGGCGACCATCGAGGCAGGCTTTGCCGGCATCTTCGGCAAGATCACCTCGGCCTATTTCCAACGCTACGGCGACAAATCCGATGCGCTGGCCAAGATCGCGGTCAAGGCGCACAAGAACGGCGCGAAGAATCCGTACGCCCATTTCCAGAAGGAGTTCGCCTACGAGTTCTGCCGCAATCCGTCCGACAAGAACCCGTTCGTCGCCGGCCCGCTGAAGCGCACCGACTGCTCGCCGGTGACCGACGGCGCCGCCGCGGTCGTGCTGGCCGATGTCTCGACGGCGCTCGGCATGAAGCAGGCGATCGCCTTTCGTGCCGCCGAGCACGTCAACGACTTCCTGCCCATGAGCCGACGCGACATCATCAAGTTCGAGGGCCCGCAGCTTGCCTGGAAGCGAGCACTTGCCGACGCGCGGCTCGACCTGCTCGACCTCTCCTTCGTCGAAAGCCACGACTGCTTCACCTCGGCCGAGCTGATCGAATACGAGGCGATGGGTCTCACTGCGCCGGGCGAAGGCGAGCGCGCCATCCATGAAGGCTGGGTCGAGCGCGACGGCAAGCTGCCCGTCAATATCTCGGGCGGCCTCAAGGCCAAGGGCCATCCGGTCGGCGCCACGGGCGTCTCCATGCATGTCATGAGCGCCATGCAGCTTTCCGGCACGGCGCCGGACGGCCTGCAGCTGGCCAGGGCCAAGCTCGGCGGTGTGTTCAACATGGGCGGCGCCGCCGTCGCCAACTATGTGAGCATCCTCGAGCCTCTGCGCTGACACCGCTCGCCGGGCACCGCCGCCCGGCGTCCCGACTCCATTTCGAACACAACTTTCGCCCGAAGCCGTCACACCTCGGCTTCGGCGAACGGCCTAGTGTTCGCTTGCGCGCGAGCGGAAGGGGTTCCGCATTCGCAGCGTCCGACGCGATAGGCTGGATCGCCTGATCCGGCTTCCGGGCTGTCGCGCCGGGGTGTGTGGGAATCGTCGTCGCGTCGAGAGCAGCACGGGCCGATTGGCCCGACAGCTCGTACTGCGTCCTTGGTGGCCCTGTGAAAGAGGCGCCGATGGATGCTGCCCGAACTGTTCTCCCCGTCGCGACGGCTATGTGGGGAAGGATAGTCATGCGCGATTTCATTCCGGCTCGACGCACCGTTTTGCGTCGCGATGCCAAGGGCGACTCTACTCGCCGCTGGGCGGGACGTGTAGGGATCCTGGGCATCCTGGCCGCAGGCACATTGATGGCAAGCACACTGGCCGCTGCAGCGGGACCGATGCCCGATGCCTATATCTTCATCGACCGCGGCAAGACCTACAACGACCGGGGACAGTGGGACGCGGCCATCGTCGAACTCAACCGCGCCGTCAAACTCGATCCTTCGTACAGCGCCTACCTCAACCGCGGCAATTCCTACCGCGGCAAAGGGGATGAAGATCAGGCCATCCGCGACTATGACGAGGCGATCAAGCTCAATCCGCTCGGCGCCCTCGCCTATCTCCATCGTGGCAAGGTCTACAACGACAGGGGCGAGTACGATCGCGCCATCCAGGATTTCGACTCGGCGATCCGGCTCGACGTGACCGACGCCAACGCCTTTCTCAATCGCGGCAACTCCTATCGCGCCAAGGGCGATGAGTTGCAGGCCCTCAAGGACTACGGCGATGCGCTCAAGCGCAATCCGAATGACGCCGTGACCTATGTCAACCGCGGCAAGGTCTACAACGACAAGGGCCAGTACGACCTTGCCATCAAGGATTTCGACCAATCCATCAAGATCAACGCGAAGGATGCCAACGCCTACCTCAACCGTGGCAACGCCTACCATGGCGAGAAGAAGCTCGATCTCGCCCTCAAGGATTACGACCAGGCCCTCGCGCTCAACAAGAACGACCCGGTCATCTACATCAACCGCGGCAAGGTCTATACCGACAAGGGCGAGTTCGATCTCGCCATTGCGGACTTCGACCACGCCATCAAGCTCAATCCGAAGGATCCCAACGCCTTCATGAGCCGGGGCAACGCCTATCGCGGCAAGGGCGATCAGGTCCATGCGCTGCAGGACTACGACCAGGCGCAGACGCTTCGTCCGGACGGCGCCGTCGCCCTCAACAGCGGAGGCTGACGTCGTCGAGCCTCCACGGAGGCACGGGAGTCCGACCGATCCGCGCTGACATGATGTCTCGACTGGCGCCGGCCTGGTGGCCGGCGCTAAGCTCGACCGTTACGGTCAACCCTGTGGATCGGTGAGGGCGATGCGATCGAGGTTTCTGTTGTTGGCGGCACTGGCGGCTTCAGCCAGTGCCTGCGCTTCCCCGGACGAATTGCAGGCCGGAGTGGAGAGATACCGGAACGAGCCCGTCAACGAACTGGTCGCCCGGCTCGGTGCCGCCAGCGGCACGTCTTCGACATCTGACGGTCCGGTCTGGGTCTGGTCGACCGGCGAGTCGCTTACAGGCAGTTCGCTCAGCTGCGCCCTGCGCGTTCGTCTTACCGACGACCAGCGCGTCGCCGGCGCAGACTGGATGGGCAACTACGGCGCCTGCCGAAATCTCTCCCAGCGGCTTCAGGGCCAGCGGTGACCATGGAGCCGGGCGGCTGACGATTCAGCCTCCGCCTGGCGACCCTATTGAAGCCGTTGGAGCAGCTTGTTGCGCACGGTGGGATCGTTCTGCGCGACATCGACAATGGACTTGTACTCCTCGACCGACAGGCCCTGATCGGTCACTGCCTTCTTCATCGCATCATTGGCCTCGCTTCTGAGGCGCTGCTTCTCCGCAGGAGGGGCTTCCGCAATCTTGTGCTGGTAGGTTTCGTTGAGAGCGGACACGTTCTTGACGGCAGCAGCCGCTGCGTCGAGCTTCTTGTCAGGAATATTTGCAGGTGACGTCGTCTTGGGCGCTGCCGTCGGCGGCGAAGAAGGCTGGTTCTGCGCATTTGCGACAGGCATCAGCACGACACCCGCGATGGCGAAAGTCAAAGCAGAGCAGAATCCGATCGTCGATCGCATGAGAATCTCCTTGGTGGGTGACTTCCATTGAGCGGAGTGGGTGGCTTCCATCGAGCGGTTTCCAAATCAGCGCGATCTGGAGGTTCTGGTTCTCCCGCAGCACCATTCGTTGCCCGTTGCATGCAACGGGCAACGGTCGCGGGAACAACATTCAAGATTAACGATCGGAGCGGCTTACGGATCCGCTCCCAACCGACCGGCCGTCAGTGACGAAGATCCGCTTCGAGATCGATCACCAGTTCCGTCGGTTCGGGTTCGTGCGGCTGCAGGCTGGCCGCACTGTCATCGGTCCAGCTGGCGAGAGTCACCACCACGCCCAACCGTCCGTCGGTCTGCTCCGCTTCGACGGGCTCCACGATGCTGAGTCCGTTGTTGTCGAGGAAATAGGTATGTTCGCCGAACAATTGCTCGAGCTTCGGCACTGCCGGATGTTCCGCCGGAATGGCCTGGGCGTCGAATTGATGCAGTGTTCGCTCGATCTGTGTGGTGTTGAGCTTCATCGCGCACTCCTTCCGATTGGAGGGATCTCTTCTCGTGTCGGGTATCGCGGCGGCCTCCCACATGAAGTGGTGCTCAGGCAGGGGCGTCGATCGAGTCGTTCGGCCGGGCCGCGCCCCTTCAATCTAGGCCGACCAGATTATTGGTCAACCCGTCGATGACGTATTTCCCGTCGACGACGTATTTTGAGATGATCTATTTCGAGATGACGCGCCAATCGCGATGTCAGCTCGCAACAGGCGGTAAATCCGCACGCTCGCTGCGCGTGACGCGGCGCTCGATGGTGGTGTCCGAAGCGCTGCGATCCCGAGGCAACCTTTCAAGCTCGCAGGCTTTGATCTGCAGTGCGAGATACTTCGAGTAGATGCGACACTGCGCGAGGCTGCCGGCGATGAACCAGAGACCGGGTTGCGGTGTGCGCATGAACATGTTGCGCAGCTCCTGCCCTGTCCCGAAGCCCCAGATAGGGCCAACGCGGGCCGCCACCTCATCGCCGAACAATTTGCGCACGAGCTGTTCCTGGCCTTTGTAACCGGTCGCCAGCACGACCAGGTCGGCTGCAAGCGTCTTGCCCGAGCGCAGCCGCGCGCCTTCGGCGACGAACGCGGCGATATCCGCGAACTGCGCCAGTCCGATCTTGCCCTCGACCAGGAGATCGGAGCAGCCGACGTTGAAATAGTAGCCGCCGCCGCGCGTGAGATACTTGAACTGCCAACCCGTGCCGTCCTCGCCGAAATCGAGCCGGAAGCCGATGCGCTCCAGCCCGTCGAGAAGCGTCTTGTCCATGGCCTTCGCGCGCTCGGTGAAGAGCTTGTGGCTCTTCTGGCCGAGCGCCAACGGCGTGGCCATGGTGATGAGATCGCAATCCTCCAGCGACGGCCCCTCGTCATAAAGGGCATAGGGAAGCTGTGCGCTCGGCTCGACGTTGACGATAAGCGTCGGGCTGCGTTGCACGAGCGTCACTTTCGCGCCGCTCGAGTAGATATCCTGCGCGATGTCGTGGCCGCTGTTGCCGGTGCCGATGACCAGCGCGCTCCTGCCCTTCCATGCCTCGCCATCGTCGTATTGGCTGGAATGCAGGACCTTGCCGCCGAAATCCCGCAGCGTCGGGATGTCGGGAATGTTCGGAATTCCGCTGACGCCGGTCGCCATCACGACATGGCGCGGATGCATCTCGCGCCGCGTGCCGTCGGCGCGACGCAGCGCCACGGCCCAACGTCCTTCGCGGTCATCGTAACGGCCGCCCTCGAATTCGGTGCCCGTCCAGTAGTTGAGCTCCAGGCTCTCGACATAGGCCTCGAACCAGCCGGCCAGCTTGTCCTTGGGAATGTAGGTCGGCCAGTTGGGCGGGAACGGCATGTAGGGCAAGTGGTTGACCTGCACCTGGTTGTGCAGCGTCAGCGCATGGTAGCGCTGGCGCCAGTTGTCGCCGATGCGCGGCCAGCGATCGACGATCAGGGTATCGATCTGGAGCTGCGCGAGACGCGCGGCGATCGACAGGCCGGCCTGGCCGCCGCCCACGACCAGTACCGTCGGATCGCGATCGGCGTAGGAAGCGGCGGCCTTGCGCAGATCGAGCCAGTTGGGGCCGCGAAAGTCACGCGAATAGGATTCGCCGTGCGGCCGTGCCCGGCCGAGCCGCTCCTCGTGCCCTTTCAGCTCTTCGAGAGCCGTCAGCAAGGTCCAGGCCTTGAGCGCACCGTCGGATCCCGACGTGAGCCGCACGACGCCGCTGCCCCGCCCCTCCGCCGTCTCGAACCTGAAGATGGCCTCGATGGCGTCGCTGCCCGCGCGCATCACGCGCCGCGGCGCCGTGCGGTCCGGGTCGACGGCAAAGCCCGAGGGACGCGCCCGCTCCGCATGAGCCTCCAGTCCGCGCACGATGGCATCGCGCCCGCTGATCGTTTCGATCAGCCACGTCAACGCCAGCACATCGCGCCAATGGCTGTCGGCATGAAACAGGTTTTCGAGCGAAACCGCGTTGTCTCCCGATAGCCCACGTTCGAATTGCGCGAGCCAATCTGCGACAGCGATGTCGATCTTGTCCGTTCCACCCATCCGTTTCCTCCGGCCGATATGACAAGCAGGCCGATCTACACCACCGGGCTCATGCCGCCGTCGACGTTGATCGCGACGCCGGTGACGTAGGAACCGGCATCGGAGCAGAGGAAGCAGGCCATGCGGGCGAACTCCTCGGCCTTGCCCATGCGGCCGAGCGGGATGCGGCCCTTGGCCATGCCGTCGAGGAACTGCTGATAGGTCTTGCCCTCGCCGGCCGCGGTCTTGTGGCGGCGCACCCACTGGTCGCTGTCGATCAGGCCGACCAGCATGGCGTTCACGAGGATGTTGTGCTTGGCGTTCTCCTGCGACAGCGCCTTGGTGAGCGCCATGCCCGCGGCCCGGCTGACGCTGGTCGGTGTCGAGTTGGCATTGGGCGCCTTGGCACCGATATTGAGCACGTTGAGGATGCGTCCCCAACTGCGTTCGCGCATGCCGGGCAAGGCGAGCCGGATCAGGCGGATGGCGGCAAAAAGCTTCAGATCGAGATCGCCCTGCCAGTCGGCGTCGCTCACCGTGTCGAACGGTTTGGCGTGGCTGACGCCGGCATTGTTCACCACGATATCGACCTTGCCGAAGTCGGCGACGACCTTCTTCCAGGTGTCGGCGACCGGCCCCGCCTTGGCGACATCGCAAGAGTAGCTTTCGACCTTGCCGTTGGTCTTGCCGGCCGCTTTCTGCACCTCCGCCTTGGCGGAAGCGAGGGCATCGGCCTTGCGCGCCAGGATCGCCACCGAGCCGCCGGACGCGGCGAACTCCTTGGCCATGGCGAGGCCCAGCCCCGTGCTTGCGCCGGTGATCACGACCACACGGCCGTCCATGCGTACGTCCATCGATTCCTCCGATTATGTCCTGAGCTTAGCGATTGCCGCCAACACGCGCTCGGGCGTTGCCGGCACATCCAATCGCACTGCGGTCTTGCCAACGCTGCCCTCCGGGATCGTGGCGGCGATCGCGTCCTTGAGGGCATTCCATACCGCCGTCGCCAGCATCAGCGGCGGCTCGCCCACCGCCTTGGAGCGGAAGATGGTGGCTTCGGCCGCCGGCGCATTGTCGAGCATCTTCACATTGAAGATCGCAGGCACGTCGCGGCTGCCGGGGATCTTGTAGGTCGAAGGCCCGACCGTGCGCAGGAGTCCCTTGGCATCCCACCACAGCTCTTCGCAGGTGAACCAGCCCTGTCCCTGCACGAACGCGCCCTCGATCTGGCCGAGGTCGATCGCGGGATTGAGCGAGGCACCACAGTCCTGCACCAGGTCGGCGCGCAGCACGCGGCTCTCGCCCGTCAGCGTGTCGATCGCGACTTCCGCCGCCGCCGCGCCGAAGGAATAGTAGAAGAACGGCCGGCCGCGCATGGCTGCGGGGTCCCAATGGATCTTGGGCGTCCGGTAATAACCGGTCGAGGACAACGAGACACGGCCGAAATGACAGAGCCGTGCCAGCTCGCCGAAGCTCAGCACCTGGTTGCTGCCGGGCTTGGCGATACGCACGTTGCCGTCGGCGAACTCGATCTCGTCGAGCTTGGCGCCAAATTGCTCGGCAGCGAAGGCGACCATGCGCTGCTTGATGGTGTTGGCCGCTTCGTAGGCCGCCCAACCGTTGAGATCGGAGCCGGTCGAGGCGGCGGTGGGCGACGTGTTGGGCACCTCGGCCGTCGAGGTGGCCGAGGGCCGGATCCGGCCGAGATCGACCTTGAACACCTCGGCCACCACTTGCGCCACCTTGACGAGCAGCCCCTGCCCCATCTCGGTGCCGCCATGGTTCAGGCGGATCGAGCCGTCGGTGTAGACATGGACCAGCGCGCCGGCCTGATTCATGTGCGGCATGTTGAAGGAGATGCCGAACTTCAACGGGAACAGGCCGAGCCCGCGTTTCAGCACGGGGCTGGTCCGGTTGAAGGCCGCGATCTCGCTGCGCCGCCTGTCGATCTCCGCGTCGCGGCGGAGTTCCGCCCAAATGCGCGGCAGGTGGTTCTCCTCGACCTTCTGGCCATAGGGCGTCTCGTCCCGGCCCTCGCCATAGAAGTTGAGCGTGCGCAACTGGTCGGGATCGCGGCCGAGATGGCGGGCGATGCGGTCGATCGCATCCTCCATCACGACCACGCCCTGCGGCCCGCCAAAGCCGCGGAACGCGGTGTTCGACTGCTTGTTGGTGCGGCAGGCGTAGCCCACGGCGCGGAAATGCGGGATCCAGTAGGCGTTGTCGGTGTGGGTGAGCGCACGGGCGACGACGCCGGGCGTAAGATCGAGACTCCAGCCGGCGTCGGCCGCCAGCATCGCATCGAGCGCCAGGACGCGGCCCTCGCTGTCAAAGCCCACCGTGTAACGGCAGAGGAACGGATGCCGCTTGCCGGTGGCGATCATGTCCGCTTCGCGCGGCAGGCGCAGCTTCACCGGCCGGCCGGTCCGGTGCGCCGCCAGCGCCGTTGCGCCCGCGACCCAGGATGCGTTGCTTTCCTTGCCGCCGAAGCCGCCGCCCAGGCGCCGCACGACGGCGGTGACACGGTTGAAGTCGCAGCCCAGCAGCCGCGCACAGATATGCTGGACCTCGGTCGGATGCTGGGTCGAGCTGTGCACGACGATGTCGCCATCCTCGCCCGGCAGCGCGAAAGCGATCTGGCCCTCGAGATAGAAATGCTCCTGCCCGCCGACGCGGAACTCGGCGCTCAGTCGATGCGGCGCCGATTTCAGGGCCGCGTCGACATCGCCGCGCTGCACGGTCGAGGGCGCCTGCACGTATTCCTTCCTCGCAAGCGCCGTCTCGATCTCGAGGATCGGCTCGACGGGCTCGATGTCGACGACCGCCCGCTCCGCGGCCAGGCGCGCCGCGTCGAGCGTCCGCGCGATCACAAGGGCCAGCGGCTGGCCGGCATAGGAGACATGGTCGGTCGCGAATAGCGGCTCGTTCTGGCCGACCGGCGCCACGTCGTTCCTGCCCGGAATGTCGGCGGGACCGAGCACGGCGACGACATCGGGCGCAGCCGCGACCGCGCCGAGATCGAGCCTGCGCAGGCGCCCTGCCGCGACCGGACTGAGGACCAGCGCGGCGTACAATGTGCCCGGCGGCTCGAGCATGTCGTCGATATAGAGTGCCTGGCCGCGCGTGTGCTTCAGCGCGCTGTCGTGGCGATGGGGACGCAGGACCGTCATAGGGCCTCGACCTCGACCGGGCGGTCGGGTTCGGCGAGCCGCATCTCGAGCCGGCGCAGGAGGTTCATCGCCACCTGCAGACGATAGGCCGACGAGCCGCGCCAATCGTCGAGCGGCTGGAAATCCTTCGGCAAGGCGGCCACCGCTGCGGCGAAGCCGTCCTTCAACAGGGCCGCCTCGGCATGGGACGCCCGCTTGGGAATCGCCGCCATGCCACCGAAAGCGAGCCGCACGTCCTCGATCCGGCCGTTCCTGATGCGCACGCGATAGGCACCGGCGACCGTCGAGATATCCTGATCGCGCCGCTTGCTCACCTTGTCGCAAAAGAAATGCTCGCCGGGCCACAGCCGCGGCAGAGTGAAACTCTGGATCACCTCGTCGGGCGCCAGAGCGGTCTTGCGATAGTCGAGGAAGAACGCGTCGAGGGGCACCTCGCGGGCACCGCGCGACGAGACCAGCTTGAGGCGCGTCTCCAGCGCCAGCAGTACCGGTGGCATGTCACCGATGGGCGAGGCCGTGCCGAGATTGCCGCCGATCGTGCCCAGCGTCCGGATCTGCCGCGAGCCCAGGCGCGCGAGATAGGGCCGCAATGCCGGAAAGGCCGCGACCAGCACCGGCGTGGCGCGAGCGTAGGAAAGGGCAGCCCCGATGGTGATCTGATCCTTGTCCTCCCCGATCGCCGTAAGTTCTGGCACATGCGCGACATGGATCATCGACCGCGGCGGCTTGCGGGCGCGACTCGCCAGCAGGCCGAGATCGGTGCCGCCCGCCAGCAAAAGAGCGTCGGGATGGTCCGCCCGCGCCTTGAGGAGATCGCCAAGGCTGCGCGGCGCGAAGAAGCGACCGTCGAAGACGGCCGAGCCGTCACGCTCCGGCAGCGACGTCGCCGGCGCCGACGCAAGGCCGGCGACCTGCTTCATCGCCGCAACGATGGGACGATAGCCGGTACAGCGGCACAGGTTGCCCGCCAGCGCATCGTGGATGGTGTCGAGATCGGCCGTTTCGCCTCCCGAGGCAAAGGCATAGGCCGTCATCACGAAGCCCGGCGTGCAGAAGCCGCATTGTGTCGCATCGGACTCGGCCATCGCACGCTGCACCGGATGCGGACCACCGTCATGGCCGCACAGCCCTTCCACTGTGCGCAACGACTTTCCGTCGACCTGCCCCAGAAGGGCGATGCAGGCATTCATCGCTTCGTGCCGGCCGTCGGCGCGTTCCAGAACCACCGTACAGGCGCCACAATCACCCTCGGCGCAACCTTCCTTGGTGCCCTTGAGGCCGCGATGCTCGCGCAGCCAATCGAGCAGCGTCGTCATCGGCGACACGTCGGACAGCTCGACCGGCAGGTCGTTCAGGATGAAGCGAATGCGATCCGCCATGCGAGTGAGCATGGTCGCGGAGAAGCGGTCTCGCAAGCTCGATGCCCGATTTGCACCGCAGGCCGTATTGCACGCGCCGAAGCTCCGTGATGCACTTCGCTGGCTATCAAGAAAGGGATCAGATGGATCCGTATCGGTTCGGCTATTCTCCTATCATCGAGCGACCAAAACTCTCCTGGCCCGACGGCGCGCGCGTCGCAGTCTGGGTCTGCCCCAACATCGAGCACTACGAATATCTTCCAGCCGAGGTGCGCATCCGCAATCCCTGGCCGCGCATGCCGCACCCCGACGTGCTGGGCTATGGCGGCCGCGACTACGGCAATCGTGTCGGCCTGTGGCGCATGTTCGAGGTGCTCGACAAGCACAGCATCCGCTGCACCGTCTCGCTCTCAATGTCGGTGATCGAGATGTATCCCCAGATCCTGGAGGCCATGGAAGCACGTCGCTGGGAATATATGAGCCACGGCTATTTCAACACGCGCTATCACTGGGGTTACAGCGAGCAGGAAGAACGCGAGGTGATCGAACACAGCAAGGCCACGCACCTGCGCCTCACCGGCCGCAAGCTGCGCGGCTGGTTCTCGCCCGCCGTGTCCAACACGCTCAACACGCCCGACCTCGTGAAGGCGGCGGGGCTCGAGTATTTCTGCGACTTCTACCACGACGACCAGCCGACGCCGCTCGCGACCAAGCACGGACCCCTGATCCATGTGCCCTATTCGATGGATCTCAACGACGCCATGATCTACCGCCAACCGGTCGAAGCCGAGGAATTCGCGCAGATGATCGTCGACCATTTCGACACCGTCTATCGCGAAGGCAGCGAGAACGGCCGCGTGATGTGCATCGCGCTCCACCCCTACATGATGGGCGCGCCGCATCGGCTGAAATACCTCGACCGCGCGCTGGGCTATATCCGCCAGCACAAGGACGCCTGGGTCTGCACCGCCGAGGAGATCCTGGACTGGTACACCACCAACGGCCTCGCTGCCTACCAGAAGCATCTCGGCAAGGAGGCGTGAGATGAGCACACCATCCGTTCCCAAGAACCCGCCGCCGCTCAAATCCGGCATGGACAATCCCTGGTACGACTACTCGCCCTACCCGACCCGGCCGGTCCTGGAGTGGCCGCGCCGGGCGCGAGTCGCCTTCTGTGTCGTGCTGCATCTCGAATACTACGAACTGCTGCCGCCCGACGGCAGCGTGAAGGACACGCGTTTCGTCGGCGAATTCGGCAACTACCACCCCGACCACCGCACCTGGACGCAGCGCGAGTACGGCAATCGCACCGGCATCTTCCGCGTGCTCGACGTGCTCGACCGCTACCAGATCCGGGCCGGCGTCGCCGTGAACGCGATGGCCGCCGAGCGCTATCCGTTCCTGATCGCGTTGTTCAAGAAGCGCAACTACGAGTTCATCGCCCATGGCGTTTCGGCCAATCGGATGATCTCCTCCAAGATGAGTGAAGCGGAGGAGAAGGCGGAAATCGCCGCCGCCAGAGCCGCGCTCGAAACGGCCGCCGGCGTGGCGCCCAAGGGCTGGCTCGGCCAGGAATACGGCGAGAGCCAGCGCACCCCCAAATTGCTGGCCGACGCGGGCTTCGACTACGTGCTCGACTGGCCGAATGACGACCAGCCCTATCCGATGAAGGTCGGCAGGAAATTCGTCTCCATGCCGAACCAGCCGGAATGGGACGATGTGCAACAGCTTTGGCTCAGGCGCATCAACACCACGCGCTACCCCGACATGGTGGCCGATGCCTTCGAGCTTCTGCATCGCGAAGGCGGGCAGGTCTTCAGCCTTTCGATCCATCCCTGGCTGATGGGCATGGCGCACCGCATCAAGTATCTCGATGAGGCGCTGCGCCGGGTCGAGCGCTTTGGCAATGTCTGGCAGGCCACGCCCGGCGAGATCGCCGCCCACTATGCCCAGAAGATGATGAGCTGAGATGTCGGCACATTGGCTCGACACACTGGCCGACTTCATCGCCGACTTCCGTTTCGATCAGCTTTCTTCCGGGACGATCGAGCAGACATCCTACGTTATCCTCGACACGATCGGCGCGATCGCCGGCGGCTCGGCCGAGCCCGAGATGCGGGCGTTGACCGAGAAGCTGACCGCGAGTCCGTCCGGCGACGCCTCGGTCATCGGCACGGGCAGGACGGCCGTTTCAGCGGCCGCGGCCTTCCTGAACGGCACGGCCGGCACCTTTCTCGAGATGGACGAAGGCAACCGCTTCGCCAAAGGCCATCCTTCGATCCATGTCCTGCCGGCGCTCTGGGCGATCGCCGAAACCCGCGGGCTTTCCGGCAAGGCCCTGATGGAAGCGCTGGTGCTGGGCTACGAGGTGGGCGCGCGTATCGGCATTGCCGCGCCATTGCGGCCGGCGATGCACCCCCACGGGACCTGGGGCACGGTCGGCGCCGCCGCCGCGCTCGCCAAGCTTCTGGGCTACAACGCCGCCCGGATTCGCGAGACGATCAACGTCGCCTCCTCGCTCACGCTTGCGACATCGAAACGGACCATGCTCGAAGGCGGCACGGTCCGAAACACCTACGCCGGCATCGCCAACCGCATGGGCCTGATGGCGATCGACCTCGTCGAAGCGGGCTTCACCGGCGAGCGCGATGGCGTCGCGAGCGTGTTCGGCCACGTCGTCTCCGACACGTTCGCCCCGGCGAAAATGATCGACGGGCTTGGCCGCGACTGGCAGATCGACCGGAACTATTTCAAGCTCCATTCCTGCTGCCGCTACAACCATGGCGCGCTCGACGCGCTCGACCAACTGCTCGCGAAACATGACGTCGCCATTGACCACATCGAGCGGATCGACGTTGCAAGCTACCGCTACGCCGCCGAGCTCGACGACCAGACGCCGCGCAACACGCTCGGCGCCAAGTTCTCCGTACCGTTTGCCGTCGCCACGCGCCTGGTCCGCGGCTCTTCGGCGGTCGAGAACTTCACCTGGGACGCCGTCCGCGATGCCCGGGTGCAGGCGCTTGCCAAGCGGGTGTTCGTCACCGAGGACGCAACAATGACAGCGCGGCTGCCTCAATTCCGGCCAGCGAAGGTCGAGCTGAAGCTGGCCGATGGCGGCACGCTCAGCGCCGCTGTCGACGTCAATCGCGGTGACGATCAGGATCCCTATTCGCGCGACGAGCTTTCCGGCAAGTTCTTCTCGCTCGCAGGGCGCGTTTGGTCGCAGACCCAAACCAGCGATCTTCGGATCAAGCTTCTAGACCTTGCGAGCGCGGCAACGATACGCTCGATCCTGCCAAAATAGAGACGAGGACTTCACCATGACCCAGCAACGCCTTCTTCCGGTTTCCCGCCGCGCGTTTCTCGCCGGCGGCACCGCGCTCGCGTCAGGTGTCCTCGCAAGCCCTGCGATCCTGCGTGCGGAGCCCGCCGCGGTGAAGGTCGGTCTGATCCATCCGGTGACGGGGTTCGTGGCCTATAACGGCCAGCAAAGCCGCCTCGGCGCCACCATGGCGATCGACGACCTCAACAAGGCAGGCGGCATCAAGTCGATGGGCGGCGCCAGGCTCGACCCGCTCCTGGGCGACAGCCAGTCCAAGGTCGAGGTCGGCGTCAGCGAGGTCGAGAAGATGAACGAGCAGGGCGTGGCCGCCTATATCGGCTGCTTCCAGAGCCCTGTCGGCATCGCCGCAAGCCAGGCCGCAGCGAAATACAACACGCCGTTCCTGATCGATGTCGGCGCCTCGGACCTGCTGGTGACCCGCGGCCTCAAGAACGTGTTCCGTCTCAAGCCCGGCTTCGGCGTCTGTGTCGACCAGGGCATGGCGGCCCTCGATGCCCTCAACAAGGGCGCCAACAGCATGGCCAAGAGCGCCGTGATCGTCCACGAGTCGGGCGAGTTCGGCACCGGAACCTCCAAGCTGCTGTCGAGCAAACTGCCTTCGATCGGCATCCAGGTGAAAGAGGTGATCTCGCACGACAATCCGACGCGCAACTTCGACAACATTGCGCTGCGCATCCGCTCCCTGGCGCCCGATCTCGTGATGATGTCGAACTACCAGAACGAATACGTCTTGCTGGCGCGCACGCTCTATCAGCAGAAGGTCAATCTCGCCGGCTTCTATTCGTTCCTGGGCGGCGGCTTCAACTACAAGTTCGTCAAGGAGATGCCCGACGTCTCGCAGTACATGATGGACACCAATCACTGGTTCAACCCGAAGTCGGAAAAGGCGCAGGCGCTCAAGAAGCGGGTCGAAGCCACCAAGGCGTTGTTCACCTACGAGCTCTATCTCAGCTACTCGGTGGTGATGCTGCTCGCCGACGCGCTCGAGCATGCAGCCTCGGCCGACAAGGAGAAGCTGCTGGCCGCGCTTTCCGCCTCGACCTTCAAGGCCGAGCTGATGCCCTATGGTCCGACCAAGTTCGTGAACGGCCAGAACCAGGGCGGCCGCGCGGCGACGCTGCAGTCGTTGAAGGGCGACATCGAGGTGATCGCACCGGCGGAGTTCGCCTCGGCCAAGGCTGTCTTCCCCCGGCCCAAGTTCACCTGAGGGCGCTCCGCGAGGCGTGCTCGATCCGGGAATCCTCTTTGCCGGCGTGCTGAACGGCCTGCTCGCCGGCGGCGTCTATGTGCTGGTGGCCGTGGGGCTGACGCTGATCTACGGCGTCCTGCACATCATCAATTTCGCCCATGGCAGCCTCCTGATGCTCGCCATGTACGCCGTCTTCTTCCTGTGGCGGCTCTCGGGACTCGATCCCTACGCCGCGTTGCCGATCGTGATCGCCGCCGCCTTCGCCTTCGGATACCTCCTCTACAGGCTGGTGATCGGCCGCCTGAGCCATGGCCGCGACGAGAACATCCTCCTGATCACCCTTGGCGTGTCGATCGTGATCGACAACGTCGCCCTGCTGCTGTTCGGCGGCGACACGCAGACGGTTGAAACGCCCTACGCCTCCTCCTTCGTCCGGCTCGGCGCGGCATTCCTGCCCTTGCCCAAGCTCATCTCGTTCGCGGCTTCGCTGCTGATTTGCGCGGCGCTTGGAATCTTCCTGGCCAAGAGCGATACCGGCAAGGCGATCCGCGCCGTCGCGCGCGAGCGGCAGGGCGCGCGGCTGGTCGGCATCGACGTCGATAACGTCTTTGCCCTCTCCTATGGCATCGGCATCGCCTGCCTCGGCGCCGCGGCCTGTCTCCTGATGCCGACCTATTATGTGACGCCGAGCTCGGGCAATGCCTTCGTGCTGGTGGCCTTCACCATCGTCGTCCTGGGTGGCATGGGCAGCTTCGCCGGCGCCGCGATCGGCGGCCTGATCATCGGCGTGGTCGAGTCGCTGGGAGGCCTCCTGCTGGGCGAACAGCTCGGCCAGATCGGAATCTCGGCCATCTTCATCCTGATCCTGCTGCTCAGGCCTTCCGGCCTGTTCGGAGCCCGGCAATGACGCGGCAGGACCTCCTGCCTGGCCTCGCGCTCGTGGCGGCGATCGCCCTGCCCCTGGTCGCGCCCGGCTATCTCGTCGATGTCGGCATGCTGGTATTCTTCCTTGCCTTCATCGGCCAGTCCTGGAACATCAGCGGCGGCTTCGCCGGGCAAACCTCGTTTGGCCATGCCGTCTTCTTCGGTACCGGCGCCTATACCTCGACCATCCTGCAGATCACCTTCGGCTGGAATCCCTGGCTCGCCTGGCCTGCCGCCATGCTGGCAGGTGCGATCGTCGGCTGGATCATCGCTGTCCTCTCCTTCCGGGCCGGGCTGCGCGGCTCCTACTTCGCCCTGATCACGCTCGCCTTCGCCGAGGCGTTCCGCATCCTCGCCAATTCGCTGCCCTTCACCCACGGTGGACTCGGCATGCTGATCAAGGCGGATCCTCGCCCTGCCAACTTCCAGTTCCGGGACCCGATCTGGTTCTATTATCTCGCGCTTGGCCTCTGCATCGTCTCGCTGCTGATCGCCTGGCAGCTTACCCGCGGACGATTCGGCGCCCGGCTGGTCGCGGTGCGGGAAAACGAGGATGCGGCTCGGGCGCTGGGCATCGATGTCTTCGCCGAAAAGGTGAAGGCGCTCAGCCTGTCGGGCGCGATTGCCGCCGCCGGCGGCACGTTCTACGCGCAGAAATACCTCTATATCGATCCCAACATCGCCTTCGGCGTCGACAAGTCGATCGAGATGCTGCTGGTCACGATGGTGGGCGGTGCCGGCACGATCTTCGGCCCGCTGCTGGGCGCATTCGCGCTGACCGGCATCAACGAAGCGACCCGGGCACTCGCCAGCGTCGTGCCGGCGCTGAAGAACGTCCAGCCGCTCAGCCTGATCGTCTATGGCGTCATGCTGATCCTGATCGTTGGCCGCCTGCCCGATGGGTTGACGGTCCTGTTCCGCCGGATTCGCCGCCATGCTTGAGGCGAGCGGTGTCAGCAAGTCGTTCGGCGGCCTGAAGGCGGTCGATAGCGCGTCGCTCGACGTACAGGCCGGCGAGATCGTGGCCCTGATCGGTCCCAACGGCGCCGGCAAGACGACCTTGTTCGCAACATTGGCCGGCTTCCATCGCCCGGATGCCGGCCGCATTGTCTTCGACGGCCGGGAGATCACCGGCGAACCGCCGCACCGCATTTGCGCAGCCGGCATGGTCCGCACCTTCCAGATCACCCAGCCCTTCGCCAAGATCAGCGTCCGCGAGAACCTCATGGTCGGGGCCTACCTGCGCGTTGACAGCCGCAGCGAGGCGCGGCGTCGGGCGGAAGCGGCGGCAACGCAGGTCGGCATGGCGGGCCAGCTCGACCGGCTCGGCGCCGCCCTCACGGTTGCCGGCCGCAAGCGCCTGGAGCTGGCGCGGGCGCTCGCCACCGGGCCGCGCCTCCTGCTGCTCGACGAGGTGATGGCCGGCCTCAATCCGACCGAGATCGCCGAGATCGTGGAGATCATCCGGGCGATCCGGGCATCGGGCATCACCATTCTGCTGATCGAGCATGTGATGCAGGCCGTCACGTCGCTCGCCGACCGCGTCTATGTCCTGAACCAGGGCCGCATGATCGCCGAGGGAACGCCGGCCGAGATTGCCGGCAATTCCGACGTGGTGGAAGCCTATCTCGGCCATGGCGCCGCCAAGGTGCTGCGTGCTTGAGGTCGCCGGTCTGCGCGCGGGCTACGGGACCATCGAGATCCTGCGCGGCGTCGATCTTTCCGTCGGTGCGGGCGAGGTCGTGGCGCTGCTGGGCAGCAACGGCGCGGGCAAGTCGACGCTGAACAACACAGTCTGCGGCCTCTACCGGCCGTTCGGCGGCGCGATCCGCTTCGACGGTGGCGATATCGTCGGAACCTCGTCCATGGGAATTGTCGCGGCCGGCTTGATCCAGGTGCCTGAAGGCCGTCGCGTGTTTCCCAACCTGTCGGTCCGGGAAAACCTCGAACTTGGCAGCTACCGCCGCGGCAAACCCAACCGGCGGCGCAACCTCGATCATGTCGTTGCGATCTTCCCGCGACTCGGCGAACGCCTGGAGCAGTCGGCCGGCACGCTCTCGGGGGGCGAGCAACAGATGCTGGCGATCGGCCGCGGCTTGATGGGCGAGCCGCGGCTCCTGATCCTCGACGAGCCCTCCCTCGGCCTCTCTCCGCTGCTCGTCGAGGAGATGTTCGACATGATCGGAAGGTTGAACCGCGAGGGACTGGCCATCCTTCTGGTCGAGCAGAACGTCGTTCAGTCGCTTGCCATCGCCCACCGCGCCTATGTCCTGGAAAATGGCCGGATTGTCCTCTCCGGCCAGGCGGCCGATCTCGCCCGGCACCCCGACCTGCGCAAGAGCTACCTGGGCCAGTGACCTATCCGCCGCTGCAGAGTGCCTCCGATGCACCCGGCCGCGGCTTCAGCGACAGGGCGGTTCCGCTCATCACGCGATAGACCGGCGCCTCGGTCCGGTCCGCGGACATGGGAATGACACCGACTCCGAGGTAGCTGCCGGGCGAATCAGGCTCCAGCGCCGAGGCGATGATGCCCGATGCAGGCTGCGTCATGGGCACGAACAACGCACCTGCCGGCACATCGATCGTCTTGGCTTCCACGCGCACATGCATCGACTGGTCGGGATTGATCGCCTCGCGATTGGACGCCGTCGCATTCCTTGTCACGTCGTAGGCCTCGACGGCGAGCGATGTCGCGGCGGCGACCGTGCACGACCACGCCTCGTTCAGGGCCAGCCGGTCGGCAACCGCCCCGCCCCCGCGCAGCACCAGATAGCCGCGGGGCCGCGGGCGGACATCGAGGGGATGGATGTCGCGACTGTCGACCAGGGTCACCCTCGTCAGCCTGACGGTGCCCTTCCGCGGATCGATCAGCGGCAACTGGATCTCACGTTCACCTTCGGTGTGAGACACGACCAGAGCACCGCGATCGCTCGCCGCCGCCTGTCGTGCCTCGGCCAGGCGTTTGAGCAGGCCCTGCGGATCGGCCGCCGTCGTCTGCAGCACGGCCTTCGCGAGCAGATAGTGCGTGGCGACACGGCGCTGGTAGCTCTGCAGGCCGATGCCGACGCCCCGCGTCTCGATCAGGTAGGAGACGCTGCCGCGCAGGCCGAAGGTGTTGCGTGCGATCCCGGGCGCCGTGCCGCCCAACAACACGCGCCGGTCCGACGTGTCAGCGCTCGTCGTGACATAGTCATGCGGCATGAGGCCGTTCGCGGTAATCGCAGTTTCCAGCGCCGGTCGGTAAAGGCCCCGCTCGATCGCGGTCAGCGCCCGTGAGATCAGGGGATTGGTCGCCTCCAGGATCATGACATCGGGCCGCTGCAACGCCCCGAACTTCTCGAGCCAGCGCCAGGCGACGCTGAACTCGTGGTGATCGAACACCACATCGGGCGGCAAGGCCTGCATCGCCCGATGCAGGGCCCGCGTCTCGGGCTGGCTCAGCAGCAGATGGTCGCGATTGGGATCGGCGCCGCTCGCCAGCACGCGGCGGTCGGCGGCTGCACCGTCGGGATTGGCGCGCGGCACGATCACGACGCTCACCTTCGACAGCAGCGGCGCGAGATCGCCCCGGGCCAGCGCCGCGGCCAGCGCCAGCATCGCCTCGCCACCCGCGGGCTCGTTGCCATGCTGCTGGCCGATCAGCCACACGACAGGTCGGCCGAGCCTGGCGATCGCCACAGGATCGGCGAGGCCCTCCGCGGTGAGATACAGAATGGGAATCTCGCGGCCCTGCTGCGATTGGCCCATGCTGCCCATATGGATGCGGCGCGAGTCCCGAACCAGCGTCTTCAGGAACGCGAGCATCGTCTTCTGGCTGGTGAGCGTCGGCTCGGGAGCCAGGAATGCGGGGCTGTCGAGGCGCACGTCCGGCACGGCGGAATAGTGCGCCAGCACCGCCGCGCTCTCCCGGTAGTCCGGTGGTGCGCCCGGTTTTTCGACGGGCTGCGCGGCGACGATGCCCGGCCACAAGACGGTTGCGAGCGCGAGCAGCGTAAAAAGGAACCTCCGCATGCTGCCACCCATCGCCGCTACACCGCCTCGCCGGCCGCCCAGCCCGACGACCAGGCCCATTGGAAATTGTAACCGCCCAGCCAGCCCGTGACGTCGACGGCCTCGCCTATGACGAACAGGCCGGGCACGTTCCGTGCCTCCAAGGTACGCGAGGAGAGGCCGGCGGTGTCGACGCCGCCCAGCGTCACCTCCGCCTTGGCGTAACCCTCGGTGCCGGTCGGCACAAAGCGCCAGTCCTTCAAAGATGCAGCGAGCGCCTCCAGCTCCTTGTCACGCCGCTCGCCAATCGCACCTGAAGGTGCGAGATGCCGGGCAAGGCGTTGAGGCATGAGTTCCGCCAGGATCGTATGCAACTCGGCCTTGGACCTGGCCCGCTTGCGATCCTTCAGGAGCGCAGCGACATCGATACCGGGCAACAGGTCGATGCCGATCTCTTGCCCATCACGCCAATAGGACGAGATCTGCAGGATGGCGGGACCGGACAGGCCACGATGCGTGAACAGCATGGCTTCACGGAAGGAGGCCCGGCCGCAGCGGGCAAGCACGTCGAGCGACACGCCACTCAGGTCTGGTATAGCTCCGGTGAACGGAACCAGCGCCGGTCGCGTCTCGGTGATTGCAAGGCCGAAACGGCGTGCTGTCTCATGCGTGAAGCCGGTCGCACCCATCTTGGGGATCGACAGACCACCCGTCGCCAGCACGACCGACGATGCCTCGAAGTCGCCCTTGTCGGTATGCACCGAGAAGCGGTCTGACCTCTCGATGGCGGCGATGCGGTGCGCAACCCGAACATCGACCTTCACCGCCGCACATTCCGACAGCAACATGGCCACGATCTGCCGCGCCGAGCCGTCGCAGAACAACTGGCCGAGCGTCTTCTCGTGCCAGGCGATACGGTGCTTTTCGACCAGGGCAATGAAGTCGTGCTGGGTGTAGCGCGCCAGCGCCGACTTGCAGAAATGCGGATTGGCCGACAGGAACGCACCGGGCATGCAGTCGCGGTTGGTGAAGTTGCAACGGCCGCCGCCCGAAATCAGGATCTTCTTGCCGACCTTTTCGGCGTGCTCCAGCACCAGGACGCGTCGCCCGCGCTGGCCTGCGCGCATGGCGCACATCAGGCCGGCCGCGCCGCCACCCACCACGATCACATCGAACAGGAACCGGCGCACGCTCCCGCCCCGGCGGCACGCTATCTCTTGCCGAAGCGCTGCCGGAAATCCGGCAGGGCGTTCTTGAATGGCAACGCGGTCGCTTCATGGACGCCGCGCGCCACGGCCCGCGCCAGGCAGTCGGCCGCCGCGGCACCGATCTCGGTCAGCGCCTGCGGCTCGCCAGCCGGACCGAGGCCGGCCTCGGCGCGTGCCGTGGACACAGCGAAGACCGTGTCGCCGTCGTTGGGTGCGTGAACCGGCCGCAAGGCGCGCGCCAGGCCGTCGTTCGCCATGATGGCGAGACGCTTGCATTCGGCCTTGGTGAGGCTTGCATCGGTCGCGACCATGGCGATGGTCGTCGCCGTCGCTTCGGCCGGCTGACCCTTGAAGCGGAGTGCAAGGTCCGTCTCGTCGATCTTCGCCGGCCAACCGCGACCGCCGAATTCCTGCCCCCGCTCATAGGGTGCCGCCCAGAAATGCGGCCCATCGCCGATCGTGGCTGATCCCACCGCGTTCACGGCGGCGAGCGCGCCGACCAGAAACCCCCGCTTCGTGCGCTGGCTCGTCGAACCGAGCCCGCCCTTCAACGTCGAGGTCGTGCCGCCATAGCCGGCACCGACCGTGCCCAGGGCGAAGTCTGACGACGCCGCGAGCGCAGCATCCCGGCCAAGATCCCAGTAAGGCGGCCGACACTTGACCGGCTCCCTGAGCCAGTCCTTTTCACCCCCATTCATGAGGTCGAACAAGATCGCCTGCACGGCGACCGGCAACGTGAGGCCACCGAAGGTCGCGCCGCGACCCTGGGCGCACAACACTGCCGATGCGCCGCCCGCCGCGTCGAGCCCGTAGAGCGAGCCGCCCGACAGCACCACGGCATCGATGACGCCGCGCGTCATCTCGGGTTCGAGCAGCGTCACCGCGCGCGAGCCCGGCGCGCCGCCCATGGTCGCCACGCTCGCCACGGAGCTCTGATCGAAGACCGCGACCGTGACACCGGTCGCCGCGCGCGCATCGTGCGCGTTGCCGACACGCACGCCGGGCACGTCCGTGATCAGGTTCTTCATGTCAGGAATTCGCCGCCATTCACATGGATGGTCTGGCCGGTGATGAAGGTGCCTTCCGGTCCTACCAGCAGGCGCACCATGGCCGCGATCTCGTCCACTGTGCCGAAGCGCTGGAGCGGGATCGGCCGGTTGAGACGATGGACGGGCGCTGGCCCTGCCGAGGTGCCACGCACGGTCTCGATGGCGCCGGGTGACAAAGCATTGCAGGTGATGCGGTGCGGTGCGAGTTCCACGGCCAGCGCCCGCATCAGCCCCTCGAGGCCGGCCTTGGAGGCCGAGACGTGACAGCGGTTGGGCGTGCCGACATGGGTCGAGATTCCGGACAGACCGACGAAGGCGCCGCCTTTGCCCTTGGCAATCATCTGCGGGATGAAGGCCTTGCCCAAGAGGAAGGCGCCGTCGAGGGAGACCGACAGGATCTCACGCCATTCCTTGAAAGACATGTCGAGGAACGAGGTCTGGCGACGCAACCCGGCATTGCTCACCAGGATGTCCACGCCCCCGAGCTTCTCCGCCTCGATGGCAAGGCGCGGTGCGACCTCGGGATCGGAGATGTCGCCGACCGCCGCAACCGCCCTGCCCCCGGCCGCGGCGATCTCGTCCACCACCGACTCGACCGCCGCCCTGTCACTGCGGCCGTTCACCAGCACGGAGGCGCCGTCGCGGGCAAGCGTCAGCGCGATGGCTCGGCCAATATTCTTGCCGGCGCCCGTCACCAGCGCCACTCTGCCTTGCAGAGGCAAAGCATGACGCCCTTCCTGATTTTGCATGTCATTTCGCACGGTGCCATCCTTCGGTTTGTGCCAATCCTACAGCATCCTGGTGGCCAGGCAGCAAACACGAGAATTGGCCGGAGCCTCGCTCGTTTGTGTTCTCCGCGAAAGGACGCCGAGAAACACGGGAAACACCCGAAGCTTCCCGCAACATCGTCGCGTTACTGTACGGGCCGATACTGCCGACGCTCTACGCCATCCTGAGCATCGACAAAAGCAACTGCGGGAGATGTGCGATGAGAAAGCACGTAAAGCTCGCTTTTCAAAAGCCCGACAGATTGATTGCACCTGATGCGACCGATATCCATGAGCGCGCCCTCGGGCGCGTGCTGATCACTGTGATAGCACTGCTTGTGATGGCAATCGTCGGCACGATCGAACTACGTTTACCCCCTGAATTGCGGGTGGGATACTTCGAGTCGAGCTTTACGTCGCCTTAGGAAGGGCAATAGCGCGCGCCAAAGCGGGATGTGGCGTGCAGGCGGCAAGCCTCGACATCCGGCGGGCGTGACCATTGTTCAGGCCGGAGCCTGATGAATGCGCCGGGCGTTATATCGCCATGAGCCGACCGGAGCAGCAGCCGCCTGCCTTCGATGCCACCGTTGGACAATGGCGTGCGGCAGAGCACCATGTGAGAGCTGCATTTCGGCGGTGCAGCAAGACGCCGAATACCGTTAACCGACTTGCCCTGACTGCTTCCTGGCTGGCGCTGGGATTGGCCGTCAATGAAGTTTGCAAGGGGGCGGCGCGCCATCCGTCGCGGATGTCTGCGTCCAGCGCTGCCATTGCGTTCGCGAGTTGGGAAGACCTGCACCACCAGCTCGAGCGCAAGGGGTTGCTCGGCCGGAACAAATAGAACATCGCAGCGCGCTCCCCACCGCCGATCCAAACTGTCGTGTCTCCCTTGGTCCTGCCATGCGGAACCCGGCCTCCCCGGCCTGCAACCTCCAATCTCACTACGCGTAATCGTGTCGTGGATCGATGAACATGACTGAAGTCATCTATCTGGACGACCGGCGGCACCGCGTGGAACGAGAGACGGCGCCGTCCCCGATTCCTCCGCAGGGCACGGAAGCCGACCGGCAGGCGCGGCGCGCTGCCCTGTACGACATGCTGCGCATCCTGGGCCGCGCGGTGCGAACAAGCGAAGAAATGGAGATGGAGCAGAAGACGGAGTTCGCTTTGGCCGCGCTGAAGGTACTCGGCCCCGATTGGGAACTATCTCGCTCCGGTTAGCTCCCGAGGCATCTGCCCGATTTGCCGGGCAGAGGAACACCTCCTGTTTTGAGATCCAGCGCCGTCCACTGCTGCCAGAATGCCAGGGGATGGTGAAGGCGTGGGCACCGTATCCTGGTAAAGGGATCGGGGGATATCCAACGGATGCAGCGCAAGGGGTGGCTGCTTTTGCTGTGGCTGGTTGCATCAGCCCTCTGGATTGCCTTTGCGATAACGCAGCTCAACGCGCTGACGGACACCGGGATCGTCGAGACACCACCGTCTGTCTGGACCATCGAACGTATCGTCGAGACAGGCGTGTTGCTGTTCGGCCTTCCGCTGGCACTCCTGGGGGTCGGCTTTGCCGTCGGTTGGATCATCGCGGGCATGCGACGCTAGGCAGCGCCACGCGCCGGCCCGGGTTGAACCATGCGGTGTTCCATAAGACCACGTCTATCAAGCTCACGCGGCTCAGGCGGCAGCCGTGAGCCTGGCTTCAGCCCGCGACGATGTAGGCCTTGAGCGCCTCGGCCTCGACCTGCGTCTCGGTCAGGCGCGCCTTCACCACGTCGCCGATCGAGACCAGCCCCAGCAACTCGCCGTGGCGCATCACCGGAAGATGCCGGAAGCGGCCGCGGGTCATGGTGGCCATCACCTGCTCGATCGTATCGTCGAGATCGCAGGCCACGACTTCCGTCGTCATGATCTGGCGGGCTTCCATGGCCAACGCCGCGGCGCCATGCTGCGCCATGGCGCGCACCAGATCCCGCTCGGAGATGACGCCGACCACCTCGTTGTCGCGCAGCACGAGCACCGAGCCGATACGGCGGGCGCTGAGCTGGTCGGCAATCTGGGCGACCGGCGTCTGTGGTGACGTGCTGAAGACGAGACTGCCCTTCTCGGCAAGAATGTCTGACACGAACATGGCATTCCCCTTTCCCATTCGGTGACGGGCAATACACGAACGCTATGGCGCCACGAGAAGCGGCGGGCCATAAAACGACCTATGGAGGAATCCCGCTCAGCTCTGGTGCTCTTCTCGGGCGGCCAGGATTCTACGACCTGCCTTGCCTGGGCGCTAGAACGCTTTCAGCATATCGAAACGGTCGCTTTTGACTATCGACAGAGGCATCGAATCGAGCTCGATCAACGGCTTGTGGTGCGAGAAGAGCTCCGCCGCCGTTTCCCGCATTGGGCCAGCCGCCTGGGCGAGGATCATCTGGTCGACCTGGCCGTTCTCGGCCAGATCAGCGAGACCTCGCTCACCCGCGACGTCGCCTTCGCCATGGAGCAGAACGGCCTCCCCAACACTTTCGTGCCCGGCCGCAACCTTCTCTTTTTCACCTTCGCCGCCGCCATTGCCTGGCGGCGCAGCATCCGCCACCTGGTGGGCGGCATGTGCGAGACCGACTATTCCGGCTACCCCGACTGCCGGGACAACACGGTGAAGGCGCTGCAAGTCGCGCTCAACCTCGGCATGGACAAGAGCTTCGTGCTGCACACGCCGCTGATGTGGCTCGACAAGGCCGAGACCTGGGCGATGGCGCATCAGCTCGGCGGCCAGGCGCTGGTCGAGACGATCCGCGAGCATACGCATACCTGCTACCGGAGCGAACGCGAGACGCGCCACGCCTGGGGCTACGGCTGCGGGGAGTGTCCGGCCTGCAGCTTGCGCAAACGCGGTTACGAGGCCTGGACCAAGGGTGCGGCCTGACAGGCGCAAAGCTGGCGCCGACGCGTTCGCTCCATTAGCCGACGCGGTCGTTCCATTTAAAGGCCGCTTGCCAGAGCCTGCGCCATCTCGCGATGCACCTTGACGCGCGCGAACTCGGATCGCGCAAATCCCGATATGGCACCGCTGGTCACGCTGCTGCCGCTGCCGGCCTGGCTGTTCGAGTTTGCCGCATACTGCTGCTCGGCTTCACTCAGGACAGCCACCTGCGCATTGGCGTAGGCAACGTCGAAATCGCGGCCTTGCAGACTGTTGAGGCGCTGGAGAATGGCTGGCGTCCTTGGCGCCGCATTGGGATCCGGCGCATAGGAGACGCCCGCTTCCGACCGCGCCTTGCGCAGCCGCGAAGCCGCGTCGGTATAGTCGGTGATCATCCGATCGGCGAAGCTTCGGACGTTGCCGTTGGCCGACCGGGTGAGGGCAAGCTTGCCGGCACCGATCTCGAAGTCGTTCACCTGCTGGGCAAAGCCAACAAAGCGGGCATCCGGCAGCAAGTCGGCCGCGAAGGCACGAATCGACAGGGCCGGGAGAGCGGCCAAAGCCCCCAACAGCAATGAACGGCGGGCAATCAGCAGCATGACGGGCTCCTTCCGGCTTAGTGGCGTCATAACGCCGCCACCCGTGGGTGGTTGCGCTACAGGTGTTTCACAACGGACCTTGCGCCATCGCCGCGATGGCTTCTAAATCGCGGCGCCGCCCGTTTGGGACGGCAGGGGGAGAGACCATTGATCAAATCCATTTTGGCCGTGTCCGAAGGCGGACCGGACGCCGTCATGTCCTTTCGCCTGGCAAGCCGGGTGGCCGGCGTGTTCGACGGCGTCGTCGATGCGCTGCATCTGCCGGTCGGCCTGTCCGGCGGTGTGACCGGAGGCCTGGCAATGAGCGGCGAGGCGATGCCGCTGGTGATGAATCTCGACGATGAACGCCTGGCGGCGCGCAGCAAGGAAAGCGAGCGCGCCTACAAGGAAGTGGTGGCGCCGATCAAGGGGGCCACCTTCACGGCAGCCAACACCGCGACCCTCGATGCCATGATCGCAATGGGCCGCTGTTCCGACATCCTGGTCATCGGTCGCCCCGGCGTCGATCCCGAGAACGTCGCGCCGGCGACCGTCGAGTCCGCGTTGCACGAATGCGCCCGCGCCGTCATGGTGGCGCCGCCCGATGCAGGCAGTGGCGCCTTCGGTTCGGTGGTTGTCGCCTGGAATGCGAGCTTCCAGGCCGCAAGGGCAGTGGAATATGCCCTGCCGTTCCTGCACAAGGCGACCAAGGTCACGCTGCTGGTGGTCGGCACCAAGCCGGACGATGTCGGCGCACGCTACCTGGCGCGCAACCTTGGCCGGCAGGGCATCGACGCAGTGATCGACGCCATCGACCCCGGCGCCGTGTCGGCTCGTGCACGCGGCCGGGCGCTGCTCGACTATGCCCACGGCAAGACCACCGACCTCCTGGTGATGGGCGCCTATGGCCGCGGCCAGATGCTGAGCTTCCTGGGATTGGGCGGCGCTACCGCCAAGGTGATCTCTTCCTGCCGGGTGCCCCTCCTGATGGCGCACTGAGGGCGCGCCGTATCGGGGGCACGGCGAAAGGCTCGAATCGTCGGCGATGAGCAGGCCTTGCCTTTACGGGCAAGCGCCGGCGGCTTGGCTCACCACATCCGCATCGGCACAGGCGCTGCAGGCGTTGCCGTAGGTCTTGCGGCTGCCGTCACGATGCACACCGCAGGCCGGACGATAATCCCGCGTGCACATTTGTGGCCGCGGATCGGCACAGGCGCCGCCGGCGACAGGCATCGACTCCTCGGCAAGTTCCGCCTTGGTCAGGAAGAAGCGAAAGGGCTTGGGCCGATAGTCGCTGAGCGCGCCGATGATGGAAATCGTCGAGCCGGCCGCCGGCAGCGGCCGCAGCGGATGCTCGAGCGAGATCTCGATATCGACGACGTTGCGCGCCTGATTCTCCTCCGACAGCGCCGCTTCGATACGTTCGGACGTGGCCTTGACCACCTTCACCGGCAACTTCAGTCGCGCCCCGCCCTGCTGCTTCTCGAGGACGGCCTTCCATACCTTTTCTGCCGCCGCTTCATTGTCCGCCGAATCGCCGCGATGGGCGAGGATGAATTCCCAGTCGTCGAACGACAGGGCGCTCGGCTCGGTCTTCGCCGCCATGTAGACCGCCGTCTCGGCCGGCGACATGGCGCGCGAGATCGAATCGGCGAAATCGGCAGGCGGCCGCGGGTCGCCTGCCGCGACCTTGGCGACCAGCTTGGTCCAGTCCTTGTCGCTGCCGTGATAGTGGGTGTAGCGGGCGCGGGCATACTTCTCGATTTCGGCGGCCGCCGCCTCGTTCTTCGAGGCGCGGGCAAGCGCAATCGCGCGACTGGCGTACCAGAAGCCCAGCGCATCGGTCGGCTTGCCTTCCAGCAAGGCGACGGCAAGCTGATAGGTGTCCGGCAAGTTCGTCGGATCGACATTCACCGCTTCGAGAAAGTGGGTGCGCGCCTGGGCATAGTCCTTGGCCTGGAGTGCTGCGTAGCCCAGCGTGCCGTCGAACACCGCCACGATCTGCATCTTGAGCCGCGTGAAGTCGGGCTCGTTCATCGGCGCAGGCTTGCGCCACTTGGGCAGCGCGGCCATCCCGCGCTGCGCCGCCTCCACAGCCGGCGCCAGCGCCTTGTCGTCCCCGCCCATGGCCTGCGTGCGGCCCGAGTAGGCGCGATTGGCAAGCGCCCGTACATTATCGGGATCGAGTTGCAGCAGTCGCACGGCGATCGCATCGGCCTTTGCCGGATTGTTGGCCGCCTGCCAAGCCGCCATCGTCTGCTCGTACGCCTCGGTGCGCAGAACGCTGTTGGGATACCAGGCGAGGAAGATCTCCAGAGCCTGCGCCCGCTTGGTGGGGTCCTGCGTGTTCACGGCGGCGAGGTAGTTCTTGTACTCGGCCGGGTTCGTCATGCCTGCCGGCAACGTCTGTGATTGCGTCGATGACGGCGCCGGGGTCGACGACTGGGCAAAAGTCTCCCCGCCGACACACAGGAACAGCAACGACAAGGCGAGAAGCAATCGACGAGCCGCCACCTGCGGTCCCCCGTAGTCTTTGAGCAGAACGTTAACACGATGTTGCATGGTACCGGAAATACAGTGATCGTTTTGGCAGAATAAGGCAGTCTCTGGCTCATCCGACGAGCCATTGGAGAATTCGAGTGCGGCAGGGTATGCCGTTCCCGGCCGCCCTCGTCCAGCGTGCCGTATTGCGCCCAGGGCGATCGGCTATTCGCCGTTCGGCGTCTCCTGCCGCGGATGGATGTAGTCCTTGAAGTCGTCGAAGTTCTTCCATGCCGGCTCGGGCGGCGTGTAGTCCGGACGCGGTGCATACTTCGAGGGCTCTTCGCTGCCCGGCCGCACGATGTATCGTGGGCAGTTGGGAAAAATGGCGCGCGCTTTCACTCGCACCAGAAGTTGGGCGCCGGCGAAGCGCTGCATCAGCGGATCGTCGCGGCTCACCTCCGCCGTGCCATTGACGCGCAATCGCCGAGGCTTCTCGGCCATGTCGATGAACAACAACCCGACTTCCGGATGGACCAGGATGTTGCCGAGGCTTTTGAACATGCCGTTGCCGTCATAGTCGGGAAAGACGAGCTCGTTCTCGCCGACCACGCGCACGAAGCCCGGCCGGCCGCCTTTGAAGGAACAATCGACACGGCCGCGATCGTCCGCGGTCGCGAGGAAGAAGAACATCGCGCCTTCGATGAAGCGACGATCGGAGTCGGTGAAGACAAAGTGCGTCAGCTTCTCCTCGAGTCGATCGGCAATGCGGCGGCTGTCGAACCGATTTTGCAGGCGACGGTTGCCGTCGTGATACATCACGCTCTCACCCACAGTCGCCTCCCTAAAGCCGATCGGTCCCCGCCTCGATCCGCTGGCGCAAGGCGGTATCGTGCAGGGTCGTGTCCTGCCCCGGCGGCGCGTCGCGCACCGCCTCTTCCAGCGTCGCAGTCTGCCGCCATTCCTCCCAAGGTCGCGAGCGGCCGTCGGAGCCGATCTGGTCGACGCCCCAATAAAGCTCGAGATGATGGCCGTCGGGATCGAGAAACTCGACCGAGACCTGGCAGCCCGCGCGGCGGCGTCCTTCGTAGACGATCTTCGCATCGTGCGCCTTCAAGTGATCGCGGGCCCGGAAGACTTCGTCGAGCGTGGCAAGCTCGAACGCGAGATGATGCAGGCTCTTGTCATTGGCGGCGTCCTTGCCGCCCACGAGCGCGAGGCAATGATGATCGCCGTTGCAGCGCAGGAACACCATGCCGCCCGGCATCATCGAGCCGGAATAGACATCCGACACCTTGAAGCCCAGCACATCGGCGTAGAAACGTCGCGAGCGCTCGAGGTCGGAGACGAAGATGACCGCGTGGCCGATCTTTCGGACAGCGAAGGGCGGAACCATGACGCGAACCTCCGGACTACCTTTCCCCCCGATCGTCGGCCATCATGACGCCAATCGACCACACGGGGGAAGATGAATGGCAAGAATGCCCAACAGATTGACCGCCAGCGCAGCCCTTCAGCGTATGGCCGACAAGCGGCTCAATGCCCGCGATCTGGTCGAGGCCTGCCTCGACCGGCTCGCGGCGCGCGAGGGCGAGGTCCATGCCTGGGAGGCGCTCGACCCGGACGGCGCACGCAAGCGGGCCGACCAGCTCGACAAGCGCAGCCGGCCGGTCGGGCCGCTGCATGGCCTGCCGCTGGCGGTGAAGGACATCATCGCCACCAAAACCCTGCCCACCACCTGTGGCTCGGCGATCTACCGCGACCATGTCGTCGGCAAGGACGCGGCTTGCGTGACACAACTTGTCACGGCAGGCGCCATCGTGCTCGGCAAGTCGGTAACGACGGAATTCGCCGGCGCCCATGCCGGGAAGACCCATAACCCGCACAATCTCCGCCACACACCGGCCGGCTCGTCGTCGGGCTCGGCCGCCGCCGTCGCCGATTTCATGGTGCCGGTGGGCTATGGCACGCAGACCGCAGGTTCGGTGATCCGGCCCGGCGCCTTCAACGGCGTCGTCGCCTACAAGGGCACCTATGGCTGGGCCGACATGACGGGCGTCAAACCTTACGCCAAAAGCCTCGACACGCTGGGCTTCTTCGTGCGCGAAGCCAACGATCTCGCGCTCATCCGCGCTGCGTACGGCCATGCGCCGGCGGATCCGCCGAGACAGGCACCGCGCATCGGCCTCTGCCGCACGTTGTGGTGGGACCTGGCCGATCGCGACAACAGGAAGAACATCGAGACTGCGGCCCGCACCTTGCGCGCCGCAGGCGCCCGGGTGCGCGAGTGGGAGATGCCGGAGAGCTGGCAGGCACTGATGACGGCGCAAAACCGGATCATGACCCGGGAAGCGACACAATCCTACGCCGCCGAGCGCGCGCGCTATCCGCATCTCCTGTCGCCCAGCCTGACGCAATCCCTCGAACTGGGCGATTCGGTCACGCGTGCACAGCTTGCCGATGCGAAGAAGCGCAAACGGCGTGCTCTCAATGATCTGGCCCAAGCCTGGGAACGTTTCGACTTTTTGTTGACGCCGGCGGCCAAGGGCGAGGCTCCGGCGGGCCTCGGCAGCACCGGCGACCCGATGTTCAACCGCTTCTGGACCCTGCTGGGCACGCCGTGCATCGCCCTGCCCTTCAATACGGGCGCGTTCGGCCTGCCGTTGTCGTTGCAGCTCGTCGGCCCCCTGCGCAGCGACGACCAGCTCATCGCCGGCGCACGGTGGGTGGAGCAGCGCTTGTCGTGACGGTGAGGCTCGGCCTGATCGGCTACGGCGCCATCGGCAAGCATGTCGAAGCCGCTCGCCTCGACGATATCGAACTGGTGTCCGTGCTGGTCAAGCGGCCGCGCAACGACGATCGCCTGACCCACGAGCCCGACCGGTTCTTCGCTCACCGCTTCGACGCCGTGGCCGAGTGCGCCGGCCATGAAGCGGTCCGCATCCATGGCCGGCGTGTGCTGGAAGGCGGTGCGGATTTTCTCGTGACCTCGGTCGGCGCCTTCACCGATACCGCCTTGTTCGACCGCCTGCTGGCCACCGCCAAGGCAAACTCCCGCCGTTTGATCCTGCCCTCGGCCGGCATCGGCGCGCTCGACATCCTGAGCAGCGCCGCCGTTGGCGGCCTGGAGAACGTCACTGTAACGGTGCGCAAGGATCCCTCGGCCTGGAAAGGCACCGTTGCCGAGAGGCTGATCGATCTCGATGCGCTCAAGAAGCCGCACGTCGTGTTCGACGGCCCGGTTCGCGACGGGGCACGGCTCTACCCCCAGAACGTCAACATCTCGGCCGCTGTGGCGATCGCGGGCCTTGGCCTCGACCGGACGCGGCTGGTGATCGTGGCCGATCCCACGATCGACACCCACATCGTCGAACTCGAAGCTGCAGGCGCATTCGGCCGCTTCGCCTTCCGCGAAGACGTCGCCATCAGCGAAGAGAATCGCAAGACCGGCAAGCTGGTCGCCATGGCGATGGTGAAGTCCATCCGTCAGCTCGCCTCGCCGCTCGTCGTCGCAGCGTGACGAATCCTCTGCATAGGGGTCGAGCGGTTTGTCAGGCCCCGTGGTCCCAGGGGACCACCCGCAGTTCAGGCCAAGCCGCAAGCCACCGCTTGACCTTCGCCTCATACACCGCTCGCGTGATCTGCTTCTTGTTCGCTCTGACGGTCAAGTCGAGCAAGTCGGCCAACCCGAAAGGTGCGAAGGTGCGAAGATCCCCGTTTCTGACCTGGACGCCAACAGCGGTAGAGGTGGTGAGAAATGTCGCGATCGCGTCTTCCGACGAACGATAAGGTTCGATGGCATTGCCGAACTTCGCCGCGTACCACAAATGGACACGCGCCTCGTTCTTGACGTCGATCCGCACTGGAATGTCGGAGAACAGGGCTCGAATCCGGATCGAATGCCTTTCTTCCGCCTGCTCTGAGAGGTCGGCCGCATCGAAATAGACGAGATCGACATCCGAGATGCCGTGATCGGGCTGCAAGCCAGAAGAAGCGTTCCAGACCGTGCCAGCACGCCCGTGGCGAGCCAGCAGTCCGGCAACCCGATCATCGGCCACTTTTCGAGGACGGCGGAAACCACCGGGCTCCGTCTCGCAATCGCCAGGAATCGGGCGTCGCCGCTACACACGGACCGTGATCAGGAGATTGCCGAGCTTGTCCTGCCGCACCGCGTCGCCTGGTTCGACGACGGTGGTGCAGTCGAGCTGCTCGAGGATCGCCGGTCCCTCGAAGGCCGCGTCGCGCGGCAGCCTGTCGCGAGCGTAGATCGGCGTCTGGCGCCAGCCGTCGCTGAACCAGACGCGGCGTTCGCCGATCTGCGCCGCTTCCAAGGTTGGCGCTCGCTCCGAGGCCGCCAGCATCGCAAGATCGATATGCGGGCGCACGCCGATCACCGCCGTGTGCAGGTTCACCAGCACCGGCGGAATCTCGCTGAGCTCGATGCCGAAGCGGCGCCAGTAGGCGGCAGCGAAAGCCTTGTGCAGGCCTTCGACGCCGAGATCGGGCCGGTCGATCGCGACCGACAGGATATGGCTCTGCCCCTGGAACTGCATGTCGGCGCTGTGGATCGCCCGCAGCTCCTGGATCGGCACGTTCTCGCGCTTGATGGTCGCTTCGCCGTCCCGCGTCTGTTCGGCATAGATGCCGGCGATCGCGGCATCGTCGATCGCCGACAACGGCTTGTTCACCGTGCGCACGAAATCGTGGCGCAGGTCGGCCACGACGCAGCCCAGTGCATTGGTGATGCCCGGCCGCACCGGCACCAGCACGGTCGGGATGGCAAGCTCGCGCGCAAGAGCGCTCGCATGCAGCGGGCCCGCGCCGCCGAAGGCGAAGAGCGCAAAGTCACGCGGATCGTGACCGCGCGAGAGCGACACGAGGCGGATGGCGCCGGCCATGCGGTCGTTGGCGATCCTCAGGATGGCCGCTGCCGCCGCCTCGGCATCGAGGCCGAGCCGGCGTCCCACCTTCTGCTCGATCACCTGCCGTACGTGATCGAGCGTCACCGGACGGTCGACGCCCAGCAGGTGATCGGGATTGAGCCGGCCGAGGACCAGGTTGGCGTCCGTGATCGTCGGCTCGCCGCCGCCGCGGCCGTAGCAGATCGGACCCGGCCGGGCGCCCGCGCTCTCCGGTCCGACGCGCAGCATCCCGGCCACATCGACCGAAGCGATCGAGCCGCCACCGGCACCGATCGTGTGCACGTCGACCATGGGCACATGGATGGGCATCGCGTATTCGAGCTCGAGCTCGCCCGAAACCTGCGGCACGGCATCCTCGATCAACCCGACATCGGTCGAAGTGCCGCCCATGTCGTAGGTGATGAGGTTGGGCTGGCCGGACATGCGGCCTGTATAGGCGGCAGCCATTACGCCCGAAGCCGGTCCGGACATCACCGTGTTCACGGCCGACCTGGCGATGAGCTGCGAGGAGATCGTGCCGCCATTGCCCTGCATCACCAGGATATCGCGGTCGAAGCCCTTGGCGGCCAGCTCCGTGCGCAGGCGCGAGAGGTAGCGGTCGAGCACAGGCTGGACCGAAGCGTTCACCGCCGCGGTCACGCCACGCTCGAACTCGCGGTACTCCGACAGGATCGCATGGCCCGCCGTGACATAGGCGTTGGGCCACAAGCCGCGCACGATCTCCGCCGCCCGCCGTTCGTGCGCGGGATTGATGTAGCTGTGCAGGAAGTGGATCACGATCGCTTCGCAGCCCGCGGCCAGGAGCTTTTTCGCCGCCTCGGCAACGGCCGCCTCGTCGAGCGGCACCAGCACCTTGCCGTCGGCGTCCATGCGTTCGGGAACTTCGAGCCGCCGCTCGCGCTCGATCAGCGGATGGAAGGTGCCACGAAGGCCATAGGGCTGCGGCCGGGTCCGCCGGCCAAGCTCCAGCACGTCGCGGAAGCCTTTGGTCGTGATCAACCCGACGCGGGCGATCTTGCGTTCGAGCAAGGCGTTGGTGGTGGTGGTCGTGCCGTGCACGACGGCCCGCAAATCGGCCGGATCTGCGCCGGCGGATTGCAGCGCCGCCATGAAGCCGATCGCCTGGTTGTCGATGGTGGTCGACACTTTGGCCAACTTTACCGCACCCGATGTCGAATCGACGGCAAGCAGATCGGTAAAGGTGCCGCCGACATCGATGCCGACCGTGAAGGAGGTTCTGGACGAGGACATGTGGGTCAAACCGAAAGATACTGTTCACGAAGGGCTGCGTCTGCCGCGAGTTCGGCCATCGTGCCGCCGAAGCGGATCTGGCCCTTTTCAATGATGTAGACCCGGTCGGCGACCACTTGGCAGAAATGCAGGTTCTGCTCCGAGAGCAGCACCGACAGGCCCTCGCCCTTCAAGGCGTGGATCGACCGCGCCATCTGCTCGACGATGATCGGCGCCAGGCCTTCCGACGGTTCGTCGAGCATCACGCATCGAGGATTGCCCATCAACGTGCGTGCGATGGTGAGCATCTGCTGCTCGCCGCCCGACATGCGTCCGCCCAGACGGTCGCGCATGCGGCCAAGATTCGGGAACAGCGCAAACAACCTGTCTTCGGTCCAGGTCGGCGCACCGGCCCGTGCCGGCTGGCGGCCGACCGAGAGATTCTCCAGCACCGTGAGATCGGTGAAGATTCGCCGCTCCTCGGGCACATACCCCAGCCCCAGCCGCGCGATACGGTACGGCGGCAGGCGGTCGATGCGCCTGCCGCCGAAGCTCACCTCGCCTCGCGCCGGCGGCACGAGGCCCATGATCGTCTTCATGGCGGTCGACTTGCCGGCGCCGTTGCGGCCCAGCAAGGCGACAACCTCGCCCCCCTTCGCCTCGAGCGACACGCCCTGCAGGATATGCGCACGTCCGTAATAGGCGTGGATGTCTTTCACGGCCAGCATCAGTGCATGCTTCCGAGATAGACCGCGCGCACGTCGGCGTTGTTGCGCACGTCTTCCGGGCGGCCGCCGGCAATCAGGCGCCCGCGATCGAGGACAATGACGTGGTCGGCCTGGCCGAACACCACATCCATGTCGTGCTCGGTGAACAGAATGGCGATCTTCTGCGCGCGCGCCAGGCGTGCCGTGAGTTCCATCAACGCCACGCGCTCCCTGGGCGCCATGCCGGCGGTCGGCTCGTCCATCAGCAGAAGGCGCGGGCTATTGGCCAGTGCCATCGCAAGCTCGACCCGCTTCAGATCGCCATAGGCCAGCACACCGCAGGACCGCTCTGCCTGGTCGAGCATGCCGACCTGCGCCAGCAATGAATCGGCCTCTTCCTTCTTTGCCGTGCCGAACCGCGCCAACATGCGGCCAAGCTGCCCGGCATGCGAATAGAGCGCCATCTGCACGTTCTCGCGCACGCTGAGCGAGGCGAAGGTCGCGGTGATCTGGAACGTGCGGCCCACGCCCAACCGCCAGATGGCGCGCGGGCTCAGGCCCACGATATCGCGGCCGTCCAGCCGCACGACGCCGCTGTCCGGTACAAGCTGGCCATTCAACATGTTGAAGCACGTGCTCTTGCCCGCGCCATTGGGGCCGATCATCGCCAGGAGTTCGCCGGCCGAGAGGGCGAACGAGACGTCTTTCACCGCCTGCACGCCGCCAAAGGCCTTGTGCAGGCCGTCGACCTCGAGAACGGAAGGACTCATGCGTTGCGTTCCTGCCAACGGCCGAACAAGGCCTTCAGGCCGCCAACGAGGCCTTGCGGAAACAGAACGACGATCGCCAGGATAATGAGGCCGAAGACGGCGCGCCAATAGTCGGTCTCGCGCGCCAGCACGTCGCGCAGCCAAGTGAAGAGACCGGCCCCCACCACCGGACCGGTCAATGTCTCGACGCCGCCCAGCAGCACCATCACCAGGCCATCGGTCGATTGCGAGATCGACGTCGCAGAGGGCGAGATGCTGCCCTTGGAGAAGGCGAAGACCGTCCCCGCGACGCCCGCCATCGCTCCGGCCAGCACGAAGGCCATCCATTGGAAGCCACGGACGTTGATACCGATCACCTCGGCCCGCAGGGGCGAGTCGCGGCCGGCGCGCAGGGTGTAGCCGAAGGGCGAGAACAGAACGCGCCACAGAAAGGCGATCCCGAGCCCGCAACACACGATCGCGAGGTAGTAATAGGCGGTCTTGCCCGAGAGCCAGGCCGCCGGCCAGATACCGATCATGCCGTTGCTGCCGGATGTCAGCGAATCCCACTGAAAGACGATCGACCAGGTGATCTGCGCGAAGGCGAGCGTCAGCATGGCGAGGTAGACGCCGCTCAGGCGCACGCAGAACCAGCCATAGAGAAGTGCGAACGCGGCTGCGACGAACGGCGCCAGCAGGAAGGCCGCCTCCATCGGCAGGCCGGCACGCTTCAACAACACAGCCCCGGCATAGGCCCCGAGCCCAAAATAGGCGGCATGGCCGAACGAGATCATCCCGGCCGGCCCCATGATGAAATGGAGGCTGACGGCGAACAGGGCGAAGCAGGCGATATCGATCAGGAGCGCCGCGAAATAGTCGTCGCTCACCAATGGCGCGGCCAGAAGAAGGGCGATCCAGACCAGCGCCGTTTGCCAGCGGGGTGACCTGAGAGGCGGCGGCACGCTGGCCGCAGCGCGGGCCACGGCCGGCGGCTTCCCGAGCAGGCCGTAGGGCCGCAGAACCAGCACCACGCCCATGATCACGAACTCGACCACCAGAACGAGCCTGGAGAAGTCGACTTCGAAGCCGGGCAGACGGACGGTGCCGACTCCGATGCACATCGCCTTGGCCACGCCGATCAGGATTGCCGCCAGTAACGCGCCCGGCAAGCTGCCCAGGCCGCCGACCACGGTCACGACGAAGGCATCGGCGATCACCGAGAGATCAAGGTCGAGATTGGCGGGCTCGCGCGGGATCTGCAGCGCGCCGCCCAGCCCGGCCAGCATCGCGCCCACGAAGAAGACCGACGTGAAGAGCTTGGCCTGGTCGACACCCAGCGCCCCCACCATCTCGCGGTCCTGGGTCGCCGCCCGCACCAGCGCACCCCAGCGCGTGCGCTGAAGCAACAGCCATAGCAGCCCAAGCATGACCGGACCGATGGCGATCAACAGCAGATCGTAGGCCGGCATGCGCTTGCCCAGGATATCGACGGCCATGGCGAGACCGGGCGCGCGCGGTCCCACAAGATCTTCCGATCCCCAGAGATAGAGCGCTGCATCCTTGACGACGAGCACAATGGCGAACGTTGCGAGCAACTGGAAAAGCTCGGGCGCACGATAGATTCGACGCAACACCAGCACCTCGATGACCACGCCGACCACGCCGACCACAAGCGCCGCCAGGATCACGCCAGTCCAGAAGCCGAAGGGCGAGCGCCCCAGCGCCTGGATCAGGCTGTAGGCGACGTAGAGGCCCAGCATGTAAAGCGAGCCGTGGGCGAAGTTGACGATGCGCGTGACGCCGAAGATCAGCGACAGTCCGGCCGACACCAGGAACAACGAGGAGGCGTCGGTCAGCCCGTTCAGGAGCTGGATGAAGAAGGAGGGAAAGGTCACGTCAAGTCAGGCTGGGGGCGTGCCACTCCAGTGGCGCGGTTTTCGTAGCTTGCAAGAAGCATGACGGGCGACTGGAGCCGCACGCCCCCGACAATGTCAATTGGCCGGCCGCATCTTCTTCACGTCGGTGTCGCTCGGCAGGGCATCCTTGCCATCGATGAAGCGCCAGTCGGTCATGATGCCTTTGCCGTCCTGGACGCCGATGCGGCCCACGAAAGCCCCCATGGTCGACTGATGATCGATGGCGCGGAACGTCACCGGACCGAACGGCGTGGAGACCTGCAGGTTGGCCATCGCCGCCACCAGCTTGTCCTGGTCGAGGGAACCCGCCTTCTTGATCGCCGCCACCGCCGACATCACCGTCGAGTAGCCGACGATGGAGCCCAGGCGCGGATAGTCGTGGAACTTCGCCTTGTAGGCATTGAAGAACTTGGTGTGCTCTGGCGTCTTGAGATCCTGCCAGGGATAGCCGGTCACGTACCAGCCCACCGGCGCCTCGTCCTTCAGCGGATCGAGATATTCGGGTTCCCCGCCCAGGAGGTCGAACACGGCCACGTTCTTGAATACGCCGCGTTCGCTGCCGGCACGCACGAACTTCGCGAGATCGGGGCCAAACAGCGACGAGAAGATCGCATCGGGCTTGGCATCGGCCAGCGCCTGGACAACCGCGCCGGCATCGATCTTGCCGAGCGGCGTCGCCTGCTCGGCGACGAATTCGACATCGGGCTGCTTCTCCTTCAGGAGTTTCTTGAACGCCGCTGTCGCCGACTGGCCGTACTCGTAGTTCGGGTAGACGATCGCCCAGCGCTTCTTGTGCAGCTTGGCCGCCTCGGGAACAAGCATCGCCGTCTGCATGTAGGTCGAGGGGCGCAGCCGGAAGGTATAGGCGTTGCCCTGATCCCACACGATCTTGTCGGTGAGCGGCTCGCCGGCGATGAACAGCGTCTTCTTCTGCTTGGCAAAGTCGGCGACCGCGAGGCCGACATTGGAGGGGAACGTGCCGATCAGGAAGGCGACCTTCTCGCGGCTCAAAAGCTCCTCGGCCGCACGCACGGCATCGGCCGGGTTCCCGTTGTCATCGCGGCTCACCACTTCGATCTTGCGACCGAGCACGCCGCCTGCGGCATTGGTCTCCTCGACTGCAAGCTCCATGCCTTTCTTGTAGGGGTCGAGAAAGGCGGCAAAGACCTTGTAGCTGTTGATCTCGCCCAGCTTGATCGGCTCCTGGGCCATGGCCGGCGCCACGAACGACAGGGCCACGAGCGCCGAAGCGGCCGTCAACAGACGATTGCGGGTGAGCATGAAATCCCCCTCCTTCTTGCGATGAAGCTTCCCGGACCGGAGCCTAGCGAGGCCGGACGGCTGGCGACAAGCGGGGGCGTGCGAAAGAGGCGCACCGCCATCCTCGCTGGCCGTCATCTCTGGCCGTCTCCGACCTTGATTTCGGCCGGCGTCAGGCCGCCCACGCGGGCATGCGGTCGCCCACCGATCGCGGCCGCGACGATGAACACGATCTCATCCGGCTTGGGACCGTCGGGGACGCAGAACTCGACAGCATCGAAATGGCTGCGCACATAGGCCGCCGTCACATGATGCAGGGGAATGTCGATGCGCGTGCCGGCCGACGCCACCTTGACGGTGGAGGGCACGATCGACTTGGCGCCGCCCATGGCATGGCGGATGCCATAGCCCGACGGCTGGTGCCAGAGCGCGGCATGCTCCAGTTCGCCCGCGATACCGACGATGACCCCCTTGCCATAGGCTTCAAGCGCCGCGCCCCTGGCATTCAGAAGCTTCATCACCCGCTCGGTGAGATCGACCGCCAGCGGCTCCAGCGCCTTCATCATCGGCTGGATGTCGGCGACATGCCGGCCGGCATAGGGATTGGCGATCACGCCTCCCACCACGGCCTTGATCACCGGCCGATTCAACACCGGCCCGCCATCGTGATGCGTTTCCTCGACCGTCGAGACGTACTTCCGGAGCTTCACCAGATCGCCGCTCATCGCACTGCCTTCCTGTCGTCCCGCCGGTCGGCCTCGATCCGCCAGTGCCCCTGCACGGACAGGGCAGCACTATCGATCAGACCGCGGAGCCGCAGCCGGTGCGCCTCGGCAGCCCCTTGCGCCAGAGCCTTGTCGATCAAGGGCCGAGGCAAGGACCCAACGGAGACCGTCACCGGCAAATCCAGCAGGTCGCTGTCGGGGTCGAGTTCGCGGGCCGGCCGGCGCTCGATTGCCGGGTGATCGATGTTCACCGCGTTGGCGACCACGGTCGCGGCAGCATCGGCAGCAGCGGCCGTCGCCGCCAAAATCGTGGCGCTGTCGGCGATACCCAACGAGAAAGACCGGCCACGCCAGCCCGAGGTCGCGATGCCGCGCACGGGCCGGCCGTGTGCGAACTCGACCGCACCGTCGAGCGCTCGGGCGAAAATGCCTGCCCGCAGGCTCTGTCCTGGGCTGAGGTGGATCGCGATATCGCCACCGTTGTTGACATAAGCCTTGTCGAGAGACCGGCCGGCATGCATCGCCTGCAGCAGCTCATCCGCCACCGCGCCCGCCACCGCCGCCATAGGGGTGATGAACATATCGCGATACGGCCACACCGCCTCGACCATGCGCCGCGCAACCGGGCCCTGCAGCAGCGGATAGGCGTCGCCAACTTGGCGGCGCAGCATCGGCAACTCGCCGACCAGGGTCGGCAGGATATCGTCGAAGCGGTCGGCCGCCTGCCGATAGGCGCTCTCGATCTCGTCCGGGGCGCCGAAAGCCTCGATGATCAGGTCGATCGGACCGTGCTGCAGGTGCAGCCGGCCGTCGGACAGACGCACGGCGATGGCGCCGTTCACTTGCCGTCCCCTATGCGCACGCGCTGGCCGCGCAGCACGTCTTCCAGTGTGACAGCACGCGAGGCGTAACCGCCCAGCGCCGCATAGTCGTCCGCCCGCAGTGTGAACTCGATGGGCGCCACCAGCGCCGGCGTCGGCACGTAGCCGAACGATTTTTCGGGCATGCCCGCGACATCGACCATCAGCGTGATGCCGCCGCCCGGCCAGACATAGGCCGGAACGCCGCCCAGCGTCACCTTGGTGAGGGTCTGGCGGACCGAGCGCGTCAGCCGCACCGGATTCTCGGTGACCCCTGCCCGCAGCGAGCCGCCGGCGCCTGCCATGAAAAGCACGGTGCAAAGGGCCGGTTCGCAATTCTCGGCCACCCGGTCAACGACCCGCCGCACCGGCTCCGGCATATCCTTGGGCTGGGGTTTGAGATCGCGGTCGAGCTCGAACCAGGCCGATTGCTCGCCCGTCGTCGAGACCATCAGGAGGCGCAAGCCCGGCCAGGCCTGCTTGGCATCGATCTTCTCGATGATTTCCAGCGGATCGCTGACGTTTGTGCCACCCCAGCCCAATCCCGGTTCGGCCACCTGGAAATAGCGGCCGGGGGTGGATTTGCGGCCACGTACGCGGATGCCGGCCGGTTTCATGTCGAGGAAGCGGCCACCCTGGTGCTCGGTCAGCACGCCGGTGATGTGGTCGTCGACCACGATCACCTCGTCCGCATGGTCCTTCCATTGCGGCGCGAACATGCCGATGGCGGCCGAGCCGCAGCCCACTCGCATGCGCTCCTCGCACTGGCCGTTCACGATCGGTGGCTGGCCCGACTGCACGACCACGGTCGAGCCGCCGTCGATGGCCAGCTCCACGGCTTCGCGATTGCACAGCGCCAGCAAGGCGTCGCAGGTGACGACACCTTCTTTCTTGCTGCCGCCGGTCAGGTGATGGACGCCGCCCAGCGACAGCATCTGCGAACCGTACTCGGCTGTCGTCACATGGCCGACGGCCTCGCCCCTCACCCGGACCGCCGCCTGCTCGGGGCCAAGATAGCGGTCGGTGTCGATCTTCACCTTGACGCCGCAGTAGCTGAAGATGCCCTCGGTCACGACCGTGACCATGTCGACGCCTTCGTACCTGGACGAGACGATGAAGGGCGCCGGCTTGTAGTCGGGGTAGGTCGTGGTGGCGCCGATGCCCGTCACGAACGCGCCCTCCCCCTTGCCGAGCTCGCCGGCCCAGTTGCCGCTGCCCTCGATGAAAGCCACCCGCGCCAGGTCGGGCTTGGCCAGCAGCACGAGCGGGTCGACCCGCACCAGCTTGCCATCTTCGTTGGCATAGCGATCGCAGGCACCGGCCCGGCCGGGGCGGATGCGGCACAGCACCGGGCAGGCGTCGCAGCGGATGATGCCCGCCTTCTGCTCGGCTTCGGTGAGCGCAAGCTCGTCGCTCATGCCTTGCGTCCTTTCCCTGCAAGGATCGCCTCGCGAAGCCGGTGCGGCAGCAGCGGCACGCGATGCGCCCGCACGCCGGTCGCGTGGTGCACGGCGCCCAGGATGGCCGGCGCAGTCGGCACCAGCCCCGGCTCGCCCACGCCCTTGGCGCCCGATGGTCCCAGCGGTTCGCGATCCTCGATCAGCAGGCACTCGATCTCGGGCACATCGCCCACCGTCGGGATCAGATAGTCGTGCAGGTTCTCGGTTCGGCCAGGAAGATATTCCTCCATCAGCGCCAGCCCCAGCCCCTGGGCAATGCCGCCTTCGATCTGGCCTTCGACCAAGGTTGGATTGATCGCCTTGCCGACATCGTGAGCGGCGACGATATGCAGCACTTTCACCGTGCCCAGTTCGATATCGACTTCGACCGTCGCCATCTGGGCTGCGAAGGCATAGGTGGCGTAGGGTATCCCCTGACCATCGGCATCGAGCGGCGTGGTCGGCGGGTCGAAGGTCCCTTCGCCCATCAGCGGGCCGACCTTGGCAAGGTCGAGGCTATGGGTCTCAGTGCCGTCGCGGACCGTCAATACAGTCCCTTCAAGCGACAATCGGGCGTCGGCGCCGGCGTTGGCGAGCCGCAGGATTTGCCGGCGAAGATCCCGACCCGCCGCTTCGGCCGCGCGGCCCGAGACGAAGGTCTGGCGCGAGGCCGAGGTCTTGCCGGCGTCGGCTGTGAGATCGGTATCGCCGGACACCAGCGCGAATTGCCCGGCGGGCAATCCCACCGCATCGGCCACGATCTGGGTCATGATCGTATTGCTACCCTGGCCGATGTCGAGCGCACCGTTATAGAGGGTGAGCACGCCGTCGACGGAGAGGCCCACGCGCATACGCGACGGGTTCGACATCGAGGTATTGCCGATGCCGTACCACATGCAGCCAATGCCGACGCCGCGCCGCCTGGGTCCATCTTTGGCGTTGAAAGCCGACACTTCCTCATGCGCCTTGCGCCAATGCGGCCGCAGGGCATCGAGGCATTGCGGCAGTCCGGCCGAGTGATCGAGCTTTTGTCCCGTCGCGGTCGTGTCGCCCACCCGCAGCGCGTTGCGATGCCGGAACTCCAGCCGGTCGATCCCGAGCCGGTCGGCCAGCTCGTCCATCATCGCTTCATGGGCGATCGCCGCCTGCGGCACGCCAAAGCCGCGAAAAGCCCCCGCCGGCGGACCGTTGGTGAAGAACGCTTCACCCCAGGTACGCACATTGGGCATGGCATAAGGCCCCATGGCATGGACCGGCACGCGGTTGGCGACCGTGGGCCCCCACGAGGCATAAGCGCCGGTATCGAAGGTCGCCGTCACATCGCAGGCAAGCAGCCGGCCCTCCGCATCGCAGCCGAACTTTGCCCTGACGCGCGCCGGGTGCCGCTTGGTCGAAGCAGCCATGCTCTCCGGCCGGGTGTAGACGAGTGCGACCGGACAGCCGAGCTGCCAGGCGGCGACCGCGATCAGGGGCTGGACGGAAAGATCGAGCTTGCCGCCGAAACCGCCGCCACAGGCTGTCGGCACGATCCGCACCGCCTCCGGCGAAAGCCGCATGACGTTCGCGATCTCGTCTCGGTCCATATAAGGAGTCTGGGTCGTGGCGTGGATTTCGATGCGATCGCCCACCCGACGCGCCCAACCCGCCTCCGGCTCGATATAGGCATGCTCGACGAACGAGGTCTCGAACATGCCTTCGGCTACCGCGGTACAGCGGGCAAAGGCCCCCGCGGGGTCACCGCGCCGAACGCCGCCATCGAGCAACAGATTTCGGGGCTTGTCGGCCTGGACCAATGGCGCCTGCGGCACGGTCGCGGCATCGATTCCGAGCAGGGGTGGTTCCGGTGCCCAGGCAATAGGCACATCCTCGTCTCGAACGGCAAGCACAGCCGTCCGCTCACCGACCAAAGCCAGCACGGCCTCCCCGCGATACCGTACCTGGCCTGCCGCCAAGACCGGCTGATCCTTGACGTCGGGGTAGATGCCATAGCCGTTGAAGGGGATATCGTCCGCCGTGAGCACTGCTGCGAGCCGGGCCCGCAACGGTGCCAGATCCCCGACCGTGAAACGCGCCCGGGCGTGGGGCGAGCGCACCACCCGGATCCAAAGCGTGTCGGCCGGCATGACATCGGCGCCGAACAGATCCCGGCCGGTGATTTTGGCCACGCCATCCACACGCGGCACCCGCGCGCCCACCGCTCCGCCGGCTTCGGGAATGACAGCCGGTTTCGACGCGCCCACAGCCAATACGGCCTCGACGATCTTGCTGTAGCCGGTACAGCGGCAGAGCACACCGCCCAATGCCTCCTCGACTGCGGCGCGTTCAGGCCGCGGCTGTCGACTGAGGAGGTCATGCGCCGCCATCAACATGCCCGGCGTGCAGATGCCGCATTGCGCCGCGCCATACGTCAAAAAAGACTCCTGCAGCGCGGCGAGCCGGCCGTCCTTCGCTGCGAGCCCCTCGACGGTCTCGACCGTGCGACCCGCCATCTGACCCATCGCGACCAGGCATGCACAAACCTGCCGGCCATCGAGGCGCACCGTGCAGGCGCCGCAGTCGCCCGCGTCGCAGCCGACCTTGGTGCCGGTCAGGCCCAGATCGTCGCGCAGGGCGGCGGCAAGCCGTGTTGCCGGCAAGCCACACCAATCCATCTTTTGGTCGTTCAGGGTGAAGGCGACCTTCACGACGCCACCTCCGCCAACAACCGCCGCAACACTGTAACGGCCGCGTCGAGCCGGTAAGCGGCGCTGCCGCGCACATCGTCGATCGGGGCGAGCGGCGCCAGGTGGACCGGCTCGACTCGTTCGGCGAGACGTGAATCGAACGGCGCACCGACGAGCGCGACTTCGAGAAGCGGCAGGCGCTGCGCCACGGCCGAGCATGCACCGACAGCGACACGCGCTGCGGCAACGCGATCGTCCGCAATCTCCAGCGTAGCCGCCGCCATGACGATCGAGATCACCAGATAACGTCGCGCTCCGAGCTTCAGGAAAGAACTACGCGCAATAGTTGCATGCTTCGGAACATGGATCGCGACCAGAAGCTCGCCGGGCGACAATTGCGTGCGGCGATTGCCGACGATGAACTTCGACAGTGCAAGGCGGCGCACGCCCGTTCGACTCGCAAGTTCGACCTCTGCATCGAGCGCGAGCAATGGCGGCACACCGTCGGCAGCAGGCGAGGCATTGCAGAGATTGCCGGCCAGCGTTCCCGCATTCTGGATCTGTCGGCCGCCGACCTCGCGCGCCGCCTGCTTGAGCCCGTCGAACAACGGCGGGAGGTCAGCCGCCAGAAGCTCGCTCCAGGTCGTCGTGGCCCCCAGCCGCCAGCCGGCGCCATTCCGGGAAATGCCGCGTAAGCCCTTGATCCGACTAATGTCCAGGATGTCTTCTTCGACTGTCCGGCCGACCCGCGCAGGATAGAAATCGGTCCCGCCAGCCAACACCGCATGGGGCCGGATCAGGGCCTCCAGCGCCTCTTCCAGGCGATCAGGTTGGCGGTAATCACCCATATCGTTCGTGTACGTACGATGATCACAGAGTCTGCGGGAGTCAAAACGATTCGGCTGTGCTCAAACGATTCTGGAAAGAAGTTCGAGGAGCTGACGCTGCTCGGCGAGGTTCAGCGGCTTCAACGTCTCGCGTGATACGGCAGGACCATTCAGCAGCAGCTTGTTCACGGTGCGCTGGCCTTCGGTGGTGAGGCTGAGCAACGTGCGTCGTGCGTCACCAGGATCGGGACGCGAGTCGACGAGGCCGCGCTCCTTCAACCGACGGACGACTCCCTGCATCGTCGCCTTGTCCATGCCGACGAGTCGGCCGAGCAGATTCTGCGACAGCTCGCGATACTCGTTCAGCTTCGCCATGCTCGAGTATTGCGTCGGCGTGATGTTGGGATCTCCGATGGTCACCTGGAAGATCGCACTCGCACGTTGATGTGCGCGACGCAGCAGATAGCCGACTTGCTCTTCGATGCGGTACGGCCGCGTCAACGGCCCCGATGCCGCCTTCGGCTCCTGCTGCTTTCTTGCGACGTTGCGCATCGCCCCCCGCCTCTTCGCCCCCTTCGCTACACCGACTGGGCGCGTCGCACAACGGTCAGCTTCGCATTCCACATCGACGATGAATCTGAGTCCGCTTGACTCGCAGCCGGCCAAAGGGCAGCGCACCGCACGCGCGCTATCCCACAGCATTCGCCGAGCGAACACGAACGACGACAGTCGATGACGGTGGTCGAGAGCGATGGCAGTCTTGTTGCATCATCATTGTTTCCGTGAAGGACGACTATCATGGCCGGTGCGTTGAGCGGCATCCGAATCATCGATCTCACCAACGTCATCCTCGGCCCGTATGGAACCATGCTGTTGGCCGACCAGGGCGCCGATGTGATCAAGATCGAGGCACCCGAGGGCGATGCGGTGCGTCATATCGGCAAGCCGGCGCGGACAGCGGGCATGGGTCCGACCTATCTCTATGTCAATCGCAACAAGCGTTCGCTCTGCCTCGACCTCAAAAATGCAAAGGCGCGCGCGGCCTTGCTTGAAGTCGTGAAGACAGCAGATGCCTTCGTCCATGCGCTGCGACCGCAAGCCATTGAGGGTCTTGGCCTCACCTATGCGGACATTCGCAAGGTCAGGCCCGACATCGTCTATGTCGGTGCCTACGGATATTCAGCCGATGGTCCTTACGGAAAACTGCCGGCCTACGACGATGCCATCCAGGCGCGCTTCGGCATTGCCGACCTGATGGGCCGGGCGGCCGGCGACGACGCGCCGCGCTATCCGCCAACCATTCTCGCCGACAAGACGGTCGGGCTCACCTTTGCCTTCTCGACCCTCTCCGCCCTCATGCACCGTCAGCGCACCGGAGAAGGCCAGTTCGTCGAGGTGCCGATGTTCGAGACCATGGCCGCCTGGCTGATGATCGAGCATCTGTGGGACCGTACCTTCAGCGACGAGGGCGACGTCGGCTATACCCGTCTGCTCGCCCGAACGCGCAAGCCGTTCCGAACGCTGGACGGCTGGATGGCGATTCTTCCCTACAACGACAAGCATTGGCGGAATTTCTTCGAGCTTGTCGGCAAACCCGAGGTGCTAAAGGACCCGCGCTACTCGACCCTCAACGCACGGTCCCTGCATATCAATGACATGTATGCCATGGTCGAGGCCCTGGCCCCGACCAAGACCACCGCCGAATGGGTGGCCCTGCTCGACGAGGCCCAGATCCCCAACGCGCCGGTCTCGACCCTCGCCGACCTGTTCGAGGATCCGCATCTTGTGTGGCGTCAACTCTTCCGGAAATACCCCCATCCCAGCGAGGGCGAGATCATGATGGTCGAGCCGCCCATGCGGATGAGCAAAACCCCGCCGTCGATCCGCACCATGGCGCCGCTGATGGGTGCCGATTCATGCGCCGTCCTCGCCGAAGCCGGCGTGAGCACGGCCGAGATCGCGGCCCTGAAAGCCGAGGGGGCGCTGATCGAGCCCGCCTAACCGCCGTCGACGGCGAGTTCCGCGGCCGCCAGATCCTCGAGCGCCGCCCCTACCGACTTGAAGAGGGTGACGCTGGTCCGGTCGCCGGCTGGCCGACCGGTCTTTTGGCCACGGGAGAGTTCGAAAAGGTCGGCAACGATATCACCCTGGCGGATCACACCCGCTGCGAGCGGCCGCACGATGTCGCCGGCCTCCTTCAGGGCGCCGGCCCGGGTATCGACGTAGATCCGGGCGCGCCGCACGGCAGTGTCGTCGCTTTCGCGCATCTCGGGTGTGTAGGCGCCGACCAAGTCGAGATGCTGCCCTTCCCGCAGCCAGTCGCCTTCGACAAGGGGGTCCTTCGAGAGCGTGGCGCAGGAGACGATGTCGGCGTCGGCGGCGGCCGAGCGCCGATCGGCCACCGCCTTCACGGCGATGGACCGGCCGAGCGCCACCGGCAAGGACCCGGCGAGTTCGCGGGCAAGCTGCTCGGCCTTGGCCGCATCGCGTCCCCAGATCGCGACCTGCACGAGCGGCCGGATCTTGGCGTGCACGCGGATGAGGTGTGGCGCCAACGCGCCTGTCCCGATCATCAGCAGGGAAGAAGCGTCCGGCCGCGACAGATAGCGCGAGGCGAGGCCCGAGGCGCAGGCCGTGCGGCGCTTGGTGAGCATCGTGCCATCGAGCATGGCCAGCGGCGCGCCGGTCGCGCCATCGAGCAGCAGGTACTGGCCATAGATCGAGGGCAGCGACCGCCGCCCGTTATCAGGGAAGACCGTGACCAGCTTGATGCCGACTCGCGCTGGCCGGCCATTCCTGGCCTGCCCGGTCCAGGCCGGCATCAGGAGCAGCGTGGCATCGGCAGAGCCTGGACCGTTGGGAGCGGCGATCGTGTGATGATGGCGCGGCGGCATCTCGCAACCCGCCTGAAACAGCGCCTCGAGCCGGTCGACCAGGGCGATATCGTCGATCGCCGCATCGACCTCGGCGCCAGACAGGATTTTCACAGCAGAATTTTCACGATAGAGGCCGGCGCGGCGGCGCCACGAGGTCGGGTGCCACCAGCGCCGCCTGGCGATCGATCGCCTTCTGGTCTCGCGGCGGCGCATCGGCCGACGATGCCGTGCGTTCGGCGAGCATCTCGCGCAGACGCGTCACTTCGCGATCCAGACGGGCCGCTTCCTTGCCCTGCTCGCGGGCGCGACGACGATGGCGACGTCCGGCCCACCAGCCCAGCACCAGCCCGGCCAGCACTCCCAGCAGCAGCATCGCCACCATCAGGAGATAGAGGGGCGTCTGGAGACTATACGGGAATGGCCAAAGGGACAGGGGCACGCGCTCGCTGTTGCTGACGGCAATCAGCACGCCCAGCACGACGAACAGCAGGAACAAGGCACGGGACAGGATCTTCATGCTGCCGCCAGAATGGCACAACGCAGCGTGGCGACGCGAGGGGCGCTATTTCTCGTTGTCGGTCGGCGGAGCCGGGTCGGCTGCCACAGCAAAGCCCGCAGCCCGTGCCGCCTCCTTGTTGAGACGGTCGCGCAAGTCCTTCCCGGTCTTGAAATACGGCACCCGCTTGGACGCCACGGCAACCTGCTCGCCGGTGCGCGGATTGCGGCCGGTGCGCGGATCGCGCTTCTTCACGGAGAAGGCGCCAAAGCCCCGCAGTTCAACGCGGTCGCCATGCGCCAGCGCTTTGGAGATTTCATCGAAGACCGTGGCAACGATGCGCTCGACATCCCTTTGATAGAGATGAGGATTTCGCGCCGCCAAGCGAGCGATCAACTCCGACTTCGTCATTGGCGTCATAATAGAGCAAAACGCCGCAGGGTCAAGGTAAGCCATTGAAAGCAAAAGGAAACCGCCCGAATAGCTCTCGCGGGGCGCAATCGAAGCGTTCTCGGCCCAAGAAAAAGGCCGGTCCCGAAAGGACCGGCCTTTGCTTTCGCTCAGCGCGAAAGTTCATTTCTCTTCGGCTTCTTCCTTCTTCTGGGCGCGGCTCAGGGCGGCGCCCAGGATGTCGCCGAGGCTCGCACCCGAGTCGGACGAGCCGAAATCGGCCATCGCCTTCTTCTCTTCGTCGAGCTCGCGCGCCTTGACCGACAGCACGACGCGACGCGAGGTCTTGTCGATATTGGTGATCTTGGCATCGAGCTTGTCGCCGATCGCATAGCGGTCGGGGCGTTGCTCGGAGCGGTCGCGGGACAGCTCCGACTTGCGGATGAAGCCCGGGATGCCGTCCTGCACCGTGACGTCGATGCCATTGTCCTGAATGCCCGCCACAATGACGGTGACCACGTCGCCCTTCTTCGCGACCGAACCCACCTTCTCGAAGGGGTCATTGGCCAGCTGCTTGATGCCGAGCGAGATGCGTTCCTTGTCGACGTCGACGTCCAGCACCTTGACCTTGACGTTGTCGCCTTTCTTGTAGTCGCGGATTGCCTCGTCGCCGGCCTTGTCCCACGACAGGTCGCTGAGATGCACCATGCCGTCGATATCGCCCGGCAGGCCGACGAACAGGCCGAACTCGGTGATATTGCGGACCTCGCCGTCGATCTCCGTCCCGGCAGGATAGTTCTCGGCGAAGCTCTCCCACGGGTTGGCCATGCACTGCTTGAGGCCAAGCGAGATCCGGCGCTTGGACATGTCGACGTCGAGCACCATCACTTCGACCTCCTGCGAGGTCGAGACGATCTTGCCCGGATGCACGTTCTTCTTGGTCCAGCTCATTTCCGAGACATGGACCAGCCCCTCGACGCCCGGCTCCAGTTCCACGAAGGCGCCGTAGTCGGTGATGTTGGTGACCCGGCCCTTGAGCTTGAGGCCGACCGGGTACTTGGCGCCAGCGCCATCCCACGGATCGCTCATCAACTGCTTCATGCCGAGCGAGATGCGCTGCGTCTCGGGATTGAAGCGGATCACCTGCACCTTGACCTGCTGGCCGATGGTGAGGGCTTCCGACGGATGGTTGATGCGCTTCCACGCGATATCGGTGACGTGCAGGAGGCCGTCGACGCCGCCCAGATCCACGAACGCGCCGTAGTCGGTGATGTTCTTGACCACACCGTCGAGCACCTGGCCTTCCGACAGCGCACCCATCAGGCGGGTACGGTCTTCGGCGCGGGTCTCCTCCATCACGGCGCGGCGCGACACGACGATGTTACCGCGGCGGCGGTCCATCTTGAGGATGGCAAACTGCTGGGCCTGGCCCATCAGCGGGCCGACATCACGGACCGGCCGCACATCGACCTGGCTGCCCGGCAGGAAGGCCACGGCGCCGGAGAGGTCGACCGTGAAGCCGCCCTTCACCCGACCGAAGATCGTGCCCATGACACGCTCCTGGTCGTTGAACGCCTTCTCGAGCAGCGTCCACGCTTCCTCGCGGCGAGCCTTGTCGCGCGACAGGACCGCCTCGCCTTCCTTGTTCTCCATGCGGTCGACGAAGATGTCGACGATGTCGCCTTCCTTCACCTCGGCCGAGACGCCACCATTGGCGAACTCGCGCAAGGGAACGCGGCCTTCCGACTTCAGGCCGACGTCGACGACGACAAAATCATTGGCGATGCGCACGACGATCCCCTTGACCACCGTGCCTTCGAAACTCGACGAACCGCCCAGCGATTCATCGAGAAGTGCAGCGAACTCCGCACTAGCGGCGTCGTTCGCGGATTTATTGCGCAGGGCGCTGCCCTTAGCCATCCAATACCTCTTCCTTCCTCGATCCCGGGCGAAACGCTGCCGCCCGTCGGCCAACCGGTTGATCCGGCGGATCCAATGCCTTGAAACTCCGACGTCCGGATCCGGGATCCGTTCGCCAGTCACCGCTCACTGTCTTCTGATCTGCCGGCGGCGACTTATGGTCCGGAAGATCGAAAGCCCTTGCGCTCGATAAATGCCAAGGCGGCGGCAAAGGCCGCATCGGCATCCATGTCGCTGGTATCGAGAAGCCAAGCATCGGGCGCGGCTTTAAGGGGGGCAGCCGCCCGTTCGCTGTCGCGACGGTCCCGCTCTGCCATCTCGGCAAGAACGCGCGGCTTTATAGTGTCCACCCCTCGTCCGTGCAACTCCTGGAACCGCCGCTCGGCGCGAGATTCGATACTTGCGGTCACGAACAGCTTCACCGGCGCGTCGGGGCAGATCACCGTCCCGATATCACGTCCATCGAGCACCGCACCAATCGCCTGAGATGAGAATTCCCTCTGCAAGTTCAAGAGGTTGGTGCGGACTTCCGGAATCGCGGCCACTCTGGAGCCGGCTTGTCCCGCCTCGTCGCCGCGCAGCTCGGGATTGCTCAGATCCGACGCCGTCAGGCATCGCGCGACCTCGACCGGCGACCGGCCGGTCCGGGCCGAGATCCAGCCCACGGCGCGATAAAGAAGGCCGGTGTCGAGATGGGGCAGGCCGAAATGCGCGGCCAGGCGCTTGGCCAGGGTTCCCTTGCCGGACGCCGACGGGCCGTCGATCGCGATGACCAATCGCTCGGTCACGCCGCCTCGATCTTCGCGCCGAGGCCGTTCATCAGTGCGGCGAAACCAGGAAAGGACGTTTCGATCGGCGCGCCGTCGTCGATGGCGACGGGAGCGCCGGTCCCCAGTCCCATCACCAGAAAGGACATGGCGATGCGGTGATCGAGATGCGTCTTCACCACCCCCCCGCCGGCCGGCGCCCCGCCGGTGCCGTGGATCGTGAGCGACTCCGGACCCATTTCGTATTTCACGCCATTGGCGTCGAGGCCGGCGGCCACGCTCGCCAACCGATCGCTCTCCTTGGCCCGCAATTCAGCCAGGCCCTGCATATGGGTTGTGCCTTCGGCATAGGACGCGGCCACGGCAAGGATCGGATATTCGTCGATCATCGAGGGCGCGCGCTTGGCCGGCACTTCGACCCCCTTCAGGCCGCCGCCCCGCACACGCAGATCGGCCACCGGCTCGCCACCGACCTCGCGCTCGTTCTGGAAGGTGAGGTTGGCACCCATTTCCTTGAGGGTCGTATAGAGGCCGGCCCGCAATGGGTTGAGACCGACATTCTCGACCACGACGTCGCTGCCTGGCCGAATGCAGGCGGCCACGACGGCGAAGGCGGCTGACGAGGGATCGCCCGGCACGGCGATATCGCGTGCCTTGAGCTCGGGCCAGCCGACCACGGTGATGCGCTTGCCGGTCGCTCCCTCGACTGGAGCAACGCGGATCTCGGCGCCGAAATGGCGCAGCATGCGCTCGGTATGGTCGCGCGTGGCCAGGGGCTCAATCACGGTCGTCTCGCCCGCCGTGTTGAGGCCGGCGAGCAGGATGCAGCTCTTCACCTGCGCCGAGGCGACCGGCAATTCGTATTCGATCGGAACCATCTCGTCGGTGCCGACGATGGCGAGCGGCATCCGCTCGCCCTGGCGCGCCTGGAAACGGGCTCCCATGCGCGACAGCGGCTCGATCACGCGCTGCATCGGCCGGCGCCGCAGCGAGCCATCGCCGGTCATGAAGCTCGTGAAGGGATGGCTCGCGAGGATGCCCGAGAGAAGACGTGCCGACGTGCCGGAATTGCCGAGGTCGAGCACATCCTGCGGCTCGCGACCGCCGCCGACGCCGAAGCCACGGACTCGCCAGACATCCTGCTCGCGGCTGATCTGCGCCCCCAGGGCCCGCAACGCCGCCGCCGTGCACAGGACGTCCTCACCTTGCAGCAGGCCGGTGATCACGGTCTCGCCGAGCGCCAAGGCGCCGAACATGAGCGCGCGGTGCGATACCGATTTGTCGCCTGGCGCCCGCACGCGGCCTTCAAGGCGCGCAACCGGATGGGCGACCAGTCTGGATGGAGCAGCGGGAATGGACAGGACGGGCTCCTGAAAGCGAGGCCGGAATGCGGCGCGGCGCTCTCGTACCATGCCAGAATTTGGTTTTGACAGGGTGAAAGACGCATGACATACGCCGTCCCTCGCGGGCGAAGGGCCCTGTGCAGCGGAATTTCCGGGAGATTTCAGCGTGGTCAAGCCGTCCTGGGGCATCAAGCGAACCTGCCAGAACTGTGCAGCGCGCTTCTACGACCTGAACAAGAGCCCGATCAAGTGCCCCAAGTGTGGTCGGGAACATGATCGCGAAGACTTCGTGAAGGTGCGGCGCGGACGCGCAGCGGCCGCCACGACGGCTGCTGCCGCAGCGGCTGCCGCAGCAGCAGCAGCCAAGGCCGCCGCCGCCAAGAACAAGAAGCTGGAGGAGGCGGCGATTGATGACGATGCCGCCCTGGACGCGGATGACGAGGCGCTGGAGGATACCGACGATCTTGCCGACGAGGCCGAGGACATCGAGGTCGAGGTCGAGGACGACAAGGGCGAGGGCGATCGCTGATTGCGACGCGGTTGCCAGTGAAGCAGGCGCGAACTATACCTCGCTGCCGCCAGCATCAGGTTTCGGGGCCATAGCTCAGCTGGGAGAGCGCTACAATGGCATTGTAGAGGTCAGGGGTTCGATCCCCCTTGGCTCCACCAATCAGACAGGGGCTCGGCGAGCGATCGTCGGGCCCTTTGTCTTGTCGCGGCCCCTACACCAGGTCGTTCGAGGACCAGGCGCTGATGGACCAGAGCGTCACAGCCGCCGCCTCGACCGCGAGCGGCAAGCCGACGATAATCGTTGTCCACTCCGTGCCGCCATAGGCCTGGTCGAACCAGATCCAATAGAGAGCGAGCCCGCTGAGGAACGCCAGCGTCGGCAAGGCAAGCCGCAGCGTCCAACGCCACAGACGGTTGTGCGGACGATGTCGCGGCGTCGAGTAGGCGGCCGGAGACTGCGCTTCGGTCGTTACGAGTCGCTTTTCGGCAAGGTCGAAGTGCAGACCGTCAGGCATCATCGGCTCCAATCGCCCGCTGACCCTAGGAAATTTTCGCCTCTGCGAAAGCAGAAACCACCGCCGTCTCGAATCGGTCACAAGGTCGTGGCACACATAGTATCTGCATATTCCTGCCGCCCAATATCTTGAATCTCCTCAGTGCAACCCAAACCAAGCCGGGCCATCATCGCGACCGTTTGGCTGGAAATGGAACATTGGCCCGTCACCTGAGTTGACGGTCGCCGCCCAAAGCCAGCGACACACCAACGAGAGGCCATGAACCGTGCACAAGGCGATCCTCGTCCTCAATGCCGGATCGTCGAGTGTGAAGTTCTCGGTTTTCGGGGTTGAAGCCGACAGATCGCTGCGCGCCGATACTCACGGCGAGGTGGAGGATATCGGGACCGCGGCAAAGCTGAAGGCAGTCGACGCGAAAGGGTCAACTCTCGTCGCCCAACCGATCAACGGTCAGGATCACGATCATGCTATTGCGGCGATCCATGGCTGGCTCAAGACCCATTTCAGGGGCGACAGCGCTTTCGACGGAGTGGGCCATCGCATTGTCCATGGCGGCGCGACGTTCCATCGCCCGGTGCTGATCGACCAAGTGGTCATCGCCGAGCTCGAGAAGCTGGTGCCGCTGGCACCGCTCCATCAGCCGCACAATCTGGCGGGCATCCGCGCCATGCAGGCCGCAATGCCGAAGGTGCGCCAGGTCGCCTGCTTCGATACCGCCTTCCACGCGACGCAGCCCGCGGTCGCCGCCCGCTTCGCCCTGCCGCGCGCATTCACGGAGAAAGGTCTGCGCCGCTACGGCTTTCACGGTCTTTCCTACGAATACATCGTATCGGCGCTGTCTGCGGTCGCTCCAGATCTTGTGCGGTCAAAGGTGGTCGTGGCGCATCTCGGCAATGGCGCCTCCATGTGTGCGATAGACAATGGACGCAGCATCGCCACGACCATGGGCCTGACGGCGCTCGACGGCCTGGTGATGGGCACGCGCTGCGGCACCATCGATCCGGGCGCCCTTCTCTACCTCATGCGGAGCGAGGCGTTGGATGCCGGAGAGATCGAGCATCTCCTTTACGAACGTTCCGGATTGCTGGGCGTCTCCGGACTGTCCAGCGACATGCGCACCTTGTTGGCCAGCGATTCGATTGCCGCGCGGGAGGCGGTCGAGCTGTTTGTCTATCGCATCGGTCGCGAGTTGGGCTCACTTGCTGCCGCCCTTGGCGGGCTCGATGCACTGGTCTTCACCGGAGGCATCGGCGAAAATTCCGCGACGATCCGGGCCCGGGTCTGCCACGACGCGCGATGGCTCGGGATTGCCCTCGACGAGGGCGCCAACACCGTCCATGGACCGCGGATCTCGGCTGCCGGCTCACGGACCTCGGCCTGGGTGATCCCGACCGACGAGAACCTGATGATCGCCCGTCACACTCTTACTGTGCTCGACAGCTGAAGGAGACCGCCATGTCCAAGGCCGCGCCACCGACCGATGCGCCCCTGTCATCCCGCGAACTCGAGCTGATCGATGCCTGGTGGCGCGCCGCCAACTACCTGTCGGTCGGCCAGATCTACCTGTTGGACAATCCGCTCCTGAAGCGACCGCTCGAACTCAAGGATATCAAGCCGCGACTGCTCGGCCACTGGGGCACGACTCCCGGCCTCAACTTCGTCTACGTGCATCTCAATCGCGCGATCAAGGCGCGGCAGCTCGACATGATCTACATCGCCGGGCCAGGCCATGGCGGCCCGGGCGTGGTCGCAAATGCCTGGCTTGAAGGCACCTACAGCGAGATCTATCCCCACGTGCCGCAAACGGAAGCAGGGATGCAGCGCCTGTTCAAGCAGTTCAGCTTCCCGGGCGGCATCCCGAGTCACGCCGCACCCGAGACACCCGGATCGATGCATGAAGGTGGCGAGCTCGGCTACTCGCTGTCGCATGCCTATGGCGCGGTGTTCGACAATCCCGGCCTGATCGCGAGCTGCGTGGTGGGCGACGGCGAGGCGGAGACCGGACCGCTTGCCACGTCGTGGCACTCCAACAAGTTCCTCGATCCGGCAACCGACGGTGCGGTGCTGCCGATCCTGCATCTGAACGGCTACAAGATCGCCAACCCGACCATCCTCGCCCGCATCGGCCTCGACGAGCTCTGCAACCTGATGCTGGGCTATGGCCACGAACCGCATGTCGTCGAGGGCGACGATCCGAAGGTGGTGCACCAGCTCATGGCCACGACAGTCGACAAGGTCCTCGACAAGATCCATCTCCTCCAGCAGGAGGCCCGCGCGGGCCGGCTGAAGGAGCGTCCGCGCTGGCCCATGATCATCCTCAAGACGCCCAAGGGCTGGACCGGCCCAAAAGAGGTGGATGGGTTGCGCACGGAGGGCTTTTGGCGCTCACACCAAGTACCGATCGCCGACATGGCCAAGCCCGGCCATGTGAAACTCCTCGAACAATGGATGAAGAGCTACCGGCCGGAGGAGCTGTTTGACGACGGGGCGTTGAAGCCCGAGATCGCGGCACTCGCGCCATCCGGCGATCGACGCATGAGCGCCAATCCCCACGCCAATGGCACACTGCCGATGCGCCCGCTCGACCTGCCCGATTTCCGCCAGTACGCAGTCGAAGTCGAGGCCCCCGGGAAGCCAACCGCCCAGGCAACCGCCGTGATGGCGGCCTTCCTGCGCGACATCCTCAGGGCGAGCGCCGCAAGCCGGAACTTCCGCGTCTTCGGGCCCGATGAGATCGCATCGAACCGCCTGTCGCACATCTTCGAGGCGACCGACCGGGCCTGGAACGCCGAACACCTGCCCTATGACGACCATCTGGCACCCGACGGCAGGGCCATGGAGATCCTGTCGGAGCATACCTGCCAGGGATGGCTCGAAGGCTATCTGCTCACCGGCCGGCACGGTGTCTTCACCTGCTACGAAGCCTTCATCCATATCGTCGATTCCATGCTCAACCAGCACGCCAAATGGCTGAAGACGATCCGGGAAATCCCCTGGCGACGTCCCATTCCCTCGCTCAACTATCTCCTCACCTCACACGTCTGGCGCCAGGATCACAACGGCTTCAGCCACCAGGATCCGGGGTTCATTGACTATGTCTGCAACAAGAAGGCTGAGATCGTACGCGTCTATCTGCCGCCCGACGGCAACTCCCTTCTGTTCGTCATGGATCATTGCCTGCGCAGCTGGAGCCGCATCAACGTGATCGTCGCGGGCAAGCAGCCGCAGCCACAGTGGATGTCGATGGACGCCACCATCAAACACTGCTCCGCCGGGATCGGCATGTGGGAATGGGCGAGCACGGATCGCGGCGCCGAGCCCGACGTGGTGATGGCCTGCGCCGGCGACGTCCCCACCCTTGAGACCCTGGCGGCTGTCGACCTGCTGCGCCGGCACATTCCCGGCCTCAAGATCCGGGTCGTCAATATCGTCGACCTGATGACGCTCCAGCCGCCCGAACGGCATCCGCATGGCCTGCCGGACCGCGACTTCGACGCCCTGTTCACGACCGATCGACCGGTGATCTTCGCCTACCATGGCTATCCGGCGCTCATCCATCGCCTCACCTACCGCCGGGCCAATCACGACAACTTCCACGTCCACGGCTACAACGAGGAAGGCACGACCACGACGCCCTTCGACATGGTGGTCCGCAACAAGCTCGACCGTTTCCATCTGGCGGCCGACGCGATCGACCGGGTGCCGAAGCTCGCCACGCTCGCCGCCTACGCAAAACAGGCGATCCGCGACAAGCTGACCGAGCATTCCGCCTATATCCGCCAGCACGGCGAGGACATGCCTGACGTGAGGGAATGGCACTGGACGCCGGTCGATCCGGATCGGGCCGGCGGCTGAAGTCAGGCGGCGCCGATACTTTCACCAGCAGCGCCGATACCTTCACTACAAGTGGGCGCTTGACGTTCTGCTTGCCGGGCCAAGAGTATCCTTGTCTGGTCCATTCCGACGCGGACGCGGTGTTCAATGAGTTCAATGAATAAGTCGGTCAAGAGTCCCGCCGAACGAGGCGAAATTGATGTCCTGGTCGTGGATGACGATGCCGATGCCGTCACCGAACTCATGGACTATCTCGCCCGCGCCCGGTTGCAATGCCGATCGGCGCCGGACGGTGGGGCGGCGTTGCAGCTTCTCGCGGACGGCGTCCGCCCGCAGGTCGTGGTCTCCGATCTCCAGATGCCCAAGCTCAACGGCATGGAGTTCGTCGATCGTCTCGGCCGACTGCCGGGCATGGAGCGGCCGGAGGTCATCTTTGTCAGTGGGCATGCCGGCTTCGACGATGCCGTCGCGGCGTTGCGCCTGGGTGCACGCGACATGCTGACCAAGCCCGTGGATGGCCCGAAACTCGTGCAGGCCATCAGGTCGGCTCAGCTTACGCGGCAGCTTCGGAGCATTCCGGCGACCGACCCTCCCGGTGATGCGGCAAGGACGGCAACGCCCTCCCAGACGGCAGATCCGTCGCAGCGCCGGCGCGAGGCACTCAAGGATCTGAAGGCGATGCGGCGCCTGCGCAGCCGGTATTTTCCGTCCGATCTTTTTTCCGACCCCTGTTGGGAGATGCTGCTCGACCTCTACGACGCACATCTCTCCCGCGCCGAGGTGACAGTCACCAGCCTCGGCGCAGCTTCTGGCGTACCGCAGACAACGGCATTGCGGCGTATGGACACTTTGCAAAGTCACGGCCTGATCTCGCGGTCCGACGACAAGGACGACCAGAGGCGCACGATCATCAGGCTGACGCCGGCAGGTCTCGCCGCGGTCGAGCGCTTCTTCGAGACCTACCTAGGACGCCGCACGGCCGGGTGATGCCGGCAATATTGGGGGAGCGAGAGAGAAGAACCCCCAAGACCTTGACGACGAGGCGGCACTGCAACGCCATGCATCGCCCGCTGTTGAATCTTCAAAAGCACCAGTCCACCGCTTTTGATCGATCGAGGGATGCACCATGGCACACCAACCCACGTCTTCGCCCGAGATGGAATACGAGCGCCTGAATCCCGGCGGCGGCCCGCCCGGCCAGCAGGAGGAGCGCAAGTCCAAGAAGAACCCCAAGACGACACGCGATGACGGCGGCGCCAACATCCCGGGCAGCCAGAATGCCGACCTGAAAGGGCCAAAGCCCGGGCGCGGGCCCAAGGGCGCCAGCACCTGAAAAGGGCCGGATCAGTTCCAGTAGTCGGCAAGGGGTCCGCTTGGCCCGTAAAGCGGATCGGTTCGAGGAGCGGGCACGCGCGCAATACGGGCTCGCGCCTCGGGATCGTTCGCCTCGTTCGGCTGCACCTGATCGTACTTGCCGTCCGGCGGGTAGGCGCCGACGACCTGGAGGCCGTGGCCCGCGCCGATGCGCTGATGTCCGGTGCCGGCCGGAAGGACCACCACATCGCCGGCCTTCACGGCAAGGATCTCCCCTTTCGCGCCGCCGAATTGCACGCGCGCCTCGCCATGCGCGATGCCGAGCACTTCATGGGTCTGGGTATGGAAGTGCAGGAAATCGAAAATCCCGTTGCGCCAGCCCTCGCCCCAGCCGTTGGCGGCGAAGATCTTCTCGAACACGGCCGCCGGATCGCGCTCCGCCTGCACGGCAATGACATCCCGGTAGAGCAGCATCGGAAACACCGGATTGTTCGGCGTCCGGCCGTCATCCTGGAACAGGAACCGTTCCGGCTTGCGGGCGCGGATCGAGGACCCTGCCGTCCGCATCGGCTCATCCGTCATCGGCATGTCGATCTCCTTGCTCGATACCCGATAGAGGAACGCCCCTATCGGGCCGCGGTTTCTATTCGCGGGCAAGCGCGGCCGACGCCGCCGACGGCCCGTCGAGCGCCTGGTCGTCGTCGAGGACGACCGTCACCTTGCGCAATCTGCCGGTGAAGGGGAATGGCGCCTCGTAGTGCGACACCGGGCTGCCACGGTCGCGTCCGATATCGAGGCCCGACCATGAGATGAAGCTGATGAAGCCGAGCTGCGCCTCGAACCCGCCGGCCGGAGCGCCGTCGATCAGCAAGGTCGCGACGTTGATCCCCTTGTTACGCCGCATGCGCAGCCCGAGACGTCGATTTCCGGCGGGCACGGGACGGTCGGACACGGCGACATGGTGCGCGCCACCAACATTCATGTCGTAGGTCAGTCGGTTGTCCTTCACATAGAGCGAGTAGCCGCAGGTCATGTCGCCGTGGGCGATCAGGACGCCCTCGGTCGCCGCATCGTCGATACGTACATCGGCCTCGATCGTGTAGGTGCGGCTCCTGACGTCGGGCGCCACGTCCGTCGGCACATGGCCCATGCCGGCATGGAACACGAATCTGTTGCGCGGCCCGTGGAAGCGCCTGGCGTTGTCGGCGAAGCGCGGTCCGAAGCGGTCGTCGAGCGGCAGGACCTGATGGCGTTCCGCCTGCCGCCACCATTCCTCGATCATCGCCGTCAGCCGCCCGGCTTCCGCGCCGGCAAGATCGTTGGTCTCGGAGAAGTCCTCGTCGAGATGGAACAGCTCCCACTGGTCCTGGTCGAAGGCTTTGCCCGATGGATGGTAGGCGACGGCCTTCCAGCCGTTCTGCCAAAGGCCGCGATGGCCAAACATCTCGAAATATTGCGGCGACGACTTGGCCGGCGCGGCGGCGTCCGTGAGACTCCTGGCAAAACTCGCGCCCTCGATCGGCATCTGGGCGACGCCATTGATCGTCGCGGGCGGCTCGACGCCCACCACCTCGAGCAATGTCGGGACGAGGTCGCAGGCGTGGCAGAACTGCGGGCGCAACTCGCCACGGGCCGGCAAGCCCTTGGGCCAGGAGATGACCAGCGGATCTCGGATGCCGCCGCCATGGGTATTCTGCTTGTAGCGCCGCAGTGGCGTGTTGGCGGCCATCGCCCAACCCAGGGGGAAGTTGGAGTGCGTGTCCGGGCCGCCGATATCGTCGATGCGCGCGATCTTCTCCTCGATCGGCTCGCGCCGCAGATTGTACGGCCCCATGGCGTTGACCATGCCGAGAGGTCCACCCTCCTGGCTGGCGCCGTTGTCGGACATGACGATGATCATCGTGTTGTCGAGCTGGCCGGCTTGCTCGAGGAACGTCACCAGCCGGGCAAGATGCTGGTCGGCATGCTCCAGCATGGCGGCATAGGCGGCCTGCAGGCGCGTATAGAGACGGCGCTCACCCTCCGGCAGGTCGGCCCATGGCCGCACCAGGTCGTTGCGCGGCGGCAGACGTGTGTCCTTCGGGACGATTCCGGTTTGCTTCTGGCGCGCGAGCCGCCGGTCGCGCTCGATGTCCCAGCCTTCGGCGAAGAGCGCGTCGTACTTGCGGATGAGATCGGACGGCGCCTGGTGCGGCGCATGGCAGGCGCCGAAAGCCAACCAGGTGAGCCAGGGCACTTCGGCATTGTCGGCGACATGGTCGGCAAGATAGCGGATGCCCTGGTCGACCAGGTCCGCCGTCAGGTGATAGCCCGAGGCGAAGGTGCCCGGAGGATCGACCGGCGTGTTGTCGCGCACCAGCTCGGGTGCATACTGGTCGGTCTCGGCATCCATGAAGCCGTAGTAGCGATCGAAGCCGCGGCCCAGCGGCCAGCCGTCGAACGGCCCCGTCGCCCCCGATTCGGTGAGCGGCGTCACGTGCCACTTGCCCAGCATGTAGTTGCGATAGCCGTGCGGGCGCAGCATCTCGGCCAGCGTCCCGGCCTCGCGCGCGATCTTGCCGCGATAGCCGGGATAGCCCGAATCGAAATTGGCGAGGCACCCCACGCCGACCGAATGATGGTTGCGGCCGGTGAGCAGCGCCGCCCGCGTGGTCGAGCACATCGCCGTCGTATGGAAACCGGTGTAGCGCAGGCCGCGGCCGGCGAGGGCGTCGATCGTCGGCGTCGAGATCGGCGAGCCGTAGCAGCCGAGATCGGAAAAGCCGACATCGTCGAACAGCACGACCAGGATGTTGGGCGCACCCTGGCCGCCGAGGCCTGCCGGCCGTTTCGGGGCCTCCGGCCAGAAAGGCTGCGACTCGCCCACCGTCTTGCCGATCCTGCTGCCCACCTTGGCCGCCATCCCTTGTCTCCCTTCGTTTCAGCCCTTGTCCGACAGTAGGCTGGCGCGATCAACCTTGTCGCCCGTTCGGTCGCGAGCTAGGGAACGTCATGGCTCAGTTCACATCCGACGGGCTATCGCTCGCCTACGATGATTTCGGCCCGCCTGACGCGCGCAAGGCCATCGTGCTGGTGCATGGCTTTTCGGCCAATCGCTACGAGAACTGGAAGCGCATGGGCTGGTACGATGCGCTGGCGGCAAAGGGCTTGCGCGGACTTGCTTTCGACAATCGCGGCCACGGCGAAAGCGCCAAGCCGCACGAGCCGGAGAAATATGCCCGCGAGGCCATGGCGCGCGACGTCTTCGCGCTGATGGACCATGCCGGCGTCGAACGGGCCCATCTCCTCGGCTTCTCGATGGGATCGCACATCGCCCTCACCGCCGCGCTGATCGACGGCGGGCGCGTCGACCATCTCGTCGTGAGCGGCGTCGGCGGCAGGCTCTTCGAGCCGGCGCGCGATCCCGACGCCATGGCCCAGGCCATGGAAGCGCCGTCGCCCGAGGCGATCGCCGATCCGATGCTGAAAAGCTTCCGTCATTTCGCCGACGAGCAGAAGGAGGATCGCCTTGCATTGGCCGCCTGTTCGCGCGGGCCGCGACAGCCGCTGACGCCGGAAGCGCTGGGCACGATCCGGCGGCCGACCCTGGTGGTCGCCGGGATGCGCGACCAGCTTGCCGGCCCCCCTCAAGGCCTGGCCGACACCATCCCGGGCGCCAAGGCCGTCGCCGTGCCGGGCTGCGACCACTTCTCCCTGATCGGCCATGGCCTCTTCAAGGCGAGCGTGTTCGACTTCTTCGACGGCTGGCTCGATTGACATGGCGAAAGTCCCGTTCAAGCGCATCCGCGAACGTGCGGCCCAACGCAAAGGCGGCGAGAAGGTCCTGGCGAGCCTCCTGCCCAAGAAACCAGACCACAAGGCGTTGGCCAAGCTCGGCGACGATCGCGTCCTTTCGGAAATGGCCTGCCGTGTATTCTCTGCCGGCTTCGTCTGGGACGTGATCGACAAGAAATGGCCGGGCTTCGAGGAAGCCTTTCTCCAGTTCAACCCCAAGCGCCTCCTGTTCCAACCCGCCGAGTTCTGGGAGAAGCTTGCCTCCGACAAGCGCATCGTGCGCAACCCGCAGAAGATCCGCTCGGTGCGCGAGAACGCGAAGTTCGTAACCGATGTCGCGGCCGAACATGGAAGCTTCGGCAAGTTCATGGCCGAATGGCCGGTGGAAGATCAGATGGGCCTCCTGGACGTGCTCGCCAAGCGCGGGGCGCGGCTGGGCGGTCATAGCGGCCAGTACCTGCTGCGCTTCCTCGGCTGGGATGCCTTCGTGCTCTCGCACGACGTGCTGCTCTGCCTGCGCGATTCGGGTGTGCCGCTCAGCGCGACGGCGACATCGAAGAAGGATTTGCGCGCAGTCCAAGCCCAGTTCAACGCCTGGCGGACGGAGAGCGGATTGCCGATGACCCACATTTCGCGCATCTGCGCTCTGTCGATCGGCGAGAACCATGACGTCGCGCGCCTGCAGGAGGTCATGCAGCTATGACGGAGCTGCTGCTGATCAATCCCAACACGACGGCGTCGATCACCAATCTCGTCCTGAAGACGGCCAGGCGGTTCGCCGGTAAAGACACGACCCTGCGCGCTGTCACGGGAGCGTTCGGTCTGCGTTATGTCGCCTCGCGCGCGGCCTATGCCATTGCCGGGCATGCCGCCCTCGATGCCTTGGCGAAAGACAGGGGACGGAAAGATGCGGTGGTGCTGGCCTGCTTCGGCGATCCCGGCCTCGCGGCACTGAAGGAGATCGCCAGGGTGCCGGTGGTCGGCATGGCCGAGGCATCGATCCTGCAGGCCTGCACGCTCGGCCGGCGCTTCTCGATCGTCACCGGTGGTGAGCGCTGGAAACCGATGTTGGAGGAGTTCGTGGCGAGCCAGGGCCTCGCTTCGCGCCTTGCTTCCGTGCGTACCGTGGCGCCGACCGGCGCCGCCATCGCCCGCAATCCCAAAGCGGCGATGGCGCTGCTGGCCAAGGGTTGCCGGGCGTGCGTGACCGAAGATCGAGCCGATGTCGTCATCCTGGGAGGCGCCGGCCTCGCCGGCCTCGCCGCCAAACTCAAGGACACGGTCGACGTGCCGCTGCTCGACGGCGTCGCCTGCGCCCTGTCGATGGCCGAGGCCCTGGCCGGCCAAGCGCCGGCGAAGGCCAGGGCAGGGGCTTTCTCGACACCGGCGCCAGTCGAGAGCGTCGGCCTGTCGCCCGCCCTCGCCCGCTTGCTGGGCTAGCTTCCGAAAAACCCTAGACTTCTCACGGTTTCTCACTTCTTCTCACGGCGTGAGAAGCCTCCGATGCCGATGGCATCGGCATTCCGGACCATTTTCTCGTTTTCTTGCTCCTGCCCGTCTTGGGGTATTAGAGTACCGTCCTCCCGGCAAATCTCGGGAACAGGACGTTGTTCTCGAGATGGATGTGCTGCCGGAGATCGTCGGCGAACTTCGAGGCGCCGGCATAGAGCGTCTGCCACGTACGGCAGGCGCCTGAGGGCACCGTGAACCCCTTGGTCAGCGCTTCCAGCTCCTCCAGCGTTCGGCCGTGGTCGTGATGTTCGTGGCGCATGCGGGCGATCGGCGCTTCAAGTCCCGGCATGGCTTTCGCCATGGCCGGAAACAGGATCAGCTCTTCCTTGGCCATGTGCTGCTCGAGCCCCTGCGCCGTCCGGTCGAGGAGATCGGCAAGACCGCGCGGGACCGCCGGGTTGCCGGCATGGACCTTTTCGACCGTGCGCGCGAGCTGCACCAGCTCCCGCAGCTCGCGGCGATGGACCTCATGGTAGCGCGCGAGGATGTGATCGATCAGCTCGACCGTCGCAGACGGCGCCTCGGCCTTGCCGTCGGCGGGAAGCTCCGACAGCGCCTGCTCGACCTCGCCCACGTCGACGCCGTGCAGCCGCGCCGACTCATCGAGGGCAACGTCGCCCTTGCAACAGAAATCGAGGCCAAAACGGCGGAAGACCGCGGTCGCGCCGGGCAGGCTGGCGGCGATCTCGCCCACTGTACGGTTGCGGGCGAACAGGTCATTGGCAGCTATGGTCATGAGGCTCTCCTTGGAGTCGCTGCAGGCACACCGTCGCGATAGAAGCGCTCGCCTCTTGCCGGCAGCTTGCCCGCCGTCACCGCAATGCCGAGTTCGAAGCTTTGGGCGATACGCCGGGCACGATCGACGAAATGCGCCGCCGCAGCCGGCGGGCAGACCGTCGCCGCCGTCTCCTCGAACAATTCCAGCCATCGATCGAAGTGCGTCGCATCGACCGGCAGCGGCGTATGCTTGGCCATGGGATTGCCGCTATAGGCGCCCGACATCAGCGCAACCGCCGACCAGAAGCGGCACATGCGGGCGAGATGGACGTCCCAATCTTCGACGCGCGCCTCGAACACCGGCCCCAAAAGGGCATCCTCGCGCACCTTGGCGTAGAAGCCGTGAACCAGTCGTTCGATCATCGGCTCGTCGATTCCGGTCCGCGCCACAATGTCCGCGCGCAACAAATTGGTATCCATAGTACCTATTTGCGATCGACAAACAGGTATTTACAATACCTGTTTACACGGAGCGACAATGCGCCTCACAGCCTTTACCGATTTTGGCCTGCGCGCCCTGATGCGACTTGCGGGCGAGTCCGACCGCTCGTTCACGACGGACGAGATCGCCCGGGAGTTCGAGATCTCGCGGCACCACTTGACCAAGGTGGTGCGGCGGCTGGCCGATGCGGGCTATGTCCGCACGCAGCGTGGCGCCGGCGGTGGCTTCCAGCTCGCACGTCCCGCGGAGGCGATCGGGCTGGGCGAGGTCGTGCGCGATCTCGAGGACGATCAGCCGATCGTCGAATGTTTCCGTGCCGACGGCGGAAACTGCGTGCTGACGCCGCGCTGTCGGCTCCGCAAGCGGTTGGCGGCGGCACGCGAGGCCTTCCTGGCCGAACTCGACCGAACCTCTCTCGCCGACTGCGCCTATCCCGCGCGGCCACGGTCGAAGGCGGCCTGACGTCCGACATACTCCATGCCTTGACACAACCAAGTCCACTGGCATGGTCTGTCGATGAGGTTAGCCAGTTTTCGCCAGGCGGGCGTCGAAAAATTCGGTGCTGTCGTCGATGATGGGATTGTCGATCTGTCGGCGCGGTTCCAGGGACGTTGGGCGTCGCTGCGCGACGCGCTCGCGGACAACGGGATCGACCAGCTAACGGCCGCCGTCCGCAACCAGAAGGCCGATTTCACCCTCGATGCAATAGAACTGCTGCCGGTCGTTCCCAACCCTGACAAGATCCTGTGCATCGGCGTCAACTATGCGAGCCATGCCGGCGAGGTCGGGCGCGAGCCGCCGCCTCAGCCCAGCGTTTTCTCGCGGCTGAACAACACACTCGTCCCTCACGGCGGCAGTATCGTCCGGCCCAGCGCCTCGATCGCCTTCGATTTCGAGGGCGAGCTGGCCGTCGTGATCGGCACACGCTGCCGGCATGTCCCACGAGCGCAGGCGCTGGCGATGGTCGCCGGCTACACCTGCTTCTTCGACGGCAGCGTGCGCGACTTCCAGAAGCATTCGGTGACCGCAGGCAAGAATTTCCCGGCGACCGGCCCGCTCGGTCCGTGGATGGTGACGGCCGATGTCATTCCCGACCCGCAGGCACTGGAACTCACCACGCGGCTGAACGGCGCTGTCGTGCAACACGACACGACAGACCATATGATCTTCGATGTCGCCACCATCATCGAATATCTTTCGACCATCACTCCGCTCGAACCCGGCGACATCATCGCCACGGGCACGCCCGACGGGGTGGGCCTTGTTCGCAAGCCGCCGCTCTGGATGAAGGCCGGCGACAAGGTCGAGGTCGAGATCTCCGCCATCGGGACTTTGAGCGTCAATGTCGTCGACGAGTGAATCGATCGACCTCGTCGCCGGCCCGCAACAGTCCGAAGGCTGGCGCAAGGATGCCAGGGTGGTGTCGCTGATCAGCGCGGTTCACTTCGTGAGCCACGTCCACATCATGTTGCTGCCGCCGATCTTCGGGGAAGTAAGGAAGGCGTTTGGCGTCAGCTACACCGACATCGCGCTGGCGCTCACCGCCTTCAACGTCGCCTCGGCGCTGCTGCAGACGCCCGCCGGCTTCCTGGTCGACCGCATCGGACCGCGCGCCATGCTGACCGGCGGCCTGCTCGTCGGCGCGGTCGCGATCTCCATCGCGGCCCTCCTCCCGGGCTACTGGATCTTCATCGTCGCCTATGGGCTGCTGGGCGTCGCCAACACGGTCTACCACCCCGCCGACTATTCGATCCTGTCGGCCACGATCGACGGCAAGCGCATCGGCAAGGCCTTCTCGATCCACACCTTTGCCGGATATGCCGGCAGCGGCGTCACGCCGGCCCTGGTCATCGGCTGCGCCGCGATCTGGGGCTGGCACGGCGCCTTCCTCGCCGCCGCGATCCTGTCGTTTGCCGCGGCGATGCTTCTGGTCGTGGCGGGACATGTCCTGCCCAAGACGACCCGCAAGGTGGCGGCGCCCGCGGAGCAGACAGCCGGGCACAAGGTCGGGCTGGAGCTGCTGCTGAGCGCGCCTGTCCTGCGCAACCTCTTCTTCTTCCTCTGCCTGTCGATGGCCAACGGCGGCATCCAGACCTACACCGTGGTGAGCCAGCAGGCTCTGTTCGGCACGCCGGCCGCAATCTCCAATGTGGCCCTGTCGGGTTTCCTGCTGATGAGTGCGTTCGGTGTGCTGCTGGGCGGTGTCATCGCCGATCGCACGCCGCACCACGAACGCGTGGCCGCCATCGGCTTCGCCTTCACTTCGACCATGGCGATCCTCATGGGCTGGGTCGCCATGCCCGGCCTCGTCCTGATCCTGGTGATGTCGGTGGGCGGCCTGCTGAACGGCATGATCCAGCCCAGCCGCGACATGATGGTGCGCGCGGTCACGCCGCCAGGCTCGTTCGGCAAGGTGTTCGGCTTCGTGAGCACCGGCTTCAATCTCGGCGGCATGATCGCGCCCCTGGCCTACGGCTGGCTGATGGATCACGGCCAACCGCAAATGATCTACGCCATCGTCGTCGCCTTCATCCTGCTGGCGCTGCTGACGGCCGTCACACGCCACAAGCCCCAAGGAAATGCTGCATGGACGCTCTGACATCCGGACAGTCGGACAGGGACGCCGCGCTCGGCGACCGCTATGGCTCGGCAACGCCGTCCGTCGGCCCCTGGAACGATACGATCACGAGCCTGCTTCGACACCGGTCGGTGCGCGGCTACAGGCCGGACCCGGTACCGGCGGGCACTCTGGAAACGCTGATCGCGGCAGCGCAGTCGGCGGCCACCAGTTCGAACATGCAGTGGTCCTCGGCCATCGCCGTGACCGATCCGGCGAAGAAGAAGGTGCTGGCCGAGATCGCGGGCGGCCAGAAGCATATCGAGGAGTGTCCGCTCTTCATCGCCTGGGTCGCCGACATGGCGCGCAATCAGCGCATCTCCGACCAGGAGAAGGTCGACTTCGCGTGCATGCCCTGGCTCGAGACCTTCATGGTCGCCTGCATCGACGTGGCGCTGGCGGCGCAGAATGCCGTTGTGGCGGCCGAATCGATCGGCCTCAGCACGGTCTATATCGGCGCCATGCGCAACGATCCGGTGCGCGTGGCCGAACTGCTCGGTTTGCCGCGGCAAGCCTTCGTGGTGTTCGGTCTTTGCGTCGGCTACGCCACGGAAAAAGCCGTCGGCGAGGTGAAGCCCCGCCTGCCGCAGGGAATCGTGCTCCATCACGAGCGCTACGATGCCGGGCAGGAGGCGAAGCTGCGCCAATCGTACGACGCCGAGATGACCAAATTCTCGCAACGCCACGAATTGCAGGCCGCCACCTGGACGCAGCGCGTCCTCAACCGGCTCGGACCGCTCAGGTCGATGAACGGCCGCGAAAAGATGCGGACGGCGCTGGCGAGCCTCGGCTTCGAGATCCGCTGACGCGCGACATCGCCTGCCGGGACCGCGCCACTCCAATGGCGCGGTCTTCTCGCTTCCGAATGAAAGGACGCGCGACTCGATCGGGAGGCTACTCCGCCGAGGAGTTGCGCGCCTCCGGCGACCTCACCCGTGCGGCGCCAGCACCTGGCGCACGGTGGCGACGTCGCGGGGGCCATTCCGCCGAGGAGTCGCGCGCGCCCGGCGACCTCACCCGTGCGGGACCAAGACCTGGCGCACGGTGGCGACGTCCTGCAGCCGGTCGAAGCCCTCGTTCAGCTCGGCAAAGCCGATGCGCTTGCTCATCATGCGGTCGACCGGCAGCTTTCCCTGCTGGTAGAGGGCGATGAAGCGCGGGATGTCGCGCACCGGCACGCAGCTCCCCATGTAGCTGCCCTTGATGGTCTTCTCCTCGCTCACCAGGCTGCTCTGCCTGAAGGCGAAGTCGGCGCTGATCGGCGACAGGCCCGCCGACACCGTCGTGCCGCCCCAGCGCGTCACCAGATAGGCGGTCTCCATCGCCTTGATCGTGCCGGCCAGGTCGAAGGCATAATCGACGCCGCCATTGGTGAGGTCGTGCACCTGCTTCACGTGGTCGGCGTCCTTGGCGTTCACCGTATCGGTGGCGCCGAGCTGGCGGGCAAGACCGAGCTTCTCGTCGGAGAGATCGATGGCGATGATCCTGCCCGCGCCGGCCAGCACCGCCCCCAGCAATCCGCTCAACCCGACGCCGCCCAATCCCACGATCGCGACCGAGCTGCCCGGCTGGATATGCGCGGTGTTCACGACGGCGCCGACGCCGGTCACCACGGCGCAGCCGAACAGCGCGGCGACGTCGAGGGGCAGGCTCTTGTCGATCACCACCACCGAGCCGCGATCGACCACGGCATATTCGGCATAGCACGACACCCCGGACTGGTGATTCACCGGCTTGCCGTCATGGTGAAGGCGATAGTGGCCGGACAGGAGCTGGCCGGCCGCGCGCGGCGCGATGGAGCGCTCGCAGATATAGGGCCGGCCTTCGAGGCAGCGCCGACAGCGGCCGCAGCTCACATTGAAGGTGAAGCAGACATGGTCGCCGGCCTTCACGTCGTGCACGCCGGCGCCGACCTCGACGATCTCGCCCGCCCCTTCATGGCCCAGCACGACCGGTGTCGGCCGCGGCCGATCGCCGTTGATCAACGAAAGGTCCGAGTGGCAGAGCCCGCCGCCGCCCACCTTCACCAGCACTTCGCCCTCGCCAGGCGGATCGAGATCGACGTCGAGCACCTGGATCGGCTTGCTCTTGGCGAACGGACGTGGCGCGCCACAGACAGTGAGGACGGCAGCTTTCATCTTCATCAGGCAATTCCTCCATCGACGCGCACGACCGATCCCGTGGTGAAGCTCGATCTCGGCGAGGCGAGATAGAGCGCGGCCGTCACGATCTCTTCCGGCAGTCCGCTACGCTTGAGCGCCGCCGTGCTGTTGAGCTTGTGCTCCTCGCTCCAGGCCTTCGATACGTCGGTAAGGAAACGCCCGGGCGAAATGGTGTTCACCCGGACCTTCGGCCCGTACTCGAAGGCGAAGGCCTCGGTAATAGCATTGAGTGCCGCCTTGGCGCCGGCATAGGGCGCAATCTGGGGGCGCGGCCGCAGCGCACCGGCGCTGGAGATGTTGATGATCGAACCGCCCTCGCCCGCCGCCATGCGGCTGCCGATCAGCGACATCAGGCGGAACGGTCCCTTGAAGTTCAGCGACACGATGCGGTCGAAAAGCTGCTCGGGCGTTTCCAGCGACGAGGGCGCCAGCGGCGAGGAGCCGGCATTGTTGACCAGGATGTCGACCTTGCCGAAGGCGGCGTAGGCTGCATCCGCGAGGCCTTCCAGTTCATGCCAGTTGGCAATGTTGCAGGCATGGGTCGCGGCACGCCGGCCCAGCGCCCTCACTTCCGCCGCGACTTTCTCGCAGGCCTCGATCTTGCGGCTGGCGATGAATATGTCGGCCCCGTGCTGGGCGAAGGCCTTCACCATCTGGTACCCAAGGCCGCGGCTGCCGCCGGTCACCAATGCCACCTTGCCGGCAAGATCGAACATGTCAGTCATGGGGCGACTCAAGACGTTTGCGACTGGCCTGTCACTCGTTATGTGTCTTGAGGAGCGGAACGGGACCGCGCTATATAGCCACCGATTGCGCAGGTGTTGATCTCCTACGGGTGCTGCGATGGCAAAGCCTGTTCCCGACAAGCTCAATCCTGGACGTGACGCTGCCGTGCGCCGGATGTTGGTGCACGATGCCCTCGACCAGCAAGCCGGCCAGAACGGCGCTGCCGAGGAAATCCACGAAAAGGGACGATCGCCCGGGCCTCCGCGTCCCGCCAGCGGCAATCGGGTCCCTTCGTCTCAGCGGCAGGGCCCGTCTCAGCGGCAGGGCCTGAGACGCTGAGACTTCAGCTCAGGAAATCCGTCGTCCACCGGACGTAGTCATCCTGGCGCGTCACGCGCTTCATCAGCTCGCCGTCGGCGATGCCCGTGAGCTTGCTGGGTGGCGTTCCCTCGCGCAGGGCCTTCAGGGTGTCGTGAATCGCCTTCACCGAGGCGGCAAAGGGTTGATGGCCCTGCAGTGCAACGCGCACACGACGCGCGGCCAGGTAAGAAAGCTCGGTGAGCTCGCTCGAAGTGCCGCCCAGGATCAGCGGCAGCGTGGTCGCCGAGGAGATCGCATCAAGCTCGGCCCGTGTCCGAACGCCGACGAAGAACAGCGCATCGACGCCCGCCTGCTCATACGCCCTGCCGCGGGCGATCGCCTCGTCGAGACCGGAGATCTGGACGGCGCTGGTGCGGCCGGCAATGCAGAGCATCGGATCCTGCCGGCCCGCAAGCGCAGCCTTCATCTTGCCCACGCCCTCGGCGAGGCTGACCAGGCGTGGTTTGGACGTGCCGAAGGGCTGCGGCAGTTCCGTGTCCTCGATGCTGAGCGCGCAGACGCCCGAGGTTTCCAGCTCCTCCACCGTGCGCTTGACGCTCAGCGCATTGCCGTAGCCGTGATCGGCATCGACCAGCAGCGGCAGAGTGCCGGCACGATTGATGCGATAGGCCTGGCCCGCGAACTCCGAGAGCGTGAGCACGATCAGGTCCGGCGCGCCCAGCACCGCCATTGACGCCACGGAGCCCGCGAACATGCCGATCTCGAAACCGAGATCCTCGGCGATACGCGCAGAGATCGCATCATGGACCGAAGCAGGGTGAATACAGCGCTCGCTCGCAAGAAGGGTGCGGAAGCGCTCTCGGCGATCGGTCCAATGCATGTCGTTTCTCCTCGCAAACAGCCCTACGGTCGTCGTCTTCCTAGCAAGGCAATCCCTGCAATGCAGCGCTGCGTTTCGACGGGCAAACTGAGCTTATGCTCACGCTTCCGTGTTTCACGGTGAAAGCGTAGCGTTTGCGACATTGGCGACATGGTGGCGCACCATTCGCCTTCAAATCGGGGAAATGCGCTGGAGGAACCTCGCCATGTTCGAAGTGCTCGATCGCCAAGCGAAGCTGACGGGCAATCAAAAGAAAATTCTCGCCGCCGCGATCATCGGCGATGCCCTCGAGTTCTTCGATTACTTCCTGATCGCCTTCGTGCTCGCTTTCCTGATCGGGCCGTGGAAGCTCACATTTGGCCAGTCGGCGATCGTGCTGATGAGTTCGGGCATCGGCGCCATCATCGGCGCCTATGGCTGGGGTTGGCTGGCCGACCGGATCGGCCGGCGCAAGGTGTTCATCGGCACGGTGCTGAATTTCTCGATCGCGACCGGCCTGCTCTATTTCACGCCCGACAATGGCTGGATCTATCTCACGGTCATGCGCTTCTTCGTCGGGCTTGGCGTCGGCGGCCTCTATTGCGTCGACCTTCCACTGGTGCAGGAGTTCATGCCGACCTCCAAGCGCGGCTGGATCGGCGGACTCGTCACCTGCATCATCCCGATCGGCGTCGGCCTCGGTTCCATCCTGGGCGCTTTCATGGGGGCGGCGCAGTGGCGGCTGCTGTTCGCCATCGGGGTGCTGCCGGCGCTGATTGTGCTGCTGGTTCGTCTGTGGGTGCCCGAGTCGCCGCGCTGGCTGGCCCGCCAGGGTCGCGTCGACGAAGCCCGCAAGTCGCTCGCCTGGGCCCTTCAGGTCGATCCCAAGAGCTTGCCGGCACCGACCCCCGACGAGGCCCGGGTGGTGAAAACCAACTGGCTCGACCTCTTCCACTATCCGCGCAGCCTGCTCGTCTCATGGCTCGGCAATGCCGGTGCCCAGACCGGCGTCTATGGCGTCGTGCTGTGGGCGCCGTCGCTGTTCGTGCTGCTCTTGAAGGCGTCGCCGCAGGAAGCCTCCAAGATGATGCTCCTGCTGACGGTGGTCGGCTTCGTGGGCCGCGTGTCGTTCTCCTGGCTCTCGGAGCGGATTGGACGGCGCAATTGCGGTGGCCTCCTGGGCTTTGGCGCCGGCCTGCTGATCATCCTGGCCGGTTACAATTACGACGCCATGCTGTTCGGGATTTCGGCCTTCTGGCTGATCCTGGCGGCGGCGATGTTCTTTGCCGACGGCGGCTTCGCCATTGTCGGGCCATACGGCGCCGAGATCTGGCCCTCGCACCTCAAGACCAGCGGCATGGGCTCGGCCTACGGTTTCGGCGGCATCGGCAAGATCCTGGGCCCGGTCGGGCTCGCCCTGATCATCGGCTCGAACAACTATCTCAAGCCCGATGTGCCCCTGCCGCAGATTCCGACGGCCTTCCTCTATCTCGGCTGCTGGTTCCTGATGGCCGGGGTGGTCTATTATTTCTTCGGCATCGAGACCCGGGGCAAGTCGAACGAGCAGATCGACCGGGAACTGATGGCCACCACCACTCGCCCGAAGCCTGCATTCGGAGAGGACTGACTTGGATACGCTCATCCCGACTCCCGCCGATCTCGCGGGAGACCAGACCGTGATCTCCCGGGCCGAGGCGCTGCGGCCCCTGGTCGAAGCCGCCTCGAACGAGGTCGAGGATATGCGCCGGCTGCCGCCGGCTCTCCTCGACAAGCTGCACGAGGCGCGGCTGTTCCGCCTGCTGCTTCCGCGGACCTGCAACGGGATCGAGACCGACCCGGTCACTTTCTTCCACGTGATCGAGGCCATTGCGCGCGGCGACGCCTCCACCGCCTGGTGCCTGAGCCAGGCCGGTGGCTGCGCCATGGCGGCGGCCTATCTCGACCTGCCGGTGGCGCAGGCGATCTTCGGCGACGATCCAAGAGCCGTGCTGGCCTGGGGACCTGGTCCACGGGTGAAGGCCGTCGAATGCGAGGGCGGCTACAAGGTGACCGGCGTCTGGGCCTTCGCCTCGGGCGGCCGGCACGCCACATGGCTCGGCGCCCATTGTCCGATCTACCAGGCCGACGGTACGCCCCGCCGCGATGAGTCGGGCAGGCAGGTGGAGCGCACCATGCTGGTCCGTACCGAGGAGGTGCAGTGGACCGACATCTGGAACGTGGTCGGCCTGCGTGGCACGGCGAGCGACCAGTTCGCGCTCACCGACCATTTCGTGCGCGCCGATCATTCGATCACCCGCGACTTCGAGAAGGAGTGTCGCGAGTCCGGCCCGCTTTATCGCATGTCGGCCTCGACGTGCTACCAGGTGGGCTTCTCCGGCGTGGCGCTCGGCATTGCCCGCGGTGCGCTCGACACCTTCGTCGATGTCGCGCGCAACAAGATTCCGCGCGGCCAGAAGAGCCCGATCCGCGACAATGCGGTCGTGCAGACCAATCTTGCCCAGGCCGAGATCAACATCCGCGCCGCCCGCGCCTACCTGCTGCAGTCGATGGCGGCGATCTGGAAGGATCTGTCGGCGGGCAAGACCATCACGACCGAGCAGCGCATCATCATTCGCGGCGCTTCGACCAACGCCATCCACAAGGCGCGCGAAGCCGTCGACTTCGCCTACAACGCCGCCGGCGCCACCGCGATCTTCAGAAGCCATCCGCTGGAGCGCCGTTTCCGCGACATCCACACCGTGACCCAGCAGTTGCAGGGGCGGCTCTCCCACTTCGAAACCGTCGGAGCCTGGATGATGGGCGCCGATGCCGATCTCACCTTCGTCTAGGGAGCGAACGATGCCGCTTGGCGCCTTGCAGCATTATACGATCGAGCCGTCCGACCTCGAAGCCACCAAGGACTTCTACTGCGACGTGCTGGGACTGGAGAATGGCGACCGTCCGCCGCTCGGCTTCCCCGGCTACTGGCTCTACTCCGGCGGTGTCGCCACCGTGCATCTGCTGGGCGACCGCCAGCCGCGCGAGGGCATCGTCGTGCGCGGCACGAAGAAGAAGTTCAAGGATACCGGCCGCTTCGACCACATCGCCTTCGCCGCCACCGATCTCGAGGGCGTGCGGGCGCGGCTCACGGCCAAGAACGTCAAGTTCCGCGAGCAGATCCTGCCGCGCACCGGAGCCGCACAGATTTTTCTCTACGACCCGGACGGCATCGGCGTGGAGCTGAACTTCCCGACGCCGTGAGCGCGGGCCGCCGTGCTGCTCTCGCTCGACATCCACAAGATCGAACCTCTGGCCGATGGCGCTCCCTTCGGCGCGGCCGGCGCCTATGAACGCGTCATCGGCGTCGCAAGAGGCGAGGTCGATCCGGGCGATCCCGCAAACAAGGCCATTGCCCTCCTCGACAAGGCGCCGCGCAACGCGCGGGGCCGGGTCGAGTATTCGACCGACATCTACATCCTGCGGCCGAAGGATCCGGCCAGGGGCAACGGCCGCATCCTCTACGAGGTGAACAATCGCGGCCGCAAGATGCTGTTTGCCAACATCGCCGACGGGCCGCAGGGCATCAACGATCCCAGAACCGCAGCCGATCTCGGCAACGGCTTTCCGCTGCGGCAGGGCTTCACGCTCGTCTGGTCTGGCTGGGATCCCGACGCACCGCGCGCCAATATGGGCCTCGCGCTCACCGCGCCGGTCGCGACGGACGATGCCCGGCCGATCGTCCAGCGTGTGCGTGAGGAATATGTCTCAGGAACGCGCACGGGTGCGCTCGACGCGTTCAAGCTCTCCCATGAAGCGACGACGCTCGACCAGACGCGCGCCCGATTGACGGTGCGCGAGCGCGCATCGGACCCGCCGCAGGAGCTGCCGGCCGCCGAATGGTCCTTCGTGGATAGCCGGACGATCAGGCTCAACGCGGGCGAGAAACCGAAACCCGGGTTCCTCTACGAGTTCCACTACGAGGCCAGGAACCCGAAGGTCCAGGGGCTGGGCTTTGCAGCCACGCGTGACGTCGTCAGCTACCTGAAGCACGAAGCGGCGGCGGTGGCGGCAACCGGTCGGCCGATCCGCCATGCGCTCGCCATCGGCTTCTCGCAGGCCGGCCGCTATCTGCGCCATCATGTCAGCGCCGGCTTCAATCGCGATGAGCAGGGCCGCACCGTGTTCGACGGCATCCACACCCATACGGCAGGCGCAGGACGGATCTTCTTCAATACGCCGTTTGGCCAGCCCGCACGCACCAACACCCAGCACGAGGACCACGGGTTCCCCGAGGCCTGGTTCCCCTTCTCGACCGCGACACTCGAGGATCCCCTGTCCGGCGGGAAAGGGTCGCTGTTCCGCGGCGACGGCTGCGATCCCAAGCTGATCGAGACCAATACCTCGACCGAATACTGGCAGAAGGGCGCGTCGCTGCTCACCACCGATCCGCTCGGCACGAAGGACGTCGCGCTGCCGGAGAACTCCCGTGTCTACATGATCGCGGGAACGCAGCATGGCGGCCGCGCCGGCGCCACCACCGATCCCGGCCCCAATCTCAATCCGCGCAATCCACACAGTCCCATGCCGGCAGTGCGGGCGCTGTTGATGGCGCTGGATGAGTGGGTCGCCTCCGGCACGGCGCCGCCAGCGAGTCGCGTGCCGACGCTGGGCGACGGCACACTGGTCGACGCGGACAAGACCGGCTTTCCCGCCATTGCCGGAGCTGCGGTGGCGAAGGCCACCAACGAAGTGGCGCCGCCCGGCGACTGGGTCGACCCCAAGCCGGCCGGGCGCGCCTATCGCACGCTGGTCTGCCGCGTCGATGGCGACGGCAACGAGGTGGCGGGCGTGCGGCTGCCCGATATCGCCGTGCCGCTGGCCACCTATACCGGCTGGAACGAGTACAAGCCGCCCTATCCGCGCGGCGAGCTGGCCGATCGCGACGGCAGCTATTTCGCCTTTCCCGCCGACAGGATCGCCCAGCGCTACCGGAACCGCGACGACTACCTCGCCAAGGTGAAGGCGGCCGTCGATCAACTGGTGAAGGACCGGCTGCTCCTGCAGGAGGACGCCGACCACTATATCGAGAAGGCACGCGCCGAGACGCGCGTGAAGGGATGATGGCCAAGCTCGACCGCGACGGCGTGAAGATCCACTACGAGATCCACGGCCCCACTCAAGGCAAAGGGGCCCCGACGATCCTGCTGAGCCACGGCTACAGTTCCACGTGCCGCATGTGGGATGGCCAGGTGGCCGCGCTGAAGGATCGCTACCAGGTGATCGTGTGGGACATGCGCGGCCATGGCGAAAGCGACTATCCGACGGACCAATCGCGCTACTCCGAAGCGCTGACGGTGGACGACATGCGGGCGCTGCTCGACCTTGCGGGCGCCAAGAAGGCGATCGTCGCCGGCCTGTCGCTGGGCGGCTACATGTCGCTTGCCTTCCACGCCAGCCATCCCGACCGGGTGCGCGCGCTGATGCTGTTCGACACCGGCCCCGGCTTCAAGAAAGACGAAGCGCGGGCCAAGTGGAACGAGACTGCACACAAGCGCGCAGAGACCCTCGAAGCCAAGGGCCTCGCGGCCCTCAATTCAAGCGACGAGGTCAAGCTCACGCGGCATCGCGATGCGACGGGCCTGGCGCGTGCTGCTCGCGGCATGCTGGCCCAGCAGAACGACCGCGTGATCCAGTCGCTCGGCACGATCGAGGTGCCGACCCTGGTGCTGGTCGGCGCCGACGATACGAACTTCCTTGCCGCGTCGGACTACATGGCGGCCAAGATCAAGGGAGCGGCCAAGGTGGTCATTCCCGACGCGGGCCATGCCGCCAACCTGCATCAGCCCGCGCGTTTCAACCAGGCGGTCGAGGCGTTCCTCGCCACGCTGCCGGCAGCTTGAGGAGTAGTGACATGGGCAAGCGGATCGCGGTGGTGGGTGTTGGCGCCCTGGGTGGCTATGTCGGCGGCTACCTCGCCCACTCGGGCGAGGACGTCACCCTGATCGACTTCTGGCCGGAGAATATCGAGACCATCCGCAGCCGCGGCCTCGAGCTCGACGGCGTCACGCCCGAAGAGAAATTCACCGTCAAGAACGCCAAGACCATGCATCTCACCGAGATGCAGGACCTGTCGCGCCAGAAGCCGATCGATATCGCCTTCGTATCGATGAAGTCCTACGACACCGAATGGGCCACGGCGCTGATCAAGCAATACCTGGCGCCCGACGGCTATGTCGTCTCGCTGCAGAACTGCCTCAACGAGGAGCGCATCGCCGGCGTGGTCGGCTGGGGCAAGACCGTGGGCATGGTGGCCTCGCTGATCTCGGTCGACATGTACGAGCCCGCCCGCATCCGCCGCACCGTCGCCAAGGGTGGCGACAAGCACACGGTGTTCCGGGTCGGCGAGGTGCATGGCCGCATCACCAAGCGCGTCGAGGAGCTGCGCGACATGGTGGGACGCATCGACAGCGCCAAGACCACGACCAACCTCTGGGGCGAGCGCTGGTCCAAGCTCTGCCAGAACGGCATGAAGAACGGCGTCTCGGCCGCGACCGGCCTCACCGGCACCGACTGCGACCGCAACGATGCCATCCGCCGCTTCGCCATCAAGCTCGGCGGCGAGGCGGTGCGCGTGGGCCAGGCGCTGGGCTATCACATCGAGAAGATTGGCAAGCTGGAGCCCGAGACGCTGGCCAAGGCATCCGAGGGTGACAAGGCCGCGCTGGACGAGGTCGAGACCATCATGCGGCCCGGCTCGAACACCAATCCGAACCCGCGCGCCGACATCCAGCGCCCTTCGATGGCGCAGGACATCCGCAAGGGCCGGCGCACCGAGATCGAATTCATGAACGGCTACATCGCCGAGCGCGGCACCTACATCGGCGTTCCGGCCCCCACCCATGCCAAGCTCACGGAAATCGTGAAGAAGGTCGAGCGGAAGGAACTTCAGGCCGCGCCGGCGTTGCTCGGCGGCTAGAATATCGCCATTTCCGGCTGGCCAAGAACACTGACCAGCAGCAGAAGCGTCCGCAGCGCAACGGTACCGCTTGCCTCGGCCCCGACTTCCGCGCGAAGTTGGGGCGATGACTGCAGATATTTCCATCGAGCGCCTGGGTTTTTTCACCCGGCTGCTGGACGACGCCGATGCCGCCGAGCGCTATCGGCTGGCTGCCGACCAGATCGCCCATGCCGAACGCTTCGGCTTCGATTCGGCCTGGATCGCGCAGCACCATTTCCACGAGGCCGAGGGCGGACTTCCCGCCCCGTTCGTCTTCCTGTCGCACGTCGCCGCCCGGACGCCGCGCATTCGGCTCGGCACGGGCATCGTCACCTTGCCGCTCGAACTGCCAATCCGGGTCGCCGAGGATGCGTCGGTCTTCGACCTGATGAACGAGGGCCGGCTGGAGCTGGGCGTCGGCCCCGGCGGCAACATGACCGCGTTCACCGCCTTCGGCCTCGACAGCGACAAGCGCCACAGCCTGTTCGACCACCATCTCGGCCTGCTGCGCACCGCGCTCGCCAACCAGCCGCTGCCCGGCGGCGATCACCTTTATCCGGCCAATCCCCCGCTGGCCGATCGCATCTGGCAGGCGACGTTCACCGTGCCGGGCGCCCGCCGCGCCGGTCTCGCCGGTGACGGCCTGATGCTGTCGCGCACCCAGCCGCGCCCACCCGATGCGCCGGGCGCCTCGCTTGCCGACATCCAGAACCCGATGATCGACGCCTACCTCAAGGCGCTTCCGAAGGGCTGCGCGCCGCGCATCCTCGCCTCGCGCACGGTGTTCGTAACCGACGATCATGACGAGGCGATGCGGCTCGCCGAGCAGGGGCTGGTCCGCATGCGCCACCGCCTGGCCGCGACAGGCGACCTCGCCTCGGGCAGTCTGGTGGGCGACATCATCACCGCCATGGATGTGCATGTCGGCACTCCCGAGGAGGTGATCGCCTCGCTGCAGGCCGACGACACGCTGCGCCGTTCCACCGATCTCACCATGCAGGTCCATTCGATCGATCCGCCGCATCCCCATATCCTGCGTTCGATCGAGCTCTTTGCCGAAAAGGTGGCGCCGGCGCTGGGCTGGCGACCCGGCCGCACCGAAAGCACGCGGAGAGTGGCGTGACCGATATGATCAACATGCTGGCCGGCATCGCGCCCGGCTCGGCGCTCGACAAGGCGCGCGACGCCAGACCCGAAGCGCGCAGGCAAGCGCAAGCGAGCTACGACGCGCTGTTCTCGCCCACGGAAGCCGGCACCTTTTCGCTTCAGGACCGCTTTGCCGTCGCGGCCTTCGTCGCCGCATTGCACGGACGGGACGAAACGCGCGACTTCTACAAGGAGCAGCTTGTCGCCGCCGGCGCCTCCCCCGAGCTTCAGGTCGCCGTGGCATCCGAGGCCTTCGAGGCCAGGACGCACGGTCCCTACGGCCATTATCCTGCAGGACCACTCAGCCTCGAGAACAGCGACGGCATGGTCTATGCCGTCGGGCCGACGGCGCGGCACGTGCTGGGCCAGCGGCTCGCGACCGCGTTCGAGCACACGCACATGCTGGTCTACCACCCGCGCGATGCGGCGCCGGCCTCGCTGCAGGCCATGCTCGACGCCGGATGGTCCACCACCGACATCGTCACCCTGTCCCAGCTCGTTTCCTTCCTCGCCTTCCAGATCCGTGTGGTCGCGGGCCTGAAGGCGCTGAATGCGAGGCCCGCATGACCGAGAAGACCCAGACGCCGCCGGCGCATACGGAACCTGTCGTCTTCACGCGCGACCAGCTCGACTGGCTGCCGTGGCTGGAACCCGCCGCGGAAGAGACGCTGACACCGCGGCAGAAGGAGAGCCTCGTCGATGCCGCGCGCGCGAAGTCGCCCTACTTCCGCTTGCTGGCACGCGACCCCGACATCCTCGAAGCGCGCACACGTACGGACAAGGACATCTTCTACAATCCGCAGGCGGGCCTGCCGCGCGCCGAGCGCGAGCTGGCCGCAGCCGCGACGTCGCGGCTGAACGGCTGCATCTATTGCGCCTCGGTGCATGCCCGTCACGCCGCGATCTATTCCAAGCGCGAGCGCGACGTGCAGAAGCTTCTCGACCAGGGGATCAGCGTCGATCTCGATCCGCGCTGGAACGCGATCGTCGCCGCTTCGGCGGCGCTCACCGGCATCCCGATCGACTTCGGGCCTGACGATATCGACCGGCTGCGCAGCGTCGGCCTCGACGATCTCGCGATCATCGACGTGATCAATGCCGCCTCGTTCTTCAACTGGGCCAACCGCCTGATGCTCTCCCTCGGCGAGCCGGCGACGACGGATTAGGGAAAGCGCAGTCAGTTCCCTCCCCTTCTGCGCCAACAGGAGCCGGGCAAGCTGTAGAGAGCTCGCGCAGGTGTTCCACGACTGGTCGCCCGCCATGCACGTCCTCAATCGTCGGAACACGCAACTCCAGTTGCGCTCATGGTCACGGCAAGAGGCGCCCCCGGAGCGGCGTGCTATCGGATGACCTGTCAGGCGGCGAGCTTCACGCCGGCCTTGGCATCCTCCTTGACCATGTCGGCCCCCTTCTCGGCGATCATGATGGTGGGCGCGTTGGTGTTGCCCGAGGTCACCGTCGGCATGATCGAGGCATCGATCACCCTGAGCCCTGCGATACCGTGCACGCGCAGCCGGTCGTCGACAACCGCCATGGGATCGTGGCCCATCTTGCAGGTGCCGATGACGTGATAGGTCGTCTGGCCGTTGCCGCGGGCAAAGGACAGCCATTCGTCGTAGGTGTTCACGTCCTTGCCGGGCTTGTTCTCGAAGGCGATGTACTTCTCGAGCGACGGATGGGAGACGATCTTGCGGGCGATCTGCATGCCCGCAACCGTGGCGTCGCGGTCGGTCTGCGCCGACAGGAAGTTCGGCCGGATCGCCGGCTCGGCGCCGGGCGTCGCCGACTTGATGTGGATCGAGCCGCGCGAGTCGGGACGGCACTGGCCGATCACGACGGTCATGCCAGGCTCGCGCTCGAGATCGCGCTTCTGCGCCGTGTCGTAGCTCGCATGCGCCATATGGAACTGCATGTCGGGCGATTCGAGTCCCGGCCGCGTGCGCACGAACCCGTACACGATGCCGGCCGTCCAGGTGAGGATGCCGCGCCCGGTCGTGTAGTACTTGATGACCTCCTTCACCATGTTGAGGCCGCGCGTCTGCTCGTTGAGCGTGATCGGCAGCTTCACACGCCAGTTCATGCGCGGTGCGAAGTGATCGCCGTAGTTCTCGCCGACGCCCTTGAGCTCGTGCTTGATCTCGATGCCGAATTTCCTGAGCAGTTCGGGCTGCCCGATGCCGGAATGCTCCAGCACGCCGGGCGACTGCACCGCGCCACAGGAGACGATCACCTCGCGCCCGCACCGCGCCTCGCGCGCCTGCCCGTGGACCGTGTAGGCGACGCCGACGGCGCGCTTGCCCTCCAGCAGGATCCTGCTCACCAGAGCGTCGGTCTCGATGCGCAGGTTCGGACGATGACGGGCCGGATCGAGGAAGGCGCGCGCCGCCGACCAGCGCTTGCCGTTCTTCATCGTCACCTGATAGTAGCCGAACCCTTCCTGGTTGCCGTTGTTGTAGTCCTTGTTCTTCGGATAGCCGCTCGCCGCCGCGGCCTCGATGAAGGCGTCGCACAGCTCGTGGCGCTCGTACATGTCGGCGACATTCAGCGGGCCGCCCTTGCCGCGCGACTGGTCGCCGTTGCCTTCGTAGTGCTCCGACTTCTTGAAGTAGGGCAGGACCTGCTCGTAGGACCAGCCGCGATTGCCGAGCTGGCTCCAGGTATCGTAGTCGAGCGGCTGGCCGCGCACATAGAGCATGCCGTTGATGGAGCTGGAACCGCCCAGCGTGCGGCCGCGCGGACAGGGAATGCGGCGCCCCGCCATGCCTTCCTCGGCCTCCATCTCGAAGTTCCAGTTGAACTTGTCGTGGTTCAGGAGCCGGGTGAAGCCGACCGGCACATCGATCCAGATCGACTTGTCGCGCGACCCGGCCTCCAGGAGCAGGACCTTGACGCCCGCGTCCTCGCTCAGGCGATTGGCCAACACACAGCCCGCAGAGCCGCCGCCTACGATGATGTAATCCCAATCAGCCATGATTCGCGCTTCCTCCGTTCATTCTTCTCGCCCTGTCGCGGGAGGGTCGAGCGGAAGGACATTCTAGCGCAGATGGCAGGAAACGTGATGACCCGGCGCGATTTCGCGCAGCGGAGGCGACTCGACCTTGCAGCGCGCCACGGCATATGGGCAGCGCGTGTGAAAGTGGCAGCCGGTGGGCGGGTTGACCGGGCTCGGCACGTCACCCTCCAGCAGCCGCTTCTCGCGCTTGATCGTCGGGTCGGGCACCGGCACCGCCGACAGCAGCGCCTCGGTGTACGGATGCTGCGGCCGGATGAAGATCGAGCGCGTGTCGGCATATTCGACGATGCGGCCGAGATACATCACGGCGATGCGGTGGCTGATATGCTCGACCACGGCGAGATTGTGCGAGATGAAAAGATAGGAGAGCTTGCGCTCGCGCTGCAGGTCCTGCAGGAGGTTGATCACCTGGGCCTGGATCGAAACGTCGAGCGCGGAGACCGGCTCGTCGCCCACGATCAGCTTCGGCCCGAGCGCCAGGGCTCGCGCGATACCGATGCGCTGGCGCTGGCCGCCCGAGAACTGATGCGGAAAGCTGGCCATCTGGGCAGGCCGGAGCCCGACCCGCTCGAACAGCGCCGCCACCTGCTCCCGCTGTGCCTTGCCGCGCGCCACGCCATGGACCAGCAGCGGCTCGCCCACGATATCGCCCGCCGTCATGCGCGGATTGAGCGAGGAGAACGGGTCCTGGAAGACGATCTGCATCTGCCGCCGGTAGGGCCGCAATTCCTTCTTCGAGAGATGGGTGATGTCGCGTCCGGTCATGGTGACCTGGCCGGATGTGGGCTCGATCAGGCGCAGCACCGTGCGGCCCGCCGTCGACTTGCCGCATCCCGACTCGCCGACCAGCCCCAGCGTCTCGCCCTCGCGGATCGAGAAGCTGATGCCGTCCACGGCATGGACCTGGCCGACCGCGCGGCGCAGCAGGCCCTTGCGCACCGGGAAGTGCTTCTTGAGGTCCTTGACCTCGAGGACGGTCGTCGCGTCAGCCATCGCTGTGCCAGCAAGCGACCCAGTGACCGGGCCGCTTCTCCTTGTACTCGGGCCGCTCGCGCCGGCAAAGATCGTCCGCCTTGGGGCAGCGCGGAGCGAAGGCACAGCCGGCCGGAAGCGCGAACAGCGGCGGCACGATGCCGGGAATCTCCTGCAACCGCGCCTCATTGTGCTTGTGGTCGCTGCCGCGCATGAGGTCGAGCCGCGGGATCGAGGCGAGCAGGCCGACCGTATAGGGATGGAGCGGCCGGGCGAAGAGCTCGCCCACCGCAGCCTCCTCGACCTTGCGCCCGGCGTACATCACGATCACCCGTCGCGCCGTTTCGGCCACCACGCCGAGATCGTGGGTGATCAGGATCACGGCGGCGCCGAACTCGCGCTGCAGCTCGACGATCAGGTCGAGGATCTGCGCCTGGATGGTAACGTCGAGCGCGGTCGTGGGCTCGTCTGCAATCAGCACCTTGGGATTGCAGGCGAGCGCCATGGCGATCATGGCGCGTTGGCGCATGCCGCCGGAGAGCTGGTGCGGATATTCCCTCGCGCGTTGCCCAGGCTCCGGAATGCGCACCAGATCGAGCATCTCGACGGCGCGATTCAGGGCCTGCTTGCGGTCCATGTCACGATGCAGGATCAGCGCCTCGGCGATCTGCTTGCCGATGGTCATCACCGGATTGAGCGAGGTCATCGGCTCCTGAAAGATCATCGAGATCTCGTTGCCGCGAACCCTGCGCATCTCCTCCTCGTTCAGCGTCAGGAGATCGCGCCCGCCGAGCCGCACCGCGCCCGACACGATACGGCCGGGCGGATCGGGGATGAGACGCATCAGCGACAGCGCGGTCATGCTCTTGCCGCAGCCCGATTCTCCCACGATCGCCAGCGTCTCGCCCGACTCGACCTGGAAGTCGATGCCGTCGACTGCCTTGACGATGCCTTGCCGGGTATAGAACCAGGTGCCGAGATTCTCGACTTCGAGCTGGGCCGTCATGAACGCTGCCGCGGGTCGAGCAGGTCACGCAGGGCGTCCCCCAGCAGGTTGGTGCCGAACACCGTGAGGCTGATGGCCACGCCCGGCCAGATCACCAGCCACGGCGCAGTGCGGACATATTCCGCCGCAGATTCCGACAGCATGCGCCCCCATGACGGATGCGGCTCGGGCACACCCAGGCCGAGGAAGGAGAGCGAAGCCTCGACCAGGATCGCCGAACCGAGCTGCGCGGTGGCGAGCACGATCAGAGGGGCCAGCGTATTGGGCAGCACATGGCGGACGGCGATGCGCAGCTCGCCCATGCCGACGGCCCGCGCCGCCTCGACGAACGGCTGTTCCCGCAGCGACAGGGTGCTCGACCGCACGACGCGCGCCACGCTCGGCACCAGCGGAATGGCAATGGCGATAATGGTGTTGCGCAGCGACGGACCGAGCGCCGCCGCCATGATGATGGCCATGACCAGGAGCGGCAGCGCCTGCATGATGTCCATGAGGCGCTGCAGGGCGAGATCGACCCACCCGCCGAGATAGCCGCTGGTGAGGCCGACGGCGATGCCGATCACCCCGCCCAGTCCCATCGCGCCGGCGCCGACGGCGAGCGAGATACGAGCGCCGTGGATGATGCGGCTGAACATGTCCCGCCCCATGAAGTCGGCGCCGAGCAGGAACTGACCGCCCGGCGGGGCAAGCGAGAACTTGGAGTTGGTCGCCGTGGGATCGACCGGCGCGATGAAATCGGCGAACAGAGCCGTGGCCACGAACGCCACGACGATCACAGCTCCGGCCGCGCCCAGCGGATAACGGCGAGCAAAGAAGAGCGTGCGACTCCACCACCCTGTGACGTTGGCGCCGGCCCGGGCCAGTGCGGCTTCATGGTCGATGACGGTCATGGTGTCAGCCGTACTTGATGCGTGGATCGAGGACCATATAGGCCATGTCCACCAGGAAGTTCATGGTCACCACGATGAAGGCGATCAGCATGGTGAGGTTCTGCACGATCGGATAGTCGCGCCAGCGGATCGCCTCGACCAGGAAGCGGGCGACGCCCGGAATGTTGAACACTGTCTCGGTCACGATCAGACCGCCGACCAAGAATGCCGCCTCGATGCCGATCACGGTCACGACCGGCAGGAGCGCGTTGCGCAGGGCATGGTTGTAGTTGACCGAGGCGTTGGTGGCGCCCTTCGACCGCGCCGTGCGCACATAGTCCTGACGCAGCACTTCGAGCATGGACGAGCGGGTGAGCCGCATGATCAGGGCCGAGCTGCGGAAGCCCACGGTGATCGCGGGCAGGATCAGCATCTTGACCTGAGCGATGAAGCCGTGTGCGTCGGTGTCGTAGATCGGGACCGTGCCGAACCATTGGGCCGCCGCCATCAGCACCAGAAGACCGAGCCAGAAGGAGGGAAACGACAGTCCGCTGAGGCTGACGACCCGCAGGATGTAGTCGAGCCTGGTGTTCTGACGCACCGCGCTCATCACGCCGAGCGGTACGCCAAACAGGATGGCGAAGAAGATGGCGAGCCCGGCCAGCTTGGCGCTGATCGGTATGCGCGGTCCGATCTCCTCGATCGCCGGCCGCTCGGATACGTAAGCGTAGCCCAGGTCGCCATGCGCCAGCCCGTCGATCCATTGCCAGTACTGCTCGGCGATCGGCCGGTCGAGGCCGAGCTCATGGACGATCTGCGCCTTCTCCTTGGGATCGTCGTTGCCGGTGGCGTCGACCAGGATGTCAGCCACATTGCCCGGCACCAGCCGCAGCAGGACGAAGATCAGGATCGACATCCCGATCAGCGTCACCACCATCAGCGACAAGCGCCGGGCAAGGTAAGCTCCCATTGCCGCCTCTTACTTGTTACTTGTCTTACTTGTCGAGCCAGTAGTCTTCGAAGCGCCAGCCGTTGTAGATGCTGTTCACCTGCAGGTTGACGCCCTTGAGCTTGGGAGACCAGCAGGTGTTGGCGACGTTGTGGCCGATCACCGGGCGGGCCACGTCGTCGGCCAGCTTCTTCTCGATCTCCCACACGAGCTTCTTGCGCTTGTCCATGTCGACCTCGGCCGACTGCTGGTTGATCAGCTTGTCGACCTCCGGGTTGTTGTAGCCCGTGTAGTTGCGCTCGGACTTCGAGAAGAAGTTCTCGTAGAAGTTCACGTCAGGATCGTCGACCGACACGCCGGTCAGGTTCATGCCGATCTGGTAGTCCTTCTTGGCGATCTTGTTGTACCAGACCGACGAGTCGATTGGCTCAAGCTCGGCCGCGATATGCACCTGCTTCAGCTGGTCGATCAGGATCACCGCAGGATCGCGGTAGATCTCGATGTTGCGCGTCGCCACCTTGATCCTGAGCGGCTTGTCGGCCGTGTAGCCCAGCTTCTCCATGATCTTGCGGCCTTCCGCACGGCTCTTCTCGATATCGGCCGCGTGGCCGGGCAACGATGCCAGCATCTCCTTGGGCATGCCCCATTTGCCGTAGGGCGGCGGCAGCATTGCCGCTCCGTCGAGATCGTGGCCCTGGCTCAGAATCTGGGAGAAGGCATGGTTGTCGATGGCATCGACCAGCGCGCGACGTACGTCGGGATTGTTGAACGGCGGCGAATCGCGGTTGACCAGGATGTTCGAATTGACGTTGGTCGGCCGCGCCTCGCAGACCGCATCGGGCCGACGGGCCTTGACGTCCTTGAGCAGCGGGAAGGTGACATCCGAGTCGAACGTCATGTCGAACTCGTCCGACTCGAAGCCCAGCATGCGCGTGGCGCGGTTGGGCACGATCTTCCATTCGATGGCGTCGAGGTAAGGCCGTCCCTTCTTCCAGTAGTCGGGGTTGCGCACGAGCTTGATCCCCTCGTTGCGCCGGAACTCCGTCACCTTGAACGGGCCGGTGCCGATCGGCTTGGTGCGCATCTCGCGGCCCGACACGTGGCAGGAGTAGATCGGCGCATAACCCGAGGCGAGCATGGAAAGGAACGAGGATTGCGGGCGGCCCAGCGTGAAGGTGACCTCGTTGTCGCCGTTGGTCGAGATTTCCTTGAGGTTCTGGTACCAGATCTTGCGCGGGCTCTTGCGCAGAAGGTCCGACTTGTCGTCGAGGCCAGCCACCGCGTCGAAGGTGCACTTCACGTCCTTCGCGGTGAAGGGCTTGCCGTCATGCCACTTCACGCCCTGCCGCAACTTGAAGGTGAGCTTCGTCTTGTCGCCGTTCCACGACCAGCTCTCGGCCAGGTCGGGCACGATGTGATCGGGGCTGTTGGCCTTCTCCTTGGGATCGAACACCACAAGGTTGTTGAAAACCGCCATGAAAGGTTGAACGACGGAGATGGTCGATTCCTCGTGGATCGACGCGCTAGGCGGATTTTCGCGATGGGTGATTCGCAGCGTCCCACCCTGCTTCTGTGCGAACGCCGGCGACGCAGCCGCCATAAGACCGGCCACGCCAGCGGCCAGCAATACCCTCTGGAACCCCATCGATTTCTCCTCCCATCAACGCAATTCAGCTTTCCAGTTGCACCCAAGCTAACACATCGTGTGCAGCCGCCAAGCGCTATTGCGCCGCGCCCTTGAGCTCGATCTGGTTGCCCTCGGGATCGTTGAAGTAGACCGATGGGCCGCTGCCTTCCGCACCGTAGCGCTGGACGGTTTCGCCGACCGCAATACCGAACGGCAAAAGCCGGGCAGCGACCGCCTCGCGATCGAACGGCTCGATGCGAAAACAGAGATGGTCCATGTTGCCGCCGGATGCCGGCCGCTCCGCTGCAACCAGATCGAGCATGGACGCGCCAGCCCGCATCTGCACGAGATGGAGCCGATCCAGGGTGCGCTCGACCTTGAAACCGAGCGCCTGCTCATAGAACCGCACCATGCCGGCGAGGTCCCGCACTCTCAGAACGACATGGTCGATCCGTTCGACATGGAAAGTCATGACGTTTAGCTTAGCGAACCGAGGTACGGGACGAAAGCCGGGAGGAGACGATGGGCATCGCGGTCAATGCCGCCAAGGCGCGACTCAGGAAGAACGAGCTGGCCGTGGGCATCGGCGTCCGGCTGGTGCGCAATGTCGATATCATCAAGGTCATGAAGGCGGCGGGCTACGACTGGCTGTTCCTCGACCTCGAGCACGGCGCCATGTCGATCGAGACGGCCTGCGAGATCGCGGTCGCCGCCCAGGATTCCGGCATCGCCCCCATCGTGCGCGTCCCCTATGGCGAGCTCACCATGGCCACGCGCGTGCTCGACGGCGGCGCTCTCGGGGTCGTGATCCCGCACGTCGATACGGCGGAAGAAGCCCGGGAAATCGCCGACAAGTTGCGCTACCCGCCACGCGGTCACCGGTCTGTCGGCGGTGGCCAGGCCCAGTTCGACTATGCGCCGATGCCGCTCGCCGAGATGACCAGGCAGAGCGACGACAACACCCTGATCACCGTCATGATCGAGACGCCGAAGGCGGTCGAGAATGCCGAGGCGATCGCCGCGGTGCCAGGCATCGATTGCCTGCTGATCGGATCGAGCGATCTCTCGATGGAGCTCGGCATTCCGGGCGAGAACGGTCACGCCAAGGTCCAGGCAGCCGCCGACACGGTTGCGGCGGCCTGCAAGAAGCACGGCAAGTGGCCGGGCATGGGCGGCGCCTACAGCGAAGAGCTGCTGAAGCTTTATATCGGCAAGGGCATGAAGCTGCTGCTTGCCGGCAACGACCTGCCCATGCTCACCACTGCCGCGCGGTCGCACCAGGCAAAGGTGCGGGCGTTCCAGTAGATCATCCTCCTCCCCCGTCATCGGGAGAGATGATCCGTCATCAGGGAGGTGCCCGCCATCGGGAGGTCACCCGTCACCGGGGAGGTGCCCCGTCATCAGGAGAGGTGACCCATCATCGGGGGCGGAGGGGTCATAGATACGCGGTAAGGCTCACGCGCCCTCCGGCACCGCGTGCCACCTCCCCATCTGATGAATGGGGAGGTAAAATCCAGAGGCTTACCTCTTCCCCTCGATCTCGATCTCGAGCAGGTGCGGCTTGCCCGACTTGAAGGCTGACGCGACGGCCGCCTTGATATCGTCGGCCTTCGTGACATGCGTGCCGGCGACACCCATGCCCTTGGCAAGATCGACGAAACCAAGCGCCGGGCCGGTCAGGTCCATGTGCATGTAGGGCTTGTTGGACTTCACATCGAAGCGCGCGCGATAGGCGTCGATATTGTGTTTCAGCACGCGGTATTCGCGGTTGGCCAGGATCACGAACACGATCGGCAAATCGTGGTGCGCCGCGGTCCACAGCGCCTGGATGGAATACATCGACGAGCCGTCGCCCGAGAGGCAGAGGATCGGCCGTTTGGTGTCGGCGACCGCAACGCCCAGCGCACCGGCCACGCCCTGCCCGATGCCGCCGCCGCGACCGCTGAAATAGTCGCCTGCGCCCTTGAAGGTGAAGGTCTTGAAGAGGTCGAGGTTGGCGGTGATGGTCTCGTCCACCACCACGACATCCTTTGGCGAACCCGCGCGAATCTCGGCCATGGCGCGCGCCATCGAGGTGGGCGAGCGCGACCAGGCCTTTTCGACCCGCGCCTTTTGCGCGGCATCCTCGGCTTCCCTCTGCGCCCGAAGTGCATCGCCGCGCTTCCTGGCGAGCGTCGCATCGACCTCGATCGCCGCTGCGAGCGCTTCCAGTGCCGCCTTCGGATCGGCAACCAGACCGGCATCGAGGGCGAAATTGTAGGCAAGCCGCGACGGCGCCGCTTCGATCTGCAGCACCTTCGTCCCCGGCGCGAACGGCGAACCCGGTCCGTACCAGACTTCCTCGAAGAACGGGCCGCCCATCATCAGCACGAGATCGTTCGCCGCGAGTTGCTTGGCGACGCCCGGCGCGTCGAAAGCGAGCGTACCGCGCCACGCAGGATGATCCGTCGGAAAGGAATTTCGCCCGCGCAGCCCCTCGAACCACACCGATGCGCCCAGCGTCTCGACCAGCTTCACCAGCATGTCGTCGGCGCCGGCGCGTGCGATATCGTCGCCGGCGACGATGGCGGGGCTCCTCGCGGCCGAAAGCAGCCCGGCCATGGCCGTGACACCGGCCGGATCGGGGCGGCTCGACGCAAACAGCGTCGCCGGCTTGGCGGGCGCGATCTCCGTCTCCTGCTCCATGACATCGATCGGCAGCGCGACGAACACGGGACCGGCCGGCGCCTCGTTGGCGATCTTGAAGGCGCGCTGCAGGATCGGGGCGAGCTCATCGGCGCGTTCGACCTGCACGCTCCACTTGGTGACGGGCGCCGCCATCGCCGCGAGATCGTGGCCCAGCACGGGATCGCGCAACCGCAGCCGCGTGTCCTGCTGTCCCGCCGTGACCACCATCGGCGAATTGTTCTTGAGCGCGCCGTAGATCATGCCGATCGCGTTGCCGAGGCCCGGCGCCACGTGAAGGTTGACGAAGGCCGTCTTGCCGCTCGCCTGCGCATAGAAGCTCGCGGCACCGACCGCGACGCCTTCGTGCAGATGCACGATGTACTGGATCTGCGGATAGTCGAGCAGCGAATCGAGCAACGGGCTCTCGGTGGTGCCGGGATTGCCGAAGATCCGGTCCACGCCATGGTTGACGAGCGTCTGCATGAGTACCTGGCGACCGCGCATTTTCCGCTCCCTCAATTCCCTTGCTTGGTATGAGAAAGCGATGGAGCTTGTCGAGCGATATTGGGAGGAGCGCCATGCAGGCGGATTATGTAGTGGTCGGCGCCGGCTCGGCCGGATGCGTGGTCGCGTCTCGTCTGTCGGAAACAGGTGCGTCGGTGATCCTGCTGGAGGCGGGCCCGAACGACTGGCATCCGATGATCCATATCCCGGCCGGCATGCGGTCGCTGATCCGCAATCCGCTGGTGAACTGGAACTTCACCACCGAGCCGGAGAAAGGCTCGGGCGAGCGTCGCATCGAATGGCCGCGCGGACGGACGCTGGGCGGATCGAGCTCGATCAACGGCATGCTCTATGTGCGCGGCGCGCCGGCCGACTTCGACGGCTGGGCGCAGATGGGCTGCCGCGGCTGGAGCTACGACGACGTGCTGCCCTACTTCAAGAAGTCGGAGCACTATGTGCAGAAGGGCGATCCCGAGGTGCGCGGCCAGGGCGGCCCGCTCAAGGTCGAGGATTACCGCACCATCCTGCCGCTCACCCATCGCTTCGTCGAAGCCGCCCAGCAGGCGGGCTTCCCGTTCAATCCCGACCTCAACGGCAAGCAGCGCCAGGGCGTGGGCTATTCCCAGATGACGCGGCGCGGCCGGTTTCGCGGTTCGACGGCGCAGACCTTCCTGCGCGAGGCGCGGCGGCGACCGAACCTGCGCATCGAAACCAACGCGCAGGGCGGAAAGCTGAGCTTCGAAGGTCGGCGCTGCACCGGCGTCTCCTTCCAGCGCGGCGGCAATCTCACCCACGTGCAGGCCCGTCGCGAGGTGATCGTCGCGGGCGGCACCGTCAACTCGCCGCACATCCTGCAGGTGTCGGGGATCGGTCCGGGTGCGCACTTGCAGTCGCTCGGCATCCCCGTCGTGCATGACCTGCCCGGCGTCGGCGCCAACCTGATCGACCATTACGTGATCCGCGTCGTGCACCGTGTGCACGGCACACCCACGGTGAACGAGATCGCGCGCTTCCCGCGCGTGCTGCCCGAGATCGTGCGCTTCGCCATCACCGGCCGCGGCGCCCTCACCTTCGGCGTCACGACGGCGCAAGTGTTTTGCGACAGCCGTGAAGGACTCGCCTCGCCCGACCTGCAGCTCCTGTTCACGCCCGGCAGCACCCATCCACTGAAGTTCGGCCAGCTCGACGAGCGGCCGGGCATGAGCTGCGTGATCTGCGTGGTCAAGCCCGACAGCCGCGGCACCATCATGGCGACCTCGGCCGATCCGTTCGCGCGGCCGGCGATCCGGCCCAACTACCTCACCACGCACACCGACGAGCTGGCGCTGTTGGGCGGCACGCGCCATGCGCGACGCATCTTCGCCGCCCCCGCCCTCGGCCGGCACAGCCGCGGCGAGATCCAGCCCGGCCCCGACGTCCAGAACGACGCGGACGTCCTCGCCTATGCACGCCGCGCCGGCAACACGCTTTACCACCCGGTCGGCACCTGCAAGATGGGAGAGGATCCGCGCGCCGTCGTCGATTCCCGCCTCAGGGTGCACGGCATCGAGGGCTTGCGGGTGATCGATGCCTCGGTGATGCCGACGCTCACCACCGGCAACACCAATGCGCCCACCATCATGATCGCCGAGAAGGGCGCGGCGATGATCCGCGAAGACACGAAGCAATAGAAGAGGAAGACCATGGGATACATGACCGACGAGCGCCGCATGATCCAGGAGACGGCGCACGCCTTCGCCATGAAGGAGGTGTTGCCGGTCGCCAACAAGCTCGACCCCGAGAAGGGCGACATCCCGCGCGAGCTGATCCAGAAGCTCGCCGACATGGGCTATTTCGGCATCGTCATTCCCGAGCAGCATGGCGGCATGGGGCTCGGCGTCTTCGAGTATTGCCTGATCACCGAGGAGCTGGCGCGCGCCTGGATGAGCGTCGCCTCCATCATCGCCCGCGGCAATGGCCTCAGCGCCGGCCGCGGCATGACGGAGGAACAGCGCGCGGTCTTCCTGCCGCGCGCCGCCCGCGGCGAGTTCCTGGGGGCCGCGGCGATGTCGGAACCGAACGTCGGATCGGATCTCGGCAGCATCTCCTGCCGGGCGCGCCGCGACGGCGACGACTGGGTGATCAACGGCAACAAATACTGGTGCACCTTCGCCGACGGCGCCGACTACATCATGCTGGTTGCGCGCACCTCCGATCCGCCCGATCCCAGGCGCAAGCATGTCGGCCTCTCCTCGTTCCTGATCGAGAAGACGCGCGGCACCCTGCCCAAAGGCGTGCACGGCGTGCCGATTCCCAAGATCGGCTATTTCGGGTGGAAGACCTGGGAGCTCGCCTTCGACAATTGCCGGCTTCCCGCCTCGGCATTGATCGGCGAGGAAGGCCGGGCCTTCTACTACATCTCCGCCGGCCTCGAACGCGCACGGGCACATACCGCGGCACGCGCCATCGGACTCGCGCGCGGCGCCCTGGAGGACGCGACCGCCTATGCGCAGGAGCGACGGCAGTTCGGACAGGCGATCGGCGATTTCCAGAACACGCGCTTCCGGCTTGCCCGCATGGCGACCGAGATCGAGGCCTCGCGCCAGCTCATGTATTACGTCTGCGACGAGATCGACCAGAAGCGCCGCTGCGACAAGGAAGCGGCGATGGTGAAGTTCCACGCCTCCGAGATGGCCGAACGGGTGACGTCGGAAGCGCTGCAAATCTTCGGCGGCGCCGGCTACACGACCCTGCATGCCGTCGAACGCTACTGGCGCGATGCCCGCCTCACCAAGATCTTCGAGGGCACGTCGGAGATCCAGCAGCGCATCATTTCCGACCACCTGCTGGGAAAGCCAAAGGCCGCATGATGGACGACGTCGAGCGCTTCCTCACGACACCCCCTGCCCTGCGTTTCGCCTTCGCGGTCAAGGTCAAGGTTGGCCCGATCCAGGACCTCGGCCAGACCGCGCGCGGCCATCGCCGGATCATCGATATCCTGGGCGGCGAGGCGAACGGTCCGCGATTCGAAGGCGAGATCCTGCCGGGCGGCGCGGACTGGCAGATCGTACGCCCGGACGGCACGATCGAGGTCGTCGCACGCTACACGATACGCAGCAGCTCCGGCACTTTGGTCTACGTCCAGAACGACGGCCTGCGCGTCGCCAGCCCCGACGTGCTGGCGCGGATGTCGAAGGGCGAGCTGATGCCCTTCGACAGCTATCACTTCCGCACCGCGCCGCGCTTCGAGACGGCGGACCCGTCGCTCAAATGGATGGAGCGCGCGACCTTTGTTGGCGTCGCCGCCCGCACGCCCGATCGGGTGGCCATCGGCTTCCACGAGGTGCTCTAGGCACCTCGACCAATCTGCATCGGATGGGTGCAACGCCGGTTGCGCCCATCCGGGCTTTCAATCCCGGAAGCTTGGATCGATGCGGTCGAGCTTGCGCAGCAGCGCCGGCCAGTCGAGCAGGCCGAACGGGCGGCGCACATGCGGCTGGTAGTTCTGGTAGGTCGCCTCGACCACGTCGGCCGGGACCTCGATCAGCTTGGTGTTGCACGACATGGCCGCGACCTGCGTCTTGCAGGAGAGTTCCAGCCGATGCATGGCGTTGAACGCTTCGGGAATGGTGGCGCCCGTCGTGAGCAGGCCATGGTTGCGCAGGATCATGGCGTTGTTGTCGCCGAGATCCTTCACCAGGTCCTCGCGGGCAGCGAGATCGAGCACCACGCCGTCGAAGTCGTGGTAGCTGATATGGGCGAAGCGCATCGAGGTCTGGGTGTTGGCCAGAAGCCCGCATTCCATGGTCGAGACCGCCATGCCGGGCCAGGTGTGCGTATGGATCACGCAGGCGACGTCGGGCTTGGCCATGTGGATCGCGCTATGGATCACGAAGCCGGCGCGGTTGACGCCATAGTCGAGCCCCGGTCCGAACTCGGGCTTGGCGAGAATTTTCCCCTCATGGTCGATCTTGAGCAGGCTCGAGGCGGTGATCTCCTCGTAGAGAAGGCCGTAGGCGTTGATCAGGAAGGCGTCGGGCTCGCCGGGAACGCGGACCGAGACATGATTGGCGATCAGGTCGGACATCCCGTAGAGATCCATCAGCCTGTAACAGGCCGCGAGGTCGACGCGCGCCTGCCATTCCTCGGGTGAGACCTTCGCGCGAAGGTTGGCGACTTTCGATGTCTTCAGCGCATGCACGCTCATGGAGGCGCTCCGGGTTGTCGGTGTTGCCGAACCGTACCCCCGGGCGCGGCCCGCCGTCCACCGGCGGGCTTCAGATCTTCTTCTTCACGTCGCGCCCGAGGCGCGGATCGACCGGCAAGGGGTAGGCTGTTGTCGACTTGATGCGCTCCATAGCGAACCGCGAGGTCACGTTCTTGAGCGGCATGGTATCGATCAGCTTCTTATAAAAGGCGTCGTAGGCCTGCATGTTGGGCACGGCCACCCGCAACATGTAATCGATGTCGCCGGCCATGCGGTGGAACTCCATCACCTCGGGCATGGCCGTGACGGTTTGCGCGAACTTCGCGAGCCAGCCGGAGGAATGGTCGCCGGTCTCAATCGACACGAACACGGTGAGCCCCATCCCCAACGCCTCCGGCGAGACGAGCGCCACGCGCTTCAGGATGACGCCGGCCTTCTCCAGCCGCTGAATGCGCTTCCAGCAGGGGCTCTGCGACAGGCCGACACGATGGGCGATCTGCGCCAGCGAGAGGCTGGCGTCCTCCTGCAGCAGGGCCACTATCTTCCGATCGATCGCATCCATGAAGGGATCCTATGCGGCTCCGTCGCCCCGCAGTGTCGGGTCCGGACAGCCGAAACTCAACTGGTCTCAGCTTGGGAGCAGATCCAGCCGGACCGGCGCCCCCAGCCGCAGGGTCAGTGCCTGGGCGAGCGCCTCGACATCGCCATCGACCGTCCCGGCATAGCCGACAAGCCGCGGATCGGCGCCCGCGAACCAGGACAGCCGCCACCCGTCTTCCGCCGCGAGGAGCGACCCCACGCTGCGGCCGCGCGTGGAGATGACCCACACTCCGGTCTCGGCGCAGGACGCCGCAAGGAAGGAGGCGACACGCGCAAGAAGGTCGGTGGCGAGCGACGGCATCCACGGGACTCTAGAGCGCCGCCGTCTCCCGCCTCAATGAAACCGGGTGTCGAATGTAGTGGCGCCCGGAGCAAGAAAATCCCCGTTCCGCAGGGTGTAGAGAATGTTCTGATGCCGGCGCGATCTGTCGTCCTCAGTCGCGCGCGGTATTCCACGCACTTGAGCGAAGGACCCCATGCCCATTTCACAGATTGGCATTGGAACCGATGCCGGATCCTTCGCTGGGCTCGGGATGACAACGAGAAGGCGTTGCCCGCGATCACGGCCGCACCGCGGGTGCATCCATCGTCATGCCCCTGGCGCGATCCATCAAATAGAGCTCGAGGTCGATATAGTCCTCCGAATCTTCGTCGAAGGGTTCGGCACGCATGCCGATCATGCAGTTGCGCAGCCGCCGCTTCAGCGAGCCCAGCGCCTGCCATTCGAGGCGATAGATCGGATAGCCTGTCGGGTGGGCCTGTGGAATCGTCGCGCCGCCGAGTTTCTTGCCTGCATTGTCGTCATGGCAGTTGGCGCAGGAGAGATTGAGCTGCCCTTCCCGCCCCTTGAACAGTTGCCCGCCATGCATGCGGAACGCGGCAAGGCGCGGATCGTTCGGCGGCGCGATCGGCATGCCACGCGACTGCAAAGCCACGTAGGCCGAAAGATCGAGCATCTGCTCGCTCTCGGCGCCGAACGGTGCGGCCTTCTGATGTTCGGTGCGGCAGAGATTGATCCGCCCTTCGAGATCGACCGGCCTGTCGCCACCGGGCGGGATAGCGGGATAGCGCGCGGCCACGCCCTTCATGCTGCCGGCACTGTGGCAGTCGGCACAGGACTTGTCTGCCGCGCCGGCTTTCTGCGTCCACAGCGCTTCGCCTGCCTGGACATACAACATCGCCGGATTGGCGGTGTCGTCGTCCTGCATCTTCTGCAGTGTCGGCCCCATATCCTGATAACCCGACCGACGCTGGTCCTTCCCGGCCTGCGCCATCGCCAGCGACGCCAGGAACACCGTTGCCAACCCGAGCGCGACCGACAGCTTCCTCATGTCACCGTGACCGTCACCGAACCCTCGGCCGAGAAATCCCGGTCGCCTGTCCATCGGAGTCGGACGGTGCCGCTCTCGCTCGCCACGGCGAAAAAGGAGACGTAGGGATTGGCCGCCACCGCGGGCGACATCTTCATGCGAAAGATCTCGATGTCGTTCCAGGTCGCCGTGAACTGCGTGATGATGTTCCGCGGCAGGAGGCGGCCGTCGGCGCCGGGGCGGAAACCGGTCTCCATCGGATGCTGGATCAGCGCCTTCAGCTCGATGGTTTCGCCCTTGCGGGCCGTCCCGGGCGCGTTGATGAGGACGTTCGCCATCAGTTCACATCCTCGGTGCAGGCGGCGATAGTGACGATGACGTCGGCGCTCGCGCTCCAGAATTCGCCGCGGCTCGTCTCAGCGATCGCGATGACTTTCTGGGTGTCGGCGAGCTTGATGCGGGTCGCCACGATCGCCTTGCCGTTGCGCGGGCCGAGCCAGGCATTGAAGACATGCGGCTGCGGGTTCTTCTCGTTGAAGACGTGGACGGCAGTCACATGATCGGCTTCGGTCATCGGGCTCTCGACCGAGACCGTGACCGGCACGGCGTTGCCGTTCTCGACCAGCGGCGGGATGTCGAGCGTCACGCGGCCCGGCCGCACCGCCGCCTCGCCCGTCACCTCCTTGACCGCCGCCATCATCGTATCGGGCGCGGCCTGCGCCGAGGCAAGCGGCAGGACCGTCACCAGCAGGGATCCGGCAACGAACGTGCGACGTGTGGGGATGCGACGCGGCGGAAGCTGTTGCATCAGCTCACTCCTTGAGGCTCGCGAGATAGGCCACGACATCCTCGATCTGCCGCGCCGTCAGGATGGGCTTGCCGGCAAAATTCCGGGCCACGCGCTGCAGATGATCGAGACGATAGTAGGGCGGCATGATCGTGTCGGCGTTGAGGCGCGAGGCATCGACCAGGCGCAGGCGCAGCTGGCCCTCGCTCCAGCGCGCACCGGCGCCGGCAAGATCGGGCGCAAGATCGCCCTGGAAGCGCTCCTCGGGAATCGGCGCGCGATGACAGAGCAGGCAAAGACCGACGCTGCGGTTGGCGACGATGGCGCGACCGCGCGCGGCGTCGCCCGCCTCTCCGGTGAGCGAGTCGGGGATCGCATCGCCCACGATGACATAGGACCGAAGGCTCTCCTGGGCGGAAACGCCCAGCGCGGTCAGCGCCACGGCAGCGGCAAAGACGGCGGCAAGGAAAAGTGCGATGCGCATGCGATTAACCGAAGATCTCACCCGTGAGAGTCTGGAAGCACGCCTCGGCATAGTGCGCTTCCTGCGCCCTCAGGGCCGAATCGCCATCGACCGGGCTGGTGCCGCCGGCACCCGGCACCTCGAGGAGCTGACCCTCTTCAGGACGATAGACGCCGACGATGGAGAAGCCCCAATCGGGAGCGGCGAGAGTATAGCAGGCGCTGATCAGGCGCGGTTCGGCCGGCTTGTGGCCGGCGAGGAGATCGACGATCGCCGCGGCGCAGACCTTGGCCTGCGCGTTGGCCGAGAAGGCCGCCTTGGGCATCGCTCCCATCAACGCTGCATCGCCGAGCACATGGACGCCCGGCTGCAGAATCGACTCGAAGGCGATCGGCTCGACCGGGCACCAGCCGGTCCGATCGGCGACCCCCGCGGAATGGGCGATGGCGGCGGCCTTCTGCGGCGGGATGACGTTGGCGACATCGGCCGTGTGCTTGTCGAAATCGGTATTGAAAGTGCGCGTCGCCGGGTCGACGGAGGTGACATTGCCGCCCTGGCTGAGCGGCACCCATTCGATCATCTCGGGATAGAGCCTGGCCCACGCCGCCTGGAACAGGCGCTGCTGCGGAAAGCTGTCCTTGGAATCGAGCAGCAGCACCTTGGATCGAGGCTTCTTCGTCCTGAGATACCAAGCGATCTGGCTCGCGCGTTCGTAGGGCGCCGGCGGACACCGGTAAGGCGCAGCGGGCGTGGAGATCGCCACCACGCCGCCATCCTCCATCGCCTCGAGCTGGCGTCGCAGGAGCAGGGTCTGCGCGCCCGCCTTCCAGGCATGCGGCATCTTCTCCGCGGCCTTCTCGTCGTAGCCGGGCAATGCCTTCCAATCGAGATCGATGCCGGGCGCGATCACCAGGCGGTCGTAGGAAAGCTTCGCGCCATCGCCGAGGGTCACTGTCTTCGCTGCGGGATCGACCGCCGTCGCGGCCATCGGGGCGATAGCGACGCCATCGCGCGCGATCGCGCCATAGCCGAATTCCTGCTGCTTGAGATCGCGCAGGCCCGCGATCACCTCGTTGCTGAACGGGCAGGCCGTGTAGGCCTTGCCCGCCTCGACCAGGGTCACGCCGAGCGCCGGTTGCAGCTTCTTCAATGCGCGGGCGCACGTCGCCCCGCCGAAGCCGCCGCCAACCACCACGACCCTTGCCGCGCCCTGCGCACGTGCGATCGACGGCGCGAGGGCTGCCGCGACCGTCAATCCAAAGAGAGTCCGGCGGCGGGCCGGTGTGCCTCTGCTCATGGGCCGTGCCCCGATGTCCATGTCGCAATCGCATCGATCTCGGGATCGCTGAAACCTTTCGCGATCCGGCCCATGACCGTGGCAGGCCGTGCACCGCTCTTGAACGCGCGCATGATGCCGGCGATCTCCGCGGCCGGTCGTCCTCGCAGCACTGGAACGGCCGCTCCGGTCGGCAGTATGCCATGGCAACCGGAGCACGACGCCGCGCCGGGCGGCGGTTCGGCGGCGTCGGCAGAGACCGAGAGCGCCAGCAGGCCGGCCGCCACCGCCATCGGCCAAAGAGACATCAGGCTCCTTTCTTCAGGTCGTGCTTCATGAGCGGCAGCTCGCGGACGCGCTTGCCGGTCGCCCGGTAGATGCCGTTCAACACCGCAGGGGCGGCCACCGCAATCGTCGGTTCGCCGACGCCGCCCCAGAAGCCACCCGACGGCACCAGCGCCACGTCGACATCGGGCATCTCGTCGATCCGCATCACGTTATAGCTGTCGAAGTTGGTCTGTTCGACCGCGCCATCCTTCACGGTGATCTCGCCATACAGGGCGGCCGACAGGCCAAAGACGAACGACCCCGCCACCTGGCGCTCGATCTGCGCCGGATTGACGGCATGGCCGGGATCGGTGGCGGCGGTGATCTTGTGGATCTTGAGGATGCCGTCGCCGCTCACCGAGACTTCGGCGATGGCGGCAACGTAGCTGCCGTAGCCCATGATCTGGGCCAGTCCATGGACATGGCCCACGGGCAAAGGCTTGCCGTATCCCGCACGCCCGGCCGCGGCCTTGAGCACGGCCGTGTGCTTGGGCTTCAACATCTTGAGCCGGAATTCGAGCGGATCCTGGCCGGCGGCCTCCGCCAGCTCGTCCATGAAGCATTCCATGTAGACCGCGTTCTGGTTCGTGTTCACGCCGCGCCAGAAGCCCGCCGGCAGATGCGGGTTGCGCATCGCGTGATCGATCAGAAGGTTCGGCACCTCGTAGCCGTAGGCCGATTCCTGGCCGCCGGGAGTGAAGCCCTGGAAGACACCAGGATCTCCATTGGCCCGGATGCTTTGCGGGGCGAGAGACGCACGGATCGACTGACCCGAGAGTCGGACATGGAGACCCACAAGTTTGCCATCGGCATCGAGTCCGCCCATCAGCTTGCACATGGTGGTGGGATGGTACTGGTCGTGCGTCGTGTCCTCCTCGCGCGACCAGACGAGCTTGACCGGCGTTCCCGGCATCTGCTTGGCGACCAGTACGGCCTGCCGCACATAATCGGTGCGGCCACGGCGGCCAAAGCCGCCACCGACCATCAGCTTGTGGACGTCGCACCTGGCGACCGCGAGCCCGGCCGCCTCGGCCGTGGCCGCCAGCGCCGCCTCGCCGTTCTGCGTGCCGCACCAGACCTCGCACTTGTCCGGCGTGTAAAGCGCCGTCGCGTTCATGGGCTCCATCGTACCGTGATACTGCCAGGGAAAGGCGTAGGTCGCCTCGACCTTCTTCGCCGCACCGTCGATCGCGGCGCGGGCGTCACCTGCCTTGTTGCCGATGAAGGCTTCGCCGGCGCCGAGCCCGTCCTTCAGCATCGCCGTGACGGCCTCCTGCTGCAGGCGGCCGAACGAACCCGTGTCCCATTGCACCGGAAGCGCCTCCAGCGCGGTGTGTGCATTCCAGTAGGTATCGGCAACGACCACGACGGCATTGTCGTCGATCGACACGACCTTCTTCACGCCGTGCATCTTCTCGACCTTCGCCGCGTCGAAGCTCTTGATCTTGCCGCCGAACACCGGGCACGCCTTCACGGTCGCGACCAGCATGCCGGGCAGACGCATGTCGATCCCGTAGATCTGCCGGCCGGTGAGCTTGTCCAGCGTGTCGAGCCGCTTCACCGGCTTGCCGATCAGCGTCCAGTCCTTCGGGTCCTTGAGGGCCACCCGCCTGGGCGGCTCGAGCTTTGCCGCCGCAGCGGCAAGCTCGCCGTAGCGCCGCGTGCGGCCCGACGGCGCGTGCGTCACCACGCTGCCGGCCGCCTTGCACTCGCCCGCCGGCACCTTCCATTCGGCCGCGGCGGCCGCGATCAGCATCTCGCGCGCCACGGCGCCGCCCTCGCGCACATATTGCTGGCTACCGCGAATGCCGCGGCTGCCGCCGGTCGAGAAATCGCGCCAGACACGCCCACGCCGGAGGTTCTCGCCGGGGGTCGGATACTCGGTCGAGACCTTGCTCCAGTCGCATTCGAGCTCTTCGGCCACGAGCTGGGCAAGACCGGTGAGCGTACCCTGCCCCATCTCCGAGCGGGCGATACGGATCACCACGCGATCGTCGGGATGGATCACCACCCAGGCGTCGATCTCCTGCGCTTCAGCTGCTTCGGCCGGGCCGACGAAGGGGAAATGCAGGCCGAGGGCGAAACCGCCGACGACGGTCGCGCCGCTCACCAGGAAACCGCGACGGCCGAGCGGAGATTGGCCAATTGAAGATTGCATCGTCATGCTCCCCTCCTCATGCCTTGGCCGCTGCATGAAGCGCTTCGCGCACCTGCTTGTAGGTGCCGCAGCGGCAGATGTTGGTCATGGCCGCGTCGATATCCGAATCGGTCGGCTGTGGCTTGGCGGCCAGCAATGCCGTCGCCGCCATGATCATGCCGCTCTGGCAATAGCCGCACTGGGGCACGTCGTGCTCGAGCCAGGCCTGCTGGATCTTGCTGAGCTTGCCGTTCTCGGCGAGCCCCTCGATGGTGACGACCTTCTTTCCCCCGACAGAGCTCAGCGGCACCTGGCACGAGCGCGCAGCGACTCCGTCGATGTGGACGGTGCAGGCGCCGCACTGGGCGATGCCGCAGCCATACTTGGTTCCGGTGAGACCAAGTGTGTCGCGCAACACCCAGAGAAGCGGCGTGCGCGGATCGGCGTCGGCCGGCAAGGACTTTCCATTGACGTTCAGGACAGCCATGGCTGGTCTCCCGTGAGGAGCGTTGTTCGGAAGCGGAACGACGCTAGCGCCTGGATACGGCTGTCGAAAGCCGCTTTGGCCTGCACATCTTCAAACCCGCGTGAGGGAGATCAGGCGAGGCTTGCCGCGAACACGCGCTGGTAGTTGGCGCCCAAAAGTTTCGCGGTTTCCTCCGCGTTGAACCGCTCCCGCAATGCCGCCGCGAGCTGCGGAAGATCGGCGTAGCTCGGCATCGTGCTGGCGCCGACCAGGCCGAGCTGGTCCGTGCCGAGGCCGACATGATCGATGCCCGCGACATCGACCATCCTCGCAAAGCCCTCGGCATAGGACCGGTAAGTGCCGAAATAGGCCTTCACCGGCCAGACCCCGATCACGCCACCCGTTGCGGCGATGGCACGGGCATGGTCGGGCGTGATCCGGCGCGTCCACGGCACTGGCCGCTCGGTGAGCGACGTGTGCGACAGCACGAGCGGCTTGGTCGTGACCGCGGCCGCCTTCTTCACCAACGCATAGGTGCCATGTGCCACATCGACGACGACACCGAGTTCGTTGCAGCGGCGAATGACCTCGGCACCCGCCACAGTGAGACCGTCATGGATGGCCGGCTCGGTCTGGATATCGCCCAGTTCGTTCGGCCGATAGTGCGTGAGCTGCAGGTGGCGGAGCTGCCATTTCTCGTAGGCTTCATCGACCCGGTCGGACATGCCATCGAGGAAATCGCCGCCTTCAGATGACACGATGATCGACGGCCGGTCCGCGCGCGCGGTCGCAAGCGCCGCGGCATCGCGAATGATGACGAGCCCTTGTTCACGCACCAGCCGATGCAGGCGGGCAAAGGCAAGCTGTGTGTGGGCGTAGAGCTCTCCAGGCGCAGGATCGCGATAGGGCCGGATGCGACCCTCAATCCGGTGACTGGTGGGCGAATCGGAGACGACGGCGAGGCAGATCACGGCCATCCCGCCCTCACGCATCGGTTCGGTAACGGGCGTGAACGGGTAGTTGCCGTTCTGGCTGTGGACGTAAAGGACCTGTCCGGCGTGGGAATGGAGATCGATGGTGAGGCCGCTCACAGGTTCGGCTGCGGCAGGCAACGGCAGAGCAGCCATCGGAACGGATGCCAGCAGCGACCGACGGGTGATGCCGATCCGGCGTGCGCCACGAAGCTGGTAGCGCCAGCCGGCCGGATCGTCGCGCAGAACATGCCACGTGCCGCGAAGGCGCAGTGCCGCATCGCCGAACGCGATCTCCTCCCCGGCGAAGATCTCGACGACCGCCAACGGATTGGCAGGCAGACAGCCCGCGCAGCAATTGGGCTCGCCGGTCAGCAGGAAATAGTCGGCCGTCCGCACCGGCAGCGCCGTATTGGGCCAACCGTCGAGTTCTATCGTCCTGCCATCGGCGTTCTCGGCGCGCGGCGTTCCAAGATCCTGCCAGGAAAGCCGCATCGGACCCCTTACAGTTTGGGCGGCGGATAATACAGCCGATCGCCCAGCGCTTGCACGCGTTGCCAGAACGCCGGACCCGACGCCTTGCCGACCTCGTCGAGATCCGCCGCTTGGCGCCACATGCTCCAGGACTCCGGATGCAGCCGGCTTGCCTCGGCGAGTTGCCGATCTCCCTCGGCGGCACGGCCGTGCGTGCGCAACCAGACACCGAGGCGGAAGCGGGCATGCGCCTCGGCGATCTCCGGTGTCACTCTCGGCAAGGCCGCGCGCGCGGCATCGGCGGCAAGCGCGTGCCGGCCGGTATTCACCCAGGCCCGCACCGCGTCGAGATAGGCCTGACGTGCGGCGAGGCGCGCGGCCTGATCCTCGGGCGACATCGTGCGGGTCTTGAGATCCATGCGCCGGAAGTGATCGGTCGATCCCGCCGTCTCGGGCGGACGTGCGATGCGGCCTTGCTCGTCGATCCAGATCGCCTGCGGCACGTTGACGAGGTTGTAGAGATCGCTCAGCCGATGGTCGACATCGATCAACTGCCAATAGCTCGACTTCGCCTGCTCGATCCAGGGCCGGGCATGCTCGCCGCCGCGGCTTTCCTCCGCCACGGCCACCACCATGAAGCCCTTGTCCTTCAGTTCGTCGTAGAGGTGCTGCCACACGGGCAAGTCAAACCGGCACCCTCACCAACTGGCCCAGGTGGCGAGGAACACCTTCTTGCCGCGCAACGCCGACAGCGTGCGCGGGACACCGTCGATGTCGGGCAAGGTGAAGTCGGGCGCCTCGAGTCCTTCGAGTGCGGCATTGCGTTCGCTCGCCGGCCCACCCAAGGCCCAGACGTCGTGGGTATCGGTCGCGACCACCGGGCCACCGAGCTTGCTCCAGAAGGCGGCGAGGTCGACCTCGTTCCTGCCAACGGCGGCGGCCGGCATCGGCACGCACACATCGGCACGGCACATACCCTCGGGTTTCAACGTCCAGCCGATGGCCCTTTCGGCATCGGTTGCGCTCACCCAGAGACCGTCACGGGCGGCAACTTCATGCTCGGCGGTGGAGGTCAGGATTTTTGTCATGATCACCTCCGTCGCCCCAGGCGTCGCCGAGGGGCCTTGCTTCGACAAGGAAGGCCTGCGGGCCGAAACGAGGCCGCTCCGCTCCGGGCCTCAATCGAGACGACGAAACCTACTTCGGCACCGAGATCGACACTTCCTTCGACGTAATGAACTCCAGCAGCGCCGGCACACCCTTTTTGGTCTGCTCGATGCCGCGCTGGATGGCGGGAACGATATCCTCGGGCTTGGTCACGCGCTCGCCGTAGCCGCCGAAGGCACGTGCCATGGCCGCGTAGTCGCCGGAGATGTCGGTCGAGCGGAATTTCTCGGTCGAGACCTGCATGATGTGGAGCTCGATCGCCATCGAGAAGTTGTTGAGCAGGATCGAGAGGATCGGGATCCGCTCACGCACCGCCGTCTCGAAATCCATGCCGGTGAAGCCGATGGCGGCATCGCCCCAGACGTTGATACAGAGCTTGTCCGGACAGGCGAGCTTGGCGCCCATGGCGAGCCCCAGCCCGTAGCCCAGCTGGGTGGTCTTGCCCCAGCCGATATAGGTGTGCGGCGCCGTGGTCTTCCAGAACGGCGAGAGCTGGTCGCGCGGACTGCCGGCATCGTGGGTGATGATGGTGTTGGCGACATCCACCGTGTGCTGCAGGTCCCAGAGGACGCGGTAAGGATTGAGCGGCGCATCGCCGCTCTTGAGCCTGGGCAGCCACTCCTTCAGCCACTCGCCTTCGATCTGCTTGATCTCGGCCGCAACGGCCGCGGCGTCGCGCTTGGTGGCGCCGGCCGCCTTGCAGGCGGCAAGCAGGGCGGCAAGCGTCAGCTTCGCATCTCCGACCAACCCGTATTTGATCTTCACGTCCTTGTTGAGGTGCGCGGGATCGAGCGTGGCGTGGATGATGGTCTTGCCCGGCGGCATCGAGATGCCGAAGTTGGTCTCGGTAAAGGAGCAACCGATGCCCAGGATCACGTCAGAGCGATCGAGGAAGCTTCGCACGGCTTTCGGATAAGCGCGGCCTCCCGAGCCCAGCGCCAGCGGATGGGTCTCGTCGAAGCTGCTCTTGCCTTCGAGGCTGGTGCAGACGGGGATCGCCAGCAGCTCGGCCAGCTCCTTCAATTCGGCGTAGGCCTCGGCCCAATGCACGCCCTGCCCGGCATAGATCACCGGACGCTTGGCCGCCATCAGCACTTGTGCCGCCTGCTTCACCGCCGCCGGATCCGGGCCGTATTTCGTGACGACGACCGGCTCGTAGGACAGCGGATCGGGCGCTTCCTCTGCATGGACGTCGGCCGGCAGCTCGACGACCACCGGCGAGCCGCGACCGTTGCGCAGCAGGCTGAAGGCGCGGCGCATGACGTTGGCCACTTCCTTGCCCGACGTCACCGGCTCGCAGTGCTTGGCGACGTACGCCATGGCGAGCGTCGAATTGAAGTTCGGCGGCACGTGGGCGATACGGCGCGGATAGCCTTGCGGGATCACCAGGAGCGGGATCGATTCGCCGAAGGCCTGCGCCACACCGCCATAGGCGTTCTCAGAGCCCGGGCCGTGCTGCATGCAGAACACGCCCATCCTGCGACCCTTGCTGAGGCGCGACATGGCGTCGGCCATATGCAGCCCGATGCGCTCCTGGCGCACGATGATCGGGCGGATGTCGACGGCCGCACAGGCCTCGATCAGATGATTGACCGGATAGGCAAAGAGAAATTCGACGCCCTCCTTCTTGAGGATGTCGGCGATCGCCGGTCCGGTTTTCATCTTGGAATCCTCCTCTAACGAATTCCACTCCCCCGCCGGGGAAGAGGCTGGGAGAGGGGGTGCACGGGCTTTCGACGCCCCCTCTCCCAGCCTCTCCCTCTGACAGGGGAGAGGAGAGTTTGAACTACTTGTTCAGTTCCCTCATCGCGCTGTCGAGGCCGCCCAAAGTGAGCGGAAACATGCGACTGGACGTAAGCTGTTGCAGAAGCTGGATCGAGGGTGTGTAGCTCCAATGCCGCTCGGGCACCGGATTGAGCCACACCATGCTGCGATAGGTATCGGCCATACGCTGCATCCAGACCTGGCCTGCCTCCTCGTTCCAGTGCTCGACCGAGCCGCCGGGATAGGCGATCTCGTACGGGCTCATCGACGCGTCGCCGACGAAGATCACCTTGTAGTCGGGCGGATAGGTGTGCAGGAGCTGCGCCGTCGAGAAAGTGTCGACGTGGCGGCGGCGATTGTCCTTCCACAGCTTCTCGTAGAGACAGTTATGGAAATAGAAGAACTCGAGATGCTTGAACTCCGTGCGCGCCGCCGAGAAGAGTTCCTCGCAGACGCGAATGTGCGCATCCATCGAGCCGCCAATATCGAACAGCAGCAGGAGCTTCACCTTGTTGCGCCGCTCGGGGATCATCTTGATGTCGAGGTAGCCCGCGTTGCGCGCCGTCGAGCGGATCGTGTCGGGCATGTCGAGTTCGACCTCGGCGCCCTCGCGCGCGAACTTGCGCAGCCGGCGCAGCGCGATCTTGATGTTGCGCGTGCCGATCTCGACCGTGTCGTCGAGGTTCTTGTACTCCCGCTTGTCCCAGACCTTGACGGCGCGGCCCTCGCGGTTCTTGTCCTGGCCGATGCGCACGCCCTCGGGGTTGTAGCCGTAGGCGCCGAACGGCGAAGTGCCGGCCGTGCCGATCCACTTGCTGCCGCCCTGGTGGCGCTTCTGCTGCTCCTCGAGACGCTTCTTCAGCGTCTCCATCAGCTTCTCCCAACCGCCCAGCGCCTCGATCTGCTTCTTCTCCTCCTCGGTCAGAAGCTTCTCGGCGAGCTTGCGCAGCCACTCCTCGGGAATCTCGGCCGTCGTCCCCTCGCCCGCCGGCGCCTCCAGCCCCTTGAAGATGTGGCCGAACACACGGTCGAACTTGTCGAGGTTGCGCTCGTCCTTCACCAGCACCGAGCGCGACAGGTAGTAGAAATCGTCGACGCTGTAGTCGGCGACGCCTTTGTCCATCGCCTCCATCAGCGCCAGGTACTCCTTGATGGAGACCGGCACCTTGGCCTGGCGCAATTCGAGGAAGAAGTTCACGAACATGACGGTGTCCTCAGACTTCCCTCCCCTCCCCGCTCGGGGGAAAGGAATGCGAAACGCTACTGCCGCTGCTCCCGCCGCGCCATGAAGGCCAGGCGTTCGAACAGGTGCACGTCCTGCTCGTTCTTGAGCAGGGCGCCATGCAACGGCGGGATGAGCTGCTTGGAATCCTTGGAGCGCAGCGACTCGGGCGACATGTCCTCGACCATCAGGAGCTTCAGCCAGTCGAGCAGCTCAGAGGTCGAGGGCTTCTTCTTGAGGCCGGGCACTTCGCGGATGTCATAGAAGATGTTCAGCGCCTCGCGCAGCAGGTTGCGCTGCAGGCCGGGGAAGTGGACATCCACGATCTGCGTCATGATCTCGCGATCGGGGAAGCGGATGTAGTGGAAGAAGCAGCGCCGCAGGAAGGCGTCCGGCAATTCCTTCTCGTTGTTGGAGGTGATCATCACCACCGGCCGCTGGGCGGCCTTCACGACCTCCTGCGTCTCGTAGACATAGAATTCCATGCGGTCGAGCTCGAGCAGCAGGTCGTTGGGGAACTCGATGTCCGCCTTGTCGATCTCGTCGATCAGGAGCACCGGCCGCTCGGCCGAGGTGAAGGCGTCCCAGAGCTTGCCGCGCTTGATGTAGTTCTTGATATCCTTCACGCGCTCGTCACCGAGCTGGCTGTCGCGCAGGCGCGAGACGGCATCGTATTCGTAGAGACCCTGTTGCGCCTTGGTGGTGGACTTGATGTGCCATTCGATCAGCGGCGCACCGATGGCCTTCGAAACCTCATGAGCCAGCACGGTCTTGCCGGTGCCCGGCTCGCCCTTGATCAGCAGCGGGCGCTGCAGCGAGATGGCGGCATTCACCGCCACGCGCAGATCGTCGCTGGCGACATAGGAGTCGGTACCGGTAAATTTCATGGTGCAAAATCCAAGTTTCGTTCGGGTGCCGGGCCACCCTAGAGGCCACCCCAATCGCCAGCAAGGCCATGGGCTGATGCCAGCCCTACGAATTCAGCTACCGACCCGGATGATGAAATAAACCACCGCCGCACAGGCAATCAGGATGGAAAGGGCGAGCTTCGCCGGGGCGAAAGCGAGCTTGGGGGCCGCCTTGCCGGGCTCGACGACATCATCGATCGGTTTGCGGCCGGTAAACATCGCACCGATCAGGTTCTGGCGCTTCCAGAGAAGATAGACCGAGACCGCCAGCACATGCAGCCCGACCAGCACCAGCAACACGTCGACCCAGAAGTGATGGAGGGCCGTCGCTCTGTCGACCCACTTGTCGGCGATCAGATGGGCGAGCGGCCCGCTCACCAGGCCCAGATCCGTGTCCGCAGCGAAGAGGCCGGCCACGACCTGCAGCAGCACGCTGAAGATCAGGATCACCACCATCGCTCCACCCGCTGGATTGTGCCCAGCCTCGCGCGGACGACCGGAGCCCAGCAGGTCGGCAAGATGGGCAAAGACAGCCGCGGGACCTTTGACGAAATCGACGAAGCGGGCTGTCGTGCTGCCGACAACGCCCCAACAGATGCGGAACAGCAGCAAGGTCAGGATCGCGTAGCCCGACCAGAAGTGGAACTTCATCCAGTCGCCCCCGGCCCGACCCGTGAAGTAGGAAACGACCAGCAGGGCGACGAGGGCCCAATGGAACAGGCGGACCGGCGCGTCCCAGACAAGGATACGCAGCGGCCTGTCATCCTGAGGTTCTCTGTCGAGCCCTTTCTTCATTCTCCCACTCCGTTTTCAAGATGGAGTACACGCAGTCGTGAGCAATTATTCCGCTTACTGTTGTTCGAAATCGGACGGAACTTTGCAACAAATGGCTGCCCGAGCCGTATCGACCATCGGGCAATTGAACCAGCAGGGGATGGCAATGAGGAAGAAGGCACTAATTGCGGTGGTTGTTGCAGCGCTGGCCTCGGGTGCCATGGTGGCTGACATGACGATGGCGCTGGCGCAGACCGATATCGTCAAGGAACGTCAGGAAAATCGCAAGCAGACCGGCGCCGCGATGCGCGCGATCAAAGGTGTGATCGATTCGAAAGGGGATCCCAAGATCGTGGTGCAGCAGGCCGCGAAAATGAAGGAACTGGAAGCGGCGTTCGTGAAGATGTTCCCGCCGGGCTCGGACAAGAACACCAAGGCGCTGCCCACGGTGTGGAGCGACTCGGCAGGCTTCCAGGCCGCCAGCAAGGAAGCCGATGCAGCGTACGACAAGCTCGCGGTGGCAGGCGGTTCCGGCAACTTCGCCGAGATCACGGCCGCCTTCCAGGCGACCGGCAAGGCATGTGGCGCCTGCCATCAGAAATTTCGCGCCAAGGAGAACAACTAGCCGCGAGCGCGCCTGAGACGACATCCGTCGCCCATCGCTCTTCCGACGGGAAAGGAAAGGCCGGTCGCTTGGGGAACGACCGGCCTCCTGTGGGCCCGTGACTGGGATGGGTGGTGACGCGACGAAGCGCCGGTGGGAAGGAAGGCGCTCCGTCCTGGTGGCCGGTCAGGCCACCGCCACGGGCTGTGCGGGAAACGAAAGAGCCTGCAGGACGATTGCCTCGGCAGTGAAGCGCCACGTGCGCGAAGCGTGGACCGGCGACAGCCGAAGCTGCTCACGCATGTTCATCCAGCTATCGAGGCCGAAGGCGACATCGAGCGAATCGAGCACAAGGTCGTGGGCAGCCGGGTCGAGGTTGCCAAGTTCGGTCGCGAACCAGGCGGCGAGGCGCTCGCGCAGGAGCTTGCGCAACTGGGCCACTCCCAGGCCGACCGCCGGGGCGACACTGCGTACACGTTCGGCGAAATGCCACACCGGCAGCCATTCCTCGAACAAGGCCGAGCGATCGGACACCAGAAGCTCGATGCGGCTGGACAGCGGCGCGGCAACATCGACCGGGTGATGGGCCTCGAAGGCACGGCTGACCGCGAGGTCGAAGGCGGCGGCGTAGAGATCCGCAAGACTGGCAAAATGCTGGAACAGCGCACGGCTCGACACGCCGGCGATGGTCGCAATAGCAGCGGATGTCGGTTCTACGTCGCCGGCCTGGATCAGGTCGAGCGTCGCCTGGATCAGGGACTGCCGGGTGCGCAGCCCACGAACGATGCGGCCGTCCTGCGACCGCGACACGTCAATCGGGAAACCAACAATTTTCATATGAAACCAATAAAATAAGTATTTCTCTAATGGCGAAACTTTAACACGGAGGACGGCGCTCGTAACTTGCAAAAATGCATATCTCGGAGAATTGAACGCCTGATTTTACTGCATCATTTTTTTCGAGATAGACACTTTTGGGGTATCTCACGCCGTCGATAGACGGGAAAAACGCAAGCGGCATAAGGACGTTCCGGTGATTTCTGTCACCATCCGCCGGTAGCCTGTGCATCTTCAAGTGTAAAAATACGAAAGGCCGGTCGCTTGGGGAACGACCGGCCTTCCTTAGGAGCCCGCCTGGGTGTGGGGTTATCGAAGCCTTTGGGTGTGTGGGAAGGGGGCTTCGATGAGCGGCCTGGGGAGCCGCCGGCGGGCTATGGGAAACTCGGATCTTGGAAGCGCTTCAAAAGCACTGTCCTGCGTAAATTCAAAACCTTTCAGATATGACTAAAGCGAGATCAATGACGGCGTGTAATGACGAGACCATAACAAAACACCCCACCCTTCGTCACTTGCAAAAATGCATATCTGATCCGGACGGGTGCCTCTTTTTTCTAGGATTTATGAAGATTTGCCGTCTCCAGATAGTCAAAAAAGGGAGGGCAGGTTTCCTTTCCGAAGCGCCTAGATTTGCATTTTATCCAATGATTCCAATTAATTATATTATCTTCCCCTGCGTGCATGTTGAAAAATGAGTGCAAATTGTACCAAGGACGAGAGCCAGAGGCTTGTCCAAACAGGCAGATTGGCCAATGACGCCGGCCAGCCAATCCGACGTGCCTGGCAGCGTGTTCGTGTTGGCGCCTTATTTCCATGCTAAACGGTCGCCCGTTCCCAGATTCCACGGAGTTCGGTCGTGCGCCCTGCCCCTGCCTTTCGCCTTCTATCTGCCCTCTGCGGCGCCATCCTGATGATCGGCGGGCTTGTCCAGCCTGCGGCTGCCGGCATCGAAGACGGCCTCAAGGCGCTGCAGGCGGGCGACATGCCCGCCGCTGAAAAGGCACTGCAACTTCTGGCGAAGGAGCGCGATCCGCGGGCGCAGTTCCTGCTGGGCTTCTACGTCTATGGCAATCCCGACTCCAAGCTGTACGACATGAACAAGGGCGTGCCCTTGCTGCTCGATGCCGCCGAGCGCGGCTATATCACCGCCATCCCGGCGCTGGCCGGCGCCTATGCCGACGGCAAGGGCGTGCCCAAGAGCCTGACCGAGGCCTACAAGTGGCTGATCATCAACCAGCGCTGGAACGGACCGAACGCCGATGGGCTGATCGCTCAGATCGGCACCGAGCTGAAGCCCGACGAGATCGAGAAGGCCAAGACGGCCGCCACGGCCTTTACCTTCAAGACGAAATGAAGCCAGCCTGGGCGGCGCTGCTTGCGGCGCTGCTCGGCGCGGGCGCGCCGGCCTTCGCTCAATCGAGCACGCGTGACACGCCGCCCGCGTTGCAGCGGGCGGTCGCGACCTATCGTACCGGTGATCTGGCCACCGCCGAAGCAGAGCTGCGTCGACTGGCTCCCGGCAATGCCGATGCCGCCGCCTGGCTCGGCGCTGTGTTGATCGACCGCGGCCGCAGCGGCGAAGGGCTGCAGGTCCTGCAGGCAGCGCTCGCGGCCGGCTCGCCCGAGGCAGCGCATCAGCTTGGCGTCGTGTACGCGCAAGGTCTGGCCGGCGTGACGCGCGACGACCCGTATGCGGCGAAGCTCTTCGAGCAGGCGGCGACCGCAGGTGTCCATCGGGCCCAGATCGATCTCGGCGTCCTCTACATGCGCGGCCAAGGTGTGCCGCGCGACCTGGTGCAGGCCCGCGGCTGGCTCGAGAAGGCAGCGACGTCCAACGATCCCTATGCGCTCTACGCCCTCGGGCGCGCCATGGAAACGAGCGACGGCGCCGCGACGGCGGATCCGGTGCGTGCAACCGATCTCTACCGGCGCGCCGCCGAGCAGGGCCATCCCCTGGCGGCGCTGCGCTATGGTCTCGCCCTTTCTGACGGCGACGGCGTGCGGCCGGACGCAGCCGCGGCGCAACGGTGGCTGCTGGCTGCACAGAAGGACGGCGTCCCCGAAGCGGCCCTGGCTCTGGGCGATATCACCGCCCGATCCCTCAATGCGCGCGACAAGGCGGCCAACGCGAAGATCCTGGAGAATGCGGCCGCCTGGTACCGGCTGGCGGCCGAGGCTGGCGTGCCATCGGCGCAGTTCAAGCTCGCCAACGCCTATGCCGCCGGATCGGGTGTCGGCCGCGATCTCGGCCAGGCTCTGGCATGGTACGGGCGCGCCGCCCGGCAAGGCCTGCCGGAGGCACAGCTGGCACTGGGCGTCTTGACGATGGGCGGCGCCGCCGGCGCGGCGGATCCCGTCGAGGGTTACAAATGGTTGTTGCTCGCCGACCGGGGCGGCAACGCCGATGCGCATATGGTGCTGGAGAAGGCAGCGGGACAACTTGCCGAGCCCGACCGCAAGCGCGCAGAGGCGCTGGCCGCCGGCTTTGCGGCAAAGCCCGAGCGGCCAGCACGCAACGTCCCGCCCCCTCTGGCGCGGCCGCAACAACCCTGAACGCTGCCGGATGACCGCGACATCCCGTGCCCCCAAAGCGCGGCCCGACATCACGATTGCGGTGTGCCGCGGCGCCTGCCGGCTGATGCGGCAAAGCGGCCGGTCCGTGCTGCGCGAGATGCCGCTGCCCGACGGTCGGCGTGCCGACATCTTCGCTGTCGGCGCCGACGGCGAGCTTGCGATCGTCGAAGTGAAGTCTTCGGTCGACGATTGGCGGGTCGACACGAAGTGGCCCGACTATCTCGACTGGTGCGACCTGCTCTATTTCGCCGTGCCCGTCACATTCCCGGGCGACCTCATCCCGCCGCAGATCGGCCTGATCGTGGCCGATGCCTACGGCGGCGAGATCCTGCGTGCCCCGGCACGCCGGCCGGTTGCCGCCGCGCGACGCAAGGCGTTGCTGATCGACTGCGTACGCCTCGCCTCGGAACGGCTGGCGCGGCTGGAAGATCCGGACTTCGTCGCCCTGGACTGAGGCGCCGCGTCAGCGCGCGCCGAAGGCGCGCTTCAGCTCGGGGACGAGATCAAGCCGCTCCCAGGAGAAGCCGCCGTCGCGGTCGGGCTTGCGGCCGAAATGGCCGTAGGCGGCGGTGCGCCGGTAGATCGGGCGGTTGAGCTGCAGGCCGCGGCGGATGGCGGTCGGCCTGAGCGGGAAGATGTCCGACAGCACCCTCTCGAGCTTGCGCTCGTCGACCTTGCCCGTGCCCTCGGTGTTCACATAGAGGGACATCGGATCGGCGATGCCGATGGCATAAGCCACCTGGATCAGGCAACGGTCGGCGAGGCCCGCAGCGACGACGTTCTTGGCGAGGTAGCGTGCGGCGTAGGCCGCCGAGCGATCGACCTTGGTCGGATCCTTGCCCGAGAAGGCACCGCCGCCATGCGGAGCGTAGCCGCCATAGGTGTCGACGATGATCTTGCGCCCGGTCAGGCCGCAATCGCCGTCCGGGCCGCCCACCACGAAGTTGCCCGTCGGATTGACGAAGAAATCGGACGCCTTCTTCGGCATCCAGCCCTTGGGCAGAGACTTCTCGACGAAGGGCTTGATCATCTCGCGGATGGTCGAGGAGTTGTACTTCTTGCCCTTGCTGTTCGCTTCCTTGTGCTGCGTGGAGACCACGACCTTGACCGCGCCGACCGCCTTGCCATCGACGTAGCGCACCGTGACCTGGCTCTTGGCGTCCGGCTGCAGGTCGGGCAACTCGCCCGAGCGACGGGCATGGCTCAGCACTTCCAGGATCTTGTGCGAGAAATAGATCGGCGCCGGCATGAAGGAGTTCTTCTCGTACTCCTCGCTGTCACGGCAGGCGAAGCCGAACATCAGGCCCTGGTCGCCCGCGCCCTCCTGCTCGCCCAGGTTGCCGCCTTTCTTCTTGGCATCGACGCCCATGGCGATATCGGGCGATTGGCCATGCAGCAGCACTTCGATGTCGGCGCCATGGAAGGAGAAGCCGTCCTGGTCGTAGCCGATGTCGCGCACGACATCGCGCGCGATCTGGGCCAGGGCCTCGCGGTTGACGATGGTGTGCTTGCCGTACTTGCGCATGTACGGCTCTGAAGCGCGGCCCTCGCCGGCAATGACGATCTTGTTGGTGGTGGCCAGCGTCTCGCAGCCGAGCCGCGTGTTGGCATGGCTGTCGTCGGCAAGATCGTGCTTCACGTCATTGCTGATGAAGGCGTCGAGGATCGCGTCCGAGATCTGGTCGCAGACCTTGTCCGGGTGACCTTCGGAAACCGACTCGCTGGTGAAAATATAGTCTTTAAGCGCCAAGACTGCCCTCCACAGATGTCACTGGACTCCGGGCAGGGCGGATAGGCCGCCGTCCGGCTTAGCCTTTGTTGCGCGGTGGCAAGTCGTCCAAATCCGTCCGCGGCGGCATCGACCATCGATGCCGCGCCGTTAAAAACGCCAAACGGGCCGGGAAATCAAGAGGCTGCTAAAGCGTATTTTCAACGACCCTTACGTCCGCCGAGAACTTCGGCATGACTGGCCGCACCCACAGCCTTCACCATCTCGAAAATGCGCTTGCGCACGCGCGATTCGCGGATTTTGTAGTAGGCGCGCACCAACTCGAGCGTCTCACGCTTGATGAGAGGATCCTTCTCCTGCTCGAACGGCGTCGCCGCCTCACCGAAGCCGCCTTTCCGGCCACGACCCGACATCGGCCGCCCCGATAACGCATTCGAGGGCATCTCGTCGAAGAAGTACGACACCGGCACGTCCAGCACCTTGGCGAACTCGAACAGTCGGCTCGAGCCGATCCGGTTGGAGCCACGCTCGTATTTCTGGATTTGCTGGAAGGTGAGTCCGACCGCCGTTCCGAGCTTCTCCTGACTCATTCCGAGCAGAGTCCGACGCTGCCGCATGCGCGCTCCTACATGAACGTCGACAGGGTGCGATCTCGCCATGGCTCCTGATCCTTATTTGGTCTCGATAACCCGACCACTATTACTGTTGCACAGATAAGACCAAAGACACGTCAGAATTGTGCCCTGTCTTACCGATCCATCGGTGCAAAAATGCATACCTACACGTCAGGAGTGCATATGACATTACCTGCTCTTGAGCATAATGCAAGACGAACGTTGGGTAATCCATCCAACGCAAAGCTTTATGTTGTGATCAGTCGCTACGCACGCGGAGCATCGTCGGCACACCGAGAAGCGCCAACAGCACAAGCAACGTCCAATCGTGCCACCTGCCGTACGGAGTTGGCGACCGTGCCGGCGGGATCGCATGGTCGATGATGCCCTCACGCTCCATGTCGAGTGAGCTGAGCACTCGGCCGTAGGCGTCGATCACCGCCGATATGCCGGTGTTGGCCGCGCGCAGCATCGGCAGGCCTTCCTCGATCGTGCGCAAACGAGCGCTGGCGAGATGCTGATAAGGTCCGCTCGACACGCCGAACCATGCGTCGTTCGTGATGTTCACGATCCAGCGCGGCCGCGGTCCCGGTCCGACGATCTCTCCCGGAAAGATCGCCTCATAGCAGATCACGGGTGCGAAGGGCGGCAGGTTCGGCAGGTCGAGGGTAACGTGACCTTTCCCCACCTCGAAGGAGCCCCGGCCGACCAGGCCCGAAAGCGGTGCCAACTCTTTGTGGAAAGGAATGTACTCTCCCAACGGGACGAGATGGACCTTGTCGTAGTGGGCGAGAACAGTGCCGCGGCTGTCGATCGCCAGCAGGGAGTTCCAGGCTCCATCGCTCAGCCGGTCCGTCGTCCGCTCCGCGCCGGCCAGCAGATAGCCGTTCGGTGGAGCGGCCGCAGCAAGCACCTGCAAGAGAGGCGAGCCCGGCTGGACAGAAAACGGCACTGCCGTCTCGGGCCAGATGACGGCGGCGAGATGCTGGAATCCGGGACGGCGACTCATCTCGATCAGACGGCCGAGGTGCTTTTCAGCTTTGTCGTCCTGCCATTTTTCCATTTGCGCGATGTTGGGCTGCACGATGCGCACCATGGATCCCGCGGCGCTCTGGTCGACAGGCGGCATGATCCAGAATCCGGCGGCGCCTCCGACGGCAATGGTCGCCAGAGCTGCAATCGACGCCCGCCAGCCGGCGGTCGGCGCCGCCAGGATCAGAAAGGTGATGGTGCCAAGACCATAGACGCCGAACAGGGCAGCGCCCTGCAGAAGCGGCGGTGCGAAGACCCAAACATGGGCAAGCGGGTTCCATGGGTAGCCGGTGAAGACATGGCCCCTCAGCCATTCCGCGATCGTCCAGGCGATCGCCAGCAGCAGCAACCGACGATAGCGGCCGCCGAGATAGGGCCAGCGCATGATCGTCCATCTTGTCGCGGCCGCGGCAAGGCCCGGAAAGAAACCCAGCACGACGGCAAGGCCCAACACGATGGGCGGTCCCAACGGCGCGAAGTCAGCCGGCGGGACAAAAAAGGCTTCGACGATCCAGTACGAGCCGACGGCGAAATGGCCCAGGCCCCAGGCCCATCCGCGCAGCAGGGCAACCTTGGTCGACGGCGCCCTGTCCCACAGCCAGACGAAGGCCACGATGCCCAGGACCGCCAGCGGCAGCCAGTCGAGCGGCGGCATCGCGAGGGCCGCCAGTGCGCCCGAAGCCAGCGCCGCGAACAGGGCGCGTTTTCCGTCGAGTCTCATTCTGGTTCTGGCTGAAACGGATCAGTCGGCGGCTTGCGGCGTGGCGGCCGGTCTCACGCGCAGTCGCCGGATACGCCGCGGATCGACGTCGAGGATCTCGAACTCGACGCCGGATGGATGACGCACCACCTCGCCGCGCTCGGGAATACGTCCGAGCAGGGAGAAGATCAGGCCCCCCACGGTGTCGATTTCGCGCCGCTCGTCCTCCGACAGGACGCTGCCGATCTCCTGTTCGAGCAGTTCCACGGGGGTGCGTCCGTTGACGTCGAACGTGCCATCCATCCGCCGCGCAAGCGTCGGCGCCTGGGCGACATCGTGCTCATCCTCGATTTCACCAACGATCTCCTCGACCAGATCCTCGATGGTGAGCAGGCCGTCGGTGCCGCCGAACTCATCGACCACCAGCGCCATGTGGGTGCGCGAGCGCCGCATGTCGAGCAGCATGTCGAGCACGGGCAGCGTCGGCGCGACGAAGACGACGCGGCGCAGGATGTCGCGCAGATTGAACTTCTTGGACGTGCCCCAATAGGCCAGCACGTCCTTGATGTGGATCATGCCGATCACGTCGTCGAGCGATTCGCGATAGATGGGGTAGCGCGAATGAGCCTCGGCCTGGATCAGGCGAACCACCTCGTCGAGCGGCGTGTCGGCGGCGATGCCTACGATGTCGACCCGAGGCACCATCACGTCGGCAACCGTCTTGTCACGCAGCTTCAGAATGTTGACCAGAAGCTCGCGCTGATCGTCGCTGATCGGCGTATCGCTTTCCGGCGTGCCTTCGATCAGTTCCTCGATCGCCTCGCGAACGGCTTCGTTCCGTTCGCGCCGGCGCAGCCGCCGCCAGAGGCTGCGCAGCCAACTACTATGCGCCGGGGCGTCGATGCCCGAAGGAGGCGTGGAATGTGACTCTCCCGCCGAGGCCGGGCTGGGCAAGCCTGGCTGCGATCCGCGCGCTGTGGAGTCCGGCATGATTGTTTAAGATAGGGCAAAGGCCCTGCGTTGCAATCATGGAAGTTCGCGATGCGTTCCTATTCCCTCCCTTCCGGCGCACAAATACCGGTTTTTGGCATCGGCACCTGGCGAATGGGCGAAAACGGCCGGCGGCAGGCACAGGAGCTCGACGCCGTACGCCACGCCCTCGACCTTGGCTATCCGCTGATCGACACGGCGGAGATGTATGGCGAGGGTATGGCGGAAGACATCGTCGGGGAGGCGCTGGCCGGCCGGAAGCAGCGCCCGTTCATCGTCAGCAAGGTCTATCCCCACAATGCCACCCGGACCGGCACCATTGCCGCCTGCGAGCGCAGCCTGAAACGGATGAGGCTCGACCGTATCGATCTCTATCTGCTGCATTGGCGCGGCGGCACGAGACTCGCGGAAACCTTCGAAGCGTTCCACCGTCTGCGCGAGGCCGGCAAGATTGCCGATTTCGGCGTCAGCAACTTCGATCTCGACGACATGGAAGAAGCAGCGCGCCTCGACATGGGCCTGACCGCCTGCAACCAGATCCTCTATTGCCTGTCGCGCCGCGGCCCGGAATTCGATCTCGTGCCGTGGATGCGCAAGCGCTCCATCCCGCTGATGGCCTATTCGCCGCTCGACCAGGGACGGTTGCTGGAGACGGCTGCGCTCAAGACGCTTGCGGCGGATGTCGGCTGCACCCCGGCGCAGCTGGCGCTTGCCTGGCTCCTGGCCCGGCCGGGCGTGGTCGTCATCCCCAAGTCGGCGACCCGCGAACGGGTGGAGGAGAATCTCGAAGCGCTTGACGTCAAACTGTCGCCCGACGTTCTGGCCGAGCTCGACCGCGCCTTCCCTCCGCCCAGGTCCAAGCAGTCGCTCGAAATGCTTTAGGCATAGGGATCATCGATCCCGAGCTTCGCCAGAACGCGGCGCTCGAGCGCTTCCATGCGCCGGGCGTCGGCCTCACCCGTTTCGTGATCGTAGCCCAGAAGATGCAACGTGCCATGCACCACGAGATGCGCGAGATGGTCGGCCGCCGTCTTCCTCTGCTCGCGCGCCTCGCGCCACACGGTCTGCCGCGCCAGCACGACGTCGCCCAGGCACCCCCTCTCGCCGGACGGATAGGACAGGACGTTGGTCGGCTTGTCCTTGTTGCGGTCGCGGGCGTTGAGCGCGCGAACCTGCGCATCGTCGGCGAGAGCGACGGTGATCGAGCAGCGGGCGGTGCGGCGAGCGCCTGCGAAGGCTGCGCGTGCGGCACGCCGCACCAGACGCTCGGCGCCGGGCAACGACCGGCGCCAGCTCCGATCGAGCACGACGACGGCGCAGCTAAGCCTTGCGCTGCCGGTCGCGCGCGTCATAGGCCTCGACGATCCGGGTCACGAGATCGTGGCGCACGACATCCTTGGCCGTCAGGTGGACGAAGCGCACCCCGTTCACCTGTGCGAGCGTCTCGACGGCGTCGGCGATGCCCGACCTTTGGCCGCCCGGCAGATCGGTCTGGCTGGGATCTCCGGTGATCACCATGCGCGAGCCTTCGCCCAGGCGCGTCAGGAACATGCGCATCTGCATCGGGGTGGTGTTCTGCGCCTCGTCGAGGATAACGTAGCAATGGGCCAGCGTCCGGCCGCGCATGAAGGCGAGCGGCGCGATCTCGATCTCGCCCGATTCCAGGCGATTCGCAATCTGCTCGGCCGGCAGCATGTCATGCAGCGCGTCGTAGAGCGGCCGCAGATAGGGATCGATCTTCTCCTTCATGTCGCCGGGCAGGAAGCCCAGCCGCTCGCCCGCCTCGACGGCAGGCCGCGACAGCACGATGCGCTCTACCTTGCCCGCCAGCATCAACGACACGCCCATGGCCACCGCGAGATAGGTCTTGCCGCTGCCCGCAGGGCCAAGCGCGAACACCATGTCGCGTTCACGCAACGCCGCAAGATAACCGCGCTGGCCGGGCGAGCGCGGCTGCACGGTGCGCCGGCGTGTGCGGATGCCCTCCTCGTCGCTGCCGTTGCCGCTGCTGCGCGCGAAGCGCACGGCGGCATCGACATCGGCCGGCTCGATCGACAGGCCGCGCTTCAACCGCTCGTAGAGGCCGGAGATCGCCTTGTGCGCCACGCCGGCATCATCGGTGCTGCCGGAAATGGCAAGCTGATTGCCGCGAGCGCTGATCTGCACATTGGCCAGTTGCTCGATACGCACCAGATTGCGGTCGTGGTCGCCGTAGAGCACCGCCAGCAGGGCATTGTCGTCGAACGTCATGCGGCGCAGGTCGGCCGGTCGGCCGGCGCTGGTACTGGAATCGCTCACGCGGCGGCCCCGACGGACGACGATAGCCTGCCGGCCAAGCTGACCGCATAGGCCGCGGTCAACTCGACCTCGGCGATGCGGCCGAGCAGCGAGGCCGGTCCCGCGACGTGGACCGACTGCAGCCACGGGCTCTTGCCCAGCACCTGGCCCGGCTTGCGCCCCGCTTCGGCGAACAGGACCGGCACGACAGCGCCGACCTTCGCGGTGTTGAACCTCAGCTGCTGGTCGGCCAGCAGTGCCTGCAACGCGGAAAGTCGGGCCGTCTTCACCGCTTCCGGGACCTGGTCGGCCAGCGCCGCCCCCGGCGTGCCAGGTCGGCGGCTGTACTTGAAAGAGAAGGCGGAGGCGAACCCGACCTCCTCGACGAGCCGCATCGTATCGTCGAAATCCGCATCGCTCTCGCCGGGAAAGCCGACGATCAAATCGGACGAGAGGGCCAGATCGGACCGCCTCTCGCGCAGCCTGTCGGCAAGGCTGCGGAAGAGGTCGCGACCATGGCCACGATTCATCGCCTCGAGGATGCGATCCGATCCCGACTGCACAGGCAGGTGCAGATACGGCATGAGCTGCGGCACCTCGCCGTGCGCGGCGATCAGATCGTCGTCCATGTCCCGCGGATGGGATGTGGTGTAGCGCAGGCGCACCACGCCTTCGATCTCGGCCAGTGCGCGAATCAACCGCGCCAGCGACCAGGTCGATCCGCCGATGGAACATACCGGTGCCTCGCCATGGTAGGCGTTGACGTTCTGGCCGAGCAGCGTGAGTTCGATTGCGCCTGCCTCAACCAGGCCGCGGGCTTCCCGCAGGATCGCTTCGGCGGGCCGGGAATATTCGGCGCCGCGTGTATAGGGCACGACGCAGAAGGTGCAGAACTTGTCGCAACCCTCCTGGATGGACAGGAAGGCCGAGCCTGCCCGCACGCCGGCAGGCGCCGGCAGATGGTCGAACTTGCTCTCGGCCGGGAACTCGGTATCGAGCACACCCGCCCCCGGCAGGCGCTTGCCGGCACGGCGAAGGGCGGCCCGGCGTTCGGCCTCGGCCAAAAGCTGCGGCAGGCGGTGATAGGCCTGCGGGCCCACGACGATGTCGACGGCCGGCTGGCGCCGCGCGATCTCCGCGCCCTCGGCCTGCGCCACGCAGCCCGCCACGGCGATCGTGAGGTCGGCGCCCGCGTTGCGGCGCTCGGCCTTGACATCGCGCAGACGGCCAAGCTCCGAATAGACTTTCTCCGATGCCTTTTCGCGGATGTGGCAGGTGTTGAGCACGACCAGATCGGCCTGCTCGGGACTCTCCGACAAGGCATAGCCGAGCGGCCGCAGGACGTCGGCCATGCGGTCCGAGTCGTAGACATTCATCTGGCACCCATAGGTGCGGATGAACACGCGCTTGCGCTTCCCGTCAGTCGGGAGAGTAGTCATCGGCCTTTCGTTGCTGGAACGGCCGCGTTCTATCATCGTCTCAGGGCCGGCGCCAGACCGGGGCGCGCTTGGCCAGAAAAGCGTCCACGCCTTCGGCAAAATCGGGGGTGTCGGCCAGCGTGACCACGGTTTCGAGCTCGAAAGCCTGGCCTTCCTGGAACGTCATGCCGCCGCCCAGCGTGACGGTGCGCCGGATGGCGGCAAGGGCCGCCGGCGACTTGGCCGCCAGCTCCTCGCCATAGGCTTGCACCCGCCGACGCAGGCCGGGCGGCTCGACCAGTTCGTCGACCAGGCCCCAATCAAGCGCCTCTGCGGCCGTCACCAGCCGGCCGTCATAGAGATAACGGATAGTCCGCGGCCGACCGATCAGCCGGGCCAGCGCCTGGGTGGTGGCGATCGGCGGAATGAAGCCGATGCGGATTTCCGGCTGGCCGAGCTGGGCATCGGTCGCGGCAAAGCGCAGGTCGCAATGAAGGGTCATCTCGAGCCCGCCGCCCACGGCGGTACCGTTGATAGCGGCCAGCAGCGGCTTGGGCGAGTTCCGAAGGAGCCGGACGATGTCGTGGCAGCGTTCGGCCCAACGGCGCATGCCCTCTCCAGTCATGCCCTTGAACGCGTTGAGATCGGCGCCGGCGCTGAAGTAGCGCTCGACGGCGCTCGCCAGCACCAGCACGCGCACTCGGGGATCGGCGAGTGCCGAAGCGATGCCGTCATGCGTCTCGTTCACCATCTCATGGGTGAACGCGTTGACAGGCGGCCGGTTGAACTCCAGCCAGCCGACGTGATTTTCGATGGTGACGCGGATCGTCATGACGCCTCGGCCGGCGGAGGCAGCAGTTCGAGCCGGCCGGTGTTCGCCGCCTGCACGCCCGACGACACCTGGCGGAAGCAGTACTCGGCGAGCTTCTTGCGGTCGCCCAGCTGGTCGATGTCGACCGGCGGGAAGAAGGTCACGATCGCCTCGGTCTCGCCGAGGCATACCATCTGCCAGAGATGGGGCACGAGATCGAGATCGCCGAACCAGGCGAACAACGGCCGCCAGTACCGGCCAAGCGGGATGCCGTCGAGCCGCGTGTAGGAGATCGCCACCGGCTGCACCACGATCGGCTTGCCCTCGCGGCGGAGCTGCGCCACGCCGAACAAGGCGGTGCGGAACGGCAGCACGCGCGTACCGTCGCTGCTGGTGCCTTCGGGGAACAGCATGAGATTGTCGCCGGTGTCGAGGCGCTTCATCATTTCGTCGCGGCTGACGCTCGTCTTGGCGGACGTCCTCTCGACAAAGATGGTGCGCTGCGCCTTGGCCAATGTCTTGAAGAACGGCCAAGTCGCGACCTCAGCCTTGGCGACAAAGCTGCCCGGCACCAGGCTGCCCAGCACTTCGATGTCGAGATAGGAGACGTGGTTGCAGACGAACAAGGTCGGCGTCACGTCCGAGCGCTTGCCGTATACGCGCACGCGGATGCCGAGGATGATGCAGACCATGCGGTGGTAGAGCACGGGCAGCCGGTTTACGACCGTGCGCAGGCCGAGCGACAGCGCCAGCAAATGAATCGGCAGCAGCAGCAGGGTGAGCAGCAGATAGCTCGCCAACCTGAAGGCACCGCGCAGAGGAGAACCGATCCACATCGACTGCGTCGAAGGCGTCTACTCTACTCGCGCGTCCCGCGTTCGTAGTGGCGGATGTACTTCTCCGTCACCAGCTCGGTCTTGACCATGATGAACACGTCGGTCGTATTGAATTCGTGATCGATGACGGCTCCGTCCCCGACAAACCCACCGAGCCTCAGATACCCCTTGATGAGGGGCGAGACGCGCGCCAGCGCCTTGCGCGGTTCGTAGCTGCCGGGTTCGAGCACATTCATCTTGACGTAGCGATGCTCAAGCGCCCGAACGCGAATCTCGGGCGGCGCAAGATGGTGGTGGTAGAGATAGCTCAGCGCGTCCGGGGCCGGCTCGGTGCCGGCAAGGCTCGCGCAACCGAACATCACCTTGATGTTGTAGTGGAAGCAGTAGAGCGCAATGCCGCGCCACAGCATCTGCATGGTCGCCGTGTTACGCGCATCCTTGGCGATGCAGGAGCGACCGAGCTCCAGCACCTCGCCCGGATAATTGACCATGGGACCGACGTCGTACTCGGCGGCCGAATAAAAGCGTCCGAGCTTGGCGGCAGCAACACGACGGATCAGGCGGTAGGTGCCGACAATGCCTTCGGGACCATCGCCCCGCCGGCGGTCCAGCACCAGCAGATGGTCGCAAACCTCGTCGTAGGCGTCGAAGTCGCGACGGAGCCGCGCCACATCCGCCGTCGGGTGGGCTTTCATCTCTTCGAAGAAGACGCGGAAGCGCAATGCTTGGGCAGCCTCGATCTCGGCCGCCGTTTGAGCGAGCCGAACCTCGAAGTCGCCAGCGACAACCCTGACAATCTCCGAATTGGATATCGGAGGACCAAGCAGTTCAGCCTCGCTGTCAGCGCGGTCAATGCGCATGCGTCATCCGCAAGGGGGCCGCCCCGATCATGTGCCCATTATCGGGTTGGCGAGGATTGCGTCCACTCATTTTTGGGGGTCGGATTTCCCACCCAGGGGAACACCGAACAGTTCCAGACGGTGGCCGACAAGACGGTATCCGGCTTTTTCCGCGATTCTCCGCTGCAACTCCTCGATCTCGTTGCTGTGGAACTCCACGACCTTGCCGCTCTGGATATCGATCAGATGGTCATGGTGCTCGCTCGGCGTCTCCTCGTAGCGCGCCCGGCCGTCACCGAAATCGTGCTTGGCGAGAATGCCCGCTTCCTCGAACAGGCGCACCGTCCGATAGACGGTTGCAATGGAGATATTCGGATCCACTGCCGTCGCACGCTTGTGTAAAGCCTCGACATCCGGATGGTCGGACGATTCGGACAGCACGCGTGCAATGACACGGCGCTGGTCGGTCATCTTGAGACCGCGTTCGGCGCACAGTATCTCGAGGTTGGATTTTTGCTCAGGCATTGCGGAATACCCTACACCGGCCAGCCGGCGCGGTATAGTTGGGGACATGTCCGCTTTCCCCTCCACCGATGCCGTCGGCCATACCCTCGACATCACCGGCGAGGTCTGCCCGATGACCTTCGTGCGCACCAAATTGCGGCTTGAACGTCTGCAGCCGGGCGAGGTGCTCGCCGTGCGCTTGCGCGGCGAGGAGCCGCTGCGCAACGTTCCACGTGCCGCGTGTGATGAGGGCCACATCATCTTGGGGATCGTAGCGGAGGGCGATGACCATATCGTGACGATCCGTCGAAGCTGATCAATCGAGAGCAAGCCGCATCACGACCGCGTCTGCGGCTGGGCGATCGGGCCGTCGGTAGTAGGCTTGGCGCCGTCCGATCGGCTGGAAGCCCTTCCCGCGGTAGAGGGCGAGCGCCGCCGGATTGTCGGCCCCGACCTCGAGGAACAGATGGCGCGCCCCCCGCGCCTGCGCAAGAGCGACAACCAGATCCAGCAGAGTACGGCCAACGCCCCGACGACGGCCATCCGGCCGGACGACGATGGTCAGAAGCTCCGCCTCGTTAGCGGCGACGCGACAAAGGGCAAATCCGACATCCGCTCCCCCATCCTGGAGCAGCAGACCGTCCACCCCGGGTGCCTGCAGAAGTTCGGCGATCTCCCGTTCCGTCCAGCCGCGCTCGCCCAGCGCCGCGAAGGCATCGGCATGGAGCGCGGCGGCAATGGCGGCATCGGTTGCCACGAGCGCACGGTGGAAAAAACCAGTCGTCATTCGACAGTCCGCCGCCGGCCGTCCGGCAGAGTGATGTTGACACCACGCAGGTAGAGCGGCCGCGGCAATCCCTCGACATCATTGCGGGCACGCCAACGCTCGACGCCTTCCGCCGAGGCGAGGCGAGCAAGCACGACGGAATCGGGCACGGCGACGCAGGCTTCGACATCGAGGCCCAGCGCAACAAGCTCTGTTGCGAGATGCCGTGCCTGCGGACCGACGATCACACTCGGCCGCTTGCGCAGCTTCTCCGCAAGGGTGGGCGTGTCGGCGAGGAATGGTGTCCGATCGTCTTCGTCCAGCGCGCAGAACCAGTCGCCGAGATGGCTGTCGATCGCCGCCACCGCGCATCGCCGGCCCCCGGTCGCCTGGGCGAGCAGCGTCGATGTCGTCGAGAGGCCCGCCAGCGGAATATCGAGCGCCACGGCGAGGCCCCGCGCCGCCGCGAGACCCACGCGCACGCCGGTAAAGCTTCCCGGACCGACGGTAACCGCGATCATCGATACCGAACGACGGTCGACTCCGGAGGCGGTGAAAAGCGCAGCGATCGCCGGCAGCAGACGCGCGGCCTGCTCGCGCCCCTCCTCGCGATGGACGGCGAGCACGTCGCCATCGCAAACGAGCGCCGCGCTGAGGCCGCTCACGGCACAGTCGAAGGCCAGCACGAGAGCCATGTCAGGTGGCGTCCGGATCGCTGGCGCCTGCTCGCGCGGCTGGGCATTGTGCGGTCATGAAACCCGATCTTGTTGCAATCGCCCCGCCCGACTTCGACGTGGAGGTGACGCTGGCCTACTCGACCGATGCCAATCTAACGGGCCGCCCGGTCTACCGGAATGCCGAATGCTGGCTGCACCGCGCGGCGGCCGAGAAACTTGCCGCAGCGATCGCGCTTGCGCGGCCGCTCGGCTATCGCCTGCGCGTCTTCGATGCACTGCGACCGGTCGAAGCGCAGTGGGCGCTGTGGAACGAGAGACCCGATCCGGAATTCCTCGCCGATCCGCGCCGAGGCTCACCGCATTCGCGTGGCGTGGCGGTCGACCTCACCCTGCTCGACGCCGACGGTCGCGCGCTGGAGATGGGCACGGACTTCGATGCCTTCACGCCGCTTTCCCATCATGGCCGGACCGACATCCCGGTCGAGGCGCAACGCAATCGGCTCCTGCTGATGGGCCTCATGACGGCAGCCGGATGGGACTTCTATCGCAACGAGTGGTGGCACTACCAGCTATTCGACGCACGGCGCTATCCGCTGGTGGCCGATGCCGACCTGCCGCGATCGATGATGCAGGCTCGCTGAGCCCGCGTCAGAAGCTCGAGAGTTTGGCCTTGTCGAAATCGGCGAGATCGTTCTCGCGCATGATCTGGCGCACGAACTCGACATAGCTCCGGCCAAGCTCGGAGTAGCGCGCGAGCTGACCGACCAGACGATAGCCGTCGAGCGCCTGGCCACGGGCGCGCATTGCCGCCCGTTCGGCGCGAAAGGCGGCGTAGGCCGGGTGGGAATTGAGATTGACGACGTAGGCCTCGGTCGCCTCGCTGACACTGGCGAACGGCTGCGGCATGCCGTTGCCCGGCCGCCAGGAGACCGTGACCGCGTGCTGGCCCACGGCCTGGATCTGGCCGAACAGCGCATTGCCTTCACGCGCGGCGAACGACGTGCCCCAGCCCGATTCGACGCCGCTTTGCGCGATCGCCATCGATGGCGGCACGATGTCGACGCGTCGTGCGAGCTGATCGAGATCGCGCGCCCCGGTGTCGTACCGATCGGCGAGCTGATCGAGCCAGATGCCCTCGTGCGGCGTGAGGGCCACACCCGACTGGATCTTCTTGCGCAGGTAGAGGAGCTGGTCACGCTCCGCCAACACGCGCTGATTGACGTCGAGGATCACCGGCAGGAGCGCCGTGATGAACAGCACCTTGCGCAGATTGCCGTCCTTGGTGTCGAGATCGCCCGGCACCTTCATGACCTTGATCGGCGGCACCGCTTCGCCCTGACGAACATCGGTCAGTGTGTAGGAGACCGCGCGGAAGGCGCCCGCCAACTCGTCGGCGGTGCGTGGATTGATCGCGCGCAATTGGACCTGGCGGCGCACCGCGTTGCCGGGCGCCGCAAAGCGGCCGTGACCTCCCGTAAAGAATTCGTGCGGCGCGGCCTGCGCGACCTGTTCCGGTTCCGGCGGCGCGGGAACCACGAAGGCAAGCTGGTTGGCGAACGGAGTATCGGAGAGAAAGCTCGGCGGCTGCGTCGAATCGGCCGGCGGCCCGATACGCGAAGAAAGCAGCGCCATCGCATCCGCAGGCGGCACCGGATGCCGCAGGCCGACACCCGTGGCAAACACCGCAAGCCAGACGGCCGGAAAAGCATATTGGCGGATCGACGACTGCATGCCTCACTCTTCGGTAGTTGTTCCAGACAACGAGCTACCGTCCGCCATCCCGGGTCGCGGGAGGGCGACTCCTCTTACGCTGTACGCTTGGGCTTGGGCCGGCCTACAGGGCTGCCTGAACCTCGACGACTTCCGGCACGTAGTGCTTCAGAAGGTTCTCGATGCCCATCTTGAGCGTGGCCGTCGAGCTGGGGCAGCCCGAGCAGGATCCATGCATGTGCAGGTAGACCACGCCATCCCGGAAATCCTGGAACACGATATCGCCGCCGTCCTGCGCCACCGCCGGACGAACACGCGTGTCGAGAAGCTCCTTGATCTGGGCGACGACCTCGTCGTCTTCAGTCGCGGCCTCGGCAGCGACTCCCGTTTCGTCGGCGATCACAGGCTCGCCGGACGTATAGTGTTCCATGATGCCGCCCAGGATCGAGGGCTTCAGCATCTGCCAATCCTTGCTGGCCGCCTTGGTGACGCTCACGAAGTCGGCGCCAAAGAAGACCCGCTCGACGCCTTCGACCGCGAACAGCCTCTTGGCCAGTGGCGACGACTGCGCCGCCTCGGCGCCGGCGAAATCCATCGTCCCCTTGTCCATGACCACGCGGCCAGGAAGAAACTTCAGGGTCGACGGATTGGGCGTCTGCTCGGTCTGGATAAACAAGCCTACCTCCGTTTCGAACGCTTGAGACGGCAGGTCCGCTCGGCGGCGTTCAGGACCGCAATAGGATGTTTCCATCCCCTTTCGGTTCATCGGACGTAGGAACACGGATTGCGTGGATCAAGTTCATTCTTGAGTGCCTATGTATAATTATTATGGAATATATCATTATATTCTAATATATTTAACGAGATAGTCGAATGACTTCTTGAATCGTCAATCTCGCCATGCGCTTTGCAAATCCAGGTTCCGGGTTATCGCTCGAAAAAATGTCGCATACTTTTCTGCACTTAAAGAGCAATAAAACGCTCTCGCCATTTCACTTCTGAAGGATGCCGCTGATCTCGCGCAGTTGGGTACGGGCGCGCAGCAGGTAGAAGCCCTGGGCCGCCAAGTGATTGGGAACCACCAGCGCATCGGGGTAGCCGTCCCATACGATCCATGGATGGAGTTCGGCGGCCACCCGGAAGGTCTCGACCATCTGGGTCCACGGATTGGTGAGATCGCGGTCGCGGATCACGTTCTGGAAGTCGGTCCCCAGTTCGCGCAGCAGGAGGTAGTCGGCATAGAGTCGACCCTTGTTGAAGTAGAAGATGTCGTCGCACTGGAGATCGAACAGATTGCCTGCCTGCTCGATGATGTGCCGGTCGGTCACCGCCGAGTCGGAGCCGATGTCGTTGGCGATGCGATCGATCAGCGCCTGAAGATTGTCTGCCCGACGCTCGAACACGGCCTGCCCCGCCGCAAGCCGCTTGTTGTAGGCGATCAGCTTGTCGCGGCCGGCCCGATACTTCTGAGCCGAGGTGGCCGACGGCATCAGCGACACGCTGGGCTGCCAGATCCAGACGGTCGGCTGCTCGTTCAGGAAGCCGCGCGCCTGCTCGAGGTCGCGATCGACCTGGCTCGATCCGCGGGTGCGTCCGACCTGGTCCATCATCTCGGTGGCGAAGCGGCCGAGCGCCGCCATGATACCGCGCTGGTAGTTTGGCATATTGTCGAGGATGCCGGCCGGCAGGAAGAAAGGCTGCATCGGCGCCCAGGTGTGGGTATCGACCTCCCGGGTGACGAGATCGGCCGCCAGCGCAACGGCACGGCTCTCGCCCGCGGCGACATTTTGCGGCCCGAACTGCGGATCGTCGTCGATGTTCTCGATGAACAGCGCACCGACCGGGAAATAGAGCACCAGCAGGATGACCACGATCCAGGCCGCCCATCGCCAGATCGATCGGCGACCCGATGGCGTGGCGCCTACCGCCGGCCGGCGAAGGCGAAAGGTCCGCAGCCCATCCCAAACCCGCCGCCAGCGTGACGTCGTTGCAGGTGCCGCCGCGTGGTCCGGTTCGAAGGTCATGGGCGCAGCTTAGCATTCCCCCGAAAGCGATACAGTCCCACTCGCTTGCCCACCCCGCACGCAGGCTTCTTCTGCAAGTCGAGTTGGCGCAATTCCACGCGTGGAGGAGAGTCTCTACAGTAGCTACGTTCACAAGCACGCCACGAATGGAGTCTGAAAGAAATGGCCCTCGATCCTGAATCCCAGCAGTTGCTCGACGCGATGAAGGCCGCCAATCGGCCGGCCTGGCACACGCTCTCTCCCGAGGCGGCGCGCGAGCAGTATCTGGCGCTCAGGGGCAATGCACAGGGGCCACGACCGGACGGCGTCACCGTCGTCAATCGCTCGATTCAGGGTCCGGGCGGAAACATCCCGCTGCGCTTCTATCGCCCCGAGCGGGCGGCCAGCGATGCGCGTTTGCCGGCGCTGGTCTATGCGCATGGCGGCGGCTGGGTGTTCGGCAATCTCGACAGCCACGACGTGCTTTGTGCCCAGCTCGCCCTCGATGCCGGTATCTCGGTGGTCGCCGTCGACTATCGGCTGGCCCCCGAGGCGCGCTTCCCCGGCGCCTTCGAGGACGTCGTGGCTGCGCTCAGGTGGGTGGCGAGCCACGGCGCTGCGCATGGCATCGACGTCCAGCGCCTGGCGATCGGCGGCGATTCGGCCGGCGGCAATCTCGCCGCGGCCGTCTCGATCTGGGCGCGCGACGAGAACGGGCCGAAGCTCAGGATGCAGCTTCTCGCCTATCCCGTCACCGACGCCCTGGCGCGCACCGAATCCTACAAGCTCTTCCATCAGGGCTACGGCCTCGACGCCGCGGCGATGGAATGGTTCTTCGATCACTACACGCCCGACGAGGCATCGCGTGCGGACTGGCGCGTCTCGCCGCTGCGGGCGCAGTCGCTCGCCGGGCTGCCGCCGGCGCTGGTGATCACGGCCGGCTACGATCCCCTGCGTGACGAAGGCCGCGCCTATGCCTGGCGGCTGCAGAAGGACGGCACGGTCGCCGATCTGGTGGAGTTCGGCGGGATGATGCACGGCTTCCTCTCCTCGCCCATGCTGCTGAACGGAGCGCGGCGCGGCGCGGCGATCTGCGCCGGTGCGCTGCGCGAGGCACTGGTGCTGCGCGGCCAACAGTAACGGATCAGGCCGCGGCCTGCGCGTCCAGCCAGTCGGCAAAAAGGCGCATCTCGTAGCCGGCACCGGGCGGGCAGCCGTAATATATCGACTGCAGCGGCAGGCGCAGCCTGGGCAGCGGACAGACCAGCCGTCGCTGCGTCACGTCGGTACCGAGCAGCGACGCCGGCGTCAGGGCCACGCCCAGGCCATCGACCGCCGCCTGCAGCACGATGTGTATGTGATCGAACTGCAGGCGTCGCGCCGGCTTCAGCCGCGGCCGGCCGAGGTGCTGCTTCCAGTCATCCCAATCCTGTCGGCGCGACTTGCAGGTCAAAAGCACATGCGCGGCCAGCGATGCCGCACTCTTCACCGGCTTTGCCTTCAACAGCGCCGGCGACGCCACCAGGATCAGTTCGTCCTTGAGGAACGGTTGCACCTTGAACGCCGGCGGCCAGCCCTCGACGCCGCGGCGGATCGCGATATCGAATGCCTCCGTCGCCTTCTCCGGCGACAGCGTGCTGGTCACGAGTTGCGGCTCGATGCGGGGATGACGCGCGACGAAGTCCGGCAACCGCGGGATCAGCCAGCGCACCGAGAAGGAGGGACGCGCATTGATCCGAACCGCGCGACCCGGCGGACTCGCCATCACCGCCCGCGCGGCGTTGCCGATCTGCTCGAGCGCAGGACCGGTCTCGGCAAAAAGCTGCTGGCCCTCCGCGGTCAAACTGATCTTGCGGATCTGGCGCTCGAACAGTGCCACGCCCAGGAATTCCTCAAGATGGCGGACCTGACGGCTCACGGCACCGTGGGTGACGTTGAGCTCGACCGCCGCGCGTGAAAAGCTGCACTGGCGGGCTGCAGCCAGGAACACGCGGAGCGCATTGAGCGGTGGAAGCGGGCCGGACATGCGTGAGTTTTTATCACGCATGTCCGGAGATCACATCGTTTGTCACGCGACTGTAACGAAGGTCATGGTGCGGCCATGTCCGTTTCGGAGTCCGCGTCGGTCGTTGATCCCAAGTCCCGCTCGCCCGCCGACCTGAACGCCCGCCACTCCGCCGCCGCCCTGGCGCTCGCCCTCCCCTCCGACACCGTCCTCTACCTCCTGCTGCCGATGTTCGCTCCGCAGTTCGGCGTGAGCGTGGCGGAAGCGGGCGTGCTGCTGGCGGCCAATCGGCTGGTGCGGATCGCGGGCTACAGCTGGGTCGCGCGCTTCTATGCCCGGCGCGGCGATCGGCCGACCGATACCTTGGCCGTCGCGGCTTCGGCGGTCTGCGCCCTGGGCTATGCGACGCTGTCAGGCTTCTGGCTGCTCTTGCCGGTGCGCCTCTTATGGGGCCTCTCCTTCGCGGCGCTCAACCTTTCCACCCAGGCGATGGCGACCGCCGAATCAAGCGGCGCCTCGCGACGCTCCGGACGCTCGCGGGCGATCATCGCGACCGGCCCGGTGCTCGCACTGCCGCTGGGCGCTGTGATGGCCGAGCTTTGGGGGCCGCGCGCGATCTTCTTCGTCCTGACCGTTTCCGCCATCGCAGGTCTTGCCGTGACCCGCCGCCTGCCGAGCAACTCTCATCCGACGCCACCGGTGCGGCGACGCCTCTCGTTGCCGAGCAGCCTCGATTTCTGGTCGTTCCTCGAGGGCTTCACGCTCGACGGGCTGTTCGTGATCGGCCTTGGCTATCTCGGCAAGGACCTGATGCCGGGCGGCGCCGTGATCGCCGCGGGCCTCCTGATGGCGCTGCGCTATTTCTCGGAGATCGTCCTGAGCCCGACCGGCGGGCACATGGCCGAGCGCCTGGGGGCGATGCGCCTGCTGGTCAGCCTGTCGCTGATGACCTCATTGGCGCTGATCGGCTTCGGCGCCGGCTGGTTGTGGTCCTGCGCCGCCGCCATCGTCGTCCTGCGCGCGTTGCAGCTCCCGCTGGTGGCGCCCATCGTCGCCCAGCGCACGCCCGGGCCCGGCCGCGTGCAGGCGCTCGCGGCCCGCGCCGTCTGGCGCGACATCGGCGCCGGCACCGGTCCGATGGTCGCGGGTCTCCTGCTGCCGATCGCCTCGCCTTTCTGGATTTACGCGGTCTCGGCGACTTGCCTCGCCCTCTCGGCGCTGGCATGCGCGCGGCGATAGGCACCGCCGCACCCGTTCAATCGGCGAAGAACCAGTCGGGATCGCGCAGGCCGATCCAGCGGCCGGCGGCGGGATCGAAGCGCCAACCGAAGCGGCTGACATGCGGGTTGCCGGGCGCGTCCGTGTATTCGATGCGCACGGTGAAGAAGAGGTTCTCGTCCTCGAACGCCGGCACCATGTGCGGGCCTTCCTGACGCAGGCGGCTGCGCAGCTCCTCGTCGAGCGTGGCGACGCAGTCCTTCCATTCGCGCCCCTCGCCCAGCGCCGTGCCGCTGAGGTGATCGTAGTCGCGCAGCTTCACCGCCGGCCGCAGGCCGGTACTGAAGGCAGCATCCATCAACTGCACGATGGCGGGCGCGCGGCCATAGTTCACGACGGTGAAGCGCACGTGCGGCACGGCATAGTGGCCGTCGGACGCGTGAATCCAGGGCGAGATGTCGACGAACACCCAGGGCCTTTCCAGCTCGCCCAGCGCGCGATTGGTGATCGTCGCCTGCTCCTTGGAGACCGCCCAGAGTTTCTCGGTCGACGTGCGCATGGCCTCGGCAGAGCGCAGCAGCGCGAACGCGAACCAGGCGATGAAGACTGCGGCAATGGCCGCGATCGCCGGACCGAAATCGTTGACCGACTTCATCGCGTTCCAGATCACCACCAACGCGATCGGATAGGAGCCGCAGGTCGCCTGGCCGGTGATCTCGTTGCGCGTGCAGATCATGCCCCGCATCGGAACCAGGACCGAGAACAGCACCACCGCCGCCACGACGAGCGCCAGAACAAGAAGAACCGTCAGATACCTGTAGCCAGTCGCACTCATCGCCTCGGATCGCCTGCCCGGAAGGGGCGCGATTATTTTCTACACGTTCTCCGGTCGCGATCCCGGGCGCCCGTCACTTCCGAAGTCATTGACTCACTTTTGTCACGGTGCGTTCCCGGCCTGTACCGGAAAGGCTGCCGCCACCTAACGGAACACGTCCTTGCGATGCCGAACCTCGGCAAACACCTGGATCGGATCCGCCCCCGGCAGGCCGACGGCCTTCTGCACCGACGGGATGTCGACGCGCAGGAACGGATTGGTCGCCTTCTCCTCGCCCAACAGCGACGGCACGGTGGCTTCGCCGCGGGCCCGGGCGGCATCGATGCTGGCCGAGCGCGCGAGGAGCTGCTGGTTGTCGGTCTCGACCGTCACAGCGAAGCGGGCATTGGACTGGGTATATTCGTGCGCACAATAGACTTGCATGTCGTCGGGCAGGGTGCGCAGGCGGCTGAGCGACGTCCAGAACTGCTGCGGCGTGCCCTCGAACATCTTGCCGCAACCTAACGCGAACAGCGTGTCGCCGCAGAAGAGCGCGCGCTGGTCGCGGAATGCGAAGGCAATATGGCCGCTGGTATGGCCCGGCACGAAGAAGACCTCGGCCTCGGCCTCGCCGAAGCGATAGCGGTCGCCGTCGTCCACCTCGACATCGATGCCGGGGATACGGGCGCGGTCGGCCCGCGGACCGACGATGGTGCAGCCCGTCGCTGCCTTGATCTCGCGATTCCCGCCGACATGGTCGCCATGGTGATGGGTGTTCAGGATATGGGTGATCTTCCAGTGCCGCTTCTCGGCCTCGGCGAGGACCGGCCCGGCCACGGCCGGATCGACCACGCCCACGCAACCGGACTTCGGTTCGCGCATCAGCCAAACATAATTGTCGCTCAGGACCGGAATTCGGACGATTTCGAGGGTGGTGCTCACGGAATACTCACTGCGGCTGCGGGTTGGGGTGCAACGCTAGCAAAGCTCCCTTGCGCCCGCCACGGCCCCTGAGGGGCTTCCCTTGCATGGCTCCGGCGCCGGGGTTTCTGCTAGAATGGCGATATGTGGACGGACGTCCTCGATCTCAACGAGTTTTACAGCAGCACACTGGGGCAAATGACAGTGCGCCTGCTGCGCGGACGGCTGCGCGAAGTGTGGCCGAACGTGCGCGGGGAGACGGTGCTGGGCCTGGGCTATGCCACGCCCTTCCTGCGCCCCTTTATGGACGAGGCCACGCGGGTCATGGCCTTCATGCCGGCCCAGCAGGGCGTGACGCGCTGGCCGCGCGAGGGCCGTAACCATACCGCGCTGATCGACGAGATGGACCTGCCGCTGCCCGACCGTTCGGTCGACCGCGTGCTGCTGGTCCATGCCGTCGAATGCACCGAGCAGGTGCGGCCGGTGCTGCGCGAGATCTGGCGCGTGATGGCCGACGGCGGCCGGCTGGTCACCGTGGCTCCGACGCGCGCAGGCTTGTGGTCGCAGATCGATCGATCACCTTTCTACCAGGGCCATCCTTATTCGGCGGGCCAGATCGCAAGCCTGTTACGCGCCAACATGTTCGAGCCGCTGCGCCAGACGCGAGCGCTCTATATGCCGCCCACCCATTCGCGACTGGTGCTGCGCATGGCGCCGGCCGTCGAGCGCTTTGGCCGGCGCTGGCTCGGCCGCTTCGCAGGCGTAAGCGTGATCGAGGCCGGCAAGCAGCTCTACGCCGGCATCGCCGAGCGCCACACGCCGACATTGTCCGTGGTACGGCCCAAGCTGCGCATTGCGTCACGGCGCGATCCCCACGCAGCGCGCAACGTCCACAACAAGGACGGCGAAGCGCCCGCCTCCTGATGACGATCACCCCTCACGTCATTGCCCTGCTGGGCTTCGGCGAGGCAGGGTCCGCGATCGCACGCGGCCTTGCCGCCGAGGGCGGCTGGCGTGGGCCGGCGAAACCCGGCGACAATGCCCCGCGCCGTCTGATCGCCATCGATACGGCCCTCGACAAGGATACGCGCGGCAGGGCGCTCGGCAAGGAAGCCCGCCAGCTCGATGTCGCGATCGAGGGTACCTACACCGCGGCACTGTCCGAGGCCGATCTCGTGATCTGTGCGGTGCAGGGCGAACATGCGCTCGAGGCGGCAACGGCGGCCGCACCGCTCCTCAAGAAGGGTGCCTGCTATCTCGACCTCTGCACCGTGACCGGCCGCATGTCCGACAACGATCGCGCGGCGATCGAGACCGGCGGCGGACGCTATATCGACGTTGCCGTCATGGGCGGCTTCTTCAAGCAGGGCATCAAGGCGCCGATGCTGGTCGCGGGCGAGGATGCCGCGCCGATGGTGGAGTGGATGAACGCCAACGGCTTCGACGCCAGGCTGCTGGGTCCCAAGCCCGGCAGCGCCTCCTCGGTGAAGATGCTGCGCAGCACGCTGGTGAAGGGCCTGGAGGCCCTGGGCGTGGAATCCCTGGTCGCCGCACAGCGCCAAGGCATTCTGGAGGAAGTGCTGGGCTGCCTGTCCGACGCCGACTCGATGCCCTTGCGCGACTTCATCGCCATGCTGGTGCAAACCCACGTCGTGCATGCCCATCGCCGGTGGGAGGAAATGGGCCTGGTCGCCCAGACCTTGCGCGAAACCGGCATCGAGCCGCTGATGACCGAGACCATCGAGCGGAGTCACCGCCGTACTGTCGATGCCGGCATCGCACCTGCCGACGGCAAGGTGCCGAGCCTCGAAGAGGCGCTCACGATCCTGTCCGAAAAGGTCGTCCGTGGACGGTGAAGCCCCTGTGGGGGACGTCTTCGACCGGCTCGTGGCGTTGCTGACCGAGGCGAAGGCAAGGTTCCGCGTGATCGAGCACGAGGCCGAGGGCCGCTCGGCGGCGATCAGCACCATTCGCGGCAATCGGCCCGACCAGGCCGCCAAGGCGATGGTGCTCGACGTGCGCGGCGGCGGTGGTGGACGGCGCAACGTGCTCGCCGTCCTGCCCGGCAATCGCAAGCTCGACTTCAACGCTGTCGCCGCGCTGTTCGAGGCCCGCAAGTGCGGCTTCGCCTCGCCGGAGACAGCGCAGGCGCTGACCGGCTGTGTCATGGGCGCCGTGCCGCCTTTTGCGCTCGCTCCCGATCTCGCGATCGTGGTCGAGGAGGACCTGCTCGCGAACGAGACGCTGTTTTTCAACGCTGGCCGTCTCGACCGTTCGATGGAGCTCGACACCGGGGACTGGCTCGCCGCCGCCCGGCCGCGGGTGGCGAAGATCGCATCGGCGTGACCGCCCGGCCCGGCCGCACCCGGCCTTGGAAAGTCCCTATGCGGCGTTACTATGGTCTTGTTGATCGTCTTGCATGAGGCTCTCCTTCATGGACAACGGCTCATCGGCCCTGCGGCGGCGCGTTATCGGCTGGGGCCACCAGTTGAAGCCTACCCTGCTCGCCCTCGGTCTGGTGCTGATCGTGCGAACCGTGGTCGCGGAGCCCTATACGGTGCCTTCGCCATCGATGGTCCCGACACTCCTTGTCGGTGACGAGTTGATCGCCAGCAAGTTCGCCTATGGCTACAGCAAATATTCATCGCCGATCGGCCTCATGCCGGATTTCTCCGGCCGCCTGTTCGACCGGGCGCCGGAACGCGGCGATGTCATCGTCTTCCGTTTGCCGCGCGATCCGTCGACGACCTATGTGAAGCGCCTCATCGGATTGCCTGGCGATCGCATCCAGATGCGCGAGGGGCGCCTCTATATCAATGGTGCCATCGTTGCCCGCCGCGCCGTCAGCACCTTCGCCAACGAAATTGGCGGCTACGCCGTCACTTCCACGCTGTATATCGAGACGCTGCCGAACGGGCGCGAACATGAGATCGTCGAAATCTCCGACACCGAGCGATACGACAACACCCAGACCTTCGTCGTGCCGCCGAAGCATTTCTTCATGATGGGCGACAATCGCGACAATTCACTCGACAGCCGCGTCGCCGAGACCGCCGGCGGCGTCGGCTTCGTGCCGGAGGAGAATCTCGTGGCCCGCGCCGATCTCCTGCTGATGTCGCACGATCCGGCTGTCTCCTGGTTCGACGTCGCGCATTGGCCGGAAGCCTTCCGGATGGCGCGCCTGTTTCATCATGTCGACTGACTCGCCCCGCCATATCGGTGCGCGTGGTTGACGCCTGGTGCTTCGGCCCGGTCGGCGAGGCCGACTTCGAGCCGCTCCTGGCGATCCGCATCGAGGTGATGCAGGAGCATCTGGAGCGGGTGTTCCGCTACAAGCCATCCCGCGCCCGGCGCATCTTCCGGCAGCATTTCGACGAACCCGGCCTACGGCTGATCCTGGTGAACGACAAGCGCGCCGGCTGCGTCGCCTTCCGTGTCGGCCGGGAGGAGATCAGGCTCGATTCGTTCTATCTCACGGCCCGCTACCACAATCGCGGGTTGGGAACGAAGATCCTGGACGTGCTGCTGGCCGAGGCCGATGCACTCGGCCTGCCGGTGCGGCTGGAGGTCTTGCGCGGCAGCCCGGCCGACCGCTTCTATGAGCGGCGCGGCTTCGCAAAGCTCGGCGAGGACGATGTCGAGGTCCGCTACGAGCGTCCGGTGCCGTCGCTGTAGGGTGTCGCGGTCAGGGAGGAGGATCCGGTGATGGAAATTGTCATTCCCAGCGTCTCGAGTATCGGCCTGTTCATGGGCGCGGCGCTGGCGCTGTTGCTGATTCCGGGTCCGGCCGTACTTTACATCGTGGCGCGCTCGGTCGAGCAGGGGCGACTGGCGGGCTTTGTGTCGGATCTCGGCATCCACACCGCCACGCTGGTCCATATCCTTGCGGCAGCGCTGGGCCTGTCGGCGCTGCTGGCCTCGTCGGCGCTCGCCTTCGGCATCGTGAAGTATGCCGGCGCCGCCTATCTCATCTGGCTCGGCCTCAAGAAGATCTTCGGTCGGCCCGACGCTCCGGGAGACAGCGACGCCCTGGTGCGCCACAGCCATGCGCGGCTGTTCCGCGACGGCTTCGTCGTCAATCTGCTCAATCCCAAGACCGCGCTCTTCTTCTTCGCATTCCTTCCCCAGTTCGTCGATCCCGAGCGCGGCCATCTGGCAATGCAGATCGCCTTCCTGGGGCTGCTGTTCGCCGGTCTCGGCCTGGTCACCGACGGCTGTTACGCCCTCGTGGCCGGAACGGCGGGCCGATGGCTGAAGGCGAACCGGCACTACCTCGGCATCGAGCGTTACGTGAGCGGTACCCTGTTCATCGGCCTCGGCCTCGCCGCGGCGTTTGCCGGCCACCGCAAAAACTAGCCCTGACGGTCAATCCCGGCGCAGCATGAATACCGCCTGCTCGCCGAACAGGTTGGCAAGCAACGGCGGCATGTGGATGGGGCGGTTCTTGCTGTTGAGCACGATGGCGCGCTCGACATGCACGCCCATGTCGCGGCAAAGCGCGCGGAAATCGTCGATGCTGCAGAGATGGATGTTGGGCGTGTCGTACCACTTGTAGGGCAGCGACACGGTCTCCGGCATGCGGCCGCCGAACACCATGCGCAGCCGCACCTGCCAATGCGCGAAGTTCGGGAACGACACGATCGCCCGCTTGCCCACGCGCAGCATCTGGCGCAGCACAGCGCGCGGCTCGCGTGTCGCCTGCAGGGTCTGGCTCAGGATCACATAGTCGAACGCATCGTCGGGATAATAGCCGAGATCGGTGTCGGCATCGCCCTGGATCACCGACAGTCCGTTGGCGACGCAGGCGTTGACGCCTGTCTGGCTCAGCTCCATGCCGCGCGCATCGACGCGTTTGAAGCTCACCAGATAGGCAAGCAGCGAGCCATCGCCGCAGCCGATATCGAGCGCGCGCGTCGAGGGCTCGACCATGTCGGCGATCAGCTGCAGGTCGACACGGATGGCGGCGCCATTCACGACACGTCTCCCAGACCGCGCACGAGCGCTGCGCCCTTGAGGAAGCCCTGCAATGTGCGGAACATCTCGGGCTCGTCGAGCAGGAAGGCGTCGTGGCCCTTGTCGCTTTCGATCTCGACGAACGAGACGTTGGCTGCCGCCGCATTGAGCGCATGCACGATCTCGCGGCTCTCGCGCGTGGGGAACAGCCAGTCCGAGGTGAAGGACATCAGGCAGAAGCGCGTCGGCGTGCCCGTGAAAGCCTTGGCCAGCACCCCGCCGTGCGCGGCGGCGAGGTCGAAATAGTCCATGGCGCGCGTGATGTAGAGGTAGGAATTGGCGTCGAAGCGATCGACGAAGGTCGAGCCCTGGTGGCGCAGATAGCTCTCGACCTGGAAGTCGGCATCGAAGCCGAAGCCCAGCGCGTTGCGATTCTGCAACGAGCGGCCGAACTTGCGCTGCAGCGCCTGCTCCGAGAGATAGGTGATATGCGCGGTCATGCGCGCCACCGCGAGGCCGCGCGCCGGCACCGTGTCGTGCAGACGATAGTCGCCGCCCTTCCATTCCGGATCGGCCATGATCGCCTGGCGGCCGACTTCGTGGAAAGCGATGTTCTGCGCCGAATGTCTGGCGGCGCAGGCAATCGGCACGGCAGAAAAGACGCGCCGCGGATAGCTTGCGGCCCATTCCAGCACCTGCATGCCGCCCATCGAGCCGCCGATGACGCAGAACAGGTTCGGGATGCCGAGGTGGTCGAGCAGCTCTGCCTGCGCGCGCACCATGTCGGCCACGGTCACGACCGGGAAGCGCAGGTTCCATGGCCGGCCGGTCGCGGGGTCCAGCGCCAACGGGCCGGTGCTGCCCATGCAGCCGCCCAGCACGTTGGCGCAGATGATGAAATAGCGCCCCGGATCGATCACCTTGCCCGGCCCGACGAGCGCGTCCCACCAGCCGGGCTTGCCGGTCACGGGATGGCGCTCGACCACGAACTGATCGCCCGTCAGGGCATGGCAGATCAGGATGGCATTGGACTTGTCGGCATTCAGCCGGCCGTAGGTCTGGTAGGCCACGCGATATGGGCCGAGCTCGACGCCGCAATCGAGTTGCAATGGCCGCTCGCGGCCCAGTACCGCCCGGTGACATCGGCCCAGGGCCTTGCGTTCGGCGTCGGTCAGGTCATCCAGCTCGACAGGCACGTCCCACTCCCGGCGCCCATCTGCAGGCGGCGCAACAAAAACCCCCGACCGGAAGGGCGGGGGCTTTGTCGGCACTCCGACCTTTTAGCGAGGATTAACGTGGCCGCAAGCCGGTCGGCTCAAATTCCACGGGAGGTTTTATAGGGATCACGCCCCTGCCGTGCAAGCCTTGCGCTGTTGTTTACCTTTACGCCGGGCCGCTGAACGTAGTATCCGCGCTGCTCCCTTTGTTCTCTGGCTCCATGGACGCACCCAGCCTCGAAACCCTGCGACAGGAAATCGACGCCATCGATGGCGAGTTGCACGGACTCATCCGGCGCCGCGCCTCGCTCGTGGGCCAGATCGCCTCCTCCAAGCCGGCGGGCGGTCTCGCTATGCGGCCGGGCCGCGAGGCCCGGATCCTGCGCAAGCGGCTTGCGACCCATGACGGGGCCTTTCCGGCCGCCGCCATCTATCGGATGTGGCGTGAGATGATCAGCGCCTTCGCGCTGATGCAGACCAAGAATCTCAAGATCGCGGTCTGCCGGCCGGCCGACCAGCCGGGCTACTGGGATCTGGCGCGCGACCATTTCGGTTGCCAGATCCCGATGGTGGCTTACGAATCGCCGGCCCAGGTATTGGCCGAGGTACGGGCAAATCCCGCCACCGTCGGCATTTTACCGGCGCCGATCGAGGCCGACACGGCGGCCTGGTGGCCATTGCTTGCCAGCGGCGAGCCGACCTTGCCCAACGTCGTGGCGCGCCTGCCGTTCCTGGTCATGCCCAATACCCGGGCGCGCGATATCTCGGCCATGATGCTGGCGCGCATCGAACCCGAGGAGAGCGGCGACGACCGCGCCCTCCTCGTCCTGCAGGCACCCTTGGGCGTCAGCCGCAACCGCATTGCCGGCGCGCTCGCCAAGGCAGGCCTGCCCGCCTTCACATCGGCGCTGGACCAGCTTGCCGGCGGTGTGCATCACTATTTGCTCGAGTTGCCGGGCGTGATCGCCGATGGCGATGAGCGTCTGTGTGGCCTCGAGAAGGCATTGGAGCTCAATCGCGGCAGCGTGGCCGTGATCGGTGCCTACGCAGTGCCGGCGAGCGCCCGGCCCTGATTGTTGTGTAACGGGAGAACTGCCATGAGCGCGCTCACACCGCGGCCCGGCATCGCGAAGATTGCGCCCTATGTGCCGGGCAAGGACTCGGTGGACGGCAAGGAGCCCATCGCCAAGCTTTCCTCGAACGAGGGAGCGCTGGGGCCGAGCCCGAAAGCGATGGCGGCTTATGCCAAGGCAGCGGCCGAATTGCATCGCTATCCTGACGGCGCGGCGGAGAAATTGCGCGCGTCGATCGGGCGTCACCATGGCCTCGATCCGGCGCGCATCATCTGCGGCACCGGCTCCGACGAGCTGCTCAATCTCCTGGTGCGCGCCTATTGCGGGCCGGGCGACGAGCTCCTCTACAGCCAGTACGGCTTCCTGATGTATCCCATCAACGCGCTGGGCGTGGGCGCAACGCCCGTTGCCGCGCCGGAGAAGGGCTACCGCACCGACGTCGACGCGATGCTTGCCAAGGTCACCAACAAGACGCGCGTGGTCTGCCTTGCCAATCCAAACAATCCGACCGGAAGCTACATCACCAAGGACGACGTGCGCCGGCTCCATGCCGGCTTGCCCAAAAACGTGCTGCTGGTGATCGATGCGGCCTATGCCGAGTATGTGAGCCGCAACGATTACGAGTCGGGCATAGAGCTGGTCGACCACGCCGAGAACGTCGTCATGACCCGGACCTTCTCCAAGATCTACGGCATGGGCGGCCTCAGGCTCGGCTGGATGTACGGGCCGACGGGCATCGTCGATACGATCAATCGCCTGCGTCAGCCTTTCAACGTCAACCTCGCCGCCCAGATGGCAGGCATCGCCGCGCTGGACGACATCGCCCACACAGATGCCAGCCGCACCAACAACGACATCTGGCTGCCCTGGTTCAGCGCGGAAGTCGCCAAGCTCGGCCTCAAGCCGCTACCGAGCGTCGGAAATTTCCTGTTGGTGGGCTTCGGCTCCGCCCAACGCGCCTCGGCCGCCAACGACTGGCTGATGAAGGACGGGCTGATCCCGCGCCTGGTCGCAGGCTACGGCCTGCCCGAGCATCTGCGCATCACCATCGGCACCGAGACCGAGATGAAGGCCGTGGCAGCCTCGCTCGACCGCTTCGTCGCCGCGGGCAAATGAGCGCCGCGCCCTTCGACAAGATCGCGCTGGTCGGCATCGGCCTGATCGGCGGCTCGATCGCGCTGGCCGCCCGTCGTGCGGGGCTGGCCAAGAAGATCGTGGCCGCGACGCGGCGCGCCGAGACGGCTGAAGCGGCCAATCGGCTCAAGCTGGTCGATCATTGCGGCACCGACCCTGCCCAGGCCTGCAAGGAAGCCGACCTGGTGATTGTCTGCACGCCGGTGGGCGCGTGCGGCGAGGTGGCCAAGGCGATCGCACCGGTGCTCAAGAAAGGCTGCATCGTCTCCGATGTGGGCTCGGTGAAGCAGGCGGTCATCAAGGCGATGGCGCCGCATCTCCCGGCCGACATCCATTTCGTGCCGGCGCATCCTGTGGCCGGCACCGAGAATTCGGGTCCCGAGGCCGCCTTTGCCGAGCTGTTTGACGGCCGCTGGACCATCCTGACGCCGCTGCCGGGATGCGACCCGAAAGCGGTCGACCGGCTCGAGGCTTTCTGGAAGGGCTTGGGCAGCCAGGTCGATCGGCTGGACCCCGCGCACCACGACCGCATCCTCGCCATCACCTCGCATCTACCGCACCTCATCGCCTATACGATCGTGGGCACGGCGGACGATCTCGGCGGCCATCTCAATGCCGAGGTGCTGCGCTTCGCGGCCGGCGGCTTTCGCGACTTCACCCGCATCGCCGCCTCCGACCCGACCATGTGGCGCGACGTCTTCCTGAACAACCGGGACGCCGTGCTCGAGGTCCTGGCCCGCTTCCAGGAGGACCTGTTCTACCTGCAGCGCGCCATCCGCTGGGGCGAAGGCGACAAGCTGTTCGACCTCTTCACGCGCACCCGCGAGATCCGACGCGCGTTGATCCACCTCAACCAGGCGTGAGCGCGGCACGGCCCTCCTGGGTCTTCGGCTACGGCTCGCTGATGTGGAACCCGGGCTTCGCGACGCCCGAGACGGTCGAGGCGCGTCTGCAGGGCTGGCACCGCGCCTTCTGCATCTACTCGGAGCATTATCGTGGCACACCCCAGAAACCCGGCCTCATCCTCGGCCTGCTGCCGGGCGGAAGCTGCCGCGGCCTCGCCCATCGCCTGCCGACCCGGCAGTACGATGCCGTGCGCCGATATCTCAAGGGACGCGAGATCGACAATGACGGTGTCTACGAGGAGGAGATCCGGCCGATCCATCTCGTCGACGGCCGCACCGTCGACGCCCTCGTCTATCTCGCCGACCGCAAGCATCGGCAATTTGCCGGCAAGCTCGCCCCGGCAAAGGCGCTACGGCTGATCCGCCAGGGCAATGGCGCGACGGGCAGCAGCCTCGACTACGTGCGCCGAACGCTGACGCATCTTGCCGTCCTTGGCTTGCGCGATCACGCGCTCGAGGACCTGGCGCGTCGCGCGGCGGAGCACCGACTGCGCTAGCGACCGACGCCGTCCTTGAAGATCGTGTTGAGGATGAAGCGCCATTCATCGCGGGCCTGCTCGGCGGTGAGGCCGAGCCGCTCGCGGAGCACGATCCAGCTCTCCGGCGCCAACACCGCCGAAAGTGCATTGAGCGTATGCTCGCGCTTCTCGTTCGGCAGCGCCGTCAGCTCCTGGCCGAAAGAACGGGCTATGTGTTCGCGATTCTCGGCGTAGATTTCCGTCGTCTTCTCGGCGGCCACCTTGGAGCGGCGGCACAGCGTCTCGACGAAGGTCCACATGGGTCGCAAGGTCTCGTAGCGCCCGGCGCGGCTGCTCACGACCGTCGAGATGCGTTCGTCGAGCGGCCGGCGCGTCTCAGGTTCCGACACACCGGACTTCCAGCCGCCCAGAGCGCGACCGAGCACGGCGACGTAAAGCTCGGCCGTGTCCGCGAAGTGCTGGAACACGGTGCGGGCCGATACGCCGGCGAGCTTGGCGATGTCGCGGACGATCGGCGCCACCTCGCCTTCCATGGCGAGCGTCAGCGTCGACGAAACGATGGCCTCGCGTGTGCGCGCAACCCGATCGCCACGGCCAACGTGTTGAACTTGAGGCGCTTGAACCGAGGGTTCCAGTTCCATGTTCTGCATCCCCTGTAAGCAGTCCCTCGCATCGCGCGGGAGACACCATTTTCGATAGCCAACCGATCCGACCCCGCAATCGATAAAACAATTGTCGTCCGACGCCAATACCAAGGCGGGGATGCGCTATTATTTTGTCCGACGTAAGCATTTCGTAAGCTAAGAACCAAACATGAAGAAAGATGCTGGTTTTTCAGCGGCCTCGCTCGCCGCGCAGGCGATGGGCTGGATCGATCCCGTCACCCGGGCAGTCGTGCCGCCGATCCATATGGCGAGCACCTATCAGCGGGACGATGACAATGGCTACCGTTCCGGCCGCGTCTATGCCCGCGCCGACAATCCGACCTTCGACCAGGCGGAAGCGACCCTGGCCGCACTCGAAGGCGGAGCGAAGGCGCTGGTCTTCTCCTCGGGCATGAGCGCCGCCACCGCCTGCTTCCTCGCCCTCGCGCCCGGCGATCACGTTGTCGTGTCCAAGGTCATGTATTGGGCATTGCGCAATTGGCTGGCGACCTTCGCCGTCCATTGGGGACTCAAAGTCGACTTCGTCGATGCCGAGAAAACAGATGCCATCGCTGCCGCGGTCAAGCCAGGGGCGACGAAACTCGTGTGGATCGAGACTCCGGCCAACCCGACCTGGGTCGTCTCCGACATCGCCGCGGCGGCCGAGATCGCCCATAAGGCCGGCGCCCTGCTGGGGGTCGATTCGACGGTGGCGACCCCGGTGTTGACGCGGCCGATCGAGCTCGGCGCCGATATCGTCATGCATTCGGCCACCAAGTACCTGAACGGCCATTCCGACATCATTGCCGGCGCCCTGGTCGGTGCGCGCGACGATGCCCATTGGGCGAAGCTGCGGACGATCCGCGCCCAGCTCGGCACGATCCTGGGCCAGACGGAAGCCTGGCTGCTGATGCGCGGCATGCGCACCCTCTTCCCGCGCGTGCATTGGGCCTGCCGCTCGGCACAGTCCCTGGCCGACCGCTTCGCTGCCCATCCGATGGTCGCGGAAGTGCTTTATCCGGGCCTCCCCTCCTTTCCGGGCCATGCTCTTGCGACTCGGCAGATGAAGGGCGGCTTCGGCGGCATGCTGTCGGTCAGGGTGAAAGGCGGCGAGCGGGCCGCGATCGCCACGGCGGCGCGCGTCGATCTGTGGAAGCGGGCGACGTCGCTGGGCGGTGTCGAAAGCCTGATCGAGCACCGCGCCAGCATCGAGGGGCCGGGCACGCCCTGCCCGCCGGACCTGCTGCGGCTCTCGGTCGGCGTCGAGGAAAGCGACGATCTCCACGACGATCTCGACCAGGCCCTGCGGCGCGCGCACAACGGCTAAAGATAGATCGCGCACCCCCGGGCCTCGAGCTGGGAGAACCACGTGGGCGGTTCCAGGGTGGTCACCCAGCGAAGGTCGAGCTTCTCGAGGCGCGGCAGCGTGAGAAGCCCCTCCGGGAGATGCGTGACAGGATTTCCCCTGAGGTCGATCAGGCGCAGTTCACGCAAGGAAGCGACGTCATCCGGCAAATTGATCAGGCGATTGTTGCGCAGATGCAGTTCGCGCAATCGGATCAGGCGTGAAATGGATGCCGGGAGCTCCGTCAGGCGGTTGTCGGTGACCCGAAGCTCGATCAGGCCCACCATGCCTGTCACGGCCTCCGGCAGAACCTCGAACTCGTTTTCGCTGATGTTGAGGTAGCGCAGGCGCTTGAGGCCCATCAATGACAGCGGCAACATGGCGAGCTGGTTGTCGTGCAGATACAGGAAGTCGCTCAGCCCTTCGATGTCACCCAGACTGTCCGGCAGCCGGCGAAGCTTGTTGTGACCAAGGTCGAGCATCCGCAGAGTCTTCAGATTGCCGATGCGCCCGGACACTTCGGTGAGGTCGTTGTCCGCCAGGACAAGCGTCCGCAAGCCGGTCTGCTCCCACACCTGATCGGGAACGACGCCCAGTTTCTGCTTCCACAGCGACAGATGCAGATCGGGCGAATTGGTCATGACCGAATTGTGCGCGAACGTCGGCAACAAGCCAACACGTCCGTCCCGAGGCCCCGATCACGCCAGAGAGAATCCCTCGCGCAACGGGTCGTCCGGGTCGAGCCGAAAGCGGCTCTCACCGGTGAAGTGGGCGAGCCCGCCGACTTCCACGGTGACGGCCTTGCGCGAGCCGACGGCCGCGGCCGGACGCAACCCGCGGCCGGTGAAGACGGCGCCGGTGCAGCTCTCGAACCGGCGTTGTTCACCGAGCTTCGCCTGCCGGCGTGCAAGCTGCAGCGCCATCCGGGCACTCACGCCGCTGCCGGTCGGGCTGCGATCGATCTGCCGGCCGGCAAAGACACAGACATTGCGGCTCGGCTTGTCTCCGCCGCCGCCGCCATCGGTCAGGATGGTGCCGTAGAGAAAGGCGAGGTCGGGCTCGTCCGGATGCTCGATCGGTATGGCCTGGGCGGCTGCACGCGAAATCTCCTCGCCGGCATCGGCGATGGCCCGCATCGGCGAGCGGTGCAGGTCGAGCCCGATCGAACCAGCGTCCAGAAAAGCATAGAACGCGCCGCCATAGGCGATATCGACGGCGACCGGTCCCCAGGTCGCGGTCGGGGCGATGCGGTCGAGCACATAGGCAAAGGACGGCACGCTCTCGAACCGCACGACTCCGTCCGCCGCCACGCGCGCGATCACGAGGCCGCAGGGACATTGCAGGCGGACGACCGTCTCATCCGGCTGCCGCTTCACGCGCCCGCTCTCGACCGCCCAGCGGGCCAGCGCAATCGTGGCGTGGCCACACATGGTGCTGTAGCCCTCGGTGTGCATGAACAGCACCGCAAGATCGGCCTCGGGATGATCGGGCTCGACCAGGAGTGCGCCATACATGCCAGCGTGGCCGCGCGGCTCGAGCATCAGGCCGCGCCGCAGATGATCGAACCTCTCCAGGGCTTCGCGTCGCTTGCCGAGGAGCGTGCGCGCCTCGAACGCCGGCCAGCCATCGACGATGATGCGGGTCGGCTCGCCGCCGGTATGCATCTCGACGGTGGAGAGGATCATCCGACCGTCCCGAAGACCTGCGGCAAGGCGGCACCGATGCGTTCGTTCATCATCTCGATCGAGCCGTCGGTGAAGGCCGCGATCTTGGCGCCGGCGAGATGACGGGCCAGCGGATAGTCCGCACGCAGGCCGTTGGCGCCCATCGCCTGGATGCAGTCGACGATGCGCCGCAGGGCGATCTCGGTCGCAACCTTCTTGGCGTAGGCTGCGGGCAGGACGGCATCGCCGCCTTCGTCGATCAGCCGCGCCGCGCGATAGGCGAGCAGTCGCGCCGCTTCCAGGTCGGCCGCCGCATCGACGAGCTTCCAGCGCACGCCCTAGTGCGCGATCACCGGCTGACCGAAAGTCTGGCGCTGCTGTGTGTAGCGCACCGCCGTCTCGAGGCTCGCCTGGAGCATGCCGCAGCACATGGCGGCCACGTAGGCGCGCGCACCATTGATGCCGGCGAGCGCCGACTTGAAGGCCTGGCCCGGCGGCTGCAGCACCGTCTCGTCCGGCGCGAAATAGTCGACCAGCCGGAAGCCGCCGACACCGATCGCGTGTCCGCCATGCAGCGCGAACGGCGGCTCGCGATGGAAGCCCGGCCGCTCGGCCTCGATCGCGAAGCAGACGATGCCGCGATAGCCCTGCGCCTTGTCGGTCTGGGCGTAGGCGACCGAAAGGCCGGCAACGGCGGCATTGGTGATCCAGGCCTTGGCGCCGTTCAGCTTCCAGCCGCCTTCGACACGCTCGGCCCTCATTTCCAGCGCACCGAAGTCGCTGCCGACGCCCGGCTCGCTCAGGCCTGCACAGCCGATCACGTCGCCGGCGATCATGCGCGGCAGAAGCCGCGCCACCTGGCCCGGCTGGCCGTCGCGCGCGAAGCGGGCACAGGCGTTGTGGTGATTGATCAGCGCGAAGGCGAAGGCAAAGTCGGCCTTGGCGATCTCCTCGAAGGTGCGCAGCTTGCAGGAGAAGGAAAGTCCCTGTCCGCCGTGCACCTTGGCAAGCTCGATCGTATTGAGCCCGATCGCACAGGCCGCCTTGATCGTCTCCAACGGATAGCGCCGGTCCCATTCCCACTGCGCGGCATGGGGCGCAACGTGCTCCTCGGCAAAGTCTCGTGCCCGCGCCACCACCGAGCGCTCTTCCGGGGTGAGAATTTCATCGAGCATCGGGACTGCCTAGTCTTTCGTTTGGACAGCGTACAATTTGAGCTCGCTGCCATCGAGCTCAAACATGGCGCGCCCCACTTTCGATCGGTTTGGAACGGGCCTCCATAATACACGCAGGGCCTTATACGCCATTTCAGTCCGCAGATTCTTCGATACTTCCAAGCGACCGTCATCGGCCATTCGGGCGAGAACAGAAGATGCAAAGCCGGAGGAGTTGCTTCTAAAGCCGGAGAAGTTGCTTCTCCGGTCTTGTTCGACGCATACGCGGCCCCCGTAGTCTCCGGTACAGGTGAACAGTGGCATTCTTGTCGAGATACACGAATGGACCTTGGACGCAACCGCGGGCTAGAATGATGGTGTGCGGGTGTAGCTCAGGGGTAGAGCGTCGGCTTCCCAAGCCGTAGGTCGCGGGTTCAAATCCCGTCGCCCGCTCCAAAATTCGATTGCCGGACAGGACACGTCGTCAGGATGGACTCGGTCGTTTCGGTGCCGGCGGCAACGGCCGGCGGGTTCGCGGCCGATTCAGCCGCATTCTCCACCTACTGGCGCGAGCAGGCCGCTCGCCTGGCACGACTGCCGGCGAAGCCCAAACGCACAGCGGCCGAATCCGAGTTGGCCGAGACGATCAAGCAGGCCGCACGTGAGGCGCGCTTTGCCTTCCTGCGCGTCCATGCGCGCACGCTCTACGACAAGCTGACCGACGGCCGGTGCAAGTTCGTGCGGCTGGAAGAGCTCGTCTACACCGCGGCCGATCTGGTGCCGGGCCTGGTGCCGACCCGCGCCGAGGTCTCGGCCGAAGCCGAACTGCGGCAGAGCGAGAAGGATGGATGCGAGATCGATCAGGGGATCCTCTGCAATCAGTTCCTCGCCGATCCCGACTGCGGCCGTCATCTCTGCCACGCCATGCTGTTGCCGCGCCCCGAATCGGCCGAGGCGCTGGCGAAGTTCCAGCGTGACGGCCGGCTCGATCTCGGCACGGCCAAGGTCGAGCGGCAGGGCAAGGCGGCCGTGCTGCTGTTTTCCAATGGACGCTTCCTCAACGCCGAGGACAACGGCACCCAGATCGCGGACGAGATCGGCGTCGATGTCTGCACCCTCGATCCGCAGAGCCAGATGGCGGTGCTGCGTGGCGATGCGGTGCCGGCGGGCAAGTATGCGGGACGTCGCGTCTTCAATGCCGGCATCAATCTCACCCATATCTACTACGGCAAGATCCCGCTCCTGTGGTTCCTGATCCGCGACATGGGGTTCGTGAACAAGATGTTCCGCGGGCTCGCCCGGCCGGATGTCACGCCCGACGAGGTGTCCGGCGATTCGATCGAAAAGCTCTGGATCGCCGCGGTCGAGACCTTCGCCATCGGCGGCGGCTGCCAGATCCTGCTGGCCACCGACTTCAACATCGCCGCGAACGATGCCTACATGACCTTGCCGGCGCGCAAGGAAGGCATCATTCCCGGCATGTCGAACCTGCGCATGTCGCGCTTCGTCGGCGATCGCATCACGCGCCAGGCGATCATGTACGAGCGCCGCATCGAGTGCGATTCCGATGTCGGCCGCATGATCTGCGACGAGGTCGTGGCGCCCGACGAGGTCGACGACGCCATCACGCGCGTGATCGACCGTCTCGCAACGTCGGGCGTGGTGGGCGCGATCGGCAATCGCCGCGCGCTGCGGCTTGCGGCCGAGCCGTTCGATCTCTTCCGGCAATATGCCGCGATCTATGCCCGCGAACAGGCCTGGTGCCATTTCAGCCCGGCGCTGATCGCCAACCTCGAACAGTTCTGGAACGCCCAGAACCGCAAGGCTTGATCCGGGATCGCATCACGCTCCGGGAATACTCCCTATTTTCTCAGGGTTTCTCACTTTTTCTCATGGCGTGAGAAGCCTCCGATGCCGATGGCGTGGCCCTTTCAGGCCAATTTCTCACTTTCTCACCTCACCCCGTTCCGGAGGAGGCTGGAACGCCGGCCGTCCGGGAGATCAATGCTCCCGCGGCGCGTGCTTGCCGAGGATGCGCTGGAGCGTGCGCCGATGCATGTTGAGGCGGCGTGCGGTCTCGGAGACGTTGCGGTCGCACTGCTCGAACACGCGCTGGATATGCTCCCAGCGCACACGGTCGGCCGACATCGGATTGCTGGGCGGCGGCGGCAGCTTGCGGCCGTGCGCGGTGAGCGCCTGCTCGATCGCATCGGCGTCGGCGGGCTTGGCGAGATAGTCGATCGCGCCTTCCTTCACCGCGGCAACGGCGGTCGCGATGTTGCCATAACCCGTCAGGACGACGATGCGGATGTCGGGCCGGGCCTGGCGCAGCGGCCCTACCAGTTCGAGCCCGTTGCCGTCGCCCAGCCGCAGGTCGAGCACCGCGAAGGCTGGCGGTCGAGCCGTCTGGGCCAGCGCCTCGGCCACGGAACCGACCGCCGTCACGATGAAACCGCGCAGCTCGAGGGCGCGCGCGATACGGTTGCGAAAGGCCGCATCATCGTCGGCGATCAGCAGCGTGCGGTCCTTGCTGTTCGTCGCGCCGGCTATCATGGGCGAGACGGAGCGGTTGGCGCCTGTTTCCTGGCTCATCGCAGTCCTCCGATCTGGCGGCTATGTAGCCTTGAAGACTGGATTTGGCCAGCGCACGACAACGGTGGCCCCGCCTTGTCCGCCACTGCGATTGCCGAAGCTCACCAGCGCACCGGTCCGCTCGAGCAAGGTCTTGGCGATGAAAACCCCTAGACCCATATGGCCTTCCACACCTTGGCGAGTCGAGATAAACGGCGTCCCCAATTCGTCGAGCAGCGCCTCTGAAAAGCCCGGACCATCGTCCGATACTCCGACCTCGGACCATTCCGTGGTCCATCGCGTCGCGATATGGACCTCGCCACAGGCGAAGGACACCGCGTTTTGCACAATATTGCCTATTCCCTGCATAATCTCGGGGCTACGCACCTGGATCGGCGCAGTCTCCGGAACGCCATCGCCCAGCGGACCGGCCTCGAAAGTGATGGAAATGCCGTCGCGCGAATATTGCTGCGCGGCCGCCTCGATCAGCGCCGGCAGCGGCACCAGCGTATAGGCATCCGAGACATCGCCCGCCGGATCGACCGACAGCCGGGCGAGGATCGAGCGGCACCGATCCGCCTCGGAGGCCAGCAATTCGACATCCTCGCGCAGCGGATCGTCTACCTCGACCTCACGCAGCATCTCCTTGGCGACGACCGTGATGGTCGAAAGCGGCGTCCCGAGCTCGTGCGCCGCAGCGGCGGCCAACGCGCCCAGCGCCGACAAGCGCTGCTCTTGCGCCAACGCCGCCTGCGCTGCGCCGAGCGCATCGCTCATCTGTCGAGCTTCCTCGGCCAAGCGCCAACCATAGAGCGTGATCAGGAGCGTCGTGAGGGTGAGGCCTGCCCAGAAGCCGGCCTGGTAGATTTCCGGCAAGTCGGGCGCACTGCCGAACCAGGGCAGCGGCTGATGAACCAGCGCCAGCACCCCGATGCTGACGATGGTGAGCAGCGACAGCGCGATGTTGCTCGCCAGCGACAGGATGGTGGCACCGACCGCGACCGGCGCCAACAACAGCAGCGCGAAGGGATTGGTGAGGCCGCCGGTGAGATAGAGCAGCACGGCAAGCTGCACGATATCGAAGGCGAGGAAGATCGTGGCTTCCCGATCGTCGATACGCGCCGAAGCCGGCCGCCCCAGGCTGACGGCAAGATTGAGCAGCGCCGAGAGCGCGATCGCACCGCCCACCGGCAGGAGCGGCAGACTGAAGCCCAGCCCCCAATGGACGACCGCGGCGGTGAAGAGCTGTCCGGCGACGGCGGCCCAACGGATCAGGACCAGGGCGCGCAGCCGCACGCCGCCGCGCGGCGGCAGGGTCGGGCTGGCGGCGGCGAGCGGCGTGCCTTCGTCAGGCGAAGGGTCGATGCCGGCCGGCGCCGCCATGGCGCTACTCCTCGATCATCAGGTGCTTGCGGTGCACCGTGATGAACAGCGGGATCTTGCGCTGCTTGCTGCGATCGGGCGGCTCCTTCACCAGCCGTCCGATCTCGCCCAGGATCAGGCCGGTGATGGTCGGCAGCGGCAGCTCGCGCGCTTCATCGAGGCGAACCCAGCGGATATCGCCCATCTCGCTGGAGTGACGAATCTCGCCGCTGGCCTCTTCGGCGCGCGCCATGAAAAAGCGTGCATTGAAGCGCCGCGGCCGCCCCGGCGGCGTCACCGCGCGCGCGATCAGGTCGAGGCAATCGAGCGCCGGCGCCATTCCCTTGTCGAGAAAGCCGTGCCAATGCTCGCCGAAGTCCTTCTTGGGCGCGCCGCCCTTGAGCGGCTTGGCGAGCATCAGGCCCGTCTCCTCGAAGGTCTCGCGCACGGCGGCAACGCCCAATGCTTGCGCTCGCCTGTACGATGCCGCCTTGAGGAGACGCGCCTCGACGTGGCGGTTGAGCGGAGTCGCGACCGGAACATAGGCGTCGGCGAGATCGACGCGGCCGCCGGGAAAGACGTAGCGGTTGGGCATGAAGGCATGCTTGGCGTCGCGACAGCCCATCAGCACCTCGGGCGTCTTGCCCTTCATGCGAACGAGAATCAGCGTCGCCGCATCGCGCGGCCGCATGTACGGGTAGGTCTTGTCGACTTTCTCGACCGGACGCTCGTTGCCCGGCTTCAGGGCCGGTGCCGGATGATCGTAGCCTTTGTCGGTACCGCGCACGACCGCGCCGACGGGGATCGTTCTTTTGGTCATCCGTTCACGATAGCGCACAAAGGAGGATGCGCGAAGATTGTCGTCCCGAGTCGCGCAGGGTGGTCCCCGCGGGGAAGCGAGGGACCCTTCGCGTTGCCTCGAAGATCCCTCGGCTCGGGATGACACCTACTGGCGCTGTAGCGCCGGCAAGCGTCAAAACGACCAACCCACCGGCGTGTCGGGACGGAAGACGACGACGCTCTTGTTGCCGCCCGGCACCTCGATGCGTTCGGGCGCCTCGAGCGGCTTCGCCTGCAGGGTGATGCGCTCCTCGTTGGCCGGAAGGCCGTAGAAACGCGGGCCATTCAGGGACGCGAAGGCTTCAAGCTTGTCGAGGGCATTCTCCTCCATGAAGACCTGGGCATAGACCTGCATTGCGACCGGGGCGTTGAACACTCCGGCGCAGCCGCAGGCGCATTCCTTGGTGTCGGCCGTATGGGGCGCCGTATCGGTGCCCAGGAAGAAGGCGGCGGTACCGGAGGTTGCCGCGCGCCGCAGCGCCAGGCGGTGCTCTTCGCGCTTGGCGATCGGCAGGCAGTAGAAGTGCGGGCGGATGCCGCCCTTGAAGATCGCATTGCGATTGTAGCTGAGGTGATGCGGCGTGATCGTGCCGCCCAGGCGGCCGGGGTGGGCTTCGACGAACTGGACGCCCTCGCGGGTCGTGATGTGCTCCAGCACGACCTTCAGGCCCTGATGACGCCTGAGCAACGGAGCCAGCACCTTGTCGAGGAACACCGCCTCGCGGTCGAAGATGTCGACCTCGGAGTCTGTCACTTCGCCGTGGACGAGGAGCGGCATACCGGCTTTTTCCATGCCATCCAGCGCCCGAGCGATCGTCGCGACCGAGGTGACGCCGTGCGCCGAGTTGGTCGTGGCATGGGCGGGATAGAGCTTGGCCGCAACCCAGACCCCTTCGCTCCTGCCGCGGGCAAGTTCGGCCGGATCGGCCGAATCGGTAAGGTAGCAGGTCATCAGTGGCTCGAAGGCAAGGCCGGCCGGGATCGCTCTGCGAATGCGATCGCGATAGGCCGCGGCCTCGGCCACTTTCGTCACCGGCGGCATCAGGTTCGGCATGATGATGCCGCGCGCGAATTGCCGTGCGGTATGAACGGCACAGGCGGCGAGCATGGGTCCATCGCGCAGATGAACGTGCCAGTCGTCGGGGCGGCGGATCGAGAGCGTCGTCGGCATGGGCATCGCCGCTTTCTACGCTTGCTCCGAGACCCGCTCCAATGTTGATTGCGGACATGACCGACTTCAAAGAGGCCATCGCCTTCGCACAGGCGGCGGAGTCCAAGTGGCCCACAAGCATGCAAATGCCCGACGGGCAATTCGTGATGACCTACGATTCGGGCGAGACGCCGCCCGACAACGAGGTCCTGGGCCCCGTCACGCCGCGCGGCGGCGCATCGGGTATCGTCTATCAAGGCGACACGCTTCTGGCCGAGTGGGGAGAGACGGGCCGCGCCGACATGACGTTCAGCGTCGCCAAGAGCTTTCTCGCGGTGCTGGCCGGCCTTGCCGTCGGCGATGGGCTGATCAGGAATCTCGACGACAAGGTCGCCGACTACGCACTCGATGCCGACTTCACGAGCGAGCAGAACAGGAATGTCACCTGGCGCCACCTGCTGACGCAAACCAGCGAATGGCAGGGCACGGTGTTCGGCAAGGAAGACCGCATCGACCATCACCGCGTGATCGCGCCGGCCGTCGCCCAGGCTGCCAAGGGCACGCGCCGGACGCTGGGGCCTCCCGGCAGCTTCTACGAATACAACGACGTGCGCGTGAATCGCCTCAGCCTTTCGCTGCTGCAGGTGTTCAAGGAGCCCCTGCCCTCGGTCCTGAAGCGCCGCATCATGGACCCGATCGGCGCCTCGTCCGGCTGGCGGTGGGACGGCTACCGCAACTCGACCGTCAGCATCGACGGCAAGCCGATGGTCTCCGTACCTGGCGGCGGCCACTGGGGCGGCGGCATCGTGATCTCGGCCCGCGATCTCGCCCTTGTCGGACGGCTGGTGGCACATGGCGGCGTGTGGAACGGTGCGCAGGTCCTGCCCAAGGGCTGGACAGCAGAACTCGTGAAGCCCTGCCCGGTCGCGCCCTTCTACGGGCTGATGTGGTGGCTCAACACCGATCGCCGTCAGTTCGCGGCCGCCTCCGAGAGCAGCTACTTCGCCTTCGGCTGGGGCAGCCACATCATCTGGATCGATCCCGACCACGATCTCGTGACGGTGCTGCGCTGGATCGACCGCAAGCAGATGTCCGGTTTCGTCGAACGGCTGCTGGCGGCAATCGCCAAATGAGTCTCGACTACTCCGCCGTCCCGCGCATGCCCGACGGCCGCACCGCACTCGAGCATATCGACTCCGTAGCCGCTCTTTCCCGGGCTGTCCGTGTGCCGATGGGCAACGGCGGCACCATGATGTGGCACATCTGGGGTGCCGATTCGGGCAAGCCGATCCTGTTGCTGTTCCACGGCGGGTCGGGCTCGTGGGTCCACTGGATCCGCAATGTCGCGCCGCTCTCGCAGCACTATACCGTCTACGCTGCCGACCTGCCGGGGCTCGGCGACAGCGATCCGCCCGACGATGTGCGCGACATCTGGTCGGTCACCAAGTGCGTCAGGACAGCGGTCGAGGGACTCCTGCCCAAGGACCGGCCGTTCCGGCTCACCGGCTTTTCCTTCGGCGGCATGGTGTCGGGCCATCTTTCGACCCTGATGCCCGAGCGCATCGAGCGCATCGTGATGGTCGGCGCCGGCGGCCTGAAGGCGACGCGCAAACCCGGACCGAAGCTGCACAAGCTCCTGCCCGAGATGCCGGCGCAAACATTGGCCGACGAGGCGCGGCGCAATCTCGAGATCCTGATGCTGCACGATCCCGCCAAGATCGACGGCGTCGCGATCCACATGCAGATCATGAACACCACGCGCGCCAAGACGCGCAGCCGTGACATGGGAATCGCGGGCGCCCTCAGCAACGTGCTGCCGCAGGTACGCACACCGCTCACCGGCATCTGGGGCGAGTTCGATTCGACCACTTACCCCTACATCCAGGAGCGCATCGATCTCTTCCGCGCGCTGCAGCCGGACTTCGAGATGAACGTCATCCCCGGCGCCGGCCATTGGGTTGCTTATGAGGCGGCCGAGGCGTTCAATGCCGAGCTGATTGAAGTCCTTGCCCGCTAGCCTGGAGTTCGACATGAGAACCGATGTCACCGAAATCGCCGACAAGATCTATCGTCTGTCGACCTTCGTAGCTGCGGTCGGACCGAACGGTTTCACCTTCAACCAGTTCCTGATCGATGCCGACGAGCCGCTGCTGTTCCACTACGGCCAGCGCTCGCTCTTTCCTCTGGTGTCGGAGGCGGTGAAGAGCGTGATCCCGCTGGCGAAACTGCGCTGGACCACCTGCAGCCATGTCGAGGCCGACGAGAGCGGCGCGCTCAACCAGTGGCTGGCCGCGGCGCCCAACGCCACACCGGCCCATGGCCAGGTCGGCTGCAACATCTGGCTGACCGACATGGCCGATCGCAAGCCGCACGCCTTGCAGGATAATGAGACAGTCGATCTCGGCACCAAGAAAGTGCGCTGGCTCGACACGCCACACGTGCCGCACAACTGGGATGCCGGCCTCCTCTACGAGGAGACGACGGGCACGCTGTTCAGCAGCGACCTCTTTACCCAGCTCGGCGCGTGTCCCGCCAATACGACCTCGGACATCGTGGCACCCGCCATCGCCACCGAGAGGGCCGTGCCCTTCATGCCGACGACGCCGCAGGCCGCTCCGACGCTGCGGAGACTGGCGGCACTCAAGCCGGCCACCATCGCGCTGATGCATGGACCGACCTTCAACGGCGACGGGGGCGCAGCGCTCAACGCCCTGGCGGACTATTACGCCGGCAAGACGAATTAACGCGTCGCCGCTGCTTCCGGCGCCGACTTCAGGCCAAGCGACGCCAGATAGCTCCAGCGGATCGTGGCGTTGGCGAGAGGGATGCCGGCGAGATAGTGCGCGATGGCGCGGTCGACGAGCGCGGCTGGCGGTCGGTCCCGGCGCTTGCCGTCAGCGAAGGCTATGATCTCGTTCCAGCCGTCAGGGCGTGGGATCGACACCACCGTAGAGAACGAATCGAGGTTCTTGTAGGTCCAGAACGACCAACCGATGTCGTGTGCTTCCTGCAGCTTGCGGAAGGCCTCGTTCCACTGGTCGGTGAGTTCGCCGGTCTCGCCCAGGAACAGCGGCACATCATAGCGGTTGGCGAAGTTCAGGTGCCGCTGGATCGAGTCGCGCTTCGTGCTCGCCCAGAACGAATGAAAGGTATAGGCGAGATTGCGTGCGAACGGCGGACCGAACATGTCGAAGCTCGAGCTCCATTGGCCGCCGGCAAGGAAGACGATGCGATCCGGATCGACCGCGCGGATCGCCGAGGTCAGCCGCTTGTAGAAGGGCTCGAGCCGAGGGTTGAGCGTCGCCGTGTCGTGATAGGGCGCGATCGGCTCGTTCAGGAGATCGTAGCCCAGAATCGTCGGGTCACCGGCGTAGCGTTCGGCGATTGCCCGCCACAGCCTCACCGTGAGATCGCGATCGCGCGGCACATAGAACATCAGCGGATAGCCCGGCCCGTCATCGTGGTTGATGCCGGTCTGGCCGCCGGGCGCGGCGTGCAGGTCGAGAATGACGTAGAGCCCGGCCTCCCGCGCCCAGCCGATCGCTCGATCGAGCAGCCTCCAGCCCTCGCCATCGATGCTGCCGTCCTCCTTCATGAAAAGGTTCCAGTGCAGCGGGATGCGCACCATGTTGAAGCCAGCCGACTTGATGAAGCGGATATCGTCCCGGGTGATGTAGGTGTCGCGAAAGCTGCGCCAGAACGCCGTGGCGCGTTCGGCCCCCAGCAGGCGATCGAAGGCGTCGTAGATCTGGTGCGGTGCTTTCGCGACCTCGAACTTGAACATGTAACCTTCGGGCATCAGCCAGTTGCCGAGATTGATGCCTTTGAGGTGCAGCTCGCGACCATCGGGCGCGATGAAATGCTTGCCCTCGATGCGGACGAGCCTGTCCTGCGCCAGGGCCGGAGCGCACCAGCCAAGCAGGACTGCAACGATCGCCGACACGAAGCGCGTAACGGGGCGCATGACGGCACTCTAACAGACGAATAAGGTCGGGCCGCATGATTCTCGCCGCCCTGCTCCTGCCTCTCGCTGTCGCCGCTCTCCTGCTCGCTGTCCAACGCTTCCGGCTTCCCACGTTCCTCGCCTTGATGGTTGTGATCGTGGGGTATGGCGTCGCCGCCGACATGACGGTCCAGTCGATCGGCAAGGCGTTCGGCCTCGGCTTCGTCGCGGCATTGGAACAGGCCGGTCTCCTCGTCGTGGCAGGAGGCCTCGTGCAGTCACTTCTGATCAAGCAGCCGCTGTCCGGTCCCGCAGCCGCCGTGGCAGGCGTGATGGCCGGACTGGGCGGATCGGCGGCCGGCGGTCTGGCGCTGCTTCAGCCCGCCGGCATCGGCGCGCCGCGGCGCGCGCTTGGCCTTGCCCTCACGGTACTCGCCGTCCATGCCCTCGTTGTTCCGGCGCCGCTCGCCGTCGCCGCCCAAGCCGTGCTCGCGGCGACCGGCTCCGTCGTCTTCTGGATCGCACTCCCCGCAGCCGTCCTCGCGTCGATCGCCGCCTGGCTGGTCGCCGCCTCGAGCACGGCTCGCGACGCCCAACCGGGCCGTCTCTCGGCCAACTGGCTGGCCGTGGCCATTCCCCTCCTCCTGCTGATCGTCCAGGCTATCGCACAGATGCCGACCGAGCCGCTGGGCAAGGGCGGCGCACGCGAGTTCTACACCGGCATCAGCCACCCGCTGATCCTGCTGGTGCTCGCCGTTGCGCTCGCGCTTCTCCTGTCCCGGCGCTGGCAGCCGGCGGCGCTCGCCGACATGCGCTGGGCGCCCCTGCTGCTGACCGTCGGCGCCGCCGGCGGCTTTGCCCGCGTCCTCGACGAGACGGGCATGGCGGAGTTGCTGGCCGAATATGTGCTCGATCCCAGGCTTGGCCTGTTGGTCCCGTTCCTCGCCGCCGCCATCGTCAAGACCATGCAGGGCAATTCCCTCTCGGCCGTCCTCACGGCGTCGGGCATGGTCGAGCCGCTGCTGCCTGCGCTCGGACTGGACAGCGCGAGCGGCCGCGCGCTCGCCGCGGCGGCGGCAGGTGCGGGCTCGATCTCCATCTGCCATGTGAACGATCCCTTCTTCTGGATCGCCGCTCATATGGCGGAGCTTTCGCCTGCGCGGGCGCTGCGGACGATCTCGCTGGGCAGCCTCGTCGTGGCCGTGACAGCCCTGGTCGTTCTCGCCCTGTTGCGCCTCGTCCTCTAATCGAGCCGAACGCCCGACGCCTTCACCGCCGGCGCCCAGCGGGCGCGGTCCGCGGCCACGAATTCGGCGAAGCCCGCGCGGCCGGCCGGCGGCATGTCGAGGCCGAGATCGTCCTGCCAGCGTTTCTGAATCTCGGGCGTTGCGAGCGCGGCGCCGATTGCCGCCTCCAGCCTGGCGAGGATCGGCTCGGACGTGCCGGCCGGCGCGGCGATGCCGTACCAGGAGGTCGCCACATAGCCCGGCAGCGTTTCGGCGATGGTCGGAACCTCCGGCGCCGCCTTGGAGCGCTCGGCGGACGTAACCGCGAGACCCTTCAACTTGCCACCACGGACCTGCGGCAGCATCGAGGGCATGTTGGCGAACATCATATGGACGGTGCCGGCGATGAGATCGCCATAGGCGGCCCCTGCCCCCTTGTACGGAACATGCTGGATCTCGATGCCGGCCATCGTCTTGAACAGCTCGCCGCTGAGATGCAGCGAGGTGCCGGGCCCGGATGAGGCGAAGGCGTACTTGCCGGGCTCCTTCTTGCAGAGGGCGATGAGCCCAGCCACGTCGCTCACCGGCAGCGAACGGGTGACGCCCAGGAAATTGGCAAGCAACGCCACGCGCGAAATCGCGACCAGGTCCTTGTTCGGATCGTACGGCAGCTTCCTGTAGAGCATGGGGTTGAGCGTATGACTCGACACCGAGATGAGACCGATCGTGTAACCGTCGGGAGTCGCCCGAGCGAGTTCGGCCGTGCCGATATTGCCGCCAGCACCGCCTTTGTTGTCGATCACGAACGACTGATTGAAGCTGTGGCCGAGCTGATCGCAGATCAGCCGGCTCACCGTATCCGTGCCGCCGCCTGCCGCGAAAGGCACGATGAAGCGGATCGGCTTGGCGGGCCACGCCGCGTCGGCGTGCGCTGCAAAAGGCGATGCGATTGCTGCAACGCTGCCCAGCATCAGATGACGTCGTTTCATGGGCGTCCTCGCTCTTTCTTCTTTGCCCGAGCATAACTGTGCCGTTAGCGTGACTCCCAATGGAATCGACGGAGGAAAAAGCGCCGCCGCGATCGGCGACGCGCGACCTGCTGGCATTGCCGGATTTTCTGCGGCTGTGGCTGGTGGGCGCCTTCGCCAACGCCATGCGCTGGCTGGAGCTTCTCGCATCGGGTCTGTTCGCCTACGAAGCGACCGGCTCGGCCTTCGCCGTCACCGCCGTCATCGCCGTACGCCAGCTGCCGCAGCTCTTCTTCGGCGCCTTTGCCGGCGCGGTGTCGGAGGCCGTCAATCGCAAGCTGATCGTGCTGCTCTCGCTCACCGTGCCCGCCTGCGTTTCCGCGACGCTGGCGGCGCTCGCCGCCGCCGGCCATCTCGAACTTTGGCATGTGGCGCTCGGCAACCTCGTCTCGGGCACGATGTGGGCGACCGAAATGTCGACCCGGCGGCGCATGGTGGGCGAGGTCGCCGGACCGCAGCGCATCGTTCCGGCCATCGCGCTCGATTCCACGACCTCGGCCGCCACACGCATGATCGGCCCGCTGCTGGGCGGCGCCGCCTTCCAATGGCTGCACATGAGCGGCACCTACACGATAACCGCACTGGTACAGCTGCTGGGCGCGCTTGCCATGGCGGGCCTCACCCACACTCAAACCACGCGCCGCCTCGCCCTCGGCCGCATCCTCGTCGACATCGCCGAGGGCTTCGCCTTCGCACGGACCAAATCGGTGATCCTGCTGGTATTCGGCATCACGATCGTCACCAACGCCTTCGCCTTTGCCTACTCCTCGCTGATCGCCCCGCTGGGTCTCGGGGAATTCGGCGTCTCGCCCAGCCTGGTGGGGCTGTTGGCCGCCGGCGAACCCATCGGCGCCCTGATCGGCGGGGCGATGATCGCCGCCGGCTTGGTGCGCATGGACCGCCGGATCGCCTTCGCCGGCGGCGCCGCCTTCTTCATGTGCGCCCTGATCGTGATGGCGCTTTCACCCTCCTACTGGCTCGCGCTCGCGGTCCTGATCGCGGGCGGCTTCGGCACGGCCGGGTTCGGCAACATGCAATCGACGCTGATGCTCACCGAGGCGCCGGCCGAGATGCGCTCGCGCCTGATGGGCATCGTCACGGTCTGCATCGGTACCGGTCCGCTGGGCATCCTGACGATCGGCCTGCTCGCAGGTCCGCTCGGTCCACGCGGTGCTATCCTGGTCATGGCCGGCCTCGGTCTCGCGGCAACCATCGCTCTCTCCGTAGCGTTGCGTCGGCGCTGAGGTAAGCTGACGTCCCTGCAAAGCGAAAGGTCATGGCATGGCAAAGAATACGATCTGTCTCTGGTACGACAAGGATGCCGAGGCGGCTGCTCGTTTCTACGCCAAGACCTTTCCCGACAGCGCGGTGCATGCCATCCATCGTGCCCCAAGCGATTATCCGTCCGGCAAGCAGGGCGACGTGCTGACGGTCGATTTCACCGTTGCCGGCATCCCTTGCCTCGGCCTCAATGGCGGTCCTGCGTTCAAGCACAACGAAGCCTTCTCCTTCCAGATCGCCACCGACGACCAGCAGGAGACCGACCGCTACTGGAATGCCATCGTCGGCAATGACGGCCAGGAGAGTGCGTGCGGCTGGTGCAAGGACAAGTGGGGCATCTCCTGGCAGATCACGCCGCGCGTGCTGACCGAAGCGATGGCCGCCGGCGGCGCCGAGGCAAAGCGCGCATTCGAGGCGATGATGCACATGAAGAAGATCGACGTCGCCGCGATCGAGGCGGCACGGCGCGGTTAATCGAGGACGATTCGGGGGAAATAGAACGACACCACCCAATTCGGCATGTCGACGATCGAACTGATGCGCAGGTCGGCGCAGACACTGCAGAGCATATAGGCATCGATCGGTGCGTAGCCGTAGCGTTTGCTCAGAAGCTCGACCATCTCCGATACCGCCATGCGCGCACCGGCCATCAGGTCGGGGCCGATACCGGTCGTGACCTCATAGCCCTTCTTGTCGAAGTGATCGGTGACAGGACCGGGTGTCACATAGCGCGGCGAGCGCAGACCGGCGCCTTTCACGAGATCGATCTTGAGCGCCACGTCGATCGGGCTTTCGATCGCCGTACCGCAGACCTCGCCGTCGCCCTGCGTGGCGTGCGTGTCGCCCACCGAGAACAGGGCGCCGGCCACCTCGACCGGCAGGTAGAGCTCCGCGCCCTCGCAGATGTCGCGCACGTCCATATTGCCGCCGACATTGCGCGGCGGAATGATGCTGTGCAGCCCGGGCGCCGCCGGCGCAACGCCGATCGTACCCGTCATCGGCCTCAGCGGAACGCGGCCTCCGGGTCCATACATCGCGGGCGCGAGGCCGGGATCGTAGTTCCAGTGATGCAGTCGCGCCTCCGGAAACTGGTCGGCCAGCAGGCCGAAGCCCGGGATGTTCCCGGTCCAGCCCCAGCCCGACGGCTTGAAGGACAGGATCGTGACCTTGAGCGCATCGCCGGGCTTGGCGCCGTCGATGAAGATCGGCCCGGTAACCGGATTGACGAAGGCGAGGTCGAGCTTGGCGAGATCGGCCGCCGTCGAGGTCTTCGACAGCTGGCCCGACGACGCATCCTTGGTCTCGAACTCGACGGTCTCGCCGGGCGCGATGGTGAGGCACGGCGGGAAGGCATTGTTCCAGCCGTGGTGGATGTGGTTTCGATGGATCGTGTGCTTGGCGTGAGCGTGCATGAAAGCCCCCTTAGACCGCGACCGTGAGGGCGCCGTCGATCACGAGATTGGTTCCGGAGATGCGGCTGGCCATCGGGCTCGAAATGAAGACGACGCCGTTCGCCACTTCCTCGGCGGTGCCGAACTTGCCGGTCGGATTGACCTTCAGCGTCGAGGTGAAGAGGTCGGGCATGTTCTTCTCGATGTTCTGCCAGATGCCGCCGTCGAAATAGGTGTTGCCCGGCGACACGCAGTTCACCCGGATGCCCTTGCCGACGAGTTGCCGGCTCAGCCCCTTGGCGTAGTGGATCAGCGCCGCCTTCATGGCGCCGTAGGAGCCGGCGGCAAAATCCACCTCGAAGCCCGAGACGCTGGAGATCAGCACGATCGACGGGCTTTTCGATTTCTCGAGAAACGGCACCGCGGCCGCCACCGCGTTGACGGTGTGCATCATGTCGGTCTTGAAAGATTTCTCCCACGATTCGGCAGTGTCGCCGACCGCGAGCGCACTCACATTGCAGACCAGCGCATCGATCCCGCCGAGCTCGCCGGCGGCCTCCACGATCCATGTCTTGAGGGCAGCGCCGTCGGCAACATCGAGGGCGCGGCCTGATGCCTTGACCCCCTTGCCCTTGAGCGCGGCGACGGCCGCCGCCACCTCCTTGTCGTTGCGCGCGCACAGCGCTACGTCCGCGCCTTCGGCGGCAAACCCGTCGGCAATCGCGCGTCCGATGCCCTTGCTGCCGCCGGTGACGACGGCCTTCTTGCCCTTCAGTCCGAGATCCATGGCGGTTCCCCCCTCGATCGAGGCCGCAGCCTGCCACGACGACACCGCGGCGGCCAGACGCCAGACACCCGGGCACGTAAAAAACGGCGGCATCGCTGCCGCCGTTTGAACCGCTCCACGAACCGGAGAGGGTTACGCCACTTCGACCGTGAGCTTCGCCAGCTCCTCGGCGATCTGCACCGCGTTCCAGGCCGCGCCTTTCAGCAGCTGATCGCCGGCCACGAACAGCGCAAGCCCGTTCGGGTTGGTGAGGTCGCGGCGAATGCGGCCGACATGCACGTCGAGATCGCCGCTGGCCTCCAGCGGCATCGGGAAGTGGTTGGCGGCAGGATCGTCGACGATCCTGATGCCGGGCGACCGGCGCAGGATCTCGCGTGCCTCGTCGGGCGACATCGGCGCCTCGAGCTCGAGCGCCACGGCCTCCGAATGAGCGCGAAGAACCGGCACGCGGATGCAGGTCGGCAGGATCGGGAGATCGGGCGCATGGAACATCTTGCGCATCTCCTCGATCACCTTGTTCTCTTCCTCGTTGTAGCCGTTCTCGGCCACCTTGGTGTTGTGCGAGAAGAG
>JAFEBU010000084.1 GCA_018242505.1 Pseudomonadota bacterium
CGTCGACGTTCTTCGAGGTGATGCCGTATTCCTCGGCCTCGACCATCGCGAACTGCGACCAGCGGATGACGTCGCCGAACTGGTTGTCGCCGTGACGGAAAGCCGGCGCCAGCGGCTCCTTGGAGATGATCTCGGGCAGCACGACGAAGTCGTCCGGCGTCGCCGGCGGCGGCACGTTGGAGGCGCGGATCGAGTAGAGGCCCGAGGCATCGGTCGTGAAGACGTCGCAGCGGCCGGAGAAGAAGGCGGCGCGGATCTGGTCGAGCTGGTTGATGACCACCGGCTTGAAGGTCATCTTGTTGGTGCGGAAATAGTCGGCAAGGTTGAGCTCGGTCGTCGTGCCGGGCTGCACGCAAACCGTGGCGCCTTCCAGCTCCTTGGCGCTCTTCACGCCGAGCTTCTTGTTCACCATGAAGCCCTGGCCGTCATAATAGGTGACGGCGCCGAAATCGAGGCCGAGCGCGGTGTCGCGCGTCAGCGTCCAGGTCGTGTTGCGCGACAGCAGGTCGACCTCGCCCGACTGGACGGCGGTGAAGCGCTGCTCGGCCGAGAGCGGCACGTATTTCACCTTCTCCGAATCGCCGAAGATGGTGGCCGAGATGGCGCGGCAGACGTCGACATCGATGCCGGTCCATTTGCCCTGGCTGTCGGCCGACGAGAAGCCTGCCACGCCGGTGCTGACGCCGCAGATGAGTTGGCCGCGCGCCTTCACTGCGTCGAGATCCTTGCCGGCCCAGGCGGGGCCCGATGCGCCGAGCAATATGGCGAGGGCGCCAGCGACGATCGATTTCTTGAGCATGTATTCGTCCCTTACGATTGTCTCTGACGCTCGGCCAGCCGGCAGCGGTGGCCGTTCACGAGCGGAGGCAGCATTCGTAGGCGATCACCCGGTGGGGCGCAATGCCGGCACGCGGTGATGGACCGGTGCCGGCGGGTGCCCTCTGCCGGGCCTAGAGGCGGCCCGGGCTCGGCGGCGGCGTGAAGGGGTTGCTGCTCCAGTTCCAGAGCGAGGCGCGCTCGGTCTGGGCCTTTTGCGCCAGCGCCGCCTCGCGCACATTCTGCTGCCATTGGCGATAGGCCACGAGGTCGTTGCCGGTCAGCATGTCGGCCTTGTTGGAGAGATAGTTCTCCGGATCGACGAACCGGCCATCCACGATTGTCGAGAAGTGCAGGTGCGGCCCGGTGGCCCGGCCGGTCGCGCCGACATAGCCGATCACGTCGCCCTTATGGACGACCGTGCCCGGTGCCATGTTCGGCGCGATGCGCGACATGTGCGCATACAGCGTCTCGAAATGCTCGGTGTGGCTGATCTTCACCGTCCGGCCGTAGTTATAGTACCAGTCGGCGTGGTTCACGACGCCGTCGGCGGCGGCATGGATCGGATCGCCGACATGGCCCTCGAAATCGATGCCGTTGTGGAAGGCATGGCTGGTGATTCGGCCGTAATAGCGGCGGGTGCCGAACGGCGAAGAGATACGGGCGTGGGGCGTCGGTTGGCTGAGCGCCGCGCCGCCCAGGCGCTTGCCGTGCTCGTCGAACCATCCTTCGGGTTGGTCCGGCGGAGCGAACCACCAGAACGAATGGCGGGCCTTGCCCTCACCGATGCTGGCATACACGACCCGCGAGGAGCCGTCTCCGGTGCGGGCCTGCATCATCTCGACCCGGGATTTCTTGGACGGCGAGAAGCCGGCAAAGGCCCGGGTGAGGTCCTTGAAGATCGGCTGGTTGGCGCCGCCCGGCATGGAGTTGAAGGCGGCCGCGGCGTTGTCGGCCCGCACGAATGTGATGGTGCCCGGCATGACGGCGCGGGCCGCGGCACCCGGCGGCGGCGCGGTCGGGGCGCTCAAGGTCCGCTCGGTCTCGGTACCGGCGACGCTGTGTGTGGGCGCCGCGTCGACAGGGGTGTTGGGAGAGTTCGCTTGGTAGTTGGAGAGCCACTTCCTGTTGAGCTCGTCGGCCTCGTTGTCGGTCGGGGAGGCTTGGCTCTGTGTGACTGGCTTGATGGTGGCCCGGCGTGGTGTGTGGACTTGCTTCTTGGCGGTAGCGACCTGGGCCATCGAGGTCGCCGGAACCGTGACTTGGAAGAAGGAGACCGCGAAGGCTGCGGCTACCAGAGCACGCATCGTCCTCCAACGGTCGGCGCGCTCAGCACGCGTCGTCGTGATCGCCATTAGCCTCTCCCGCTCCATTGATCCAACAATGACACCGAGGCTGACGGCGAATTAACCAGCTCCCCTGCTGGTGCCCCCCGCTCTGCCGCCTCGCGGAGGGATAATTGCCACGAAAAAATCGCAAGTCCAACAAAAGTTGCAAAAATGCAACACCCATGCGAAACAGAAACTAAGTGACTGATATAATTATATTTTTTGTGTTACGTGTGTTTCTTGTCGCGAAAAAATAAGGTGGGCAGAATGTCGCTTTGGACTTTTTCGCGGAGGATCGGATAGCGCGCCAGCAGCCCGGCGGCCTCCGCCATTTCCTCGACGTCGTTGAACATCGGCACCCCGGCGCGCTCCATTTTGGCGAACCAATCGGCCTTGCCGGGCAGTGTTCCCATCATGCTGTGCATCAGCGGCATCGGGGCCCTGGCGGCAAGCTCCGCCAGCCGATCGATCACCGGTTCCGCCTCGACCATGAAAGGCACGACATGGATCATCAGCACCATGTCGTAGTCTGCAGCGGCATGGGTCATTGCCGCTTCGAGGGCCATGCCGAACCGGTCCTCGCGGGCATCGGCCAGGAGGTCGATCGGATTGGCGACCGAGGCCTCGCCCGGCAGTCGCTGGCGCAGCACCTCGGCCATCGGCATGGGCAACGGCGGGAGGGCGAGGCCTTCCAGCGCGGCGCGGTCGGCACAAATCACGCCCGGTCCGCCGGAATTGGAAAGGATGAGGGCGCGCCGTCCCAGGCCCTGCGGAAAGCGGCCGAACGCCTTTGCCGCGATCAAGAGCCGGCGCAGGCTGTCGACGCGGACGATGTCGCAGGAGGCGCAGAAGGCGTCGATCGCCGCCTCGTCATTGGCCACCGCGCCGGTATGGGCCGCCGCCGCCCGGCCGCCGATCTCGGTCCGCCCGCCAAACAGGGCGATCACCGGCTTGCGGGCCGCAACCTTGCGCGCCACGGCGCAGAAGCGCTCGCGATCCTCGATCGATTCGACATAGAGGAGGGCCGCGCCGATCTCGGGTCGTTCGCCCAGCCAGGCGAGATAGTCCTCGACACCGAGATGAACGGCATTGCCGACCGACACGACGCTGGTGAGCGGCAGGCCACGCGCATTGGCCTTGTCGATGAACTCCTCGGCCAGCGCCCCTGACTGGGAGATGAAGGCAAGCCCGTTGCGTGTTCCCGGTGCGGTGCCGGGCGGCAGATCGCGCAGGAAGGTGGCTGCAAACCGCCAGGCAGGGTCGAGATGAACGATGCCGGCGCAGTTGGGCCCGGCGATCGTCAGTCCGCGCGCTGCCGCAAGCTTCAGCAGGGCCTCGTTGCGCGCGACGCCTGCCGGTCCGGCCTCGGCGAAGCCGCCCGGCAGGATCAGGAGATTGCGGATGCCGCGGTCGGCGGCCTCGCCCACCGCCTCGACGATGGCGTCCGGCCGGATCACGATCACCGCGAGGTCGACCGGCGGATCTATGGCCTTGATCGAGGGGACCGCTTCGTAACCGAAGATCGCGCCGCCCCTGGGATTGACGGGCACGACCCGGCCGCCATATCCGGCAAGGCGCAGCATCTGCATCACGGCGCCGCCCGACGAGGTCGGTCTTTCACCCGCGCCGACGACGGCGATGCTGCGCGGAGCGAAGAAGGGCGAGAGATCGCGAAGCGGTGCGGCCATGGCGTGCCGTTGCAGCACAGGCGGAAGGAGAGAACAAGATGGCCGACCCGATCGAGCTCTTGATCCAGGGCCGCGCCCATGAGCTGGCGCCTGGCTTCCCGGTGCGTCGTGTGCTGCCGAGCGTGAAGCGCCGCACGGTCGGGCCGTTCATCTTCCTCGATCATTTCGGCCCGCTGGTCGTACTACCGGGCGGCGACGGCATGGAGGTGCGGCCACACCCGCATATCGGCCTCGCCACGGTCACCTACCTGTTCGAGGGCGGCATCTTCCATCGCGACAGCCTGGGCTCTGCGCAAGCAATCCGCCCGGGCGATGTCAACTGGATGACGGCCGGCAGTGGCATTGCCCACAGCGAACGCACCGAGCCCGAGATGCGCCAAAGCGGCTTTCGCATGCACGGCGTCCAGACCTGGGTGGCGCTGCCCACGACGCAGGAGGAAACGGCACCGACCTTCGAGCATGTCCCGGTCTCGCGGCTGCCGACGTGGCGGGAGGGGAAGGCGGCGCTGCGCCTGATCGTCGGTTCCTATGCCGGCCGGACCGCGCCCACCACCCACTTCTCGCCGATCTTCTATGTCGCGGTCGAAGTGCCGGCCGCGGCCGGGATCGCCGTGACGGCCGAACATGCCGAGCGTGGCGTCTATGTTGCGGCAGGCACAGTCACGATCGGAGACCGCCAGCTCGCCGTGGGCGATCTCGCCCTGCTTGCGGCCGGATCCGCCATCGACCTGGTTGCCGGGGCCAACGGCGCCAAGCTGATGCTGCTGGGCGGCGCGCCGCTCGACGGGCCGCGCCATATCTGGTGGAACTTCGTCTCCTCCTCGAAGGAGCGCATCGAGCGCGCCAAGGCGGACTGGAAGGAGGGCCGCTTCGCCAAGGTGCCCGGCGATCCCGAATTCATTCCCTTGCCGGACCGCTGACAGGCTATCGAAAAAGTCGGGAACTACGACATGACGTGCCGCAATCGAGGCGAGACCGGCACAATCAATCGAGTCGAGCGCAGCGCACGAACAGCGTGGTCGTAGATCGCGCGAACAGCGTGTCGTAGATCATGTAGCCGTGTTGCGGACGATGTACGCGGTGGTCCAGGTACGCAGTGGTCAAGATGGGCTCGACGGTCTTGGGACCCGAAGGCATGACCGCGCGCAGCGTCCTGGCCGGTTTCCGGGCGAAAGCCTTGGTCGTCAGCAGCATGGTGGGGGCTGCGAGAAGCGATCGACGCTGCAAGGGGGCCTCCCTTCTTCTTCCTTTCCCTCTAGCGGGAGGGAGGAACCTGAATGCGTTTCAGGAAGGACTCGACCACTTCGTTGAACACCGCGGCCTGCTCGAAGTAGGGCGAGTGCCCGCAGTCGGGGATGATGTGGGCCTCTGCGCGCGGCAGCTTCGCCGCGATCGCCTTGGCAAGAAAAGCCGGGAACACGACGTCGTCGGCGCCGCCGATCAGCAGCGTCGGCACCTGGAAGTCCTTGAGATCGGCGAGGGTCCGGGTCGCGGTGCGTCGCAACCCTGCGCGCAATTTCTCCTTGTCGAGCGTCCCGGCCGTCTCGTCGATGCCGAGATAAAGAAGGTGGAGCGCCGGCCAGCGCTCGGCGGCTTTCACGCCCATTGCCGGATGGACGCCCCGGGCGCGGCCGTCGGCCATCGCCGCCTCGGCCTTCTTGAGCCAGCCGTCGTACTCCGCGCCGCCCGACGGGTCGCAGCCGCGTCGGTCGAGCGTGCCGGAGGTCGAGCTCAGCACCAGCGCCGTCACGCGCGCAGGATGAGCGATCGCGTAGTCGAGCATCGTCCAGCCGCCCATCGACTGGCCGACAAGGCGAACCCCGTCGAGCTTCAGGTGGTCGATCAGGGCTGCGAGATCGGCCGCATAGTCGGCCGGGTCCGGACCGCCGGCGATCGCATCGGACGGCGCGAAGCCGCGATGGGCGAAGGTCACGCAGGTGTAGTGTGGGGCGAAGTGGGCGACCTGCTGCCACCAGCTCAGGTGATTGCCGCCAAGACCATGGGCGAACACCAGCGGCGGCCCGCTGCCGGTGACTTGGTAATAGAGCGTTCCGAACGGCAGCTTCAATCGACCGACGGCGTGCGGCGGTGCGCGATAGGAGCCCATGTCCTTCCTCTTCAGAAGAGGACCAGCCTAGAGCCCATGATCCCGAGCGGCCAGCGGCCTGATGCAAACAGACGGAACTTGCTTTCGAAAGGCGAGTTTGCGCGATCGGCAAGCCGCGCGACGGCGAGCTGGTAGACCGCCTGCGCCGCCGCACCCGCGGCGACATGGATCGAGGCAGGGGCGGCGCGGCCCATGCGTGCGGCCGCGGTGGCTGCCTTGCCGTGTACCAGGTCGCCGGTCTCGGTGGTGAGCTCGGTGAGCGCCGTCCAGAGTGCGCGTTCGGGATAGCGCGTCTCGGCCTCGACGAGCAGTGCCTTGCGCAAGGCCTCCTCGCGGTCCCACCAGTCCGAGGAATCGGGCTGCTGGAGGAGCCGCTCCGCCTCCGGCCAGTCGTGCGCCTGCCCGATCTCGATTGGGGCGAAGCCAAGGGCATCGACATAGGTGCAGGCATCGGCCCGATCGCCCTCGGTGAGGGGCTCACCCAGGGCGGCGAACCATGACGCCGTCTTCACTTCGGCGAGCAGCAAGTCGAGCAGGGCGTGCGGAAGGGAAACAACCCTCATGGCTGGAAGCGCGCGACACCAGTCGCGCCCACATGGTGTTGCAGGAGGATTGCGCCACCGGAGGGGCGCGCTCCCAGCGGCACGCCAACGTGCGCCCGCAGCGTCACGCCGCCTGCCGGACCTCCGGCAGGGTGAGGCCGTATTTCGTGGCGACCTCGGTCGCCCGCCTCACATAGTCCTCGCGCATCTCGTCGTTGGTGCGCTGCTTGATCTTCCATTTGCGGAAGATCTCGTTGTTCTTCGACTTCGAGCCGCCGAAGAACTTGGGCAGGTAGGGCCAGTAGTCGTTCACCGCCGCCTGCAAGGTCGCCTTGCCTTCCGGCGTCTTGATCAGCTCGGCGGCGAAATCCTCGCCGAACTGGGCGTGGAAGCGCTCCTCCGGCATGGTGGCGCGGGCGAGGTTGCGCAGCGGATGGAAGGTGCAGTGCAGCAGGTCCTCGACCTGCAGGATCTCGGCGAGGTCGGCCAGCAGCTTGATGGCGACGAACTCCTCCCAGGTCTTGAGCGGGAACTCGAAGATCGAAAGAGGCTTCTTGCCGGCGCCCGGCACCATGCGCTCCTCCGGAATGCCGATCTGCACGCCGAGCTGCTTGAAGCGCACGTGGTGGCCGTACTCCTCCATCGCCACGCGGCAGGTGAGCCACTTGGCGTAGGGCGTCGGCGCATAGGCGATGGCCGGCTCGTCGAACACCTGCGCGCCGTAAAGCTCGTTGACGGCATGGCTGATCACGAGCTTGGCGACAGCCGCGCGATATTCCTCGGGCGCATCCTTCAGCTCTTCGACGGTCTTCACGACAAGGTCGCTCATGGCGGGCTCCATCAGACGAGAGGTTCGGTATTGAAGGCTTCGAGGTCGGTGGTGAGGTCGGTGAACTGGCCGGCAAGCTTCGCCACGAGATCGCCCGCCAGCGCGTCCGGCGCCCCGACCTCGATCCTGGCGACCGGCCGCGGCTGGCCGAACAGGAAGACCTCGCGGCCGCGCACGCCCAAAAGCTGGCCGGTGATGCCCTTGGCCGCCGGCGCACAGAGCGCCGTCACCAGGTTCGCGACATGGTGCGCGCCGATCTTGAGCGCGCGCTCCTTGTAGGTCTTCTGCGCCTCGTTGGCAGGTTGGATGATATCGGTGACGCGGGTGCGCGCGAACGGCGCCACGGCATTCACCGTGATCGCCGCGCGCTGCAGGTCCATGGCGGCGACGCGCGTCAAGCCGAACAGGCCCGCCTTGGCGCTGGCGTAGGCCGCTTGCCCGAGATTGCCGTAGAGACCCGCCGACGAGACAATGTTGACGATGCGGCCCCAGTCGTAGCCGTCCTTGCCGCCGCGGCCCGACTTGCCCTGTTCGCGCATCGCGGCGGAGGCGGCATTGATCAGATAGAAAGGCGCCGAGAGGTTGTTGCGGATCACCGCGTCCCAATCGCGCGGGTCGGCGCGGAAGATGAAGGCATCGCGCAGGATCGCAGCGTTGTTCACGACGATGTCGATCCCGCCGAACTGCTTCACCGCCATTTCGACCAGAAGCCTGGCGACGCCGGGCGAGGCCACGCTTTCGGTGAAGGCGATCGCCTTTTTGCCCGTCTTTCCGTTGATCGCCGCCACGACCTCGCGGGCGGGGGTAGCATCGGCGCCGTCGCCCGCGATTGACGCGCCGACATCGGCCACGATCACGCTCGCGCCCTCGGCGGCGAGTGCCTCGGCGATCGCGCGGCCGATGCCGCGGCCGGCGCCGGTGACGATGGCCGAACGGCCTTCCAGCAGTCCCGTCATAGCTCTGCTCCCGTTTTCTTCCCGGCGTTGGCCATCTCGGCGGCCGTGTAGAATGCATCGGCATGGATATCGATGCGCCGCATGCCACGCCTCTCGAACAGCCTGGTCGCGGCTTCGACCATGACCGGCGGGCCGGCGAGATAGGCCTTGCAGCCGTCGAGCTCGTCGAAGTCCTGGCCGACCGCCTCATGCACGAAGCCGGTCCGCCACGTCCCGCCTGCAGTCTCGCTCAGGACCGGCGTGAAGTGGAGGTTCGCATGCTTCTTCGACAGGGCGGCGAAGTGGTCGTGCAGGTAGAGGTCGCGCTCGGCGCGGACGCCGAAATAGAAGTAGATGTGCTGCGGCAGGTCCCTGGCGAGCGCGCGCTCGACGATCGATTTCACAGGCGCCATCCCCGAGCCGCCGGCCACGGCGATGATCGGCCCGCGATGCGTCTCGCGCAGGTAGGAGGTACCGAACGGCCCCTCGACGCGCACGCTGTCGCCGGGTTTCAGGCGCTCGCCGACATAGGCACTGGTCGTGCCGCCCTCAGTGCGCCTGATATGGAACTCCAGCACCGGATCGCCCGGCATGTTGGCCATCGAATAGTCGCGCGGCTGGCAGCCATCGAACGTGACCGACGCATATTGGCCGGCCGAGAAGTCGAACGGGCCGCCCGAGACGATTTCCAGCCGCACACGCTTGATGTCGTGCGTCGCATCGTCGAGACCCGCCACCCGGCAGGAGAGCACGCGACGGGGATGGACGATCAGGTCGTCCTCCTCGAGCCACGCCACCTCCGACTCTTCCCAGGGGACGGCGCGGCAGGCGAGGATCAGCCCGCGTTCCTTTTCCTCGTCGGACAGCGCGAACTCCGAATAGCCCTCCATCGAGACTTCGCCTTTCACAAGATGCGACTTGCAGGCGCCGCAGTTGCCCGATTGGCAGCCATGCGGATAGGGGATGCCGGTCTCGAGGGCGGTCTCCAGGATGGTGGCGCCGGTCGGGACCTCGATGGTGCGGCCGGCTGGGACGATATGGACCTTGAAGCTCATGTCGAAACAACGCATGGGCGGGACGAAAGGTGAATTTTGTTTGCTCCCCAAACAATCTCCGTCTACCACTTGAGCCATGGCCAGTCCACCTGTCCCGCCCAACGGCAAGCCACGGGCCGGAAACCTCGATCGCGGCATGCTGACCGCCCTTCTGGGATACGGTCTGCGCCGGGCCCAATCTGCTGTATTCGCCGATTTCGCCAGCACTTTCGCCAAGGCGGGCGAAGCGCTGACGCCCGGCGAATTCGGCCTCCTGGTGCTGGTGGAGCGCAACAAGGGCCTCAGCCAGATGGCGCTCGCCCGCGCGCTCGCCATCGACCGCTCGACCCTGGTGCCGATCCTGAACCGGCTGCAGGCCCGCGGCCTCCTGATGCGCCACGCCTCGCCAACCGATGGCCGCACCCATGCGCTGGCCCTCACGCCCGAGGGCGAGAAGGCGTTGGCCAGGTTTACGCGACTCGTCAAAGCGCACGAGAAGCGGATCGCGGCGGGGCTTTCGGCAGCCGAAACCCGCATGCTGATCGAGCTTCTGGACAAGGTGCGCGCCGGCGCCGGCTCGTTATAGTCCGCGCGCCATGAGTTCTGCCCATCCCGACTTCACCCATGTCGACGCCGAATCCGTGACCGATTCGGATCTGCTCAGGCTTCTGCGGGCTTCGCCCGGCGAAGCGTCCAAGACGCTGAACGGTGAACTGCTCGACATCGACTCGGCGCGCGGCATCGCGCGTTTCCGCTTCGAGATCGTGCCGGCGTTCTGCCATTCGCAGGGCAAGATCTGCCAGGGCGGCTTCCTCACCGGCATGGTCGACACCGCGATGGCCACCGCCGCAATCGCCAAGGGCAAGCTGTCGGTCGCGGTTCCGACACTCGAGATCAAGGTGAGCTTCTTCGAAGCCATGGGGCCGGGCGTCGTCTTCGCCGAAGGCCGCGTCCAGCGCTGGGGCGGCTCCGTCGGCTTCCTCGACGGCGACCTCAAGGACGAGAAAGGCCGCCTGATCGTCCACTCGACCTCGACGATCAAGATCGTGCGGGCAAAGAGCGGGCGCGAACGCTAGGTCCCGCCGCTCTTCAGCCGCGCCACCTCCTCTTCCAGTTCCTGGATGCGGGCCACGAGCTTGTCCAGCGCCGGGGCGATCTCGGCCTCGCTGTAGCGCGCTACGATGTGCTGGTGGCAATTGACGTCCCAGGCCTCGAGCGTGAACACGATCGCACGCGCGGGCCGGGCCTTGTAGGCGGGATCGACCAGCCGCTCCATCAGCTCGAGATCGCCTTCGACGATGCGGGCGCGGCCCCACAGTTTCACCCGTTGCCGCGTGGCGAAGTGCGGGATGAAGATGTGGACGCGGTCGTTGTCCCGGAGATGCCCGAGGGTGATGTATTGGCGGTTGCCGGTGAAGTCGGCGAAGGCCAGGGTGTGCGTGCCGATCGGCTTCAGGAAGCCGGGCGGCCCGCCTTTGTGCTGGATGTAGGGCCGGCCATCGGCGCTGGCGGTCGCGAAGAAGAAGGTATCGATCGCTTGCAGGAACTGGCGGAGGGTGTCGGTGATCTCCGTCTGCCAGGGATGGCCTGCGAAGCTGGCGCGCGATCCGAGACGCGCCTGTTCCGCCTTGACCGCCGGCGAGAACAGGACGTCTTCCGGATCGCTCATGGCTACCCCAATGTCTTGCCGAGCTGGCCCGCCACTTCCTGGATGAACTGCCAGGCGACCCGGCCGGACCGTGAGCCGCGCGTCACCGACCATTCGATCGCCTGCTTGCGCAGCTCCTCGACCGGCACGTCGAGACGATAGTGGCGGGCATAGCCCTCGATCATCGCGAAGAAGGTGTCCTGATCGGCATTGTGGAAGCCGAGCCACAGGCCGAAGCGATCCGATAGCGAGACCTTCTCCTCGACCGCCTCCGACGGATTGATCGCGGTCGAGCGCTCGTTCTCGATCATGTCGCGCGGCATCAGATGGCGGCGGTTGGAGGTGGCGTAGAACAGCACGTTGTCCGGCCGGCCCTCGATGCCGCCGTCGAGCACCGCCTTTAGCGACTTGTAGGCGGCATCCTGGCCGTCGAAGGAAAGGTCGTCGCAGAACACCACGAAGCGGCGCTCGCTCTCGCGCACGCGGCCGAGCAGGGCGGGAAGCGACGGGATGTCCTCGCGATGGATCTCGATCAGGGCCAGGGGCCCCGGCGGTCCGCCCATCTCGCGATTCACCTGGGCGTGGGTCGCCTTCACGATCGAGCTCTTGCCCGCGCCGCGCGAGCCCCAGAGCAGGGCATTGTTCGCCGGCAGCCCTTTGGCGAAGCGCCGCGTGTTTTCCAGCAATATGGCTTTCTGGCGGTCGATGCCCTGCAACAGCTCCAGGTCGACGCGGTTGACCCGGTTGACCGCCTCGAGCCGGTGGCCGGCTGCGTGCCAGATATAGGCCTCGAAGGCGGCGATATCGGCGCTGGGCGGTCTGGCCGGCGCCAGCCGGTCGAGCGCCTCGGCGATGCGTGAAAGCGTTGCTTTAAGCTCTTGATCCATCGTTGCCAAATTAAGGTCGGAGACGTGACAAAGGGGGCGACCATATCGCCGGCCGCTTGCGTTGCAAAGCGGCTGCGGACCGCTATAGTCCGCCCGCTTTTCGACGGCCGGAAGAATCGGAGCGGACGATGTTCATTGCAGAGGCTTGGGCGCAGGGCGCTGGCGCGGGTGGCGGCTCGGATTTCCTGGTGCAGCTGTTTCCGCTCGTCCTGATCTTCGTCGTCTTCTATTTCCTGCTGATCCGGCCGCAGCAGTCCAAGATGAGGGCGCAGAAGGAGATGCTGGCGGGCGTCAAGCGCGGCGACCGTGTGGTCACCGGCGGCGGCATCATCGGCCTCGTCACCAAGGTGATCGGCGAGAACGAGCTGCAGGTCGAGCTGGCCGAAGGCGTGCGGGTGCGTATCATCAAGCAGACCATCACCGACATCCTGACACGCGGCGAATCGGTGCGCGGCGCCAAGGAGGGCGACGAGGACGAGAAGCCCATGCTGCCATCGAAGCCCGCGGCCGCGGCGGAGCGGAAGAGCCTGCTGGGCGGACTGTTCGGAAAGAAGCAGTAGGGAAGGCGAAGGCCGGCATCATCGCAGGGTAAACGGGCATGCTCCATCTTCCGCGTTGGCAGACCATCGCGATCATCATCTTCACGGCGCTTGCGGGTATTTTCGCGTTGCCCAACATCCTGCCGGACTCCGTCGACGACCTGTTGCCCAAGTGGTATGCGCAGAACCGCATCAATCTCGGACTCGACCTGCGCGGCGGTGCGCATTTCCTGCTCGAGGCCGATCTGCGCGGCGTGCTGAACGAGCGCATGACCAACGTGGCCGATTCGCTGCGCGGCGAGCTACGGAAGAAGCAGGTCGCCTTCAAGGAGGTTGCCGCCGAACCCAACGGCCACGTGACGGTCGAGCTGCGCGACGAGGCGCAACGCGCCACCGCAATCGAGGCGATCCGTGCCGTCGATCCCAGCCTGGTGGCGGCGGGGACGGGGCCGGTGATCGATATCAGCTTCTCCGACCAGGAACTCACGCGAAAGCGCAAGGAGGTCATCGACCAGTCGATCGAGATCCTGCGCCGGCGCGTCGACGAGACCGGCACGCTCGAACCGACGATCGTGCGCGAGGGCTCCGACCGCATCCTGCTGCAGGTGCCCGGTATCAAGGACACGACCGAGCTCAAGAGCAAGATCAACCAGACCGCCAAGCTCACCTTCCATCTGGTGAACGAGAACGTGGCGGCGGCGAGTGGCGGCGGTTTGCCGGCCGTGCTGCCGCCCACGACTTTCCTGGTGCCGACACGCGAGGGCATGCAGGCGCTCAAGGCGACCAACATCAAGGCGTACGACGAGATCCAGAGCGCCAATCCCAGGCTCACGCCCGAGCAGATCTGTCGCCGCTACCATCCGCCCTGCCTGCCGGTGTTCAAACGCGTGGTCGTGGGCGGCGAGGATCTCGATGACGCCAAGGCGACCTTCGACCAGCAGCAGGGCGGCCGGCCGATCATCAGCTTCACCTTCAATGCCGCGGGCGGGCGCTCCTTCTGCGCCGCCACGCGCCAGAACATCGGCAAGCGGCTCGCCATCCAGCTCGACAACGAGATCATCAGTGCGCCTGTCGTGCAGAGCGCGATCTGCGGCGGCAGCGGCATCATCACCGGCTCCTTCACGCCGCAGCAGACCCAGGAGCAGGCCCTGCTGCTGCGCTCGGGCGCACTGCCGGCGACACTCACCATCATCGAGGAGCGCACGGTCGGCGCCGACCTGGGCGCCGATGCCATCCATGCCGGCACGGTCGCGGCCCTGGTCGGGACCGGGCTCGTCATGTTCTTCATGTTCGGGACCTACGGCCCGCTGTTCGGCGGCTTCGCCAACCTCGCCATGGCCGTCAACCTGCTGCTGGTGCTGGCCGGCATGTCGGTGCTCGGTGCGTCGCTGACGCTGCCTGGCATCGCGGGCCTCGTGCTCACGGTCGGCATGTCGGTCGATTCCAACGTGCTGATCTACGAGCGCGTGCGCGAGGAGCGGGCCAACGGACGCTCGGCATTGGGCGCGCTCACCGCCGGCTACGAACGCGCCCTGACCGCGGTCATCGATTCGAACTTCACCGCGCTGATCGCCGGCGTCCTGCTGTTCGGCTTCGGCTCCGGTCCGATCCGCGGCTTTGCGACCTCGCTGTCGCTCGGCCTGCTCACCCATCTGTTCACCGCCACGATCTTCACCCGCATGTTGCTTGCAACCTGGATGCGCTGGCGGCGGCCAACGGAACTCACGCTCTGAGGCCGTGCAATGCTGTGGAAGCCGCACCATATCGTCCCCGCCCATACGAAGTTCGACTTCATGGGCAAGCGCGTCTGGGCGCTTGGGCTATCGACGCTGATCAACGTGCTGTCGCTCGTCGGCGTCTTCGTATTCGGCCTCAATTTCGGCATCGATTTCGAGGGTGGCATCGCCATCCAGGTCCGTGCCAAGCAGGGGACGATCCATCTCGACGAGCTGCGCGCGACGGCTGCCGCGCTCGGCATCGGCGAGGTTTCGCTGCAGGAGTTCGGCGACAAGAGCAGCGCGCTGATCCGAGTCCAGCGCCAGGAAGGCAACGCCGAATGCGTGGCGCATGCCGACACCGTGATGAAGCGGCGTGCCGGCAATGGCTGGAGCGTCAAGCCGGGTGCGTCGGGCACGGGCGACGTCGTCTTCACCGGCCCGAGCCAGCTCGATTCGGCGGGCTGGCGGGACGCGGTGAGCCGCGTCGGGCTCACCGTGCTCGAGCGTGAGCTGCCGCGGAACAACACGAATACCGTCAAGATCGACATGACGCCCGAGCAGCGCGCCGAGTGGTGCCAGCAGGTGGCGATCAAGGTCGTCGACGATGCGATCAGCGAAAAGTACGACATCCGCGGTACCGAGTCGGTCGGCCCCAAGATCGGGGCGGAGCTGATGCACAGCGGCATCATCGCCGTGCTGGCGACGCTGGGGGCGATCGCGGTCTACATGTGGTTCCGCTTCGAATGGCAGTTCGGCATCGGTGCGCTGATCTCGATGCTGCACGACGTGATCTCGACGATCGGCATTTTCGTGCTGTTCCGGCTCGACTTCAGCCTGACCGCGCTCGCCGCGGTGCTGACCATCGCCGGTTATTCGATCAACGATACCGTCGTGGTGTTCGACCGCGTGCGCGAGAACATGCGCCGCTACAAGAAGCTGGGGCTGATCGACCTCCTGAACCTCAGCATCAACGAGACGCTGTCGCGCACGGTGATGACCTCGATCACGGTGTTCGTCGCAGTGGCGGCGCTGGTGATCTTCGGCGGACCGGTGCTCTACAGCTTCTCCATCGCGATGCTGTGGGGCGTCATCGTCGGCACCTATTCCTCGATCTGGATCGCCTGTGCGGGCCTGGTCTACCTGAAACTCCGGCCTGAGCAATTGCGCCACGAGGAAGAGGGCGCCAAGGCCAAGACGTGAGCCCGCGGCCGGGCGCGCCGAACGACAAGACCCTGCCTGCGCCCGATCCGTCGCAGGTGCAGGTGATCCGGAGCTATGGCCCGGGACGGTTCACCATCGGTGAACGCGAATGGCGCGAACCTGTCCTGGTGACACCCACGGCAACCTTGGCGTGGAGCGTGACGCGCACCGAGGACCTGACGCCGGCGAGCGTCGCCGTGTTGCGCGAAGGGCCGTCGCCGGTTGAATTGCTGGTGCTGGGCTGCGGCAGCCGCGCGGTGTTCCTGCCGCCTGCGCAGCGCGCTGCACTCAAGGCCGCCGGCCTCTCGGTGGAGGTGGTGGACACGGGTTCGGCCTGTCGCATCTACAACGTCCTGGTGGCCGAAGGCCGCCGCGTCGCCGCCGCCCTGATCCCGCTCTGAACGTCGATCCCCGAACTGTGCCGTGACGCTCGCCGGCGACATCAGCGATGTCGCCTTCGACAGCGTCCGAGTCGGGAAGGCGCGCATCGGCTATGTGCTTTGACACCTTGGCTGCAGGGTTTTCGGTTCGACGGATAACCGGCGTCGCGGCAATTCGCAGCAGGCGATATGATCTGCAGCACGGCACACTTGCCATGCTTGACCCGCAGGGCCGGGTGCTTACGATCCGCCCACATATATATTTTGGAGAATTCCATGCCGGTCATCAACCGTATCGCGTCGTTTCACAAGGACATGACCGCGTGGCGCCATGACATCCACAGTCACCCTGAAACGGCCTTCGAGGAGGTCCGGACGGCAGACATCGTTGCGGACAAGCTGAAGCAATTCGGCCTCGAGGTGCATCGGGGTCTCGCCAAGACCGGCGTGGTGGGCGTTCTCCGCGCCGGCACCTCGAAGCGTGCGATCGGCCTGCGCGCCGACATGGATGCGCTCGATGTGCACGAAACCAACAAGTTCAGCCACAAGTCGACGATTCCCGGCAAGATGCACGCCTGCGGCCATGACGGTCATACGGTGATGCTGCTGGGGGCAGCGAAGTATCTGGCGGAGACCCGCAGTTTCGACGGCACCGTCTATTTCATCTTCCAGCCGGCCGAGGAGAACGAGGGCGGCGGCCGCGTCATGGTGGAAGAAGGGCTGTTCGAGAAGTTTCCCTGCGAGGGTGTCTACGGCATGCACAACATTCCCGGCATCCCGGTCGGCCGTTTCGCCGTCAGGCCGGGTCCGATGATGGCGGCCTACGACATTTTCGAGATCGTGGTGAAAGGCGTTGGCGCCCATGGCGCGATGCCCCATCACGGCATCGATCCGGTAGTGGTGGGCGCCCATATCGTGACCGCACTGCAGTCGATCGTGGCGCGCAATGTCGATCCGATGGACACCGCGGTGGTGTCCACCACCCAGATCCATTCGGGCGACACCTGGAACGTCATCCCGCAGGAATGCGTGCTGCGCGGCACCGTCCGCACCTTCAAGAAGCCGGTGCAGGACATGATCGAGAAGCAGATCGAGAAGATCGCCCGCAACGTCGCCGCCGGCTTCGGCGCCGAAGTGACCAAGTGGCGCTACGAGCGCCGCTACCCCGCCACCGTGAACAGCCCGCAGGAGACCGAATTCGCCGCCCGGGCGGCAAGCGCCCTGGTGGGAGCCGACAACGTCAATCGCAATCCCACGCCGGCCATGGGCAGCGAGGACTTCGCCTGGATGCTGCTCAAGAAGCCCGGTTGCTACATCTGGATCGGCAACGGCGACGGTGAGGGAAGCTGCATGGTCCATAATCCGGGCTACGATTTCAACGACGAGATTCTGCCGATCGGTGCCTCTTATTGGGCGACGCTGGTCGAGCAGCAACTCGCACGTGAGGCCATGCCGCAAGCTGCCGAGTAGAATCGCGGGGTAGATTCTTGTAGCCGTGTCAGCTCATCCTTATGCCGGCAAGCGGATCGGCCTTGCGACCATCCATGAGAAGGAGCGCGCTCTCGCTCCCCCGTTTCGTCGCCTTTTAGGCGCCGATGTCGTTGTCGCGCCCGACCTCGACACCGATACGCTGGGGACCTTCAGCGGCGAGGTGGCGCGGCCCGACGCGCTGGTCGAGACGTCACTGATCAAGGCCGAACTCGCCTTTCACACGATGGACGTCGATTGCGCCATCGCCAGCGAGGGCAGCTACGGGCCGATCGACCGCCTGCCGCTCAACCCCGGCGGCCTCGAGATCATGGCCTTCGTCGATCGCCGGCGTGGCATCCGCATGGTCGAGACGCTGATCACGCATCGGACGAACTGGCGCATAATGAGCTTCGAAGCCGGCGATCCGTCGGTGCGGCAGGCTGTGGAGGCGATGGGCTTTCCCGACTATGGCGTGTTCGTCATCCGCGGCAATGTCGGTGGCCATGCCGTCAAGGACCTGAAGACCGTCGACGAAGTGGTGGCAGCGGTCGACCGCGAGGCGCGTCGCGCCGACGACGGCCGGGCGGTGGTGGCGACCGACATGCGCGCGCATCGCAATCCGACCCGCATGAAGGTCCTGCGCGCGCTCGCCTGGAAGCTCGCCAAGCGGCTGTCGGTGCTCTGTCCGAAATGCGGCGCGCCGGGCTTCGGGCACATCATGTCGACCCGTGGCCTGCCATGCGAGAATTGCGGCGAGCCGACTCACTGGATCGATTTCGAGGTCGACGGCTGTTCCAGCTGCGGCCATGCTGTCTCGCGCGCACGCAAGGACGGTCGGCGCACTGCACCCAAACTCTCCTGCCAGGCGTGTCGCGACTGATCGTCGGCGGTGCTGCGGCGTCGAGGAGAAGGGCAATGAGCGCATCGATGGACGTGACCCGGCCGTTGCCTGGAGCGGCATTCGGCGCTGTCGTACGGTTGGCGCAGCCGCTCTCCGTCGCAATGCCCGACGGCCTGCCGCAAGCACTGGCCGAGGCCGGCGGCCTGCTGCTCGTTCCCGATGCGCACCCGATCAGCCGCGCGCCCGAATTGCTGGCCCGGCTGAGCCGGCTGTTCGGGCCGGAGGTCGAGGATTACCGTCATCTGCCGACCGGCCGGCATATGGTTCACGAGAGTCAGCCGGAGATCTATCTCGTCACCAATACCGTGCCGGGTGCGCGGCCACCGCCGGCGCGACCGCAGCCGCCGCTGACAACCGACGGCCGGCTGCCGGTCCAGTATCCGCATCGCAAAGGGTGGCATACCGACCAGAGCTACCGCCGCCCACCGCCCGACATCTCGCTGTTCTATGCGGTCACGCCGGCGGACCGGTCGCGCGGCCAGACGCTGTTCGCCAGCGGCATCCTGGCCTACGAGGCTTTGCCGGCGGCGCTCAAGGCCAGGGTCGAGACGCTGCAGGGCCTGCATGCCCAGCCGGGCACGGGCCGCGGCCGCAAGGAGGCGCTGGCGGGCCAGACACCGAGACCGTTCGCGCCGCATGAGCGCTCGCAGCCGCAGCCGGTCGTGCGCGTCCATCCGGTCACCGGGCAGCGCGCGCTCTATCTTTGCGAATACGGGCAAATGGATTGGTTCGACGGACCCTTCGTCGGCATGCAGCCCGGACCGCACGGCGACGGCGCGGCGCTGCTGGACGAGCTCATGGCCCACTACACCCAGCCGCGGTTCGTCTATGTCCATGAATGGAGCGCCGGCGATCTCCTGGTGTGGGACAATCGCTGCCTGGTCCACGCGGCCACATGGTACGACGCCGAGAAGGAGCAGCGGCTGATGTGGCGGACGACCGTGCGCGGCAATCCGGGCCCGATCTATGCCGGCGAGCGTCGGAGCTGGATCGCGCGAGAGGCGGCGGTCTAAAGCCGCCGTTCGCTGCGGGGATCGAGCGCTTCCTGCAGCCCGTCGCCCAGGAAATTGAAGGCGATCACCGTCAGGAAGATCATCAGGCCGGGAAGGAGTGCCAGCAACGGTGCGTCACGCATGAGATCCTGTGCGCCTGCCAGCATATTGCCCCAGCTCGCCGCCGGTGGCTGGGTGCCGAGGCCGAGGAAGGAGAGGGTCGATTCGAGCAGGATCAGGTTGCCGATCGACATGGTGGTGGCGACCACCAGGGAGCCGGCCGCGTTGGGCAGGATGTGCCGGAACATGATGCGCAGGGGCCGCGCGCCCAGGGCCTGCGCGGCACGGGTGAAGTCGCGCCCCTTGAGGGAGAGTGTCTCGGCGCGCACCAGTCGCGCCGCGGTCGTCCAGCCGGTCAGCGCGACGATCGCGATGATGCGATAGAGGGAGAAGGTTTCCGACTGGGCGATCCCCGGCGGAACGCCGAGCTTGCGGGGATCGATCGCCGCCAGAACGATCAGCAGCGGCAGCAGCGGCAGCGCGATCACGCCGTCGGTGAAGCGCATCAGCAGGCTGTCCAGGCGCCCGCCGAGATAGCCCGCGACCACACCGATCACCGCGCCCAGGATGGCCGACAGGAGCGCGCCGGCGATGCCCACCAGCAGGGATATCCGTCCGCCATCCAGCAGGCGCTGGAAGAGATCGCGGCCGAGCTCGTCGGTGCCGAGCCAGTGCTGGGCGGATGGCGGTTCGAGCCGGCGGAAGAGATCGGTCATGGCCGGATCGATGCCACGCGCCTCGCCGATCAAGGGTGCGGCGAGCGCCAGGGCAAGCAGAAGGATCAGGAACGCGAGCGACAGCTCGGCCTGGCGGTGGCGGAGCAGCCGCCGCCAGACGAGAACGGTCGGGCTCGACGAGGTCATCGCTCGCGGGCCGTGAGCGAGACGCGCGGGTCGATCCAGGCCAGCGCCAGATCCGCCAGCAGGTTGCCGGCGATGGTGGCGAAGGTCGCGATCAGGAGGCCAACGAGGGCGAGGTTGTAGTCGTTGTCGAGGATGGCCTGGTAGATCATCTTGCCCATCCCGGGCCAGGCGAACATGGTCTCGGTGATCAGCGCGCCGGAGAACAGGCCGCCGAAGGACAGCGCGAGCACCGTGAGCACGGGGGCGAGCGCATTGACGAAGGCATGACCGAGCAGCACGCGCCGCTCCGATGCGCCTTTGGCCCGTGCAGTGCGCACATAGTCCTGGCGCAGCGCCTCGATCATCGCGCCGCGCATGAAGCGCGTGTAGATGCCGAGCTGCACCAGAGTGAGCGTGAGCACGGGGAGCAGGGCGAAGCGCACTTTCTCGCCGAGCGCCGCCATCCAATCCGATCCGGCCCGCAGCTCGGCGATACCGCCGGCCGGAAGCCAGCCCAGCGTCACCGCGAACAGGGCAATCAGCAGCAGCGCCAGCCAGAAGGGCGGCGTGGAGATGCCGGCGAAGCAGAAGAGGTTGATCAGGTCGTCGGCGCGGCTGCGCGGCCGATGTGCGGCCCAGATGCCGAGCGGCAGGGCGATGGCGATCGACAACAGGAAGGCGATGCCTGCAAGCACGATCGTGTTCAGCAGCCGCGGCGCCAGGACGGCAAGGACCGGCTGGTTGAAGGATCGCGAGTAGCCGAAGTTGCCGGTCAGCGCCTGGTGCGCCCAGGCAGCGTAGCGTTCGAGAAGAGGCTGGTCGATGCCGTAGACCGCGCGCAGCCGGGCGGCGTCGGCGCTGGTCATCTTGGGATCGCCGGAGATCATCAGGTCGATGGGATCGCCCGGCATCAGCCCGATCAGCAGATAGACCACGAAACTCATGATCGCCAGCGTGACCGCGATCTCCACCGCGCGGAACGCAAGGTAGCGGCTCATGGCAGGGAAGCGTGCGTCGCAGCCTCCGTCATCGTGCGAGCCGCTGCTCCAGGTCCGCCTTCGCCTCCGGCCATTCGTCGCTGATGATCGAGAACAGCACCGAGTCGCGCACGTAGCCGTCCGCAACGACCATATGCTTGCGCAGGATGCCTTCCTGCCGGGCGCCGAGCTTGCGGATGGCCGCCTGGCTGCGGGCGTTGCGCAGGTCGGTCTTGAATTCGACCCGGTTGAGCTTCAGTCGCTCGAACGCATGCGTCAAAAGCAGGAGCTTGCATTCGGGATTGACCACTCCCGCCCACATCGAAGGTTCGTACCAGGTCGAACCGATCTCGAGCCGCTTGTGCGCTTCCTCGATGTTCAGGTAGCGCGTCATGCCGACCGCCCGACCTTGCGCCTTGTGGAACACGATGAACGCAAGCTCGTGGCCGGATGCCGTTCGCCGGAGTGCATTGTCGATATAGGGATCGAACAGCGCTCCGAGCGCCGACGTCGTGATCGCGAAGATCTCGGGATGCTGTGCTGCCGGCCGCACCAGCTCGCGATGGCGTTCCTCCAGCGGTTCCAGCCGCACGAATCGGCCCTCGAGGACGGCCTTGTCGAGCGCCATCTATCCCTCCCAGCGCCATTGCTCGACCCACAGGGTCGAGCTGTTGAGCTGGCCGGTCGGACGGACGCCCTTGAGTTGCTTGGGGATCGCGAAAGGGTCGACGCGGAAATAGAGCGGCAGGACCGGCAGATCTTGGGCATAGAGGTGCTGGATCTCGGCGAACAGGGCGCGCCGCTTGTCGGGATCGAGCTCGCGCTCGGTGGCGTCCAATGCCTTGTCCATCGCGGGATTGGAATAGCCCGGGTAGTTCTGGCCGCTCCAGCCGTTCTTCTCGCTGGGAATCTCGTCCGAATGCAGCGTGGAGCGTGGAACGCCCTGCACCCGCTCGACCCAGGCATACATGGCAAGGCCGGTGAATCGCCGATGGCTCATCACGTCGGAGAAGACGCGCGGCGGCAGGGCCTTGATGCGAAGCTCGATGCCGGCCTGGCGAAGCTGGCTCTGGATCACCTGCGCCACCTGCTCGCGCACGCGATTGCCGGCGGTGGTGACGAGCTCGATCGAGAGGCGCCGGCTGCTCGCATCGGCACGCAGGCCGTTCGCGGCGGCGGCGAAGCCCGCCTCGTCGAGAAGCTTGCGCGCGGCCGCGAGGTCGAAGGCGTAATGGCGGGTCGCGGCGCTGTGCATGGGGTCGAGGGGGCTGACATCGCTGTCGGCCACCGGTTGCTTGCCCTCGAACAGCTTGTCGGAGATGGCCCGGCGGTCGATCGCCATCAGGATGGCCTGCCGCACACGCCGGTCTTTCAACAGCGGATTGTCGAGATTGACGTCGATGTGCTCGTAGACGAGGCCGGGCTTGTAGACGAAATCGTATCTGTCCTTGTAGCGCTTCTCGAGGGCCAGAACCTGGTCGAGCGCGAGACCCAGTTCCCCCGGGACGTAGTCCACATTGCCGGACAGCAGGTTGGCTTCGAGCGCCGAGTTGTTCTCGATGAATTTGAACACGATCCTCTTGAAATGAGGCGCTTCGCCTTCCCAGTGGACGTTCGGTTCGAGCGCGATCCGGCTGCCCGGCACCAGTTCGGAGATGCGGTAAGGCCCGAAGCCGAGGCCGGGGTTCGTGGCGTCCGTATCGTAGGCGGTCCGGTTCCGGTATTCGGCGGGATTGGCGTCGAAGATCGGCTTCTCGATATGGGCGGGGACGATCGTGAGGCCGAAATCGTCGTAGTCGAACGTCACCCGATCGAGGGTCGCCGTGAAATGGCGGTCGTCCTTGATCTCGAGCTTCAGGATCCGGCGATAGGCCTCGGACGAGGCGACTCCCGATTGCGGGTGCTTGCCCACCGACAGGGTGAAATCCATGTCCCGGGCCGTGACCGGCGTGCCGTCGCCCCATTTCAGCGGTTTGATCTCGATATCGACGTCCATGCCCTGTTTGCCGCCGGGCAAATCGACGAGGCGGGCTGTACCGTCCTTGAGGTTGGGCAGCCGTGTGCAGGCAAGGCCGACGAGCTTCCAGTCCGGGTCATAGGCCGTGAACGGCCGGAGCCTCATGTTCTGGATCAGGCTCGTGGCGAGCATCTGGCTGATGAGCGGGTTCATCGTTCCCGGCGCCTGCGTGGTGCCGATGACGAGTTCGTCCTTGGCTGCCGCGCGTGCCACCCGGGCGGCGAAAGAGGAAAGCGTGAGACTCAAAAGGGCGCGACGACCGAACATCGACGCCAAGCTGGCACCGGCGCCGCGCAAGCTCAAGCGTGACGCGCGCTCCCGAGGCGTATTGCCTGGCGACGGCTAGCGGCCGAGTCCCAGTGGCCGCAGCGACGGTGGGCGACCCCCGTGATTGGCCGACCATTGCTCCGGCGCCTCGAGGAAAGCGCGGGTCTCGGCCAAGCCTTTTTCATCGAAGTACTTGTGCTTTTGGGCCGCTTCCAGAGCATCCCACCACGTGGCCAATGCGTGAAGCTTCACGCCGGCGACGGCCAGCGTCTCGATGCTCTGCGGAAAGATCCCATAGTGGAAGATCACGAAGCAGTCGGTGACCTTGGCTTCGGCCTTCTTCAGCGCATCGATGAAGACGAGCTTGCTGCCGCCGTCCGTCGCCAGATCCTCGACCAGCAGGACCCGCTTGCCAGGCTTCAGGTCGCCTTCGATCTGCGCCATGCGACCGAAGCCCTTCGGTTGCTTTCGGACGTAGATCATCGGCTTCTTGGCCAGGGCGGCCAGGAAAGCAGCGAACGGGATCCCGGCCGTTTCGCCGCCAGCCACGACGTCGATCTTGTTCCAGCCGATGTCTCGATCGATGGCTTTCAGCGCATAGCCCATGATCTTGGCCCGGGCGTCGGGGTAGGAGATCAACTTGCGGCAGTCGATGTAGACCGGGCTCGCCCGCCCCGACGTGAAGATGTAGGGATTCTCGGGCCGGCAATGGATGGCCTCGATATCCAGCAGCAGGCGGGCCGTTTCCCGGGCCTCCGTTGTGCCCGCGCCGCGCGCCGGACTTGCCTTTCCGTTCAAGGCGTTAGTGTTCGGATGGCCCCCCGGTGCATGGGCCGCCGAGGTGGCTTTCTTTCTCGTCGCCATGCTGCCGTTCCCCCTGCCGCTTGCGACAAATTGACGGCCGGTTGTTTAGCGTTCATCCACAAGACCGGCAAGGGCGGCGAGGTCTCGTCCTCTCTGGCCCACGGGAATTTGCATCGTCAGTCCCGTATTGGAACTTACCTGGTTCTTCAAAGGAACTATTATGGTGAACCGTGATCTGCCTCGGACTCGCTTGGGCCGGGTCCTCGTGGCCCGGCTTCGGTTGATAGTCTCGGTGGTGGCTGGCGTCCTGCTGTTCCTCCTGTTGTCCGGTTCGGATCGACTGGTGACTCGGCTCCTCGCATCATGGGATCTGATGGCAGCCGTCTATCTCGCCATCGCCTTCGCGATGATCGCGCGGTCGACGGTCGAGACCTGTCACCGCAACGCCGCCCTCTATGACGAGAGCGACTGGGCGATCATCACGATCGTGGTTGGCAGCGCCGCGGCAAGCTTTGGCGCGATCTTCGCCGAGCTCGCCGTCATCAAGTCGGCCCAGGGGACGCCGTGGGCCAGTCTGCTGGTGGCGGCCGCGACGGTGGTGCTGTCGTGGACCTTCACCCACGTCGTCTTCACCTTCCATTACGCGAACATCTACTATCGTTCGGGCAAGCAGGGCGCCGGGGGCGGGCTGGAGTTCCCCGGCAAGCGGCCGCCCGACTATCTCGACTTCCTCTACTATGCCTTCGTGATCGGCTGCGCCGCCCAGACGGCTGACGTGAACACGATCTCGCACGCCATGCGGCGGGTCAGCCTGATCCACGGCGTCGTGTCCTTCGCGTTCAACACCGCGATCCTCGCACTCACCATCAATGTCGGAGCGAGCCTGCTCTGAAATGACCTGGAGATCTTCAACGGGACCTACACCAGCCTCTTGCCGCTGATCGCGCCGCCGTCGTTTTTCCTGAGCTGCATGAAGACGACCGACGACGCCATGGTCATCAGCCCCAGGATGATGAAGGCCTCGTGCACGCCGTGGATCAGCGCGGTCGGCTCGGAGCGCAGGGATTGGGGCACGAACAGGGCGGCGATCAGCGAGGCCGACGCCACGCCGAAGCTGATCGACATCTGCTGGCCGGTGCTGGCGATGGTGCTGGCCGCGCTTGTCTGGCGCGCGCTGACGTCGGCATAGACCAGCGTGTTCATGCTCGTGTACTGGGTCGAGGTGAAGAAGCCCAGGATGAAGGCTTGCAGCGCGATGCGCCACGCCGGCGTGCCGACGTCGATGGTCGCGAACAGCATGATGAGCATGCCGACGATGAGCGTGTTGCCGACCAGCACGTTGCGATAGCCGAGCCAGCCGAGGATCCGGGCCACGACGACTTTGAGGCCCATCGCGGCCATGGCCTGCGGCATCACCAGAAGACCCGACTGGATCGGCGAATAGCCGAGGCCGACCTGGTAGAGCAGCGGGAAGAGGAAGGGGATGCCGCCGAGCCCGAGCCGGCTGAAGAAGCTTCCGGCCACGGCCGCGCGAAATGTGCGCAGGCGGAACAGGCCGAGCTGGAGCAGGGGAAACGGGGTGTGCGTCGCCTTGATGCCGTAGCCTACCAGCAAGGCCGTCGAGAGGCCGAGCAGACCGGCGATCTCGATGTTGCCCAGGCTGTTCTCGCCGAACACCTCCAGCACGTAGGAGAGCAGGGCGATCCCCGATCCGAACAGGATCAGGCCGACGATGTCGAGCGGATGGCTCCTCTCTTCGCGGTAGTCGGGCAGGAAGCGGTGGACGAGGTAGAGGCCGACGAGGCCGACCGGGATGTTGACGAAGAACACCACGCTCCAATGGAGATAGTGCACGATCAGGCCGCCCGCGATCGGTCCCACCATCGGGCCGATCAGGCTGGGGATCGACACGAAGCTCATGGCGCGGATCAGCTCGGACTTGGGAAAGGTCCGCACCATGGTCAGGCGGCCTACCGGGACCATCATGGCGCCGCCCATGCCCTGCAGGACGCGGCAGGCGACGAGCATGGCGATGTTCTGCGACAGGCCGCAGAGCAGCGAGCCCAGCGTGAACAGGCCGATGGCAGCGGCGAAGACCAGCCGCGTTCCGAAGCGGTCCGCCATCCAGCCGCTGATCGGGATGAAGACCGCGAGGCTCAGCGTATAGCTCGCCAGCACCGATTTCATGTCGAGCGGCGTCACCCGCATGGCTTCAGCGATCGCCGGCACCGCCGTGTTCAGGATCGTCGTGTCGAGCGACTGCATGAAGAACGCCACGGCGACCAGCCATGGCAGCAGCCGCTTGACGGTTTCTGTCGGTGTTGTCGGGGCGGTCGTCGTGGTGGTCATGTCGGTCGATGGGCGGAAACGATCCTTGTCTGTCGATGGCGGCGCGGAAGGCAGGAACGAGCGGCCGTCCGTCGTCGCCGTAAATCTTCAATGCCAGACCGAAGCGGCGGTCGGCGATAAAAGTCGGCACCCAACGGAACGCTGCATTCACACCATGGTGATGAAGGGGCGGCGGTCGGCTGCCCTGTGGATGCAGGAAGATGCGGAAGGTCGGCCGGCGGCTCCCCGGCTGGCCGCCGCTTCGACAGGAAAACGGTTGCGCCGCCGGTCAGGAAACGGCGGCGCAACGCCCTGGACCTAGACGGCCGCACCGCCCGCCCAGGGCGACATGACCTCGTTCATGCCGGTCAACAGGCCGGTCGCCGGGTCGCGCACGATGCAGCAGGGATTGGCGAAGCCCAGCGGCGAGATCTGGTTGTCGACCTCGACGATCGGCAGCTTGGCGGCGATCGCCTTCTTCACCGTGTCGGGAAGATCGCGATTGACGCGGATCGGCCCCACGCCCGAGACGTCGATGCGTGGCTGGTGGAAGGCCGCTTCGACGTCGAGCCCGCGGTCGATCATCATGGTCGAAAGCTGCATCACGGCCGGTACGATGCGCCGCCCGCCCGAGGCGCCGATGCAGAACCAGGGCTGGCCCTCCTTGACCACGACCACGGGACAGATGTTGCACAGGGGCCGCTTGCCCGGCGCGATCGAGTTCGGCCGGTTGGGCTCGGGATCGAACCACAGCATGCCGTTGTTCATGGTGATGCCGGTCTTGGGCAGCATCACGCCCGAGCCGAACAGCGACATCAGCGTCTGGGTGAGGGCCACCATGTTGCCTTCGCTGTCGGCGGCGCAGAGATGCGTGGTGCAGGTGTTCGTCGGCTTTTCGCCGAGCTTGTTCAGCCGTTCCTCATAGGCCTGGTGCATGGCCTCGGCCACGGCGGTGAAGAACGCGCCGTCCGGTGCGCCCTTGCCCTTGGTGCGACCGGCCAGCAATTCGAGCGTGCGGTGCAGGGTCGGTCCCGCGGTCAGCCCGCCGGCGACGTTGACCGTCACCCCGTGATGCTCGAAGGAGAGCGGATCGACGATCCGTGCCTCGTAGGCCTTGAGATCGTCATGGGAGATCGCCGAGCCGCCGGCCTGCAGATCGGCCGCGATGTCGCGGGCGAGCGCACCCTCGTAGAACTCGCGCGGGCCGCCGTCGGCCAGACGCCGCATCGTCTGGCCGAGATTGCCGAGCTTGAGGTAGCGCACGGTGCCCTGCCAGTCGTTGGTCGGCACGCGGCCGTCGTCGCACAGGTAGCTCGCCCGGGAGGCCGGGAACTTGGCGAGATGCTCCGCGCCGTTGGCGATCATCACCTGCATGTACCAGTCGAGTTCCATGCCGCGCTCGGCGAGCGCGATGCCGGGTGCCAGCGCGTCCTTCCATTTCAGGGTGCCGAAACGCTCGAGGGCCTTGCCGAGGCCGGCGACCATGCCGGGAACCGCGATCGAGGAGTAGCCGACCTCGTTGCGCTGTTCGAGGATATCCGGCCAGGCGAAGGGATTGGCGGGGCCGGGACCGACGATCTTGTAGGTCGCCGGATCGAGCTTGCCGGCGGAGATCGGCCCGTAGTCGATCGTCCAGGCGCGCTTTTCCTTGGCGCTCCAGATCGTCATGAAGCCGACGCCGCCGATGCCGCTCATCCAGGGCTCGATGGCGCCGATCGCCATGCCGGTGGCGACCGCCGCGTCGATGGCGTTGCCGCCCTTGCGCAGGATGTCGGCGCCGATCTCGGCGGCACGGCAGTTCTGGGCAACGACGACGCCCTTGCCACGTACCGCCTGCTTGGTGATCTTCATTTGCCGTGTCAGCGATTCGCTCATCGACCCCTCTTAATTTCATGCGCGTCAACTGTAGCGGGGCCTCATTTGGCCACAAACCCCGATAGACTGCTGTGCGGACAGGTGGGGAGCGGAACGCAGGCGTGAACGAACTGAACCAGATCGACCTGCGGTCCTTGGTAGCGGGCCACAAGCGCGCTTGGGATGCGTTCGTGCAGGCCGCCTCGCCCTTGATCCATGCCGTCGTCCGGCGATCGCTCGGAGCCTATCGCCTTGGCGACGATGATGTCCTGGATGCGACCCAGGACGTTTTCGTGCGCCTTTGTGCCAATGATTTCCGGCTGCTGAAAACCTACGATCCGGCACGCGCCGGGCTGTCGACCTGGCTCGCCGTGGTGGCGCGCTCGGCGGCCATCGATTTTGCCCGTCGCCGCCGGCAGCCTACGGCCCCGATCGACGATGTGCCGGAGGCAGCCCTGGCGATTGAGGATCGCCACGTCGAGAAGCTCAAAATCCCGGAGGGGCTGCTGACGGAGCGGCAGACCCTGATCCTGAGGTGCTTATATGAGGAGGAGCGGGATGTCGCTGAAGTTGCACAATTGCTGAAAGTCGATGCACAGACCATCCGCAGCACCCATCATAAGGCCTTGCTTCGATTGCGGGAACATTTTCGCGAACGGACGCCATAGGTCGGGGATGGTGATGGTCAGTATGGCGTAAGAGAGTGCAGGAGACCCGGATGAGTACGGAACATACCCCTCGCAGTGACAAGGAATTGTGGCGGAGCGTCGCTCCGGACCGCAGTTCGTCGCCTGCGGCCGTGTCCGACCTCGATTTCGCAGCGTGGCTCGACGGCCGGCTGTCGCACGGGGAGGCGGCGCGGATCGAGGCCGCCCTTGCCGACAATCCGGACTTGCGCACCGCAGCGCTGGAACTGGCCGACATCCTCGGCACGCCGCTGCCCGCGGCGCCGCCGCGCGTCGCCGTTCGCGCTCAGGCGCTGGTGGGCTTTGCCGCCGAACGCTCGCCAGGAAACAAGCTGCGGGCAACCGGGGCGGGACTGCTGGCGGCCCTCTTGCCCTCGTTCGGGCAAGGCTTCTCGCTGCAGCGTGGGGTCATGGCCGGTCTTGCCGTCGTCGTGGCGGCCGTCGGCTTCACGCTGGGCGGCGGCCTCGGCAACTCCTTTGTCGCGCAGAGATACGCCTCGGCTACGGTGGTCAGGTCCTTCGGCACGGACACGTCGCAACAGTTGAACGACCTGTTCACGGACAGCCTCTGACATGTCGATGCGATTCACCCAAATTCTGCTTGGCCTGTCGTTGCTGCTGAACTGCTTCGTCCTGGCGGGCTTCGTGTATCGAACCTGGATCGCGCCGCCGCCGTTTGCCTATGCAGGTCCGCGTCCCATCCCTCCGCGCGGAGGGCCGCTCGAGATGCTGGCGCAGGACGTCAAGGTCGATCCAGGGCAGCGCCAGGCGCTGAAGAACCTGTTCGAACGCTATGCCAGCGAGCGGCATAATCGTTTTGCCGAGATCCAGCAGATCCGCGAGGAAATGGCCGAGGAGTTGAAGAAGCCGGAGTTCGACATGACCCGGATCGATTCACTCGTCGACCGGATGATGACGCTGCGTGCGGATTCGCAGAAACAGAACCTGTCCGCGATCGCCCAGCTCTCGGCCGAGCTGCGCCCCGAGCAGCGCCAGAAACTGCACACCATCCTTGCCGAGCGCTATGGCGGTCCGCCGGGCTGGAGGCCGCCGCCACCCCACCCGGCACAGCCACCCCACCCGGCACAGTAGACCAGCATGGTAACAGCAGGGGAGTCATCACGATGGCTCGTCTCGGTCGGCGTTTCTTCGTAAGCGGAGCGGTGGCGCTGGCAGCGCCTTGGGTGACGCGACCGAGCCTGGCCGTTTCTGCAATGGGCTTCGATGATGCCCGTCACCTGTTGTCGCGAACGGCTTTCGGCGCCACGCCGGCCGAGATCGCGGCGCTGGCGTCGACGGATTACACGGCGGCCGTCGATCGCCTGCTGGCGAAGGCCCGCCCGCAGGCGGCGAGCCCGGTTCCGGACTGGACCAACGAGCCCCTCTCGGCGCTGCGCGAACGCCACCGGGAGGCGCAGTCGTCTAGGAGCAAGACCGCCGACGGCAAGCCGGTGAACGAGGCCGCCAGGATCGTGCGCGAAGAGGGCAGCCAGTTGAGCAACTGGTGGGTCGAGGAGATGCTGGCCACCGACCAGCCGCTGGTCGAGAAGATGACGCTCTTCTGGCACAGCCACTTCACCTCCTCGATCCAGAAGGTGCGCTACGTGCCGGCGCTCTACCGCCAGAACGTGCTGTTCCGGCGCGAGGCGCTGGGCAATTTCGCCACGCTCCTGAAGGCGGTGGCGCACGATCCCGCGATGCTGATCTACCTCGACGGCGTGCGGAACGTGGCCAAGCAACCGAACGAGAATTTCGCCCGCGAGCTGCTCGAGCTTTTCACGCTGGGTGAGGGGCACTACAGCGAAGCCGACATCAAGAACGCGGCCCGCGCCTTCACCGGCTGGTCGGTCGACCGCGACAGTGGCCGCTTCGTCGACCGCATGCGGCTCCATGACGCCGGCGAGAAGACCTTCCTCGGCCAGTCCGGGCATTTCACCGGCGACGACATTCTCGCGATCCTGCTGCGCCATCCGCGCACGGCGGAGACGATCGTCGAGAAGCTGTGGCGGGAGTTCATCTCCTTCACGCCCGACCCGCACGAGGTGAAGCGTCTGGCCGGTCTGTTCCGTGGCGGCAACTACGAGATGAGGCCGCTCCTGCGCGCGCTCTTCCTCTCGCCTGCCTTCCGCGATCCCGCCAACCGCGGCGCGTTGATCAAGTCGCCGATCGAGCTGGTCGTGGGCACGGTGCATGTCTTCGGCCTGCCGGTGCCGGATGCGACGCCGCTGGTGCGCATGATGGCAGGGCTCGGCCAGACGCCGTTCGCGCCGCCCAACGTGAAGGGGTGGCCGGGCGGCGAGAGCTGGATCACCACGAGCACGCTGCTGTTGCGCCAGCAATTCCTGCGCCGTCTGATCGAGGCGACCACCGTTTCGTCGCTGGACGGCAACATGGCGATGATGCCCCGGCCCGGCCGCCGCGCCGATCGCCGGCAGCAGATGTCCGCCCCGTCGATGGCGCCCTATCCCGTCGAAGGACGCAGCCTGCGCGGCCCCGCCGACGAGGCGCATCTCGGCCCGACGCTCGATGGCGTCGACAAGGCGACGCTCCTGCGCGCGCTTCTCTCGCGCGCTCCGGTCGATCCCGCCGCGGGCGCAGCCGGATCGCCCGGCGCCGTCGTCGCGGCGGCGATGCTTGATCCCGCTTACCAGCTGAAGTGAGGGGTATTGCCATGGACCGTCGTCAATTCCTGTTCGGCGCCTCGACATTGTCCTTCGTGCTGGCGGCGCGCTCGGCCCTGGCCGACCAGGCGCACCGCGTGCTGGTGCTGGTCGAGTTGAAGGGAGGCAATGACGGCCTGAACACCGTCATTCCCTATGCCGATCCGCTCTATCATCAGTTCCGTCCCGGCATCGGCGTGGCGCGCGACAGGACGCTTCAACTTGACGAGCATGTCGGCCTCCATCATCGGCTCGAAGCCCTGATGGACTCCTGGAAAGCGCGCGACCTCGCCGTCGTCCAGGGCGTCGGCTATCCCACGCCCAACCGTTCGCACTTCCGTTCGATCGAGATCTGGGACACAGCGTCGTCGTCGAACCGGACGCTGAGCGAAGGCTGGGTCTCGCGCGTCTTCGAGGGCGTCACGCTCCCGCATGGCGCCGGTGTCGATGCCATCGTCGCCGACACTAACGCATTGCCGATGACAGGGCCGGGCCTGCGCACGATCGTGATGCAGGATGCGGCGAATTTCCTGCACCAGGCTGAGGCGATGAAGAAGACGCAGGATCCGGTCGGCAACGGAAATCCCGCCCTGCGCCATGTGCTCGACGTACGGCGCGAGGTGAATGCCGCGGCCGCCGGCCTGCACGCGAAGCTGCGCGACGGGCCGGTGCCAGCCTACACCTTTGCTGCCGACAACGGCTTTGGTCACCAGCTCGACCTCGCGACGCGCCTCTTGCTGGCGCGCGTACCTGTCATGGCGATCAAGGTCGCGCTGACGGGCTTCGATACCCACGCCAACCAGGCGCCGACACAGGAACGGTTGCTCGGCTTCCTCGCGGCTGGCCTTGCCACCTTCCGCAAGAACCTGGTCGCGGCCAATCTGTGGAACGACGTGGTCGTGTTGACGTATTCGGAGTTCGGCCGGCGGGTCCGCCAGAACGCGAGCGGCGGCACCGATCACGGCACGGCCGCGCCGCACTTCGTCATGGGCGGCAAGGTGAAGGGCGGCCTGCACGGCGCCTACCCGTCGCTTGCCGACCTGCAGGACGGCGATCTCAAGCACACGGTCGATTTCCGCAACGTCTATTCGACCCTTGCACGGGGCTGCTGGGGGCTGCAGCGCGACTTCGGCCAGCACCCGGTGCGGCCGATCGACCTCTTCGCCTGAGGGTCAGTTCCGGCCGAGCAGCTCGTTGCGCACCGAGCCGCGCACGGGCTCGACCGGAATGAACCAGGCGAGCAGGGCGGCGATCACCTTGATGGCGACCGGCAGGGCCACATAGACGATGACCAGGGCGAAGGTTCCGTATTCGCCGCGGGACGGATCGAAGCCCAGGATCGCCGCCACCGGCAGGGAGCCCGCCGCGCCGATCGCCGTCGCGAGCTTGGTGGCGAGCGCCCACAGGCCGAAGTAGGTGCCGGTCTTGCCGCGCGTGTCGCCACCCTCAGGCGCGTTGATGATGTCGGCCAGGATCGAGGGCGGCAGGCCGTAGTCGGCGCCGATGCCGATGCCGGTCACGACCGAGAGCCCCAGGAACCAGTAGAAGTCGCCGGCTCCGACAAAGATCGCCAGCGCCATGGCGCAGGCCGTCATCAGCATGCCGAAGAACCATGCGGCCATCTTGCCGACACGGCGCGAGACGACCAGCCATATCGGCACGCTGGCCGCGCCGGCGACGAAGTAGACCAGCAGGATGGTTCCGGCCTGCACCTTCGTGCCGACCAGCACATGCTCGACATAGAACAGCATCACCGTGACCGCGACACCGAGTGCGGAGCCGTTGACGATGAAGACCAGCAGCAGGCGGCGGAAAAGGCGGTTCCTGAGCGGAGCGAAGAAGGCCACGAAGGCATTGCGCTCGCCATGGACCACCGGCGGGTGGACCGACGGGCCGGAGGCGACGAGCGTGGGCGTGCAGAACAGGATGGAGACCGGAATGAAGAGCAGCCCCAGGATGGTGTAGCCGTGCGAATCGCCGAACATCGCCGTCAGCACGGTCGGCAGGACGACGGCAACCGTCATGCCGAGCAGGCCGAACACTTCGCGGCCGACCGTCACCTTCGTGCGCTCGTTGTAGTCGTCGGTCAGTTCGGCGCCATGGGAGTGGTAGCTGATCGACACGCCCGAGTAGCCGAGATGCACCAGGAGCAGCGCGGCGATCAGCCAGATCGCCATCAAGTGCGGATTGTCCTGCCAGCCGCCGGGCGGCGCGAACAGCATCAGGAAGCCGCCGGCCAGGACCGGCACCATCAGGCCCACGAAAATAAGCCGGCCGCGCGGACCGCGATGGGTGAAGCGGTCGCTGATCAGGCCGATCAACGGATCCTGGATAGCATCGACCACGCGGGCGAAGATGAAGATCGCGCCCATCAGCTCGAGCGGGACTTTCAGCACCTCGCCGTAGAAATGGCTGACATTCAGCACGACCGGCAGCGCCGCCATGGCAAGCGGAAGCTGTAGGGTGGAATAGGCGATCAGACGGTCGAACTTTATCCGGACACCGCCGGCGGCGCCGACACCGGTCGGTCCTCTATTCACCCAGGAGCCTTCCCATGTTCTTTCTTTCCTTGTGCGCTGGCGCCAAGGCTGCCGGTTATATAGGGCCGTGGCCCGGCTGCCAAAAGACCTTGCGGCGACATTACGCCCGGTCCGCCTGGTCGGAATGGCCCTTTTTTAGACCGTGAAAGACGTCGAGGGCTCGGGCGCGGGCAAAGGCATGGTCCACGATCGGTGGGGGATAGGCGTCGGCGGTCGCAGGCTTTATTGCCTTCCAGGGCTGGTGGATCGCGTCCGCCGGCAGACCGGCCAGCTCCGGCACCCAGCGGCGCACATAGTCGCCTCGGGGATCGATCTTCTTGCCCTGCAGCACGGGATTGAAGATGCGGAAGTAGGGCGCTGCGTCGGCGCCGCATCCAGCGACCCACTGCCAGTTCACGGGGTTGTTTGCCGGATCGGCATCGACCAGCGTATCCCAGAACCAGCGTTCGCCCGCCCGCCAGTCGATCAGCAGGTCCTTGGTCAGGAACGATGCCACGATCATGCGCACCCTGTTGTGCATCCAGCCCGTGGCCCAGAGTTCGCGCATGCCGGCATCAACGATCGGATAGCCCGTGCGACCGCCCTGCCATGCCTCCAGCGCGCCGTCGTCCCGTCGCCAAGGAAAGGCGTCGAACTCCGACCGAAAATTGCATCGCGCGATGTCTCTCGAATGAAACAGCACATTGTAGGAGAACTCACGCCAGCCGAGCTCGGACAGGAACTTCTCCACGGCAGCCGTGCCACCCCGGGCCGAGACGGCATGCCAGATCTGGCGCGGGCCGATCTCGCCGAAAGCAAGATGCGGAGAAAGCTGCGACGTTGCCTCGCACGCCGGTATGTCACGCGCATGACGATAGTCTGTCAGCGCTCCGTCCAGAAACGTGGAGAGACGTTCGGCGGCCCCGGCTTCGCCGGGTGTCCAGGCCGAGCGCAGTCCGGCGGCCCAGTCCGGCGCTGTCGGCAAAAGCCGCCAACTTGCAAGCGTGTCCCCGGCCGGTTCATTGGCCGGTATCGGCAACTGTCGGGGAACGGGCAAGGCAGGAGATGGCGTTGGCAAAGCGCGGCAGGCGCGCCAGAAGGGCGTGAAAACCCTGAAGGGCGTATCGGCTGATGTCTTCACTTCCCAGGGTTCGAAGAGAAGGTTGGCCTTGAAGCTTTCGGCGGCTGTGCCGCAGCGGGTCAAGGCTCGTTGCAAGCGCTCCTCTTGTTCGATCGATCCTCGGTCGTAGCGGCGATTCCAGTAGACCGCCGACGCTCCGCATCCGGACGCCAACGACGGCAGGATCTTCTCCGGCTTGCCCCGCCTCAGGACGAGGCGCGATCCATGCCGCCTCAGGGAGAGATCGAGAGCGGCAAGGCTATGGTGCAGCCACCATCGCGCCGCACCGCCTCGACGGCGCAGCCCTTCGGCCTCGTCGTCGAGGATGTAGACGGGCACAACCGATCCATGGCGGGCGCCTTCCGTGAGAGCCGGATTGTCGGCCAGTCGAAGGTCGTCGCGGAACCAGACGATGGATGAAGGCAATGGTCGCTCGATGTTGCTTTCCAGCTAGGCGCCGGGGCAAGCCGGCGCCTTGTGCATCTCCAGCTTCTGCAGATCGGCGCCCACCTTGAAGAGGCCGGTATTGATCGTCAGCCGATCGAGGACGCCATTGTCATAAACCTTGGCGCTGACCGAGAAGAGCGGATTTTGATCCTGCTCGCGGCCGCGGGTGAAGGTCATCAGGACGGGCCAGGAGGGACCTTTCGGCACCGCGACCGGCTTCTCGCCCGGTGGCGCCGGCCTCAGCGTGCCCGAGTCGAGTTCTGTCACATCGATCAGGAACGCATCGCCGAAGACCTCGGCATCGAACGCCAGGGCGGGAAAGGCGGTGGCCTTGGCGCGCAGGCGGCTGACCAGATGGCCGATGGCCGCGACTGGCATCAGGGTCTGCAGCGGGAGGACGAACCGCGACGAACCGCTGGGCGAGGCGATGTCGGCCCGCACCCCGCCCTTGCCGCGCTCGACCTTGCCCTTGGTGGTCCGCTCGTCTCCGTTCTGTATCTGCTCGAGGCGATACCGGAACCCGCTGCCGTCGCGGGGCTCGTCGCCGTCGAGCTTGGAGGCCAGGCTGAACTTCCAATACGAAGAGAGGGCGATTTCGGTGGAGATGTCGCGCTTGATGTGCCAGCCGGCGCAATCGAGGGTGATGTCCTGCATGGCGGTGCCGATCCGCGGGCCGTTGGCAGCCGTACCCAGCCGCAGGACATAGTCGGCGCGGTGGGGCTGCATCTGCGCCCGGGCTCCGTGGGAAAGCAGGAGCGCCGCCAACGCGAGGAAACATACACCTCGACTCATCAAGCCACCTTGCGTAGAGGGACGCGGAAGGTCAATCGTACAGGCGATGACATGGCGTGACTTCGTGGCGCTGCGATGGCGTCGGCCGGGGGCAGCGCCGCCCTCGGCTGCAGTCGAGGCAGCGGCCGATCTGGTCGAAATATTCAAGGGCGCGCGCCGGTTGGAGCTGAAGCGGGGCGGAACGCTGCTCAGGAGTTATCGGGTGGCCCTGGGCTTTTCGCCGCTTGGCCACAAGGAGCGGGAAGGGGATGGACGGACGCCCGAGGGCGACTATCGGATCGATGCACGCAATCCGCAAAGCGCCTTCCACCTTTCGTTACGCATCTCCTATCCCGATGTGTCCGACAAGGCGCGTGCCGCGAAGCTCGGCGTGTCGCCAGGGGGCGATATCTATATCCACGGCCTGCCCAACGGGTTGCGCAAGTTCTTCGTGCGTCATCCGGGCAGGGACTGGACGACCGGCTGCATCGCCGTCACCGATGGGGAGATTCGCGAGATCTGGTCGCTCGTGCCCACGGGGGCCCGTGTGGTGATCCATCCATGAACGGCCTCGCCTTCCAATGCGCCGGCGAACATCTGGAGGCCCTGCCGGCGGGCGCGCTCCATTGGCCGTCCCGGCGTCTCCTTGCGGTGGCCGATCTTCATTTCGAGAAGGGTTCGTCCTACGCCGTCAACGCGCTGAAGCTCCTGCCGCGACATGACACGCGCCAGACGCTGACGATGCTGGGCGGCCTGGTCGAATGGTTGCGGCCGGAGACCGTGGTCTGCCTCGGCGATTCCTTCCATGACCGCGAGGCGATCGCGAGGTTGCCGGCTGCCGAGCGGGCGGAGATCGAGCGCCTGACGCGGCTGGCCCGGTTCATCTGGATCGCCGGCAACCATGACCCTGTGCCGCCGCCCGCCGGCTGGGGGCATGTGGCCGAGGAGATTGCCGACGCGCCGCTGGTCTTCCGGCACGAGGCGCAATTCGGTCCGGCCGAAGGCGAGATATCCGGCCACTATCATCCCGTCGCGGCACTCAGCATCCGCGGCCGCAGCCTGCGGCGGCGCTGTTTCCTGACCGATGGCCGCCGCGTGATCCTGCCGGCGTTCGGTGCCTATGCCGGCGGCCTCAATGCGCTCGATCCGGCGATCGCCCAACTCTTCCCCAGCGACTACGACGCGCTGGTCGTGGGCAAGGAGGTGGTGCGGCGTCTGTCCTGGCGGCAGCTTCGTCCCGATGCCACCGTTGCCTCGCTCGCCTGAGACGGAGCCTACTTCGGCAGGTCGTATTTCAACGTGACTTCGCCCAGGCCCTCGATCCGGCCCACGGCGGTGCTGCCGGGCGGCACGAACTGACAGGCGACCATGCTGCCGGACGATACGATCATGCCTTTCCTGAGTCGCTTGCCGTGCTCGCCGAGCTTGTTGGCGAGCCAGGCGAGCGAATTGTAGCAATGGCCCATCACGTCGCCGGAATGGCCGGTGCGCACGACTTTGCCGTCGAACGAGATTGAGCCGTCGAGATTGGCGAGGTCGAGATCGCGCCAGCCCTTCTTCTCCTTGGCGAGCAGCGATCCGCCGTTCCAACCGAGATCCATGATCAGGGCGAAGGCGGAGAGCCGGCTATAGTCGGCGCCGCGATCCTCGATCAGCTCGAAGCCGGCCCGCGCGTCGCCGACGTACGGAGCAATCGAGTCCCTGTCGTAGTCTTTGCCTTTGGGGGCGGGAACGTCGGCGTTCACCGTCAGGACGATTTCGAGCTCGACGCCCAGTCGCGTCCAGCGATCGGCACGCACCGAGGTCTTCTCGTGGAAGACGCGCTTCTTGCGGATCGGCCCGTAAGCCGGGCTGCGCAGCCCGGTCTGCTCCCAGATCTGCGGCGCCGTGAGGCCGATCTTGTAGCCGACGACGGGACCCTGCTTGGGCACGAGCTTCTTCAGGAAGGCATCCTGGACCTTGTATGCCGTGCGCTCGTCGTCCGGCATGTATTGGACAGGCCACCAGCCGACCACTGCGCGGGCCTTGTCGACGGATTGCAGCCAGTTGGCGACCTTGGCGATGTTCACGGCCATGCTTCCTCCCCTTGCGTGTCGTCCAGCGCTTCGCATAGTGCGCCCATGGCGGTCAACGCACTCGACACTTTGGGGCCGGTCCGCGCCGGCGGATTGGTGGGCGTCGTGCTGGCCGGGGGGGAAGGCCGGCGCATGGGCCCCGGCGCGCCCAAGCCGCTGCGCCGTCTCGCCGGCCAGCCGATGGTGGTCCACGTCGTCGATCGCCTGGCGCCGCAGGTGATGGACCTGGTGGTGGTCGCCAACGATCCGGCGCCCGAACTGGAGGCGCTCGATGTTCCTGTCATCGCCGACCCGCCCGCGGTCCAGCGCCAGGCGCGACAGGAGGGGCGGCGGCTGGGGCCGCTGGCCGGCATCCTGGCCGGCATGGAATGGTCGCTGAAGCACCATCCGCATGCCGGGTGGATCGTGACCGCGCCGGCCGACGTGCCGCTGTTGCCGCTCGATCTCACCGTGCGGCTCTGTGGGCATATGCACGTCCCCGAACCCGACGTCCTGATGGTGCGCCATGGCCGCCGCCGCGAACACACGCTCGGCGTCTGGTCGGTGACGCTGGCGGCCGACCTGCGGCGCGCTTTGCTGGAGGAGGGCGTGCGGCGGGTCGAGGACTTCGCGCGCCGGCATCGTTTCGCCGAACTCGCCTGGCCGAGCGGCGGCGCCGCATTCCTCAACGTCAATACGCCCGAGGACCTCAGGCGTGCGGAGCGCCAGGTGGCGCTGGATTGGCAGGCGCGAGCTCGACCACGTTCCCGTCGATCATGACCTTGCCCGCATTCTCGAAATTGACCGTGATGCGGTGTCCGATCATCGACTGGATCTGGCCCAACCCCCAATCCGGGCGGTCGGGGTGGCGCACGAACTCGCCGGGCGAGAGCATGGCGTTTCCGGCTTTTTCGGGCATGACCTGTTCAAGTTTCTGTGAGAGGTAAAGGCGTCGTCGCTGGCCGGTCTGTGAGAGGGCGCAGGGCGAAGTCGGCGTATAACCCAGGATGCGCGTCACTGAAGGAGCATTGCATGAGTACCACCCGGATCGCCATCGCTGCCGCGCTTGCCGCCGCCATCGCCGCGCCGCTGGCGGTGCAGGCGCAAGGCAATGTCGAGAAGTGCTACGGCGTCGCCAAGGCGGGCAAGAACGATTGCCAGACCAGCCACTCGTCCTGCGCCGGGACCTCGAAGAAGGACGGGCAGACGGATGCCTGGCTCGCCGTGCCGAAAGGAACCTGCGAGAAGATCGTCGGCGGCAAGCTCACGTCGAGCTGAGACAGACATGGCGCCGGTCGCCGGCATCGGTCTGCGCGCGCCGCATCTGGCAGCGATCGAGCGCGACCGGCCGACGACCGCCTTTCTCGAAATCCATGCCGAGAACTACCTGACGCCGTCTCCCGCCCGCGACGCGGTCGAGCGGCTGCGGAGAGACTACACTCTCTCGGTGCATGCGGTCGGCCTGTCGCTGGGGTCGGCCGACGGCCTCGACGAGGCCCATCTCGATCGCGTCGCGCGGCTGGTCGATCGGCTGCAGCCTGCCTATGTCTCCGACCATCTCTCCTGGAGCAGCGTCGGAGGCCGTTATTTCAACGATCTCCTGCCGCTGCCCTACACCGAGGAGGCGCTCGGGGTCGTCGTGCGCAACGTCACGCGCCTGCAGGAGAGGCTCGGCCGTCGGGTCGCGATCGAGAATCCCTCCTGCTATCTCGCCTTCGCGCAGTCGACGCTGTCGGAGCCCGAGTTCCTGTCGCAAGTGGCGCGCCGCAGCGGCTGCGGGCTCCTGCTCGATGTCAACAACCTCTACGTCACCGCCTGCAACCTGCGGCTCGATCCCCAGGCATGGCTGAAAGCGCTGCCGGCTGAGGCGATCACCGAATATCACCTGGCCGGCCATGCGGTGAACGATGCCGGCGGCCAGCCGATCCTGATCGACGATCACGCGAGCCGGGTCGATCCAGCGGTCTGGTCGCTGTTCGGCGAGGCCGTCGGCCGCTTCGGCCCGCGCCCGACGCTGATCGAATGGGACGCCGATATTCCGGCGCTCGAGGTGCTGCTCGACGAGGCGGCATGTGCCGACCGGCTGCTGGCCGAAAGGAGGCCGCATGACGCTCGCGCTGCGTGATCTCCAGGCGGCGATGGCGGCCTACCTTGCGTCAGGCGACGGGACCGGCCTCGCCGGAGCGGTTGCCGGCGATTCGATTCCCGCCGATGCCCGACTGCGCATCCATCGCCATCATCTGCACGAAAGCCTCGCCACCGCGCTGACGACGACCTTCCCGACGGTTCGGCAGCTTGTCGGCGAGGCCTTCTTTCGCGCCATGGCCCGTGCCTTCGTCGCCGCCAACCTGCCGGCGCAGCCGGTGCTGAGCGAATACGGGGAAGGATTTGCCGCGTTCATCGACGGATACGATCGCGCGCGCGGCCTGCCTTATCTCGGCGATGTCGCGCGGCTCGACTGGGCCCTCAACGTCGCCTTCCACAACCCATGGCAGTCCCGGCTGACGGCGCCCGATCTTGCGACCATTCCCGCCGAGCAGCTCCCTGCGGCGAGGATCGGCCTCGCTCCGGGGACGACGGTGATCCGCTCGGCCCATCCGATCGATCGGATCTGGGCCGCCTCCCAACCTGGCGCATCGTCGGCGACCGTCGATCTCGATGCGGGAGGAACCTGTCTCCTGGTGTTCCGGCAGCACGACGATTCGGGCTTCGTCGCGCTTCGTGCGGGCGAGGCGGCGTTCGCGTCGTCGCTCCTGGCCGGCGCTTCGCTCGAGGATGCAGCCTTTGCCGCCTTCGCCGTCGATCCGGGCTTTGATCTTTCGGTGGTCTTCCGGCGGTTGCTGGACCTGACCGTCTTTGTTGCGTTGCAGCAATAAACCATAGTGGAATGAATAAGGCTCTCGTCTGCTGCAGCTTTTCTCCGAAGGCATTTTTGCTGCACTGCACGACAAGAGTCGGCGCAGGCGTATGAACGAACTTGCAGGCGGGCGGTTGCTCCCTATACTCCGCGCGCCTTGAGAGCCCGCCTTCCCCCCGGCGGATGTGAAGTCGCTGCGAGTGGAGTTGCCGACGATGTCGATCACGTTGCCGCAGAATTACCGGCCGACCGACCGCGAACCTTTCATGAATGCGATGCAGCAGGAATATTTCCGGCAGAAGCTGCTGAAGTGGAAGGCCGAGCTGATCGAGGAGTCCAACCAGACGTTGCAGAATATGCAGGAGGAAAGTCTCGCCCAGCCCGATCTCGCCGATCGCGCCACCGCGGAGACGGATCGCTCGCTCGAACTCAGGACCCGCGATCGCTTCCGCAAGCTCATCTCCAAGATCGAATCGGCGTTGAAGTCGATCGATGACGGCACCTACGGCTACTGCGAGGAGACCGGCGAGCCGATCTCGCTGAAGCGGCTCGAAGCCCGGCCGATCGCCACGTTGTCGGTCGAGGCGCAGGAACGACACGAACGCCTCGAGCGCACACGCCGCGACGAAGGCGCGGACTGAAAAACGAAGGGCCTGCGAAGTGCAGGCCCTTTTTCTTTGCCGTTGCCGACTCGGCTATGCCGAGGCCTTCGCTTCCGCCTGCAGGTCCTGGCGCTTCAGCGCGCGGCCCGACCGGCCGCCGCCAGGCTTGCCGTCGCGCCACACGATCGCACCGTTGCAGAGCACCGTGTCGATGCCTTTGGCCGGCGAGATCGGCTTGTCGAAGGTGGCGGTGTCGATCACCGTCGCCGGATCGAAGATGCAAAGATCGGCATAGAAGCCGGGTTTCACCTCGCCGCGCTTGGCGAGGTGGAAGCGCTGCGCCGAATAAGAGGTCATGCGGCGCACCGCATCCTCGAGCGGGAACAGCTTCAGGTCGCGCGAATAGTGGCCCAGCACGCGCGGGAAGGTGCCCCACAGGCGCGGATGGGGATGGGTGTCGAAGGGAATGCCGTCGGACCCGATCATGGCGCCGGGATGCGCCATCGCCGCCTGCACGTCCTTCTCGTCCATCATGAAGTAGATCGCTCCGGCCGGCTGCAGGCGGTCGGCGGCGTCGTAGATCGAGCAGCCCATCTCCTTGGCGATGTCCTTGAGGTCGCGGCCGCTCACGTCGGCCACGGTGTCTGACCACGTGATCAGCACCTTGTCGGCGCGGTCGAGCATCTCCTTGCGCAGGATCGTCGAGCCCGCGACGTAGGGATAGACGTCGAAGGCGATCTGCTGCTGCTTCATCGCCTCGGTGAACTTGGGCAGCGTCTCCTTCATGCGACCGAAGTTGGGACGGCCCGAGCATTTGTGGTGCGAGACGATCACTTCAGCGCCCGCACGGCGGCCGATCTCGAAGGTCTCGTCCATCGACTTCAGGATGTGGTCGCCCTCGTCGCGCATGTGGGCGGTGTAGACGCCGCCCCACTTGCCGAGCGGCTTGGCGATCTCGGCCACTTCGTCGGTCGAGGCGGCCATCGCCGGCGGATAGAAGAGGCCGCTCGACAGGCCGATCGCGCCCTGTTCCAGGCTCTGGTCGAGCAGGTCGCGCATCACGCCGATCTCGGACGCGCTCGCCTGCCGCGCAAGGTCGTCGCCCATGGCGTTCATGCGCAGCGTCGAATGGCCGATCAGGAAGGCGCCGTTGATGGCGGGTTTCGCCGCCTCGACCTTGGTCGCGAACTCGCCGAAGGTCTTGGCGATATTGGCCTGCTTCTTCACGATCAGCGTCAGGAAATGGCCGATGTCGGACCGCGTGAACGGCGCGGCCGAAGCGCCGCAATTGCCGCACACGACCGTGGTCACGCCCTGGCTCGCCTTCATCGCCATGGTCGGGTTGTCGATCAGGGCGGTGTCGTCGTGGGTGTGCACGTCGATGAAGCCCGGCGCCACGACCTTGCCCCTGGCGTCGATCTCGTTGTCGCCCTTGAGCGTGCCCGGCGTTTCGACCGCGGCGATCCGATCGCCCTTGAGCGCGACGTCGGCGGCAAAGAGTTTCCTGCCCGTGCCGTCGGCCACCTGGCCGTTGCGGATCACGGTGTCGTACTTGGCCATGAAAGCTACTCCTGGGTTGAGTTACGGCCGAGCCGCATGTCGAGGTCGAACGGATAGAGCGGCCGCTTGACCCTGGTGTACTTGAAGAGCTTCAGGTCCGAGGCGGTGCAGCCGTCGCCGTCGCACATCACGATGTGCTTGGCGATAGGCTCGAAGCCGGCGCGGAAATGCTGGCGCGACTTGATCAGCACGTATTTCTTGGCGCGCGGATCGATGCCGCAATGGGTGAAGACGCCGAGATCGAAGGGCTCGGCGCGCTTCTCCGAGACCACGATCTGCATCTTGCCGGTATCGAGCACGGCGGTACGACCCATGCGGATGGTGGTGCCGGTCGCCATCGGGCCGGTCACCACGAACTGGCCGTCGGTGATGGCCTTCACCTTGCCGGTGATCTTGAGCGGCTTGCCCTTGAGGCCCATCGCCGGCATGTCGACCTTGCCGCCGAGCTCGAGGGTCACCTCGTTGCCGACGCCGGCCTTGATCATCTGCTGGACGCAGGCGGGATCGCAGATCGGGCCGGCGCAGGCATTGTCGAGGTCCTGCTTGATGGCTTCCTCGATCACGCTCATCACGTCCTGCGTGCCGCCCGATGCGGTGTTGTCGCCATGGTCGGCCATGACCACCGGCCCCTCGGTGTAGGACTTGGCGCGCGCAACCTGCACCGACAGCGGCTCGGGATGGAACAGGAAGCCCTCGCGCTTCTCCCATGCCGTGTCGAGGATCCGGTTCAGGAGGATCTCGCCCTCGGCGGTGCGCTTGTCGCACACGATGACGGAGGAGAGGGCGAGGTGCGGGATGTCGGCCTGCGGGAAGCCGCCGAACACCGATGCGTTCAGCACCTGGCCGCTGTCCTCGGCCTGGTTGGCCATGCCCATCAGAGTCTTCATCGGCTCGCGCGACGGCGTGTGGACCAGCGAGCTGCTCATGATCGGGCGGTTGCCCCAGATCATCTTCGGCTCGACTTCACCGGCCAGCGCACGCACCAGGGTCCGCCCGGCGCGCCGGGCGGTGTCGGCCATGTCGATATGCGGGTAGGTGCGGTAGCCGGTGATGATGGTGGCGCCCTTGATCATGGCGTCGGTCATCTGGGTATGGAAATCGAGTGCGACGGCGATCGGCACGTCGGGCGCAACCTTGCGGATGCGGTTCAGCAACTCACCTTCGCCGTCGTCATAGTGCTCCGCCACCATGGCGCCATGCAGGGCCAGCAGGACCGCATCGCACCCCTTCTTGACCTCGTCGACGATGGCCGTCGTCATCTGTTCGTAGGCCGCCTTGGTCACCAGGCCCGAGGGATTGGCCGACGCGGCCATCGGGACGGTGAACTCCGCTCCGGCCTTGCGCGCCACCTCGATGAAGCCGCCGAGGGAGGTATTGGTGCCCTCGGCCTCCCCGATCGCCGCCGGTCCGCTGAGGGCGCCGGTTCGGGCGAAGGATTCGATGGGAGTGGGCAGGGGTGAGAACGTATTGGTTTCGTGCATCATCATTGCGACTACAAATTTCTTGTTCTTTCCCAAAGCACCCTCCTGAGGCCACTAACCGCCTGTATACACTAATGAAAATCCTTTCAGGCGCAGATGAAGCAGCTTTGCAGTCTATGCATCTCTGCTTTTCGAAAAAATTGTGC
>JAFEBU010000085.1 GCA_018242505.1 Pseudomonadota bacterium
ACGGCCGGCCTTGTGAGACCCGATACAGCACCACCGATCCCCGGACCGGCGAGTGCGGACAGATCCTTGAAACCCTCAAGGGACAACCGCCAAGCGATCGCAAATTACAGAGCCACTACCTAGTCGGCGGCGCGGATGACCTCGTTGCCGTAGACTTCCGGGATCTTGGCGTCCTGGTCGGCGGGCGAGAACAGCTCCCATTCGATGCCATTCACGTCATGAGTGGATGAAAAGCCACGCGCCGCATCGTCCTCGAACCCGAGATGGCGAAGTTGTCCCGCGCGCTCCGGCATCTGGTTGATCGAAAAGTTGAGCTGGTCAGTCCGAAACAGCGCGTATTTGCGTGGCACGACCGCCGCGGGCTTCACGCCAAGACGGCGACTGTAGTCGGCGATCGAAGCCTCGAGATCGGCGACGGCGAGGGCGATATGAAAGCGGCGCATGGGGCCTCCCGGCAGCAATGCCCATCATGGCACCAGACTTTTCAAGCTGGTACAAGAAGGATCATTATCCTGGTACTGCCACCACCATGACATCCACCCCTGCCGTCCAGAAGCGCGTACTCGGCGATTTCCTGCGCGCGCAGCGCGCCCGTCTCTCCCCGGCCGGCGTTGGCCTGCCGGCGGGCCAGCGGCGTCGCACGCCCGGATTGCGGCGCGAAGAGGTGGCACAGCAGTGCGGCATGAGCGTCACCTGGTATACCTGGCTCGAGCAGGGCCGTGACGTTTCGGCTTCGCCGCAGGCCCTCGCCGCGCTGGCCCGTGCGCTACACCTCACCCCGGCCGAGCGCAGCTATCTCTTCGAGCTCGCGGGCAAGCGAGACCCGGCGGCGAGCGATGCGTGCGAGAGTGGCATGGACGTGCCGCCCGCGTTGGCCGGCGCTGTGGCAGCCGTGAAAGCGCCTGCCTATCTCCTCGATCACCTGTGGAATGCACGAGCCTGGAATGCCGCTGCAGCACGTCTGTTCGTGGGTTGGCTCGATCGAGACAACGACAAGAACCTGTTGCGCTACATCTTCCTCAATCCGGTGTCGCGCAGGATCATTCCCGACTGGAACCGCCGGGCGCGTCGTGTACTGGCCGAGTTTCGGGCCGATTCCGGCCGTCACATCGACGATCCTGCGCTGGTTGCGATGGTCGACGACCTCAAGGCCCGCAACACTTTCTTCGCCCGATGCTGGAACGATCACGAAGTGGTGGAGCGGCTGGGCGGCGAGCGCACCTTCGATCCACCACGTGGCGGTCGACTGTCCTACGAGCAGGTCGCTTTCACCTTCGCCAGCCGCACTGATTTCAAGCTTGTGATGCTGCTGCCGCAGGAGCGTTGAATCATAAACGCCCTGCCTTTCGCATGAGGTAGGTGTCCATGATCCAGCCATGCTTCTCGCGCGCACTGCGGCGAAGATCGTTGATCTGGTCGACGACCTCCTTCAGGCGGCCGGCAATCAGGATCTCATCCGGCGTGCCGAGATAGGCTCCCCAGAAGATCTCGATATCCTGGTCGGCAAAGCGGTTGTAGGTTTCTTCGCCGTCCAGCATCACGACAATGCTGTCGGCCTTGTCGGGCCACCCCTCCTTCAACCGTCGGCCCGTCGTGATTGTGATTGGCTGGCCGATGCGATTGAGCGTAATTCGATGGCGCGCCGCCAACGTCTGGACGCTGCTGATGCCGGGAATGACCTCGTACTCGAGTTTCTGCGCGGAGCGGGCCGCGATCGCGGCAACGTTGCGGATCGTGCTGTCGTAGAGCGCGGGATCACCCCAGGCGAGGATGCCGCCGCACTGGCCTTCAGCCAGCGCGCCATCGATCATGCGGGCAAACGCCGCCTGCTTGTCGCGATTGAGGCGGTCGACCGAAGAAAGATAATCAGTCGGTGCGTGCTCCCGGGGTGGGCTCGGCGCCTCGACGATACGGTAGGGACGGTCCTTGACGTAGCGGCGAAGCATCCTGTGGCGCAACGCCACCATCTCCTGCTTGATCGCACCTTTCTCCAGGAAGAAGAAGACGTCGACCTGGTTCAGCGCCTCGATCGCCTCGACTGTCACCTGCCGCGGGTCACCCGCACCGATGCCGATGATGAGGATTTTCTTCACCTGCCCTGTCTAGGGGGCCGGCTCGATGACGGCAAGCTTGCGGCATCATGTCATCGGTGATCATGCCGGTGCGTGAACCTTCGGTATCCGATCGTCGCGACCCCAAGGCCGACGATCAAGATGACGAAACCTGCTGCCCACAAAAGATAGCCGACACTCTCCAATACCTGACCCGACATGGCAGGCCTCCTTTCGCAAGGAGATAACATTTTCGCCATCGGGCGGGTTACCGCGTGCGACATTACGATACCGAACGCTGACCTCGGTTATTCGAGGATCTCCGCATCGGTCCGCGTCACGACACTGTCGCTGTCGAGGGTCGGGTGCTGGCGCAGGCTGCGGCCGGTCTGGTCGGTCCTCGTCGGTTTCTCCAGCGAGGTCATGGCACTGCATCGCGAGATCGCGGCAATGGATGTCCGAACTGGCGCAGAGGCCGGCGATATGGTCACGATGGACGATATGACCTTTGTCGATCGCGGCGACAGGCGAGGCGATTCGAAGGGCATGACGGGCACGTTCTGCCCGGCGAGCAGGATGGTGACGCCGCTTGCGCTGTTCACCAGCTCACGTGCCGCTTCCTGCGGCTGACCATTGGAAGCCCGGAACACGAATGCCACCTGCCGGCCGAGGAGCCGCCTGCGACGTTGATGCGCTCGGCGTCCCGTTACAGCCCGTTGCGCGACGAAGTGCCGAGAAGCGCGATGGGCCCCGAGAAGATGCTCCGCATGCCGATGTGCAGGGTCTTGGCCTGTGCACGCGCTTCCCAAGGTGCCGCCAAAAGACTGACCACTCGGGCCGCGCCATTGGCAAGGACGCCTTGGCGCCGCATCTCATGCGTCCGCAAGGTGTTCCTCCTGCCCACATCACGGACAACTATTTCGTTGTGCGCGTTCTAGTCAGAAAACGCAGACGACAAACATCGTGTTTCCATTTGCTCTGTTGGTCAGCCCCGTTGACAAGGCTGCGACCTACCGTCCCAATCGTTGCAGGCCATAGCGGAGGTCCCTCATGACCGATGTCGTCGCGCTACCGCTCAAGACGGATCCGCTGACGCAGGCCCGCAAGATCGGGCCCGCGATCGCCGCCGTCGCCGACGAGATCGAGGCGACCCAGGACATCCCGGAACCGGTGCTGACGACGCTGCACGAATCGCGGCTTTTCCGCATGCTGCTGCCGCGCTCGGCCGGCGGCGACCAGATCGAGCCTTGGATCTATCTGCGTGCGGTCGAAGAGGTGGCTCGCCATGACGGCTCGGTGGGCTGGAACGTCTTTGTTTCCAACAGTTCTGCGTTGATCGCGCCTTTTATTTCGCTCGAAGCGGCCCGCACGATCTACGGCGATCCGCGCGGCCTGATCTCTTGGGGGCCGCCCAACCAGCACCGCGCCATCGCAGCGCCCGGCGGCTATCGCGTGACAGGCGAATGGCATTTTTCCAGCGGCCGACGACAAGCCAACTGGATCGGGGTGCATTGCCAGGTGGTCGAACCCGATGGTTCGCTGCGGCTGAACCGCTTCGGCCGCCCGACCGTGCGCACGCTCCTGATGCCCAAGGCACAGACGACGGCAATCCACAACTGGCGCACGCTCGGCATGCGCGGGACCGCCTCGGAAGGCTACAGCGTGCGCGACGTGTTCGTGCCCGAAGCCTTTTCCGGCACGCGCGAGGATCCATCCCTCAGACGGGACCGCGGCCCACTCTATGCCTTCACCCAGCAGGGCCTCTACGCCGTGGGCGTGGCGGGCGTGGCGCTCGGAATCGCGCACGCCATGCTCGAGGCTTTCATGGCCCTCACGGTCGAAAAGGCGCCGCGCAACCAAACGCTCCTCGCCGACACGCCGGCGGTGCAGTCCGAGGTCGCACGACACGAGGCGGCGCTGGGCGCATCGCGCGCCTATTTGATCGAGGTGCTGAAGGAAGCCTGGGACAGCGCCGATGATATCGAGCCGCTCGACTCCCGTCAGCGCGCCCGGGTGCGCCTGGCTTGCAGCCATGGCATACAGAACGCCCTCGACGTCGCCGACCGCGTCTACAAGGCGGCCGGCACCTCGGCGATCTTCCTCGGTACGCCGTTCGAGCGCCGCTTCCGCGACATCCATACGCTTTCGCAACAAATCCAATCGCGCGACGCACACTTCGAGGCGGTCGGCCGCATCATGTTAAAGGGCGATCCTGACGGCACCTTCATGGGCTGAGGATCGTCGAGAAGAGGGGAATCGGACGATGGCAATCAAAGTTCTGGAAATCCACCACACGGGCTTCCGCATCGACGCGGAGGACCAGAAGATGAAGGCGTTGGAGAGCTTCTACACCGGCGTGCTCGGGCTCGAGCGGGATCAGGGCCGACCTACCATTCCTGGCATCCCGGGTATGTGGATCAATGTCGGCGAGGTGGGTCAGATCCATCTATTCGGCGGCGCGCAGCCCTCACCCGTGGCCAAGGGGCCGGGCCAGGACCCAACGCTGCCGCACGTCGCGCTCGCCGTGGCTGACATCATCGAGACTCGAGCGGAGCTCGATCGCCTGGGCGTGCCCTACTGGCAGATCGAGGGACTGACGAACCCTGAGTCGCTGCAGGTCTTTCTCAACGATCCTTGCGGCAACATGGTCGAGTTGCACCAGATCGACAAATGCAATTGTCGAGCGAGCAATCGCATCAAGACCTGAAGGTGGGGCGATTCGTCCCTCAGCGGCCGAGGCCCACGGTTCGATCCGAGGCCGATGCCGCGCAGTGCCTGACGGCCTCGACGGCTGCCCGTCCATTGCCACCGCTCAGATCGACCACTGCCTCGCCGTCGAAGGCGGCCGGTGCCCCGGAAGGCTCGGCGAGGAGATCGAAGCGCAAGGTCATGGTTCGACCGGCGGCCATGGCATCGATCAGCGCATCCGACACACTGGCGATATTCTCCACCTGCCCGTCGGCGAGCACGGCGTGGTCGTCGCTGAACAGGAGGCTGGCTGGGAAAATCCGGCTGTCGATCGCGATCTCCGCGCGTGGCTCATCCTTGAGCTGCGATGGCGCGGCGTTCACGGGCAGGAGCGGGCCGTCGTCCCTTAGGTAGAGCTGGAGCTGCAAAATGCCGCGATCGCCGGCGCTCTCGCAGGCCAGCACGACGTTTGCGATATTGAGATCGGTCCGCGACGGCTCGACCACCGCATAGTGGGCGGGCTTGGCATTCGGTTCGAGCTTCCAGGCAACGAGGGATTGAGGCGCCGGCATCTCGGCCCGCGCCGCAGTCGCACCAAGGAAGCTGATCACCGCGAGCGCGCGCAAAGTGGCCGAGAGGACGTTTATGCCCTCCCGCCTTACGATCTTCATAGCAAGCCCCTCTCTCGTTCCGACGCCCGGCGAAATAGTGCGGGTGCGGCAACGATCGAACTGGCGCAAAATCGGCGCCTGTATCCAATACATGGCCCTTTCCCGAGAGACCTGCAAGGGGTGTCCGCGCCGGGCATCCTCGGTGTTTTCGGATGGGCGAGACCCCTTTCGCCGCGGCGGCGGCTTTCAGGCTTCCGGCGATGGCGGCGGCGTCCTGTCGGCTTCCTCTTCCTCGGCGGCGATGATTTCGGCCACCCGAACTGCGACGCTGCTCACCCGATGACCGCCCTTGGCGAGCGTGTCTTGATCGCCCGCGACGCAAATCGCGGCCTGTTCGAGATCCGAGACAGTAGGATTCAGCTTGAGAATGTCGATAATCTTCGGATCATCAAGGGAGCCCAGGATGCGATGGAAGTCCGCCCGTGTGGCGGGTTGGCGACCAGCGGGAGCGGGTTTGATGGGCATGGCGACCGTGTCCTTCAAAAGCTGGAAACGCATGTCGACATCACACGATTTTTGGCTGATCGGCCGGCGGTTCAAGACGAAACTTTGGCTTTTTGCGCTGTCGCCCGGGATCGGGTGCAAGCGTTCCTGTGGCGCATGACCCGCCCTGCTTCCCCGCAGGACACTGTCTGGCCCCACGGCGCCCTGTTCACGGTGGGGCATTCGACCCTGCCCATCGAGCGTTTCATCGCCTTGTTGCACGCCTATTGCATTGAATGCCTAGTCGATATCCGGAGCGTACCGCGGTCACGTCACAACCCGCAATTCAACGCCGATGCGATCGGCGTGTCGCTGCGCGAGAGCAATATCGACTACCGGTTGCTGCCGGCGCTGGGAGGATTGCGCCGACCGCGCAAGGATTCGCCGAATACCGGTTGGCGCAACGAGAGCTTCCGTGGTTACGCAGATTACATGCAGACCTCAGCCTTCAAGGAAGGGCTCGACACTCTTATTCGCCTCGCCACCGGCCGGCGGGTCGCGATCATGTGCGCCGAGGCCGTGCCCTGGCGGTGTCACCGATCGTTGGTCGCGGATGCGCTAGATGTGCGCGGCGTTCCGGTGATCGAGATCCTGTCGGATACAAACTGGCGCCCGCACGCGCTCACGAGCTTCGCGCGGGTAGATGGCACATCCATCACCTACCCGCCGGAGCAGCCAATGCTCCTGTGAGGGTACGCGTCAGGACAATTTCCTGAACGGCCGCTTTTTGCCGATCACGACATCGCGGCTGAGATTATCGAATTCCTCGTCCATCCGCCGATAGTCGATAGTGAGTTCCTCGCCGACTGGAATGTCTTCCAGGGCGAAGTAGGTGACCTCGCCGTCATCCGATTGCAGATTGGGCGAGGTCGAATGATTCATGTACCAACCGGCCGACATGCGCAGGAAATCGACCGGTGCCCAGTAGCCGCCCGAGCTTCGGATGCCGAAGCGCTTGTACAGGTTCCGATAGCGGGAGGCATGCGCCTCCTTCAGTGGCACCCATTTGCTATCATCGGTGTCCCAGACACGGACGAATTCGCCACTCTTGATGGCGATGTCGGCAAAGCACCCAATGCCGTCGATCTTCGACGGACGCAGATGGACGAGAGCCTTACTCCACTTACCCTGACCCATAGAAAATGCAGCTCTGAACTCATGAAACGATGGCCTGCTTTTGCCGCGCTTCGTCGTGAATTGCAACGCACCCTCTGCGCTGCCTGTGTGCGCACTGATGCGGTAGAATGTCCGGCTGTCGCTGCCAGGTCAGTCAGATTCCTGAACCGACGGACGTCTTCCAGTGGCGAGCAATGCTTCGCGATGCGATGCCGCCACGAAGTAATCCTCGCACGTTTCCGCGCCCTTGGTTCGCTGGATCGGGGCCATCTGGATCTGGCGCACCAAGCTGCGCCCTATCTCGGTCCAGTCGAAGCGGCTCACCGACAGATCGTAGGCCACTTCCTGTTGCTCGTTGAGAGCCGCAGTGTCGTCGATCATGTCGACGATGGCACGCGCGAGCGCCGCATGGTCCTTGAACAGGCGAAGGCCACTGCCATCGTGAAGGGGCGTGCCCGGCACGGCTCCCTCCAAAGCGAAAATCGGCAGGCGATTGAAGATATAGTCCAATGACTTCAGTTTGAATCCGCCCAGCGTGTCGGTCACCAACGCGATCCGGGCATCGGCCATATAGGGGCGGACGTCAGGCACCGTGCCGACGATATCGACCGAAGGAAAGCGGTGACGAAGCGCCGCCACGTGCGAGCCTTCGGTGCGGCCAACGAGCTGCAGCTCGACCCCCTTGGCAGCAAACAATGGTGCAGCGACCGAAAGGAAAGCTTCCAGGCTCAGCCTCTTGGCGGCCCAGTCAAAGCTGCCAACCACAACCACACGCCGCGGCAGGCTCGAATCGATGGTCCGTCGTGCGAGCCTGGGTCCCGCATAACCGGGCGGCAAGAAAAAGACAGGCTTGTCGGGCGCCAAGGCCGCGAGAGCCTGGCAGTCGTCCGGCGAGTCGGCCGTCACCAGGTCAGCCGTCCGCACCAGGCGCCGCTCAAGCCGGTCTGCCTTGGCCACGTTCATGAGCCGGACGGCGCGGCGCCAGCCTTTTTCAGCCTGCGCGAGCATCCGCATGGCCGTCGTTTCCTGGTTCTGGGCGAGATAGGCAATCTTGGTCCGCGGATTTCGGCGACGGTAGCGCAGCACATGCGGCAACGCCCAGCCGACATTGAAACTGTCCAATACCACGGCATCCCAATGTCCGGACGCCAGATGCTTTGCGAGAGCCGCGCGCATGTCGGGCACGTATGTACGCAGCGCAATTGGTGGAAAGAGGGAAGCCTGCTGCATCCATCGGCTCGTCGGCCGATCACCAGCGAACTGCCAATCGATATTCGGCTCCCTGCGCCGAGAGGGGCAGCCCGGCTGCCGTCCAAGGCCGAGCACTGTCAGCTCAGCGCCGGCCTTCGCCGCCGCCCTGATCAACCCGCCCGAATAAATGAATTGCCCGTTAGTCTGCGGATCCGGATCGCAGAGCGTCAGCCACAGAAAAGGCAACCGGGACCTCCATGCACTCGAACTGATATGGAAATAGCCCAGTCTGTCTCCCGACAGCTGTGACCAGGATGTGCCGGCTGTGACCAACGGGGACGAATGACGGGGCATTTCGGGATCGAGTCGCATGCAAAATCACCCTTGCGACGGCCTCGATCACATCATCGCCGTGCAACTGGTCGAGGAAAGTTCCCTCCCATCCATCGATATCGATGTTTGGGACTGAGTAGAATCGGGTACCCGATCAAAAAGCGGCAACGACACAGCGAGCCAGCACCGCTCAATCGCCGACCAGCGGTACGACTTCGGCTGCGAAGCGTTGCAGATTTTCGATGCTGCCGGCGATCGACACCCCGCGGAAATCGAAAATCAGCTCATGCACACCGATATCTGCAAATGAGCGAATGTCGGCGGCGATCTCCTCGGCGGAGCCGGAAAAACTGCGCCGGGCACCTTCGCGATCGGGAATGGCCGAATCGTAGAGGGGTGCCTTGTAGGAAACGGTGAGCGCCGAGAAATCCCGTCCCTCCTCCTCCGTCATCCGCCGGAGCGTATCGAGATGGGTGCGCATCTCGCCGGGCGGCAGTGGCGACGCAGCAATGGCGCCAACCGGATGCCAGCCATCCCCGTGCCGGGCAGTGCGGCGGAGCGCAGCCCGGGAATGACCGCCGACCCAGATCGGCGGGTGCGGCTTCTGCAGAGGGAAGGGCTCGGCCCGTATGTCGGTGAAGCTGTAGAACTTGCCGTTGAAAGTCGCCGGCGAGCGCGTCCAGAGCTGCTTGAAGATTGCGAGCCATTCGTCGGTCACGGCCCCGCGCCGCTCGAAATCAGGACTGCCAAGCGCCTCAAACTCTTCTTTCAGCCAACCCACGCCCACGCCCAGCGTGACCCGGCCGCCGGACAGCACATCGAGCGACGCCACCATCTTCGCCGTCAGCACCGGATTGCGGTAGGGCAACACCAGCACCGAAGTGACGAGGCGCAGCCTCTCCGTCGCACCCGCCACCACCCCCAGAATGGAGAAGGTTTCGAGTGCGTCACCGCCGCTCGGATGCCGACGATCCAGAGTGTAGGGATATGCCGACTCGCTCGTTACCGGGAAGACGACGTGATCGGCGATCATGGCCGAATGCAACCCCAACCGCTCGCCTTCGCGCGCCAGGGCAAGGACGCCCTCGCGCGTGGCTGTGGGACCGCGGGTAGGGAGATAGAAGCCGTAACGCATCGCGGGTGACCTCCAGCGTCTTTCCATCAACCGAATGCGGCAAAAACTTCCTCAATCGCCTTCATCTGGTTGCCGGCTGCCGAGGACGGTACCAGAATCGGCGTGTGCACGCCCGCCGCACGCCAGGCAGCGACGCCCTCTCGCACATGCGCAGCCGGCCCGAACAGGGTGTTGTCCGAGAGCCATTTGTCGGAAAGATATTTTGGTACATCCTCCCGGCGCTCTTGCGCAATCGCCGTCTCGATCGCTTCCATTTCCTCGACGTAACCGGCTTCCTTCCAGTAGTTCCGGTAATTCGGCAGGAATGCGTAATTGGTGAGCGTGCGCCGGTTGACCGCCTTGGCGGCTTCCACATCGTCGCTGATGCAGGTCGGGATCATGTTGCCAATAAAGAAGCCCGGATCATTCCGCTTCGCCATGGGCAGCGCCGCCAGTGATTCCTTCATATGTGAGAGGGAAGCGTTGGCGAATACCACCCCCTCGGCCATGTCGCCCGCCAGCGCCACCATCCGCTTGCGCAGCGCCGCAACGATGATCGGCGGTAAAGGACCGAATGCGTCCTGGGCACGGAACTTTTCGATGAAAGCGCGCGTGTCGGAGAGCGGCTTGCCCGGCGTCACGCCCATCCGCACGTGCGACGGCCCATGGGCAATGCCGATGCCGAGGCGAAACCGCCCATCCGAGACCTCGTGCATCATCGCGGCACTTTGCGCGAAATCAACGATCGTGCGCTGATAGATCGGCGCGATAGCGGTACCGAAGGCAATCGAGGACGTGTTCCAGGACAGCGCCTCGCACATCGACATGTTGCCGAACGGGCTTGGTACGTAGATCCCGGCGAATCTACGCCGCTCGGTTTCCTGGCACAATTCGATGGTGCGGCGGCGGCGGCCGGGTACGGCGATGAGACACAAGGCGGGAAGTGGTTCAGACATCTCGACGTTTCCTTTGACCTTCGTTCGATCAATTACCTTCGTCCCCAGAATGGAGCGTCGAACCATGTCCGCCAACAGCGACACTCTCCCGAACGCAAGCCGTATTTCGGATCCCGGCATCCGCTGAGGGAATGTCACGCATGAGATCCATGCTCTCTCCCGCCCAGATCACGCGACACCTATGGTCGTCGGCAGTGGAAGCCCGGGTAGGCGGCTTCGACGCCTTCTGCTGCCCCCCTCAACGATTCTTCTCTCCCGTGCCATTCGTTGAAGAATTCATTGCGCAGCGCCCGCCCCGGATAGATGGCAGGCCATTGGGCGACCCGGACGAGATCGAAGGCACGGGTTTGAGTGGTTCGATCGCCCTCTGACACAATCGCCTTTCTTCATTGCCTGATCCCACATCGACGCGCGAATCGTGATGAAATGTGCCTCATCGACACATCCCTTCGTTGCGTTGTTGCGGGCTTTCGACGCGAGACTCCGAAGGAGTCGGTCAAGCTGTCCGGCGCCCCGCCAGGGATCTCCTCAGTGAGGAATGCCGAACAAGAAAGTCGCGAAGCACAATGGCTTCGTTGTGCTCTTGATCACGCGCTGCATATACGAGCGTAACCCTCCCTTTTTGCACATATTCTCCGAGCTTTCTCAAGGCCTCGACATTATGTGACAATTCTCTTTCATACCGGCGGCGAAATTCACTCCAGCGTCCGGGATCGTGACCGAACCAACGACGAAGCTCGGTGCTCGGGGCCACCTCCTTCAGCCACTGTTCGATGGCGATGTCTGCCTTGCGCACACCGCGTGGCCACAAGCGGTCGACCAAGATACGAGTCCCATCGTCTGCGGATGGCCGTTCATAGGCCCGTTTCAGACGTATATCCGGCTTCCGTGTCGTTTGCACCATCATGACCTCATCCAATCATGAAAGCGCCCGCTCAACGGCTTGCTCCCGCTTTCTAGGCTTCTTCAGCATTGCTTCGCCACTACCTCCGCGGCGCAGCAGAACGATCTCGCTCATGACCGACAGAGCAATCTCCTCTGGCGTGCGGGCGCCGAGGTCCAATCCTGCCGGCGCATGAACACGCGCAAGCTCGGCGTCGCCGATCCCCTCCTTTTTCAGGTACTCAAGAACAAGCTTCGAGCGCTTCTTGCTGGCGACCAGACCAATATAGCGTACATGCCGTCGAAGCACGACCTGCAGTGATTCATGGTCGCCCTTGTGTTGTGTCGCAATCACGACAAAGTCTGTCGCCCTCGGGTTCACTTGACTGTAGTCGAGATCGTCCATGAGTAATTGCGACGCTGCCGGATAATGCTCACGATCCGCGTCCGGATCATCGATCACGACGTGGAAATCGAGTTCCGAACCGATGAGGCACAGACATTCGGCAATTCTTCCATGTCCGAGAATCCAAAGCGACGGTTGCGGCAGAACCGGCTCGACATAGACGCGCATGGTTCCTCCACAGGGCATACCCGTGCCCAGCACTTCGTCGTCCAGATCGAGATCAAGCACAGTCGTTCGTCCTGTCGCAAGACAATCAACGGCAGCCTTGCGAACGGCGCCCTCGGCGCAGCCTCCGCCGACCCATCCCCCTAGCATATTGCCATCTTCGTCGATGACGGCCTTCGATGCCGTCTTGGCAGAGACAGATCCCGCCGTCTCGATGACAGTGGCGACTGCAAAAGGCTGCCGCTTCGCGTGTAAATCGGCGATCAGATCGAATGAATTGATCCGCTTGGATTGGTTTCCGTCGAAGCCCGGTCTCGAATCCGTCTTGTCCTGGCTCACCCGATTCTCTCCTCTCTGTCGCCTCTTGCGGACCTTTTAATATATCGCCTTGCGACGTATAGGTCGCGATACCTTCTCAATGGAGGGTGTTGAGATAGGCAATGATTTCCCGGCGCTCCGCCTCCTTCTTTAGCCCAGCGTAGGGCATCTTGTTGCCTGGCACGACTTTCTTGGGATCAGCAATGTACTTGCCGATCAATTCGTCGCTCCATGTTATGTCCGCCGTCTTCATCGCCTCCGAATAGGTAAAGCCGGGAACGGTGCCGGACTTGCGACCGATCACCCCGAAGAGCGAAGGTCCGACCTTGTTCTTGCCGGCGTCGATGGCATGGCACACGGAACAGACACGCTTGAAGACTTTCGCACCTTCTTCAGCTTCGTGATTGTCTTGCGCCCAGCCGATATCGGCAGCCTCAAGGAACGCAAACATTGCTACAACACCCACTATCAGTCGCATCTTGCTTCTTCACACTCCCCTCTATCGGCTCATCGGAATTTCGACCCGTGCCGCAGAGCAAGTCCGCCGTTGCCATTGGCGTCTTTTACCCGCTCCCGTACCAAGCCTGGCGTCGACACGACACCAAAGGACCGTAGTGAAGTCGAAGAGATTGTCGCCAAGCAGAGGCATGTCGATGGCCGGCACGAGGTTCTACCTTCGACGATCCGCATTGGCATCTTGGTCATGCCCCTTGTGATTGCTGTAAAAGACCAGGGTCATGAGACCGACGCCCAGCGCGAGCGTGACCACGATGACCAGAGTCATCGCAACATATCCCGACGTCGACATCTGCTGCACCGGATGATCGCCCGCATCACTCGACGTGTTCCATCCGACATACGAGAACGCCAACGCCAAGGCGAGGAAGATGCCCAGGAGGGCGAGCATCATCCACATGCCCGAATGGCTTGCCTTGGTGGGAGCTATTGCCTGCCGCACATGCCTGCTTCTGCTGCTCATTCGCTCCTCCTCGTCGCCGGAGTTCCTTCGCCCGCCCCTCACAGGTTAGCCGCCGCATCCGGGCATGCTTTGCGCAGGCGCAATGATTCACGGCAGAGCACGCCTGTTGCCAGGCAAGTTAGCCTCGAAGGAAACAACGATCCGTTATTGACGAGAGAAGGATCTGCCATGTCGACGCATCCAAACCGCTGCCAGGGACCGAGCAATTGGTGGTTACTGCTGCTGCTCGTGCCGTTTGCATTCCCTCTGGCGGTCCCGCTTCTCGAGCCGGTTGATCCGGCGATGGGAGGCATCATTGTCTGGTGCCTGCTCCTGCTGGTTGTCATCAGCCCAGTCGCCGCAGGCATGCTCTACATCGGATTGACCCCGAGGCTTCTACCGATCCGGCGGCGCCGACACCCACGGTAAGCCTTCGCAGCAGACACATGTCTCCCGACGTCGACCGCTTCTACCGGACTTTCGTAACCGAGACGCCCGACGCCATCGTCTATGCCGACGCCGAAGGCCGGATCGGATTCTGGAACAAGGGTGCCGAGCGGCTCTTCGGCTTTTCGGAAGCCGAGATGATCGGAAAGCCGCTCGACTGCATCGTTCCCGAATCCCTTCGTCAACGACACCGACTCGGCTTCGCCCAGACGGTGCGGACGGGCAGGACACGCTACGGCGCCGGAGATGTCCTCGCGGTCCCAGCCCTGCGCAGGGATGGGGCGCGCATCTCGGTGGAATTCACCATCCTGCCCTTTCGCGATCGCGCCGGCCGCATCCTCGGGATTGCAGCGACTTTACGCGACGTCACCAAGAGGTTCGAGGAGATGAAATCCTTGCGTAAACCGGCATCCTCGCAATGAGCCGGTCGATGCAGCTCCATATCCGCGAAGCTGTAGCAGGTGGGCCTTCCTCCCCGGGCGCCCATGCTGCCGCCGGAGCGCATGGGCCGCAGCACCCCCGCGGCCGAGTCATGCGCTCCGGCTTCCCTTTCCACGGAGCATCGGAAGTGGCGATCGATGTCTAGCGCGGTCGCCCGTGGACCGGGACACGGTCGAGATAGGCAGGACGAAACTCGCCAAGGATCTGCAGCGCCGCCCGGTCGACGATCGTGATCTCGTGCCCGCTCACGGCAATCAATCCCTTGCTCTTGAGCTCACCGAGCATGCGGTTGACATGTGGGCCGCTGAGTCCCACGACGTCACCAATACCTTCCTGCGACAGCGGCATTTCGAAGGATCTTTCCGACGCGCAGCCAACCACCTGCAAGCGCGTCAACATCTCCAGAAGAAAGTGTGCCAACCTCTCCAGTGGCTCGCGCCGTCCGGTATCGATGATGTGCTCGGCGTATATCGCCGCTTCGCGAGCCGCAAACCAGACGAGCGCCGTCGCGATGTTCGGCCTGCTCAGGCAAAGGTCGGTGAACGAATCGAGGGAGACATGATGAAGGTTCATATCGCCGAGCGCAGTGACCGAGAAGACGGCATATTCGTAGAAGCAGGCCGGAAAGCCGATGATGTCGCCCGGTACGATGACGTTCACGATCTGACGCTTGCCGTTATGCAGGAGCTTGTAGCGGATCGCGAATCCGCTCTCGACGATATGCAGCGCCGGATATTCGTAGCCTTCGACGATGAGATCTTTGGCCTTCTTGGCGGTGATGCGGCGGCTCAGCAAGGCATCGAGTGCCGCCATGTCGGCGTCATCCAGCTTTATCGAACGATTGAGCTTGGCGATGAAGGGATGATCCTCCATGGGCTTTGTCGCCATTTTCCGCTGAACGGCCATCGGCGCCCCTTTCGTCGACGCTGCATGGCTGCCTTTATGCATGAGGGATAGCGGCCGAACCAGATGCAAGGCGGCGGCAGGTCCGAATAACCTTAAGGATACTCAGATTTCGACGACGAACTCGGGGTCGAATCGGGCGTTTTCGACCCGGCCATCCTTGGCATAGCCGCGGGCGTTGCAAACGATTCGCGTCCGGCCGACCCGGTAATCGAAGCTGTCATGGGTATGGCCATGCAGCCAGAAATCCGGCTGCCAGTGGAGGATCTTGTCCGTGAGATCGGACACAAACGATGCGTTGATCGAGGAGTCTTTGAAACGGTCGGCAATGCTTCGTGGTGTCGGCGCGAAGTGGGTCACGACCACCGTCGGGCCCGAATGAGGGCGCGCGAAGCAATCGTCCAGCCAGGCGACGGACTGTGCGAAGAGGAGCTGCGACAGCGCGGGAGTGAACAGTTCCTCAAAGTCGGGCGCGACCTTGATCGCCGAAAAGTCGTACATGAGCCTGGTCGCATCGCTCAAGCCTGTCGCCCGGGCCTCTTCGCTATCGAATAGACGATAGTCGGACCACAGCGTGCAGCCAAGAAAGCGGACGCCCTGGTAGATCCATTCCGCCCGTTCGAGCACGCGGATATTGGTGTCCCGAGACAACTCGATCAGGCGTGCATAGGTTGTCGAAAGGTCACTGCCGTAGAATTCGTGGTTTCCGGCAACGTAGAGTGTCGGACGCTTCGTCTGCCGCGCCCATTCCATCGCGCGGGCCGGACGGGCGATGTCTCCCGCAATCACCAGGACGTCCACGGACGTCTCCGGGAACGGCAGGAGCCCGACGGACAAATGCACATCGGAGACGAGGCCTATCTTCATTTGCATTTCCTCGCCGCCGCGGCGCGTCTCATCTGCCTCCAAGTCCGCTACAACAAGCGGCTCTTGACTGATGCGCGTCAAAGCATGCCCGCTCAGCTCGTCGCGGCGACACGCTTTATCACGCCGCCCTCCGTCACGACCACATCCATCGGGACATCGTGGGGTTGCGGGTAGATCGTTTGGATCCGCAGTCGTGCATATCCCACGCCGATGACCAGGGGGCGAGGCCTCAGCACCGCAAGGGTGCGGTCAAAATAGCCACCGCCGTTGCCCAGGCGATAGCAAGCCTGATCGTATCCCACGACTGGCGCCAGCACGATGTCGGGCACCACGTGCTGTCCTTCCGCTGGCACTGGAATACTCCACACACCTTGGGTCATGGGCGTGCCCCGACGCCACTGCCGGAAGACGAGCGGCGTCTTCGATGCAACCACCACCGGCAAGCAGCAGACGATCCCTCGCGCCTGGAGACTTTCGACCCACGGCAACAGGTTCGGTTCACCACGAAACGGCCAATAGGCTCCGACAATGCGGCCGGAAATATCTCCCACGAGCCGGTCGAGCTCGAGCGCGATATTCTCGGAGTATCGACGCCGATCTTCCTGCCCGATGGTGAGCCGTATTCTACCCAGTCGCTCGCGCTCGACTTTCCGCCATCGCTTCACATCGGCCCACGAGCGCGTGTTGCTGGTCATGGGCTCGCCGGATATCGGCTCTCGATGCATGAAGCATGGCGGGGAGGCATATTCATCCTCCCAATCTTGATGATCGTCCCCGGGTTTCATTGTCAGACCAGGGCCGAGTTCGCAATCGTGATATTCGCAACGTGCGACGACAGCATGTGGGCAAGATCGGTGTAGAGCGTCTGATCGTCGACACGAGGAATCATTTCGCGAAGCTTGCGCACGACCCATCCCTGGCCGCGATTGAGGAAAGCGATGCGTGCCTTAAGATCATCGATCGCCATCGCCTTGGCGTGGAGAGAGCCGACGTGCGGCGAAGTTTCGCCGCCGATCCGTTCGATCTGACGCAACAGCATGATGCACCAACGTGCTTCGTCCCGCTGAAGGCCCTGCATGACCTCGATCATTGCAGGTTCTGTCGCCTCACGTTCCGTATCGAGCGCGACCCGGGCACCGGCGCGCTCCGCCTCCAGCAGTTCGTTGAGGAACTCGATGACCTCGGCCTTGCCGGCAATGAAACTCATGGCGCGATGATAGGGGTCAGTTTTATATTCGTAAAATGAAGAATTGTGACGGATAATATCGGATCCTTCGATTTATAGGACGAACCTGCATGGACACCGAGCTGGCGCGCACCTTTCTGGCCGTCGTGACCACAGGCAATTTCGTTAGCGCCGCGGAGCGTCTTCACGTCACGCAATCCACGATCAGCACACGGATCCGGACGCTCGAGAACGCACTCGGCCGCCGGCTATTTATCCGCAACAAAGGCGGCACCACGCTGACCGCAGCCGGCCGGCGCTTCCAGAAACATGCATCCACGCTCGTTCGCACTGTCGAGCAGGCTCGTCACGATGTTGGCGTCGCTCAGCGTTTCCGGGCCAGCGTGGCAATCGGTGCGCGCTTTGGACTGTGGGAGCAGTTTCTCATCAACCTGCTTCCCCGCCTGTTGCAGCGCTCACCCGATGTCGCGCTGCGGGCAGAAATCGGCCTCGAAGACGAGCTCATGCGCGGGCTGATCGAAGGTCGCCTCGACATCGGCATCATGTATACGCCGGAGAGCCGGCCTGGCCTGAAGATCGAGCATTTGTTCGATGAACGCCTCGTGTTTGTCTCCACGGAAAAAAATGCCAAGTCTGGGCTGGGCCCGGATTACGTCTATGTCGATTGGGGACCGGAGTTCCTCGGCAGGCACGGGACGAGCTTTCCCGACTTTCAGGGGCCGGCGCTCACCGCCAGCATCGGATGGCTCGGCCTGCAACACGTCCTGCAAAATGGCGGCGCCGGATATTTTCCGATCCGCCTCGTGCGTCCGTATCTCGCCCGCGGGAAGCTCGTAAAATGGGCCGAAGCACCGGAATTTTCGTTATCGGCCCATCTTGTCTACCCGCTCGACGCCGAGGCCGACGTCATTGGCGACATCGTAACGGCAATCCGGAATGCCGCCGAAGCCGAACGGGTGGGCTTCGGCGGAGTCGAGACGCAGACTGGACGCGAAACCACCAGACGCCGCCGATAGTGAAACAATCGAGGGACGCGAGCTCACACAATGGCTGCTGATAGATCTCTCGGCCGGAGGACGACTTGGCGTGGTTCCTTCGCCAAAGAGCATATCGCTGGCTAATGCGCGTGCTTCTTTGAAACCCTAGCTTTGGGTTGCAAGTTTATCCTGCGTTCGAAATTCGAAATCGCTGGCGTCATGGCGTTCATGCAGCTGGCTTTTTGGGTCACCTTGGAGGCGGTTGACGATGCGCCCCCGCCGAACAGCCAGCCGGTTGCCGATGACATCGGCCCAACGCTGAACGTTCTTGTAATCCTGCACCGACAGGAACTCGCCCGCCCCATACAAGAGACCCTTCGCCAGCCCGCCGTACCATGGCCATACGGCGATGTCGGCAATGGTGTAGGTGTCGCCGGCGAGGTAGCTCGTTTCGGCCAGCCGTCGGTCGAGCACATCCAGTTGCCGCTTAGTCTCCATGGCGAAACGGTCGATGGCATATTCGATCTTCGTCGGCGCGTAGGCATAGAAGTGGCCAAACCCGCCGCCGAGATAAGGAGCGCTGCCCATCTGCCAGAAAAGCCAGGACAGGCATTCTGCGCGTGCCGCGCCGTCCTTTGGCAGGAAGGCGCCGAACTTCTCGGCGAGATAGAGCAGGATCGCGCCCGATTCGAAGACGCGGATGGGGGCGGGTCCGCTACGATCCACCAGAGCCGGGATCTTGGAATTGGGATTGATCGCCACGAAGCCGCTGCCGAACTGGTCACCCTCGCCGATCTTGATCAGCCAAGCGTCATACTCTGCACCGGCATGCCCGAGGGCCAGCAACTCCTCGAGGAGGATCGTGACCTTTTGGCCATTGGGCGTTCCCAGCGAATAGAGCTGTATCGGATGACGGCCCACGGGCAGTTCCTTCTCGTGTGTGGGGCCGGCGATCGGACGGTTTATGTTGGCGAAGCGGCCGCCGCTTGCCTTGTTCCACGACCAGGTTTTCGGCGGCACGTAATCGGAGGCACTGCTCATTCTCTTCAAATCCTTTGCTGGCAAGCTGGTTGGGACAGCAGGTCCATTCGAGATGACAATGTGGCCATGGACGCCGTGCGCCTCAAGGATTTCATGGAGATGTCTGGGGAGATCCAATCCACCATCGCGCACTGCGGCAGAGCCTCGACGTTCGGTCGATTCTCCACGCCAAGGGCACTGAGACCGGAACTTTCGAGGTTCCGGCCGGCCGCTGCCATTGCCCGCGCCGCAGAGAGCCCACCGTCGGCGCAAGACTCCGGCGCCTCCTCCGATGACAGGTAACTCTTAGATGACAGGTAACTCTTATGTGAGTTTGTACTGCCTCTGAAAAAACGCGGAATGCAGCCCGCTGTTGGGAGGCCTGGCGGCAATATGTTGCGTGACCTGGGCGTTCCCCGAACTGTTCCCGGCAACCATCAGCATGACATGGTTTACCGGAATGGTCTTGAGGGTTCCCTGTTTCAGAAGTTCGTCCAGAATATCTTCCGGCTGACCCTCGGGAACAGCAATCCAATATCTCAAGGCTTTGAGCATGCCCTGCGTTCTGGGGTCATGCGCCTTGTAATCACCGGCGACATAGTGCATCCCCAGCGCTTCGATCCTGGCTATGCAGATTGGTTCTCCACCGCCCTCCGGATCCTCCGCGCTATGGTCTGTGTGCAGGCCATGCGGTTCGGGCACTGTAAATTTTCCATATGCATAATGCTCCTTGCGAAAGCGCGCTGAAGGAACAAGCACACTCATCATTTCATCAACGTCGTCGTTATAGAGGCGTACATAGTTCGCCATCGTGTCGGGCGTACCGTTTGAAAATTTTTCGACAAACCAGCTGTCATCGACATACACCGTTTTTACATCGTCGAACTGTTTCGCATGTTCGTAGATCGCTTCCCTTGCAGCCTCCCGGAAGCGGGCGATTGGTATCGGCAAACGCGTATGTACTTCGCGATCATTGAAGTTCCCATGGAGGCGCTCGATCAGCGACCAATGGTCGGAGGAGAACTGCACCGGCTCCAATATTTTCAGCCTGGGCTGCAAGGTCGCCCATGCTTGACGAAGAGATATCATGATCTTTCCCGATAACCTGAGAAGAAGGAAGATCCAAGTATCCAGTGCCACCCCGCCAAATCGCACTGACTTGATCGGATGGGATGAGCCGAGTGATTCAACACCGGATCAGAAACGCAACTGCTCAGGCAGTGCCATATCATTTATCGGATGAGTTCGCCCCTTTGCAGGGCAATCAATCGTTCCATCGGCAAGTCAGAGAAAGCTGCCGAAAAGCCAATGCTTGCGGCCGGCGGCCCATCGCATCCCGCAGCAGCCTGCCCCAGCCTGTTACCTATTCTCAATTCGATGGTAGCGCAGCCGAGAACGTTCGAAACAAATCGGCACATGCTGCGGCATGCGAGAACGCCAGCCCGTGCCGCGTACCGGCAAAGACCTGCAGCGAGCTCCTGGGCAATATGCCGTGCAGCTCGGATACGAGCTCTGCCTCGACGAACGGGCTGGAATCGGGAGCGACAAGCAGTACAGGCAGATCCAGATCGCGCAACAGCAGCGTCAGATCCATGTTCCTCACCAGTTGCGCGACGCCGCGGACCAGAGCCGGATCGGTACGATCCTGCAGAGCCTGGAACCAATTCAACGCTTCCGGCGATACAGCCCCGTCAAAGAAACGGTAGGTCATCATCCGCTCCGACCATGCGCGCATACTTTCAGGGCCATCCGCCAACTCCCGCCACCCTTCGAGAATGCGCATCCGGGCCCCGCGATGTGGGGACGAGATGGTCGTGATCGACAGGAGCCGCTCCCGGCACGTTGCGCCGGTGAACAGCGCGACGGTGCCTCCGAACGATTCGCCGATCAGATGGAAGCGCCGGGCGCCGGAGGCATCGGCCACCGCCAATACATCATTGCGGAACAGCTCGAGGTCGAGCTTTGCGCCACGCTTGAGGGCACTCGAACGGCCGCAGCCCCGCATATCGAAGCGCACGACACGATGGTACATGGCAAGACGTGGGAGCCATTCGCTCCACATGTCCGCGCTGGTGCCCAGCCCGTGGTGCAGGATGACCGTGCTCGGGTCGGACAGCCAGGGCGGTGTGATCTCGAGGACATCCCAGGCCAGGGTACCGTCAGCGACAGCTACTTCCCGCACGCGCCGCAATCCGCTCAAATCACGATGCCTTGGGCGGCCAGATCGAGGCCATAGATCCGGCAGGCATTGTCGTGGAACAACGCCCGCTTCTCCTCGGCCGAGCCGCTCGCCGCCAGCCGCTTGAAAGCGTTCCAGAGCACCAGCCAGCTGCACGTTCCCTTATCGACCGGGAAATTACTCTCGAACATGGCGCGACGTGGACCGAAAGCGTCGAGGCAAAGATCGACATAGGGCTTCCACGCTTCCGCCAGTTGGGCCGACGAGGGAGGGCGTGGGCGGTTCGGGAAGTCGAAGCCCAGGACATGCATGCCCATGCCGCCCAGCTTGACATTGACGTTGGGGCAACGCGCCAACTCGCGCATGGAGCGACTCCAATCGGCGAACACGTCCTCGCGCCTGCCGGCATAGGGCCCGAAGGTGGCGGGACCGCCGATATGGTCGCAGATGATGATGGTGTCAGGAAAGGCGTGCGCAAGATCGATCAGGTCCGAGAGCTGGGTATGCAATAGCCAGGCATCAAACGTGAGACCGAGCGGCGCCAGGGCCGCAAAGCCTTTGCGGAACTCGTGATCGAGCAAAAGGCCAGGTGGCGGATTCGCGCTGGTGGCCCGCAATCCATCCTTGTGCCAAGCTGCGACATTGCGAATACCCCGGAAGCGTCCACCGGCTGCGGCGACGTGCGCTTCAAGCGCGGCACGGGCACGATCGCCGAAGCGCAGGTCGACATTGCCGATGATGCCAGCACAGGCTCGCGTCTGGCCGTACAGGCCGCTGGCGCTCATCGCCGCCACACCGTTGACGAACTCGGTCTCGCCCAGCGACTTGCGGTCGTCCGGCCCCCACGGGCGGTAGAACACGCGACACTCGACAAAAAGCGAGGCGACCAGTCGGTGACCGGTCGCGACGTCGGCCAAAAAGTCGGGCAGCATGTATTGATGCCCGCGCATGTCCATCAAGTGATGGTGCGGGTCGACGATCGGCAGGTCCGGCTCGAGCACCGGCTCATCGGCCTGAAGGGCGAGCCACTCGGGTCGGACAGGCAGGAAAGCGTCGGGAATCTTGCTGCTGATGGCGCCGTCGTTCATGGCAATTTCCTCTCTGCTGGTCCGTCATGCGCCTTTCCGAATGCACCTCCGGCGGCGAGTGCTGCACAGCGCGTCTTGTCGTACCCGAGCAGTTCCGCGAGCACGGCCTGCGTATGCTGGCCGAGCGCCGGCGCCGGCACTGGCGCGGCGGCCGGTGTATGGGAGAAGCGGACGGGCGGTCCAATATTGGGCACGCTGCCTGCTATATCGTGCGGCAGCGACCGGGCAAGTCCCCTCGCCGCCATTTCAGGACTCGCAAAGGCTTCGGCCAGAGTGCGGACCGGGCCCGCCGGGACGTTGGCCGCTTGCAGGCGGCCCATCCAGTCGGCACGCGATCGAGCGACAAAGGCGGCCTTCAGTGTAGCGAACAAAGCTGTCCGGTTGGCGGCGCGGGCTCGGTTCGTCGCGAAGCGTGGATCGTCGGCAAGCTCCGGCTGGCCAAGCACGTCGACCGCAAGGCGGCGAAACAACCTGTCGTTGACGATGCAAAGATAGAACGCCCCATCGCTCGCCTCGAACAGATCAACTGGCGCAGCGCCCGGTGGCGCTTGACCGAAGCGGGTGGGGACGTTGCCGTCGACCAGATACGACATGCCATAGAGCGCACCAAGGTTGGTCGCGGTGTCGAAGAGCGCCACCTCGACATGCTGGCCGCAGCCGGTGTGCTGGCGGGCGAGCAAGCCGGCGAGCACGGCGTTGCAGGCCATCATGCCCGTCGAGACGTCGACCACCGGCGGGCCGATGCGCACTGGCGGGCGATCAGCGAAGCCGTTGAGCGACATCAGGCCGCTCTCGGCCTGGATCACAGGATCGTAGCCCGATCTGCGTGCAGCGGGACCTGTCTGGCCGTAGGCCGAAACCGAACAGTAGACAAGGCGCGGATTGATCCCTGCGACTGTGTCATAGCCGAGCCCAAGGCGTTCCATGACGCCGGGCGTGAAGTTCTCGACCAGCACGTCAGCCTGACGCACCAGGTCGATCGCGACTTCGTGGCCGGCCGGGGTCGCGAGATCGAGCACAAGACTCTGCTTGCCACGATTCAGCGCCAGGAAAGCCGCCGTCAAGCCGCCGATCGAGGCCTGGCTGGCGTGGCGCATGTCGTCGCCATCGGGATGCTCGACCTTGACGACGCGAGCACCGAAATCGGCGAGGAGCTGGGTGCAGACCGGGCCGGCCAGCACCCGGGAGAAGTCGGCGACCAAGATGCCGGCGAGCGCCGTCGGTGCGCCAGCGGGACGCGGCTCGTGGAGGGGGAGCTCGGGGCGAACCGCGGGGCTGCCGTCCATGGCCGTCAGCCCCCTCCTCCGCGCACGAGTCTGCCCGGCAGCGCGCCGGTCGGCTGGTCGTCGCGTTGAGTGACGACTCCGTTGACGATGGTGGCACGGTAGCCGGTGGCATCCTGCAGCAAACGGCGGCCGCCTGCCGGCAAATCGTAGCTGACCCGCGGTGCGTGGAGCTGCAGCCGGTCGTAGTCGATGACGTTGAGGTCGGCCTTGGCACCGGGAACGATCACACCGCGGTCGGTGAGGCCAACGGCACGAGCATTGTCATGGCTGAGCGCCCTGACCATCTCCGGCACCGAGAAGCGACGGCCGTGGCGGCGGTCACGCGTCCAGTGGGCGAGCATGAACGTCGGCAGGCTGGCGTCGCAGATGAAGCCGTAATGGGCGCCTCCATCGCCCAGGCTGACCAAGCTGTCTCGATGGCTGAGCATCTCGGCACAGGCGTCGAGGTTACCGGCGGCGTAGTTGAGCAGCGGGCGGTAGAACGTGGCGTGGCCGTCACGCTCGAGCAGCATCTCGTACGCTAATTCCGCCGGGTCCCGACCAAGGGCCCGGGCGCGGCCTGTGATGCTATCGGAGGCTGGGGGCTCGTAGTCGGGCCGCTCGGCGAAGGGGTAGAGGCGCTCCAAGTTGAACAGCCGCTCCGCGCTGGCACGATCAGCCGGCTGCTCGGCGAGCAACCGCGCCTTGAAGGCCGGGTCGCGCATTGCGGAGATCTTCTTCGCGAGCGGCAAATCAGCAATCGCGCTCCAGCTTGGATGGCTGGAAAACGGATTGAGTGACAGTTCCAAACCGTAAATCAAGCCGACGGCGCGACCGCAGACTTGCGCTTTGATCGGCAGACCCGAGTCCACCGCACCTTCGATCAGCTCGAGCGCATGGCGCCAGCGGTCAGGCGCCCGATCGGCCTGGCCGAGCGAGATCGACAAGGGACGGCCAGAGCGCCGGGCAAGGTCGCTCAGCATGGCGAATTCGGCATCGTCAGACGGATGGTCGGTCACCACCTGCAGCACGCCGCGGCCGGTGCGCCCGATCGCCTCCGCGATGGCAATGAGCTCCGGTTCGTAAGCGTTGAGGGTCGGCGTCGGCATGCCGTCGCTGCTGCGATGGGCGAGCGTGCGTGATGTCGAGAAGCCGAGCGCTCCTGCCTGCACGCCCTCGGCAGCAAGCCGTGCCATTGCGGTAGCATCCGCTTCCGTGGCAGGCTCGCGTTTGGCAGCACGCTCGCCCATGACATAAATGCGGAGCGCTGCGTGCGGGACCTGCGTACCGAGGTCGATGTCGAACTGGCGCTTCGCGAGCGCGTCGAGATAGTCGGGGAAGGATTCCCAACCCCACGGCAGGCCTTTCTCAAGCACGATACCAGGGATGTCTTCAACGCCCTCCATCAGGCGTACCAGCATGTCGCGCTCCTCGGGCCGACAGGGCGCGAAGCCAACGCCGCAGTTGCCCATGATCGCCGTAGTCACGCCGTGCGACGCCGACGGAGCGATGTGGCTGCTCCAGGTCGCTTGGCCGTCATAATGCGTATGGATATCGACGAAACCTGGGGTGACGAGGAGACCTTTGGCGTCGATCTCCTGGTCGGCGCCGCCTCTGACCCGACCTACTTCGACAATGCGGCCGTTCTCGATCGCTACGTCGGCCTCGCGCGGCTCAGCACCGGTCCCGTCAACCATCGTGCCGCCGCGAATGACCAGCCTGCCCTCGCCCATCGGTCCCTCCATACCATCCTCGAGGGAAGACTGCGGGCCGAGTCGCTGCGCCTTCAACCGATTTCGGAGAATGCGACGTATGCATTCACATATGTGAATGCGCATGGCTGGTTTGCGAGAGCATGACTTGAGGAGACGAATTCCTGACCGCCACACTCGCGCCTTAACAACGGGAGGAGAACCAATGAACAAGATCATGCTACGGCGCCGGCCGCTGCTGGCGGGTTTGGCTGCGGCCCCGCTTGCTGCGCCGGCGGTGGTGCGGGCACAGGCCAAGATCGTTATCCCCCTCGCCACTTGGGGCAGCCCGACGCACATCAACATCGTGCAATTCCTGGGACCGCTCGGAGAGGCCCTGCAGCGCGAAACCAAAGGCCGCATCACGGTGAAGCACTATCCTGCAGGCCAACTGGCGCAGGACGTCGATATGCCGATCGCAATTCCGACCGGCAAAGTGAAGTTCGGCTGGATCACCGTGCAAGGCTGGTCGGGACTGATCAAGGACGTCGGCGCGCTGTCGCTCCCAACGGCGATGACCATGGAGCAAGTCGCCGCGGCGTGCGATCAGCCAGGCGGCTTCAAAGAAGTGCTCGACAAGGAGTTCCGCACCAGGGGTGCCACCCTGCTCGCCATGACCGATATCGGCTCGCCAGCGATCGTGTCATCGAAGAAGATTCTGGCACCAGAGGACGTCAAGGGTCTGCGCATGCGTGCACCGGCCGAGATGCATGCGGAGTTGATCAAGGTGCTGGGCGGCTCGCCAGTCGCCATTCCTTTCGCCGAGGTATACACAGCGCTGCAGCATGGCACGATCGACTCGGCCGTCATCGGATTCCAGGGGATCCAGTCGCAGCGCATCTACGAGGTCGCCAAGTTCGCTATCGTTCCGGGCGCATTCACTGGCACCGGCATGCAAGGCTTCGCCGCCAACCTGCAATGGTGGAACAGCTTCTCCGCGGCCGACCGCGAGACCATCGCCAAAGCGATCCGCGAAGCCGAGCTGACCTGCCGGGCCGCGATCATCAAGGACCGTGCCGGGCTTGCTGATCAGTACCGCGAGAAAGGCATGGAGGTGACGCTGCTCGATCCCACAATGCCGGAGTTCGCACAGTGGGCCAAGGCGACGGCGCCTCTCCTCGCCCGGGGCAAGGACTTCAGCAAGGAAATCATGGCGCCCATCCTCGCCGCGAGTGCTGCGAAGTGAAACTCGAAGCGGAAGAGGCCCCGGAGGCCTCCGAGCAGGGCTTCTTCTTCAAACTGGTGAACGGCATCAGTCGGCTGGGTGCGTATCTCGGCGGCGCGATGCTGATCGTCATCACGGCGATCGTGACTTACGACGTGTTTGCCCGTTTCCTCGGCCATCCAACCGACTGGGCGACCGAGGTCGCCGGCTACATGGTGATTGGTGTCGCCGTTCTGGGTGCGGCCGAGACCCTGCGCCACAACGAACACTTCGCCATGCATCTTGTGGTCGACCTGTTGCGTCCACGCACTCGCCGGTGGATCGGGTTGGCCGTCTGGTGCCTGGTGACCTTGCTGATTGCCGGCCTGTGCTGGGGCCTGTTGGCTCTCGTCGACAATTCCCTGCAGTTCGGGCTCCGCTCGTCGACCATAGTGGGGGTTCCGCTCGCAGTACCGCAGCTCGTGTTGCTCCTGGGCTTCGTCGCGCTGCTGTTCGCGCTGGTGGCACGCATCGTGGCTCTTATTCATCGCATTCGGCAGGAGCCGCGATGATTGCACTCGGCATCCTTCTGTTCTTCTTCGCCCTCGTGATCGCCGGAACGCCGATCTTCGGCGCCATGGGGATCGCAGCGCTCAGCGGCGTGTGGCTGCTCGACGAGAGCAACACGCCGCTGCTCAACCTCGCGCTCACTGTATACCAGTCGCTCGGCAACTTCCTGCTGATCGCCGTGCCGCTCTACATTTTTGCCGGCACGCTCATGGAGGTGGCGGGGTTGAACGAGAAGCTGTTCAAGTTCGCGCGTGCCTGGGTCGGCCCCGTGCCAGGCGGGCTCGGTGTTGCAACAGTAACGGCCTGCGCCATTTTCGCAGCAATCTGCGGATCGTCGGTAGCGACGGCGGTCACGATTGGCCTGGTCGCCTTTCCTGCCCTGGTCCGGGCCGGTTATACACCTCATTTCAGTGGCTCCTTGATTGCCGCAGGCGGCACTCTCGGCATCCTGATCCCACCCAGCATCGCCATGATCATCTTCGGCGTGCTGACCGAGCAATCGATCGCTCAATTGTTCATCGCCGGGGCCGTGCCGGGCGTTTTACTCGCGGGGCTGATGGCGCTTTACGCCATCTTCTTCTCCGGCGTGCGCTCCGATCCGATGCCGATGAGTTGGGGCGACCGCATCCGGGTGACGCGCGAGGCCTTCCTGGTATTGCTGCTACCACTGGGGGTCCTGGCCAGCATCTATAGCGGGCTCGCAACGCCAACCGAAGTTGCGGCCCTGGCGGTCGCCTACGTGATCGCCGTCGGCCTTCTGACCCGAACGCTCAGCTGGGAGCACTTCTGGAATGCGACCATGAAGGCGACACGCACCAGCGTCATGATCTTCATGATGATCGCCTTCGGCCAGGCGCTCACCGAGTTCTTCACGTTGACCGGGTTGCCGCAGATGGTGGTCGATCTGGTGTCCTCCTCGGGGTTCGGCTATCTCGCAGTCGTGATTCTGATGGTGCTGATCTATATCCTGCTCGGCACCTTCCTCGAGGCAACGTCGATGATGCTGGTGTCGGTACCGATCATGTTTCCGCTCGCCAAGGCCATCGGCATGGATCCTCTGGCGTTCGGCGTCTTTGTCGTGCTGGCCGTCGAAGTGGCGCAGATCCACCCGCCATTTGGCATCAATCTTTATGCCTTGTCGGGCATCGGCAAGGTTCACATCGGACGAATGTCGATCAGCGTCATTCCTTACATCGTGATAATGATAGCCATGATGTTCGCCATCTCGATCTTTCCGCAGATCGTAACCTGGCTGCCCAGCACGATGAAATGACGGACCGGTTACACCTTGCCGAAATGGCGATCGATCGCGGCACGCATCAAGCGCACGATCTCGCGCTCGCGTGACTGGAGTCTGTCGACCGGACCGCCGGCTCCGATCGCGACCCTGCGGTCGGCCGGCGTACCCGGCAAGTTCATTGCTATCAGGCCGCTTCCCGCCACGTACGTGCCATAGGAGCGGGCATAGCCCAGCTTCCTTACCTCTTTGAGGATGGCCATGAGCTTCCTGTAATCGACCGGCTTCTCGTGCCCGGCGCCATTGACACGGTCGACGATGGCTCGGATCTCGACATCCTCGCATTGGCTAAGCAAGGCCCAGCCCATGCCGGAACGATGCAACGGCCGCACGGTTCCAGGCGGTACGTTGAGCATAATCGGGTAGATGCCCGGGATGATGTGAACGTATTGCGCTTCGAGATCCTTGCGGACGCCGAGGATGACAGTCTCGCCGATCAGGCTGTGCAGATCGCCCATCAGAGCCATCAAGCTGCCGTGTCCGAAGAGTGCTCCGTGCAAGTATTCCGAGATGATGGCGATACGAATTGTGGGAAAGTACCTGCGGTCATGCCAATCGAAGCTCAGGTAACCGAGCTTGACCATGCTCTTCAGCAGCGCTGCCGTGCTAGACGGCGGGTAGCGGAGGCGCTTGGCGATTTCGATGGCCAGCATCGGTTTGCGGACCTCATTGAAGACTTCGAGCACTTCAAAAACTCGACCAACCGACTTGACGACAGAGGTCTCGCCAGTTCCGTAGGAAGGAGTTGTCCGCATCGTTCTTCTTTACACATTCCAAGGGAGCCTGCTCTGCGCCTTCGCAGATGGTCCATTCAAAGAATAGGGAGTTTCAGTTTGCCAGAAGGCCGATGGTGCCAGCGGCGGACTCGAGTTGGCAATCCAACGCCCAATTTGCTCGGCTTTCACCCCTCCGCCGCGCCCCAGGCACCAACACGAATACCGACAAATTGACGGTTTTGGAACGGTTCGATTATCGAGGCACACACATTGTCGCAGGCAGGGTGAGCCCCGCGAAGCGCTTCAGTTCGAGTGGTGCAACGGCTGACAGGGAAGTCCGGCACCCAGACAGTTGAGACAGGTTGCGTAAGTGTCGGAGATACCCTTCCTGTGAGTGTCGGAGACCCTGCCCAATCGTCGCTCCGACGAAACCATCCAGCTCCGGCGAAATCATCCAAAATCACAGGCGGAGACTACCCCGCCTGCCGTGCCTGAAATCGAAATTCGTCATGAAATCCTTCGACCGGCTACGGACGCTGCGGATGTTTTTGACGAACCACAGGACTCTACCCAGATCGATGTCGAGGATGGAATCCGCGGAGCTCTGCGGGTCTTCTTCACCATTGGCCTGGGAAGCGCGGACGCGCATCTCACGCCGCCCAGCCTGTCCGCCGCCGACTGGATCATCGCCGGCGCCATCCTGATGGCGACGACACCTTTGAGCGAAAAATGTTGGGTTTGATCGCTGGCCTCCCCCAACTGGAAGCAATGGTCAAGCCGATGTTCATCGCATGTGCTGCCCTCCGACAGCAGTCCGGCGGTCGCCCATAAGATGCTGCTGAACGCCGTTCGAGATGACGAGACGTGTCGTCGGACAACCTAACGATCCGGGTCTCCACCGCCGATCTGCAACAGCCCAATCGCAGTCGAGATGCAGGCAAGGTAACGTCGCATAGAGCACCTTCGAGATGACCCACCGAGGTTGCGGTGCTGTCGGTGCGGTTCATCCTATCGGGAATGCTTGGGAGAGTTGTGGAGTTGCCGAACGGCGGCAGCTTGCTCGTCCTTGACCTCGATGCGACGCAGTTCGCGCAATCTGTTCAAACCCCTTTTCGAGACGGACAAAACGATCAGCTTGGGTGACGAAGGCGCGGTGGCGCGTCGCTGGAGAGGCGGGCCGCCCTCGTTGCTCGCCCGCCCTATCCAGATCATCAGATGCGAGTCTTGCTGACGCTCGACGGCGTCGACCCGTTCGGAAGCACCCGCGCCGCTGGTCAGACCCAAGCAATCAGCCCTAAACAATCGTTACCTGGATATCGGCGCCGGCGTCCTCCCGGCGGCCCCCGACCAGGTCAGCTCATTCAGGTCCGGGCTATGCGTCTTCCGAAGCTCGGGATACCCGAAACACGCAACCAAGGGCCGTCGACGCGAACCTCGGTTCGAGTTGCGAGAGCATTTGTGATGTTATAACGTCTTCTCTATAGTCGACTCCGAGCATGATTGCTGGAGGCGGCATCAAGCGCCTGTCCTCTCCCTCAACGAAGCAGCCGCTGGCGATATGTGAACAAGATGCAAACAATCTCCGCGGTGCTGACCACCTGCAATCTCACCCTGGATCGTGGGGGGCGGCCGATCGCATCGCTGCCCGACATTACAGTCGCACGTGGCCGGTCAGTCGCGATCCTGGGCGCCTCGGGCTCAGGCAAGAGCACAACACTCCTCGCCCTGGCCGGAGTTCGCGCTCCTGCCGGCGGCGAAATTGTCATCGAGGACATCGCACTCTGGCGAATGCCGCCTACAATGCGCGATCGCCTTCGCGGCCAGCGAATCGGACTGGTGTTCCAGTCGTTCCATTTAATCGACGCCGTTAGTGTCGCGTCCAATCTGACCCTTGCCGCCCGTTGCGCGGGCCTCCGTCCTGACCATGCGCGCGTGAGCCATCTTCTCGGCAGCCTGCAGATCGACCAACTGCGGCGTCGGCGGACAGATCGCCTCAGCCATGGTCAAGCGCAACGCGTCGCCGTCGCTCGCGCCCTCTTCAACAAGCCTGCGGTCGTGCTTGCTGACGAGCCGACGTCGGCCCTTGATGATGCCTCCACTGCGAGCTTGCTTGCTTTGCTGAAAGAGACAACTGCGCGCGAGGGAGCGGGCCTCGTCATTGCGACCCATGATCGGCGGGTCATCGATGCAATGGATGAGACGGTCGAGTTGAGGCCTCTGCCATGATTTTTGTCGCGCTCGCCTTTGCCTATCTGCGCCGCCGCTGGGGGCAGGCTCTGCTGTCGATGCTCGTCGGAGCGTTGGGAATTGCCGCCGTCGTGACCGCCATGGCGGGCTTCGAGGCCTTGCCGCAGGCGGCACGGCACGCCTGGGGAGGCGTCGACCTTGTCGTGGGCCCAAAGGGTTCCGCACTCGATCTCGTGCTGTGCTGCGCACTGCATGTATCCGAGCCGCGCGGGCTGATCTCGGTCAAACCAGCGATGGCGGCGCTCGACAATCCGATGATGATCCGCGCAGCAGCACCGATAGCGTTGGGCGACAATGTGGACGGCTGGCGCATCATGGGCACGACACCGGCCATCCTCGACATCTACAAGGCCAGGATCGCCTCGGGTCAAATGTGGACCGACAAGCTGCAGGCCGTGCTCGGCGCAAGTGTAGCGCGTGCCCTGAAGTTCAAGATCGGCGACAGCTTCGTGGGCGCACACGGGCTCGCAGCCGGCGGCGACCTGCACGACAAGTTCCCTTACAAAGTCGTTGGAGTCCTGAAGCCCACAGGCTCGGTGCTCGACCGCCTCGTGCTCACGGACATCGAGACCGTGCGCTACATACATGTCGAGCAAGCCAAGGTCGAGATCGCCGAGCATGGATCGACCGACGAGCCGATGGTGACCAACCTTCCCGATGCCGCCACCGCCGTCCTTGCCGCCTATCGAATTCCGACAGCGGCCGCTTTCATGCCGCGCCGCATCGATGCGACAGAAGACATGACGGGCGCCAGTCCGACCTTCGAGATCGCTCGTCTCATGGGTTACCTCCGGCCGCTCACAGTGGCAGCGACCGGCTTCGGTTTGCTGCTCGTCATCATTGCCGCCACGGGGGCAGCGGTGGGTCTACTGGCCACCATGAACATGCGCACGCGTGACCTCGCTCTGCTGCGTGCCTTGGGGGCAAGCCGGCTCAAGATCGGGACAGTCGCTTTCGCCGAGGCTGGCATCATCACGGCAGGTGCCGTGATTGTCGGCGCAGCGCTGGTGTTCGGCATGTTAATGCTTGGCAGTGACGTGCTGGCGGAACGGACGGGACTACTGCTCCAGCCGCATTTCAGGCCTGCCCAGGTAGCGATGATACTCGGCGGCACCATTCTTGTTACCGCTGTTGCGGCCGCAGTCCCGGCGCTCCGGGCCACCTACTCACAGATAGAAGAGCTTCTGCAGTCATGAGACCAGGTTCCTTCGCAGTTCTCGCGCTTTCGGTCTCGGTGCTCGCCAGTCACTGCTGGCCTGTGCTTGCGATGCAGCCTACTGCCCAGCCGCCTGATGAGGCGGCGGCACAGAAGCTCCTGCCGCACGTTCGTGATGCTCTCTGGGCAAAGCTCACCAAATGCGGGGTGGGCTATGACAAAAAGAGCGGCCTTTTCAGCATCCATGTAACGCCAGACGTCAAGGCGCTCGACGGCAAGACGATCACGGTGCGCGGCTTCGTGTTGCCCATGGACGGATCGGACCACACCAAGCACTTTCTGATTACGCGGAACACGCCCGTCTGCATGTTTTGCCCGCCGGGCGAACCGAACGAGGTGGTCGAGGTCCTTGCGCGGCACGCCATTCCCTGGACCGACAAGATCACTGCCGTGACCGGCCGGTTCAGCCTGATCAACAATGGCGAAAAGGCACTCTTCTTCAAGATCGAGAATGCCGAGGTGAAACAATAAGGTCAGTACAGGCCGCCAAAAGACTGCGTATCCGCGACAGCGTGAGTCGTCCCGACCACTTCGCACAGACCTTGCCGGTGTCTGTAAGGCTGCGCGCATACGGTAGGATGCTATCCTCGTTGCCCGCTGCGCGGAGAACGGCGCTGGGTGATCGACCGACGCGCGCTTCTGCAGCATCCGCCAATTTCGCCGAGACCGCATGCAACTCGGCGCGAGCACGCTCTTCCTGGTCCAGGATGACGATACGTACATGAACGCCATACCGCTCGGCACTTTGGGCTACGACCGGCAATTCGAGGCGGCACGGCGTGCAGCTCGGTGAATAGAAGACCTCGAGCACCGGCGGTGGAATGTCAGGCGGCAAAGGAAAGGACATCTAGTTGCTCAATGAATCGCAGTCGATCATCGCCCAAGTCTAACATCGATATGGCATAGGTCATCCACCTTGCGGGACTGGAAACCGCATCAACGTTTCCCACCATAGGCTCGTTCAGGGCGCCGCCATACGCAATAAATTGCGCGGCCTTCGGGCTGCCCTGAGGCCCTCAACAGACAATGCGTTCAACTAACCGATCTCCTCCAACGACGAGCACGTTCCGCTGACGCGGGTCTGGCGCATGTAGCGGCGGTGGCGATCAGCGTCGTAGCCGCTTCCGGCGTGGAGGAGGCAGCGATTGTCCCAGAAGACGACGTCACCCGGTTGCCAGGCATGGGCGTAGATGTGCTCGGGCTGGGTTGCTGCTTCGGTCAGGTCGTCGATCAGGGCGCGGCCAGCGGCTTGACTCATGCCTTCGATCTCCCGGACATGGGAGCCGAGGAACAAGTTCCTGGCACCCGTCGTGGGATTGGTCCGGACGAGCCGCTGGCGCACGGGCGGCAGGGAGGCTGCCATCGCGGGCGATACGGCATCGGGGGCAACCTTCGAGCGCGAATAGACATAGTCATGGATCGCGATCAGAGGATGGAGCTCGACCTGCCGCTCGGGTGAGAGGCGATCGTAGGCGGCACGCAGAGAGACGAACATTGTTGTGCCGCCTTCGGCCGGTGTTTCGTAGGCGCACATGATCGAGAGGAACGCCGGCACCGATTTGAACGAAGCATCCGAGTGCCACATGTTGTTCCCAGTGAGGAAGACGGTTTTCTTGTGCGAGCTGCCAAGTACCGTGCCGTCTTTCTGGACGTTGCCGATGGTGCCGAAATATTCGATCTTGCCGACACTGGTATGGCTCGGCTCGGGGTTGCCAAATTGGCGCGTGAGGGCGAGCTGACGGTCATCGTCCATCGACTGGTCGGGGAAACAGACGAACGAGTACTGATTGATCGCCGCGTTGATCTCCCGAATCAAATCAGAGGTGAGCGGCTTGCCAAGGTCGATGCCACGAATGCTGGTGCCGAACTCGGGATGCAGCTTTTCGTATCGTAGCTGGTACATGGCTCCTCCACAGGCCCTACAGTCGGGTCGTACGCATCGGGTCCAATGTAGGCTTCAACGGGTGCGCGCGCTACGATACTGCGCTGGACTTCGAAAACTTGGATCGAGGAACGTGCGCACGCGGTTGATTATATGCGCCTTGAATTCCAGCAGTTCGCGCTACTGAAAAACAGCGATCTCAACATCAGGCGCCCGTGACGCAACGTCGATCGAGGTCTGCAGCTGATCGTCCGAGCGGCGCTGGCCGATAGTGGCACGTGACAGCTTCCTAAGACGGGCTCCGAGGCCACTCAGTGCAAGAGAGCGATCAACACCCCCTACCCTTTTGGGGCCGTCGGTTGCCTATCTCCGCCAACCGGACGATGAGGCCGCCTGGGGTCTATCACCTTGCTATAGTTCGCTGCGACCGTCAGTTCGCTGCGCTATCTGACCGTCTCCCCTAGGAACGCTGCCAGCTCGCGATTGAAGCGTACCGCATCCTCGCAAAACGGAGAGTGACCACAGTGGTCGTACCACGAAATGCGTGATCCCGGGATGGTGGCAGCCGCCATTTCCGCCGCCTTTGGTAGCACGACGACATCCTTGCGCCCCTGGCTGATCAGCGTGGGTATGCTCACGTTCTGAAGCTTGGCGATCGTTTCCGCAGGGTCGGTCGACCACCCGGCGATTGCCTGACGGACGTAGGTTGGTACCAGCATGTTGTAAGCAAGCGCTACCCGAAAGTCCGGCTCAGCAGGCTTGATCGCGAAGCAGCCATCGATGAAGGCGATCGCGGCGTCGATCTGATCGCCAAGATATTGCCCGGGTTGCGGAGGCTTAGGCCCGTGTGGTCCACGGCAGCTCGGGTCCTCGATCACCAGGGCACCGACGAAGTTCACGCCAGCGAGACGCCGATCACCAAAGCGCATTAGATATTGTCGGATAATCCGCCCGCCCATTGACCAGCCGACGAGTACCGGCCGCTTCAGACCTTTGGCATCCATCACCGCGGTCAAGTCCTTCGCCCACACCTCGTCGCCCTGGTATGCTGCCGGATCGGTCGGCTTGTCGGAAGCACCATGGCCGCGATGATCGTAAGCAATGATCCGGAAGTCCTGCGCAAGCTCACTCTTGAATTGAGAAGCGAAGCAGAGGTGGGCCTGCGCGAAGCCGTGGATCAGGACGAGTTCGGGACCCTGCGGATTGCCGAACTCGTAGGTTGCCAGCTTTACGCCATCGGGCGCAGTGACGAAGTCCGTCACTTCGAGATCTCCTCCAGGGTGCGATTCAGAGTGCGCGGACCCATGATGGCAATCACCAATATAACACCCAGCATCGCAACGCCGATAAATGTCGCCACTGCCATCGTGCCGCCCTGCTTGAAGAAGAAGCCGATCAGGAGCCCCACGAAAGCCGCGCTGGCGCGACCCCAGGCGTAAACAAAGCCGACTGCCCGGCCGCGCACCCGTGTCGGGAAGAGCTCGGCCTGATAGTTATGAAAGGTGAAGGAGAGCCAGTTGTTGCAAAGCGTCACCAAGACACCCAGCACGATGATGATCACCTGGTTGGTCTGCAGCGCGAACAACAGCATAAAAACGCCGATGCCGATACTTGAGCAGACCAATGCCCATTTGCGCTCCATGCGATCAGCCACCAGGAAGCCGAGCAGCGGACCGAATGGATTGGCGATTGCGATCACGAAGGCATAAAGCAGGCTTTGCGTGACCGTAATGCCCTTGTCGATCAGGAGGGTCGGTACCCAAGCCGCAAATCCGTAGTAGCCCACCACCGAGAGGAAGTTGAAGATCGACATCATGATGGTGCGGCTAAGGAAGGGTGGCCGGAACAGTTCCGCGAAGCTGCTGCCGCCCGCGCGCTCGACCACGGGCGCACCAATCGGTGGCAGCGCGCCGCCCCCGATGTCGCGCCGAACGCGCGCCTCGATGTCCTTCATGATCGTCTCGGCACGCTCGACGTGGCCGTGGCGGGCGAGCCAACGTGGGCTCTCGGGCAGGCCGAGGCGCAGTATCCAAGCCGCAAGCGCGCCGACCGCCGAGCCCAATACGACCCAGCGCCATCCGTCGAAGCCCAATGGGCTTTGTGGCACCAGCAGGTAGCTCAGGAATGCTACCACCGGCACAATCAGAAAGGCGATGAACTGGTAAATGGCGAAGGCGCGTCCGCGGCCCTGTGGCGGAACCATCTCGGGAAGGAAGGTGTCGATCGTCACCTGCTCCAGCCCGATGCCGACCGAAGCGATGAAGCGCCAGAGATCGACCCCCTCGGCGGTAGTCTGGAACGCCATGATCGTCGAGGCGACGCAGTACCAGATCAGCGAATAGGTGAAAATCGCGCGACGCCCCATTCGGTCGGCGATAAAGCCGAAGCCCAACGTGCCGACGAACATGCCCGCGAACGTGCAGAAGACGAAGAAGCCGACACCGTTGGTAGCGAAAAAGCCGGCTGGCTTGGCGACAAATAAGCCGCTCTTCACCAGACCCGGCGCGATATAGGCCGTGAGAAAGAGGTCGTAGAGCTCGAACACGCCGCCCAGCGAGATCAGCACCACGAAGTACCAGAGAGTGCGCGAAAACGGCAAACGGTCGAGCCGGGCGCCGATCTCTGCGGCGACTGCTTCTTTCATTGGATCCCCCCAATACTTGGTTGGGATCATTAAGTCGTCGCGGACGAATTGTGTCGAATGCTTATTGGGGAAGCAGCCTTCGCCGTTCGCGATGGCCTGAATGAATACTGGTCCTCTAGGCGTTTGCTCTGCTGGTGTAGATCCACGGCCGATCCTCGCGATCGCGTGCCTGGAAGGCGCGGATCTCGCTATCGAGCTTGAGAGTGGCGCCAATCTCGTCCAATCCCTCGATCAGCGCAGTGCGGCGGCGCGGCTCGAGGCTAAAGGCATACCGCTTGCCGGAAGACGTCGTGACCTCGCATTTTTCAAGGTCGACAGACACATGGCTGGTACCTTGGGACTGTTCCACCTCCTCGGCGATCGCCTGCACGACCGCCGGATCGAGCACGACCGGCAACAGACCGTTTTGAAAGCAGTTATTGTAGAAAATGTCCCCGAAGCCCGAGCCCACTATGGCCTTGATGCCCCTCTCCTGGATCGCCCACACCGCGGGTTCGCGGCTTGAGCCGCAACCGAAGTTCGGCCCGACGATCAAGATTTCCGCGTCGCGGTATGGCGTGCGATTGAGCACGAACTCGGGGTTATCCGAGCCGTCCGGTAAGTAGCGAAGCGACGAAAAGGCCCATTTGCCGAGTGTGCCCCGGATCGAATTGCCGACCATGCGGTTGATCGGGATAACGATGTCGGTGTCGATATTGGCACGCATCAAGGGTGCGGCTACGGCCGTCAGGCGGTCGAACTTCTTCATTTCCCGGTCCCCAGACGGCGCACATCGGTAATGGTACCGGTGATCGCCGCCGCAGCGGCCATGGCCGGGCTCGCGAGATGCGTGCGCGCCCGCGGACCTTGGCGACCAACGAAATTGCGGTTGGAGGTGGAGACCGAACGTTGGCCCGGCGGAACCTGTTCGCCGTTTGAAGCGAGACACATCGAGCAGCCGGGCTCGCGCCATTCGAAGCCCGCGTTCAGAAACACCTGATCCAGCCCTTCGGCAACGGCATCGCGCTTCACGATCTCCGAACCTGGTACCACCCATGCGCGCACCCTGGGGTTTATCTTGCGGCCGCGCACGACTTCTGCCGCCGCGCGAAGGTCGGAGAGCCGGCTGTTGGTGCAAGAGCCGATAAACACCCAATCGACTGGCGTGCCGGCAATCGCCTCCCCAGGCATCAGGCCCATGTAGTTGAGTGCCAACTGCACGGCTTGACGCCGTTCTGCATTTGGGATCATCGCGGGATCGGGAATGCGCCCATCGATGCCGATGACGTGTTCGGGGCTGGTGCCCCAGGTAATCTGCGGTGCGATTTTTGTTACATCGATCTCGACCTCGCGATCGAATACAGCATCGTGATCGCTTGGCAGCTGCCGCCATGCCTCGACGGCGCGCAGCCACGACACCCCCTTGGGGGCGCAGGCTGTCCCTTCGAGATAGGCGAATGTCTTTTCGTCGGGTGCGGTGAAGCCCATCTTGGCGCCAAGCTCGACGGAGAGATTGCACACAGTAAGCCGGCCCTCGACCGCCATGTCGCGGATGGTACCGCCCGCATATTCGACGGCATAACCGGTGCCACCGTCGGTGCCGACCATGCCGATCAAGGCAAGAATCAAATCCTTGGGCGTAACGGCCGGTGCCGATATGCCTTCAAAACGCACCCGCATGGTCCGCGGCCGACGCTGAATGAGCGTCTGGGTTGCCAGAACATGGTTGAGTTCACTCCAACCAACGCCGAATGCCAACGCACCGAGCCCCCCATGCGTACAGGTATGGCTGTCGCCGCAGACCAGAAGCACGCCCGGCAGCGTGATCCCGAGCTCAGGACCCATGACATGCACGATACCTTGACCGGGCTGGTCGATATCGAACAGACGGATGCCAGCCGCCGCCGTTTCCGTGCGCAATGCGTGTATCAACTCAACGCCACGCGGAATCGTGCCCTGCCGTCCAGGCGCGCTGGTGACGGTGTGATCAATGGTGGCGTAGGTCAGCTCCGGATTGTGCACCTTTAGGCCGCGTTCCTTCACGTCAAGGAGCGCACGAGAACCACCGAGATCGTGCAGGATGTGCCGGTCGACATGCAGCAGCGCGGTATCGTCGCCGAGATCGGCGACGACGTGGCTGTTCCACAGCTTGGCGAACATCGTCTGTGGCACGCACTCCTCCGTCGTGGTTGGACCGAGCGCCATGATTAGCCAAACCGCGGCAGCACAAAAGCCGTCGTTCGGCAAAGGTCCATCGCCACCCGCGACGGCAATTGGCAGTGCGTCTAGGACTGGCCGCTCTGGCACAGATGATTGAGCAACAAGCGGGTCGCCGGCGGCAGGGAGGTCGGGTCGCGAACGCCCAGTACCAGCGGCCGTTTCGTCCAGGACTCATCAAGCGTAACAGCAACCAGGCCGGTATCGTTCAGGCGAGGCGCGATGATCTCCAGCGGCACAACGCCGACGCCCATCCGTGCGCCGACCATGCGAAAGATCGCATCGAAGCCGCTGACCCGGATCCGCAGGCGGAGTTGCCGCCCGAGTTCGGCGGCGGCCCGCACGCAAAGGGTGTCGATCGAGCTGCCTTTCTCAAGACTCACGAACTCGTAGTCGAGAAGATCTGCAAACTTGAGACTGGCGCGCACCGCCAGTGGATGGGCGGCCGGCACGATTACCACCAGCCGATCCTCGCGATAGGGAAAGGTCGACAGCTCCGGCGCCAGGATATTGCCGCCGAAGATTCCGATATCGGCCCGGTTATCGGCGATGGCGCGGATGATATCGGGGCTGATCCCCTCCTCAATCTCGATCTGGATATGGGGATTGGCCGTCAGGAAGCGATTGAGCTCGTCAACCAACGATTCGAGCGTCGCCGAAGTATTTACGAAGAGGCGGATGTGCCCACGCAAGCCCTGCTTATAGCCCAGCAGGTCGGCTTCAAGCTGGGCCACATTACCCAGAATGATATGTGCGTGTTCAAGCAGTGCATGCCCCGCCGGCGTCGGCTCAATTCCCTTCTGATATCGACGCAACAGGTCGACCTGCAGCATCGCCTCGAGATCGGAGATGCGCCGACTGACTGCTGATACGGCAATGTGCTTCTTTTCCGCCGCCTGGGCGATACTCTGCTCTTCCACCACGGCCACAAAGAGCTCGAGAGTGAGAAGGTCAAAGCGCAGATTGTTCTGTATCACGCCCGGTCTCTGATCGTGTAGCCCCGATGCTCCAGATATCTGGCCTTCTCGGGGGCTGATGGGATCTGACTGCCCTTATAGCCAAGCAGGCATGGCGCCGACCAGCGTCAGATGCGCACCAACCGGCGTCGGACCTTTTCCATGAACATATGGCGCGACCTTTCGGTCGAGCGGTCCATGTTGTAATGCGCGAGATAGAAGGAACGGACGTCTCGCGAGCACAATGGCTTCATTCCGCGCATCAGGATCTTGTAACCGGCGTTTCCAGCAAAAAAGTGAACGATCGACCATGACGAACCGTAACTGGTGACGACGCCGAAGAGCTTGATATTGCGTAGAGCTGGCTCGAGATGGTTGTCTTTCCGATCGTAAGTGAAGGCAATCCCTGGGCCCCAAACTCGATCGACCCAACCTTTCAGGACCGCTGGCATGGAGAACCACCAATGTGGAAAGCACAAGATGAGGCCGTCAACCTGCCTCAAGGTCTTGGCGTAGTCCGCTATTGCGGTGGTATCGTAGTCGTTGCCCATGTAGCTGCGACGCTCGGACTCCGTCATCGCAGGTTGGAAACCTTCACGATAAAGGTCGGTAGCGACAACGTTGTGGCCATTTGATTCGAGAGTCTCGACTATCGTTCGGAACAAGGCGTGGTCGTAGCTGTCCCTGAGGGGATGGCAATAGACAACCTGGACTAGCAATGGGACCTCAAGGAATTACTCTATCTACGAACGATCTGAATTCGTAAGAGTTCCACTGGGCGCCGCCACATCAAGTTGGCTACTGGCCGAACCATCACTCATTTCCTGTCGGGTTGATGGAGGCTTCCATACGCAGAGTCCACCGAAGTCCCCGTCATTGGAGAATGGCGCCGGTGCCATCGAGAATACGCTTGTCTTGCATTCTACGGCCGAGCGCCGAAGTGCCTGCCCGCAATCGCACTGGCGTAAGCGCGCGCGGGTTCATTGACCCAACTGTCCCTTGATGATCACCTCGCCGGCGATCGAGCGTCACCATTGGTGAC
>JAFEBU010000008.1 GCA_018242505.1 Pseudomonadota bacterium
GAGTCAATGCAACGGCCGGCCTTGTGAGACCCGATACAGCACCACCGATCCCCGGACCGGCGAGTGCGGACAGATCCTTGAAACCCTCAAGGGACAACCGCCAAGCGATCGCAAATTACAGATCCCCAACCTAGCGCATGGCGGCGAAGGCGCCGATGCCCATGCTGACGCCCGTACCGACCAGAAGCGCGCAGACCAGGGCCTTGAGCAGCCTGGGCGACAGAGGCGGCGCGCGTCGCGCGGCGTAGGAGATCACGATGAACACGACGGGCACGGCCTCCACCGCCAATTGCAGGGAGAGGAGCGAGAACTGGCCGGACGGAACCACGATCAGCAGGCGCAATACCGTTCCGAGTCCGAAGATCACCATGAGCGACTGCTGGATCCAGGCAAGCGGCTTCGGCTGCCGATACAGGAGGTAGACCAAAGGCGGCCCCGGCGCGGAGAACATGCCCGCCATCAGACCGGAGACGCCGCCGGTGAGGGCGTACATCGCGGGAGAGGACAGCGACGGCAGCGGTTCTGCCGTACGCCACAGCGAGAGGGCGCACGCCACGATGCTCGCTCCCAGAAGGAGGCGAAGGACCTCGTAGGCCGTCCCGGCAAGCCACGTCAGCAACAGCGCTCCGATCGCGATCCCCGCCGCACTTGCCACAAGGGTCGGGACCAGCACGCGTTCGATGCGGAGCGCCCGGCGACGATAGAGGAACGTCCACGAGGTGCAGAACGCGATGATGGTCGATGCATTCACCGCATCGGGCAGCGGCACCAGATTGGTGGCGCCGATCAATCCGAGAAGGATCAGGACAAGCGCGAATCCGGTGAGCGCCTGCGCATAAACGGCGGCGGCAACGAAGGCCAGAAACGTCGCATGGGTCGCAACGTGCGCGCCCAACTCCATCGAGAAGCTCATGTCCCGCGGCTCAATCGTTCAAGGAGACGTCCGCCGCCCGTCCGGCGTGACGTCCACTAGCCGGCTGTCGAAAAAGTCGGGAACCGCGACATGGCGCGCAATCGCATCGGGATCGGCACAATCCTGAATCCAACATGCGGCCTCAGCGCTGCCCTTGAATCGATATTGCCCGGGCGCATGGCTCAAAACCCTCTTCAACAACCTGCTGGCCCCTTTTGCGGCTTTGGCTTCGGCCTTCTGACCGCGTCGCTGTTCGCCGAGCACCAGGAAGCGTTCCCGATCGGCGGAATCCATGCGACCCTATCGGGCTCGCCATCCGGGATCACTCTTTTTCCAGCCAAAGGGCGCCTTGACGGTCGTTCGCGGCCCCTCCGCCGTCGCCGGGAGGTCGAGCGAGCCTGCCGGACGATGGCCTCCCGCATCTTGCGATTCCACGGACGGCCGCCGGGATTGCCGTAACCGAGGGCGCGACAGTACTGCCGGATGCGCTCCATGCAGGGTACCGGTTCGCCGGTACCGACCATCGAGCGCTCGCCTCTTTCGTGTCGTATCAGAGTTCGGCGCAGCCCCGTCCACCATGACGGGCGTTGGCCGCCGATGCAGCACATCGTAGAGTCCCGGCGCGCCTCGGTCTTTCGACGACGCGACAATCGATATAGAAGATCGGACACAGCGCCAGGCATCAACGCTGGCCGCTCGCCAGCGGTCGGACTCGAAGCAGCGGCTCGGTCCTGCCGGTGGAGTGAGCGATATTGCCGGGCGGCGCCTGCGGCGGGTCCGAAAGTTGAAGAGTGCTCAGCAGATGTCGAGTCAAACCGCCGTGGGAAGCGCCTTGCCCCCGCCCAAGAGTATCGCCGCGCTTCTGCTGCTGGCCGTCATGTGGGGGCTTTCCATCCCCATCACTAAACTGGGCGTCCTCACCCTGCCGCCCCTTACGTTGACAGCCCTCCGCTTCGCCATCGCAGTGCCCTTGCTGTTGCTCTTGGTGGTCGGCCGGAAACGCCTGCCGCTGCGCGCGGTACCTCGCATGGCGGGGCTTGGCGTGTTGGGTATCGGCGTCGGACAGGTCGCGCAGACGTTCGGCGTTGCAGGGACCTCGGCATCGGTAGGCACGATCATCTCCGCGACAATTCCGGTATTCATCGTGTTCTTCGCCGCCGTAAGGCTCAAGCAGGCCGTCTCGGGCCGACAAAAGCTCGGCCTATTGGCGGCCTTCGCCGGCATAGGTCTGGTCGCACTGGGGGACGGCACAGAAGGGCTTTTCGACTCCAGCGCCGTGGGAGCGGCCTGGGTCTTGCTTTCCGCATTGACGATTGCGTTCTACTACGTTTGGAGCGTCGAGCTGACGGGCGAGTATGGCACTCCGATCGTCGCCGCCTGGAGCACGCTCTTCGGCTTCCTTGCCCTCTTGCCGTGGGCCGGCTGGGAGATGGCACGCACGCCGATCCATCTGACCGTCGAGGCCGTGGCCGCCGCAGCGTATCTCGGGATCGTTGTAACCACCGCCGGGCTGTTCCTGTGGCTCAGTTTGCTGCGGACTGTGCCCGCGCGGATTGCGGCCAGCGTCCAGTACCTCCAGCCCATCGTGGGCGTTGCATTGTCGTCGGCAATGTTTGGCGACAAGCTCGGGGTGCCTTTTGCGCTGGGTGTGGTGCTGGTGCTCGCGGGGCTTGCCCTGAGCCTGGCGCCCAATCGAGAGTCATCGAACGCGGCGTAGAAGTGGCTCGGCTTCAGAAGAACATCGTCGCCGGCATGCGATCCCGGACCGCTTGCATCGTCCCAGCGGCGTCTCCGCGATATGGGCGATGCACCCTTGACCATTAACGGGCGTCGAGCGCGTTCGAGATCAACGCGAGCCACCGACGGACCTGCGTGAAGATCAGGAAGTGGTCATGGACCCGTTGTTGGGCGCTCCGGCCCAGCATTTCCCGCTTCCGCTGGTCTCTCAGCAAGTCGTCGAGCCTGGCCGCAATCTCGCGTGGATCTTCCGGATTCGTCACCAGATATCCGTCCAGGTCCGGGCGGATCTGCTGGCGGAGCCCGACGGCATGCGACCCCATGACGGCGGCATGCTTCCACATGGCTTCCGTCACCGTCAGCCCGAACCCCTCTTGCAGGGAGTTCTGCACCACGATGTCCGAGCAGCGCTGCAGTGCATTGACAAGCAACGCATTGTGCTTCTTGGAGCTCATGGGTAGCACGACGATCGCGACGTCAGCCTGGAGCTCCGGCTTCATGCTTGCATAAACCTTGCAGAGCTCCGCCAGCACCTCCTTCCCCTCCGGATCGTCCTCGATCGATTCCGGATGGGGGCCTGCCAGAACCAGGCGCGCCAGGTGCACGGACCGTCGATGCCACTCATCCAGTCCGGCCCTGCTGTCCAGATCGCGCTTGAGGGCAACGAAACCTTCCATCAGCGGGAGGAAGCCCTTCAGCCGATCCCAGCGCGAGACCTGGGTCACGATCGGCCGATGGAGAAGTCCGATATCTTCCGGCTCCGTGGCGGGCGCCCAGGTACCATTGCGTTGAAGCCGCTTCGCCGGCTTGGGGAACGGCGGCGTCAGCATCGGACCGGGCGTCGGGATGAGCGCACCGTCGGCAAGTATCCCGACAAGCTTGTGGATCGAGAGATCGCGGTTCTTGTGGCTGAGGGGATCGATGGCGGGATGGATGATCGTCGCCCGTCCGGCCAGGCAGCCTGGAATGTATTCCGGAGCGGTGAACACCGCGTGGTCGTAGGCGGATGCGTACTCATCGAGGAATGCCCAGGCGGCCCGCGTCTCCGGCGTCTGCCGATCCAGGCCGATATGGCACCGCCAGATCGCCGCGATATCCATCTCTTTGCGCAGGAACGCACCTGCTCCCAGTGGCTGGGGATCGTGGACGACGAGCACGTCTCCCGGCGAGACATGACGCTCGATCGCCTTCGCCGCATCGCGACTCACCTGGCGGTAGAGCGCGCGCTCCGCCTCCCCGAGGTTTGCGTCTCCCTGGCCATGGATCAGATTGTGCAGCCGCTTGGTCAGCCGAAAGAAGTGCGGATCATCGGCCTCCATCACCAGCCAATTGGCGTCGACGCCCAGTTCGCGGAGCACGGCCAGGAGCGGCGGCAGCAGCTCGGCGACGCCGCCGCCGTGGCTGGTGCTGTTCACCATCCATACGCGATGTCCCTTGAGCCCGGGAAGCAGGCTCGCCGCCTCCTCCCGCAGCTCGCGCACGGCCCTGCTGAGATGCGCAATGCTCTCATACTCACGGAGCGAAACGTGATCTCGCAGTTCGACCAGATGCGCCATGGCTGGACTCCGCACGGTTTTGCATTTCAAACGCCGGCATCACGCTGCACCCGTCCGCCCCTGTGCCGAGGGGATACGTCCATGGTGACTTCTATCTAGGGGAAACGCCCCAAGCGGGAGGTAAGATGCCTGCGCACTCGCTCGCCATGCCGTCGGCAGAACAAGCCTTCCACGCTATCGGATGGGAATTGGCGGAAGAGAGCGGGAGGCACAGGCCTCGCGCAAGTCGTCACGCTTGGTCCTCGCCGGAGTCGCCAGCTACCCAGCAAGCCGGCATCCCGCTTTTCGAGGACTGAATGACAGGGTTGCCGCTGGTTCTGCTCGCAACGCCGGCATATCCGCTGCCTCGTACACCCTCGCGGATGAACGCCCAGTCGACAGATCCGTCGTGGAACCGGCAGCGCGTACGGCAACTGACGTGAGGCCAGGACCAAAGATCCAGCTACCAGCGCAGCAGCCAGTGGCCCGCCATGGCGCCGATCGCCATCATGGGTAACGTCGCGAGCGAATACCAGGTCGCCACAAACAACGGCGAATCATCGAAACAGTGAAAAGCGTACAGAGTCGCACCGGCCAGCGCCGACAGGAGGCCCGCAACGGCGCCGGCCAGGACGGGCGAGGCCGGCGCCGTTCTCCGCAGGACAAGCAGGGCGGCAACCAGTGGCGCCACCGAAAGAACTGGCACCATCGGCAGACAGATCATCGAATTGCTGCCCACCAGCCGCGTCTGCCAGGACGCGGCGGGTGTCGATGCCAATTCGATCGCGACTGCCGCCGCGAGGACGACAACGAGCAGCAGCAGACGTCGCAATGGATGCCGAGACATGTCGGGCCTTGCACAGTCGAGGCAGACACCGAAGGTCAAGATCAACCCGATCAGAACCATCGCAACCTTCAGGTCGAAGCGCCAGGTCGCAATGGCGGGGCCAATATCGGGGCGCACGCCCAAGGTTACGAAATAGATGACGAGCGACAGCGCCCCGCCCGCGGCGAGCGCCAGCCCGAGCGACCGCGCAAGCGGGCGGCGGACCGTGGCGCGATCCGAGACGAGGGCCTCGACGAGCTGATCGGTCCTCATGATCCTCTCCTCATGGGCGCTCTCGTCGATAAAGCACGGCAAGCGCCTTGAGCGCCCGATGCAGAGCGACCCGGACCGCACCTTCGCTCATCCCGAGGCGGGCGCCCACATCGGCGGCGCTGCGTCCCTCGATCGAGATCTGCTGGACAATGACTCGTTGCCGCTCGGGCAAGCTCTCGAGCAGCAGGCGCGAATCGACGGCAGCCGGTGCTTCGACATCGACCGAGACAACGAGCGAGTTCGACCAGTCGTCGATATCTACATGGTCATGGAAGCCACGGCGACGCAGATGATCCGTGAGCTTGTGCCGAACGATGGCACGCAACCACGGTTCGATCGGCCGCCGCTCGTCCCAGCTGTCCCGCTTCAGATGCATCGCAAGCAATGTCTCCTGCACGATGTCCTCTCTCTCCGCGGAACCGCGCCCGGCAGACGCGAGGCCACGCCCGACGATGCCCCTCAACCACACTGCGACCCTGTCGAGCAGATGGCGATAGGCCTCGTCGTCGCCCTGCCTTGCCGACCGCATCAAGGCGGAAAGATCGTCGAGGCCGGCCAACGGAGCTGTCTTTCACATATTCGTGCGTGGAGACCCCGACATTACAGGGCGACTGCGGAAGCGTCCGATTTTTTTTCGCCGCCGTGTAACGTTGTGCCCAAACGCATCGAACAACCCGATACGAGCCCAATGCTCGTTCATCGGGAGACTGTTCATGAACAAGCGCATGCTGATCACCACTGCCGCTGCGATCTTCGCCGCCGGCACCTTAGTCACCGCCGCCCATGCCGAGAGCGTGAAATGTGGCGGCACCAATTCCTGCAAGGGACAGAGCGCCTGCAAGAGCACGAGCAACGCTTGCAAGGGCCAGAACGACTGCAAGGGCCAGGGCTTCACCGAAATGGGCTCTTCGATGGAATGCACCGCCAAGGGCGGCAAGGTGATGTGAGGCGCTGCCGGTGGACCATCGTCCGGATGGGCCCGCCGGCCACTTCCTGCGGTGACCAACATGAACGCCTTCGCGACCGTCTTCTATGACTGGTCTCGCAAAATCGCGGGTTACTTCGGCTGGGCGGGGCCGCTCGCCGTCCGCATCGTTGTCGGCTGGGTCTTCCTGTGGTCGGGCTGGACCAAGCTGCACTTCCTGCCACGCATGATCGAGAACTTCCGCGGCTGGGGCATCCCCTCGCCGGAGATCCTGACGCCCTTCGTGTCTGGCATGGAGTTCGTCGGCGGGCTGCTGTTGCTCGTCGGACTGCTCACCCGGTTCATCGCCGTACCGATGATGGTCATCATGGTGGTGGCGATCATCTCGGCGAAATGGGCCGCCGTCGATTCGCTCGAGACCCTGCTTGGCTTCGAGGAGGTTTCGTATTTCGTCATGTTCGCCTGGCTCGGAATCTCCGGTCCGGGTCCGGTCTCGCTCGATCACCTGGTGCTGAGAGCGGTGCGGCCCAACGTGTCGCCGGTGGAATACGGCGCCTGAATCCGTAGTGCCCCTGACCGATCCGCAATGTCCGCGGCCGATCCGTGGTGTCCGCGGCTGATCCGTAGTGTCCGCTACCGATCCGTAGTGTCCGCGGCCGAAAAGGCCGCGGAACCACTGTGCGAAGCGGCCCCACTCTCTCCCCGCGTTCCTTCCACACCAATCTGTGCCGGCAACCGCACGGCGGCCACGGCAAGTCCTGATGAGGCGCCCTCGACGCCTGCCGCTTTCCGCGGCGGGCACCTTTGTCGGATACAATTCCCAGGCTTTCTTCCGCACGGGCTGTATCGACGATGGACGCATCAGGTGCGCCTCGTTGGCTGCCTGCAACTCCCAAGCAAGCCGCCGGCGGGTGAGGTCGGTGGTGGCGGCCTGCAGCGGCGTTCCAGGTCATTCGGTCCGGATCGCCCGCAGTTCGTCAAGACCAGGATCGCTCACTTGATTATCAAATAGGCAATAA
>JAFEBU010000009.1 GCA_018242505.1 Pseudomonadota bacterium
CGCCGACCGTCTTCTATGCCGTGGCGCTTGCGATCGTGGCCGGTGGCATCGCCGATCCGGTTTATGCGGCCTGTGCCTGGGCTTTTCTTGGCTGTCGCGTCCTGCACTCTCTGGTGCAGGCGACGATCAACCGGGTCAGGCTCCGGTTGACGTTCTACGTGCTGTCCTGGCTGGCCTTGGCTGTGATGATCGTGCGGCCCTTGCTGACCGCGTAGATTCTTGCCCGGGAATCTTCGACCAAAGTCGCATTGACTGCGCAACGTTTACAGCCGCACCTTGGGTGACCCGGGTCGCCTTTGTTCAGTGTGGCTGGAGAGGACTCGCCTCGGGATGTGAATTTTCGATACGCAATCCGAGCCCAAGACTCGGGTGCATCCAAAGGAGGAAAGGCGATGACTCAGCGTGTCCATTTCAATGCCCTGTCTCGGCGCGGGCTGTTGCAGGCGAGCACGGCTCTGGCCGGTGCTTCGCTGACCGTTCCGTTCCTGGCATTGCCGGCTTTGGCTGAGGATCATCCGGCGATCGGCACCTATCCGGCCGGGTCGAGCGGCTCGTCCATCTTCGTCGGACTCACGATGCCCCGCACCGGGACATACGCCGTGCAGGGCGAGGACGAACTCAAGGGGTGTGAACTCGCGATCGAGCACATCAACAGCGGCCATCCGCTGATGAAGGCGATTTCTCCCAAGACGACCAAGGGAGTTCTCGGCAAGGAAGTGAAGTACGGTGTTGCCGATGACGGCGCCAAGCCGAACAGCGCGGTGCAGAACATTTCGCGCTTCATCACCGAGAACAAGGCGGTGGTGTTCTCCGGCGGCACCTCGAGCGCCGTCGCGGTGGCGCTGAACAAGCTCGCCCAGCGCGAGAAGGTGCTCTACATGACGAGCATCTCGGGCTCCAACGACACCACCGGCAAGGATTGTGTGCGCTACGGCTTCCGAGAGTGCTTCTATGGCCAGACCGCGGCGGCAGGCGTTGGGCCTGTCCTGCTGAAGGCGTTCGGCAAGGGCAAGAAAGCCGCGTATCTTACGCCCGACTACACGTACGGACACACCGTGCAGAAGTCGATGGAAGACTACCTCAACAAGAACGGCGGCTGGACGACGGTGACCAATCAGGTCGCGCCGCTCGGTGCGCCGGACTACAGCTCCTATCTTCTGAACATCGCCAATTCGGGCGCCGACTTTCTGCTCAACATCAACTGGGGGCATGATGCCGTGCTGTCGACCCAGCAGGCCAAGCAGTTCGGTGTGTTGGGCAAGCAGAAGCTCGTGATCCCTTACCAGACGCCGTTCCTGGCGCGCGAAGTCGGCGCCGAGCTAACCGAGGGCGTCTATGCCGCCACAGACTTCTGGTGGACCCTCGAAGACAAGTATCCGCTGGCCAAGATGTTCGTCGAGGCGTTCGAGAAGAAGTACAATTACAAGCCGGAGTGGGGCGCCAACGCCTGCTACCTGCAGTTCGCCTTCTGGGCCAACGCAGTGGAGACTGCCGGCACCTTCTATCCGCCGGCGGTCATCAAGGTGCTTGAGTCCGGCGCCAAGCTGCAGTCGACGGTGGGTGAGGTGCATTTCCGGCCCGAGGATCACCAGCTTGTCCGGCCCGTGATCATCGTCCGCGGCAAGAAGCCGGCCGACATGAAGAACAAGGAAGATTTCTGGGAGGTGCTCGAGGTTCTGCCCGGCGAGCCGCTGATGCAGAAGCCCGATGCCTTCGGCTGCAAGCTCGGTGCATCGACCTGACGTTCCCCGGGATTTTCTTGTCAGCACGCGGGACCGGCAGCGGGGTCGACGGTGTTTACCTGGGCTAACTTTGTCTCGCAGATGTTCAACGGTCTGGCGCTGGGGGCGCTGCTCGCGCTCATCAGCTCCGGGCTGACGATCATCTATGGCACGCTCGGCGTCCTGAATCTGGCGCACGGCGCCATGTTCATGCTGGGCGGCTATGCCGGCTACGTCGCATTCGAGGCGACCGGTTCCTACATCCTCGCGGTGATCGCCGGCACGCTCTTCCTGCTGGTGGTCGGCGTGGTGATGGAGCGGGTGGTCATCCGCCATTTCTACGGTCGCCCGCATGAGGACCAGCTCCTGCTCACCTTCGGCCTCGGCATCTGCTTCGTCGAGGTCGTTCGCTTCTTCTTCTCGAGCCTGACCAAGACCGTGCCGCCGCCGCCCCTGATGTCGGGCATCACGTCGCTCGGCTTCATGTTCTATCCGACCTATCGCCTGGCCGTGGTCGGCATTGTCGCCGTGGCGCTGATCGCACTCTATATCGTGCTCTACCGCACGAAGCTCGGCATGATCGTCCGCGCCGGGATCGAGGATTCCGTCATGGTCGATTCTCTTGGAATCGACGTCTACAAGGTGTTCATGATCGTGTTCGGCATCGGCGCGATGGCGGCGGGTTTTGCCGGCATTGTGAACGCGCCCGTGGTGTCGCTCACACCCGACGTGGGCGAAGCGATCCTGGTCCAGGCTTTCGTCGTGGTCGTCATCGGCGGTGTCGGCTCTTTCCCGGGTGCGGTGCTGGGCGGCCTGATTGCTGGCGAGATCATCAGCATCACCTCGATGATCGATCCTGGCTATGCCTATGTCATGCTCTTCGCCGCGATGACCCTCGTATTGCTGTTGCGGCCGCATGGCCTGCTCGGCACGCGGGGCCGCGAATGAACATTGGCGTCTGATGTACAGGCGACGGGGCTCCCTGGTCGAACTGTTGACGGCGATCGGTCTGATCGCGGCGCCATTCGTTCTGCCTTACCTCGATTTCGCGCCCAACACGGTGAATCGCGTCCTGGTGTGGGGCCTGTTCGGCATCGGCTTCGATATCCTGTTCGGCTATACGGGCCTGCTCTCGTTCGGCCAATCGGCCTTCTACGGCACCGGCGGTTTCGTCGCCGCCTATCTGCTCACCCAGGCAGGCTTCCCGCACGTCGTCCTGGCCCTCATCATCGGCATGGTCGTGGCCGCGGCTGTCGGCTACCTGGTCGGCCTGATCGCGCTCAAGCGTACCGGCATCTATTTTGCGATGATCACGGTCGCCATCGCCGAGGTCTTCTATTTCGTCGAATTCAATCCCTTGTCCGAATGGACCGGCGGCGAGAATGGCCTGCCGGGCGTGCCGACTCCGACCGTCGATCTCGGCTTCACCACGCTGCATTTCACGACGGGCTGGTCGCTCTATCCGTTCCTCGCCTTCGTCTATTTCATTGGCATCGTGATCGCGCTGCGCATCGTGCGCTCGCCGGTCGGCGCCATCCTGACCGCGATCCGTGAGAACCCGCTGCGGGCCGCGGCTGTCGGCCACAATATCCACGGCTACAAGCTCACGGCGTTCGTCATTGCGGCGGCCTATGCCGGCCTGGCGGGTGGCCTGCTTGGCGTACTGCAAGCCTTCATGCCACCGGAGGCTTTCACCTTCGACACATCCGGCCAGCTCATAATGCAGACCGCCATTGGCGGCCGCGGCACGCTGTTCGGTCCGCTGGTGGGTGCAGCCGTCTGGCTCTACCTGCAGGATTTCCTCCAGGCGACGCTGGGGCTTGGTGCGGCCTGGAAGCTGGTCCTGGGGCTGGTGTTCGTCCTGCTGGTCTGCTTCCTGCGCCAGGGCATCATCGGCGGCTTGAAGGATCTCTACAGGCTGGTGGTCCACCGGAACGGGCCCGATGCCGAGCCGCCCGAAAAATCGGTTTCGACCGCGATGTCGGTCGGTGCGGCGGCCACGCCGCTGCCGGTTCATCATCGCGTGGCCGAGCCGGCGGCCGGTCCGATCCTCAGGGCAAGCGGCGTCAGCAAACGCTACGGCGGCCTGCTCGCCAACAGCGACATCGACTTCACGGTCGAACAGGGCGAACTGCGCGGCATCATCGGCCCCAACGGCGCCGGCAAGACGACGTTCTTCAAGATGCTGACCTGCGAGGTCGAGCCGACGTCCGGCAAGATCGAGTTTGCCGGCCGCGACATTACCGGCATGAACGTCACCGATGTCTGCCAGCTCGGCCTCACCAAGAGCTACCAGGTGAACCAGCTCTTCTCGCGCCTGACGGTGCGGGAGAACCTGCAGATCGCGGCCCTTGCCGATCTGCGTGGCAAGTTCCGGCTCGATCTCTTCCGCAATCCCGCCCGCATTCCGGGGCTGGCCGACCAGATCGAGCATACCCTCGAGCTCGTGGACCTGAAGCACCGTGCCGATACGCCGGTGGCGCAGCTCGCCTATGGCGAGAAGCGGCGGCTCGAGATCGGGCTCGCACTGGCGACGTCGCCCAGCCTCCTGCTGCTCGACGAGCCGCTGGCCGGCATGAGCCCGCAGGAGCGTGCGGAGACGGTGAAACTCCTGAAGTCGATCCGCCAGGGCCGCACCATGATCGTGATCGATCACGATATGGATGCCTTGTTCGAGCTCGCCGAGCGCGTCACCGTGCTGCAGGAAGGCCGCGTTCTGACCGAGGGCACGCCGGACGAGATCAAGAGCAACCCGGCCGTACGCGAGGCTTATCTCGGGGGAGTGCTCGAATGAGCCTGCTCGAGGTTCAGGGATTGAACTCCTACTACGGAGACTCCCACATCCTGTTCGACGTCGGGCTGCGCGTCGAGAAGAACGAGGTCGTGGCGCTCCTGGGCCGGAACGGCGCCGGCAAGAGCACGACGCTCAAGAGCCTGATGGGTGTGGTGGTGCCGCGCACCGGCAAAGTGATGCTCGATGGCCAGAATATTGCGGGCTACAAGAGCCACGCCATCGCCCGGGTCGGCATGCAGCTCGTGCACGAGGAGCGTCGCATCTTCGGCAGCTTGAACGTCGAAGAGAATCTGATCCTTGCCGGCCACACGGCACCGAAGCGATGGCCCATCGATCGTATCTGGCAGATGTTCCCGCGGCTGAAGGAACGGCGTACCAGCCGCGGCACGGATCTTTCCGGCGGCGAGCAGCAGATGCTGGCCATCGCACGGGCCCTGATCCGCGATCCCAAGATCATTCTTCTCGACGAACCGTTCGAGGGGTTGGCGCCGGTGATTGTGCATGACCTGATGAAGGCGTGCCGCGAGCTTGCGGCGGCAGGCCAGACGATCGTCATCGTCGAACAGAACCTCGCCGCCGTGTTGGCGCTGGCGCAGCGAGTCTACATCCTGAACAATGGCCATATGGCCCACGAAGGCCCGGCGGCTGAGATCAAGGCCAATCCGGAAATCCTGCACCGGTATCTGGGCGTGTAGGACAAGAGCCGCGGGACTGCGGTGGACTTTCGTTTTCAGGCAACCATTTAGGAACGATGGCTTTCCTCGTCTTGCCGTTCCTCGACGCGTTTGCTCGCGATCTCGTCCAGCCGAGGGACGGACCGACCGTCGATTTTTCCCGACCGGCCGGCGAGCCGGCATTGGCGTCGCCAGATTCCGTCTCATGGCGGATTTTCAAGAATCCCGTCGCACTGTTTGTTGGGGGTGTCGCGGCGGTGATCCTCGAACTGGCCGATCCGGCTGTGCGTACCGGCGTGTGGGAACATTCTTCTTTCCGGCAGGATCCCGTGCGCCGGCTGCGTCGCACCGGGCTTGCCGCCATGATCACCGTCTACGGCGCCGAGAGCGAGGCGAGGGCAATGATCGCCCGGGTCGCGCGCCTGCATGATACGGTGACGGGCCGCACGCCGTCCGGCGAGCCTTATCGCGCCAACGATGTCGCCCTGCTGACTTGGGTACAAGCCACCGCAACCTACGGCTTCGCGCAGGCCTATCACTGCTACGTCCATTCTCTCGCTGCCGGAAAGCTCGACAGGCTCTGCGAAGAAGGTCTGGTCGCGGCACGGCTCTACGGCGCCGCCGATGCGCCTGGATCGCGGGCCGCGCTGGAGCGCCTGTTCGAGTCGAGGCGCGACAGGCTCGAGGCCTCGCCCATCGTGTTCGAGTTCCTGGAGATCATGCGCGCCGCGCCGGTCTTCCCGGCTGTCCTGCGGCCGCTGCAGCGGCTGCTGATCCGCGCCGCGGTCGACCTCGTGCCCGGCTGGATCCGCGAACGGCTCGGTCTGCCGGCTGCCCTCGGTCTGCACCCGTGGCAGCGGCCAGCGGTCCGACTTGTCGGCGCTCTTGCCGACCGGCTGATGCTGCGCTCCAGTCCCGCCGTGCAATCCTGCATCAGGCTCGGCCTTCCGGCCGACTATCTCTATCGACGGGGAGGGACGATGTGACGACCGAATCGGCCATCATTTACGGCATCAAGAACTGCGATACGATGAAAAAGGCGCGCGCATGGCTCGAGGCCGAAGGCATCGACTATCGATTTCACGACTACAAGACGCAGAGTCTCGAGCGCGCTCGCCTCGAGGGCTGGGTGAAGGCGGTCGGGTGGGAGACACTGCTCAACCGTGCCGGGACCACCTTTCGCAAGCTGTCCGATGCCGACAAGAAAGACATTACAGAAAAAAAGGCCATAAACCTGATGCTTGACCAGCCATCGATGATCAAGCGTCCGGTCCTGGAGTTTGGGAACCGGCTGCTGGTGGGGTTCAAGCCGGCGAGCTATCGGGAGGCCTTTGGTTGATCAAATTTAACAATTTGAATCAGCCTATTGAAACAATTACTTGACGTGAAGAATCAAAATCAGGAAGGTACTCGCAATCGGTCGCGTAGGTGACCGCAAGAAAATTGCCTGCGGCCCCTGGCCGCCTCTCCCTCTCGAGGTTCAGGCCCATGAAGACAAAGGTTTCTGCACTTCTTCTTGTTCCTCTCGCGCTTTCCCTGTCCGCTTGCGGCGATACGTGGGGGCAACGTGCCGCTACCGGCGGTGCCATCGGTACCGGCGCGGGCTTGGCGGTGGGTGCGCTCGCCGGCTGGCCGTTGCTCGGTCCGGCGCTGGCAGGCGCGGCGCTGGGCGCCGGCATCGGTGCCGTGACCACGCCAGGCGGCGTCAAATAGGTCTTTTTGCCCGTTTAACCCAGCAGCAGCTTGAGCTTGCGGTCGAAGACCCTCAGCACGTCTTCGAGATTGTCGCCGTGTGCCAATTTGCGCGGCCCATTATAGACCATGTACCCACCGGCGCCCGGAACCTTCGCAATGGCGAACAACGGCTGTTCGGCGGTATGGCGGAAGATCGAGAAAATGGCCATGCCGGGGCGAAAGTCGATTGCATAGTCTCGCCATTCCCCTGATGCCACGCGCAGGCTGTAGAGATTGAGCAGCCGGGAGAGCTCACGGCGATCGAAGGAGACAATACGGCGGCGCGCCTTCTGGTCAGCGAGGCGGTAAAGATTGGTCATGCAGGCAGCGAGGGGATCATGCCGATTGACCGAATTGTTGCAGATGGTTTTCGGTCGGTAAAGCGGCCGATCCCCAGCATGCGTCGTCCGATGGTTTGCCAAAGGCCCGGGCGGCGGCTATGAACCCGCGCTGAAGCTGTTGATTCTGCGCAATAATCGGGAGCCCCGCGTGTCCGATCACGCCGCTTTTCATGAAATTGACGAGGCCGTCCGGCAGGATGACCTGAAAGCCTGGTGGAAGCGCTACGGGACGTTGGTCGTGGCCGGCGTCGTCGTGCTGATCGTTGTCGTCGCCGCGGTGATTGGCTGGCGCCAGTATCAGAGCGCACAACGGGCCGCGGCAGGAGTGTCCTACTCCTCCGCACTGGCTCTCGCCGGCAAGGACAAGGCCGCCGCACGTGCAGCTCTAGATAAGCTGGCCGAAAGCGCGGTCGAACCCTATCGCTCGCTGGCGGCTCTCGCCGCCGCCCAAATGCGCGACAAGCCCGAGGAGCAGGTTGCGGCGCTGCAGGAAGCGGCGCCCAAGCTTCCGGGCGAGCTTTCCGAACTTGCGCAGGTGATCGCAGGTTTTCGCAGCATCGACACGCCAAAGGCCGACGAGACCGTCGCCTCGCTCGGGCCCATCTCGGGAGTAGACCACGCGTTCCACGGCAGCATCCTGGAACTGCAGGCGCTGCAAGCCCTGCGCAAGGGTGATGCGAAGCGCGCTCGCGAACTCTGGACCGAGATCGTCAAGGATCCGACTGTGCCGCCGGGTGTGGCGCAGCGTGCGCAGGCGATGCTGAACTTCTCCGAAGAGCAGGGGACCAAATAAGCCGATGTCGACCGTGCTGCGCATTTGCGATCCCCGCGTCATCCTCGCCGCTGTTCTCCTGTCGACCGCCTTGGCCGGCTGCAGCCTGTTCGACAAGAAGGGACCGCCGCTGCCGGGTGAGCGGATCGCCGTGTTCAACGATCGGCGCGGCGTCGAACCGGACAACGACATCGCCAATGTGCCGGTGGTGTTGCCGGCACCGGTCGTGAACGATGCCTGGCCGCAGTCGGGCGGCTTCGCCGACTATGCGATGCAGCATCTCGATATTGCCGCTCAGCCGCAGATCGCCTGGTCGGCCGACATCGGCGCCGGCACGACGTCCGACCGCATCCTCACGACGCCGCCGGTGGTCGCTGAGGGCAAAGTGTTCGTGAAGGATGCCCAGAGCACTGTCTCGGCGTTCCGGGCCGATACCGGCGAGCGGCTGTGGAGCGTGACGCTCAAACCCGACGAATTCCGGGATGAGGGTGAGTTCGGAGGCGGTCTCACCTGGTACGGTGGCAGGCTGTTCGTGACGACCGGCTTTGCCAATGTCTTTGCGCTCGATCCCAATACCGGCAACGAGATCTGGCGCTCGAAGGAAAGCGCGCCCATACGTGGTGCGCCCCTGGCCTTCGCCGATCGCGTGTTCGCAATCACTCTCGACGGCAAGCTTCATGCGCTTGCCGCGATCGATGGCGCCGATCTCTGGTCGTTCTCGAGTCTGCAGGAAGTCTCGGGTTACGTCGACGGGACGAGCCCGGCGGGATATGGCGACTACGTTGTCGCTCCCTTCCGGTCGGGTGAACTGGTCGCATTCCATCCCGCCAGTAACCGCTCGATCTGGAACGAGTCGCTGGTGGGCCGCGGCGCCGAGGCGCGGGCCTTCGGCAACCTTGCCGACATTCGCGGCCGTCCGGTGATCGATCGCGGCCAGGTATTTGCCATGAGTTCGGCGGGGCAGCTTACCGCCATCGATCTCGCCAGCGGTCAGCGGCGATGGGAGCGCAATTTCGGCGGCAACCAGACGCCCTGGGTCGCCGGCAGGTTCCTGTTCGTCATCTCCAGCAGCGACGATGTCGTCGCGCTCGAGCGCAGCACCGGCAAGGTGAAATGGGTGACGCCGCTCACGCAATATTTCGACGAGAAGCGCCAGAAGCCGATCCTGTGGGGCGGCCCGGTGCTGGCGGGCGGCCGCCTGCTGGTGACTGGCATGAGCGGCGATCTTCTGGCCCTTTCACCCTACGACGGTTCCGTCATGGGCAAGGTCAGCCTCGGCGCACCGGCCCGTCTTGCGCCGGTGATCGCCAATCGGACGATCTATGTCCTGACCGATTCAGGCAGACTCATTGCGCTTCGCTGAGCACGACCGCCGTCTCGACCAGGGAGGGCCCCGGGTCGCCATCGTCGGGCGGCCCAACGTCGGCAAATCGACATTGTTCAATCGCCTGGTCGGTCGCCGCCGCGCCATCGTCGACGACAAGCCGGGGGTGACGCGCGATGTGCGCGAGGCGTCGGCGCAGCTTGGCGATCTCGTGTTCACGTTGCTCGATACTGCGGGCTGGGAAACCATCGGCGGCGAGGCGCTGGAAGCGCGCATGCGCCGCTTTACCGAACGCGCCATCGATACCGCCGAGGTCGTGCTGTTCCTGATCGATGCGCGTGCCGGCATCCTGCCGCTCGACGAGGCCTTCGCAAGCTGGCTGCGCAAGCGCGCCGCCAAGGTGATCCTGGTCGCCAACAAGTGCGAAGGCCGGGCAGGGCAGCAGGGGCTGGCGGAGGCGCATGGCCTCGGGCTCGGGGAGCCCATTCCGGTTTCTGCCGAGCATGGCGAGGGACTGAGCGACCTGCACGATGCGCTCGCGAAGTTCATCGCGCCGATTCCCGAAGAGGATGAGGAGGAAGCGGCAGCCGAAGGAGCAGAGGAGGCGGAAGCTCCCAGCGATGCCGAACTCGCCAAGCGCCCGTTGCTGCTTGCCATCGTCGGCCGTCCCAACGTCGGCAAGTCGACGCTGCTCAACCGCCTGATCGGCGAGGAGCGCGTGCTGACAGGGCCGGAGGCCGGCATTACCCGCGATGCGATCCGCGTCGAATGGCAATGGAAGGGCCGTGCGGTGCGGCTGGTCGATACCGCCGGCATGCGCCGGCGCAGCCGCATCGAGGCCAAGCTCGAGGCCGCGTCCGTCGCCGATACGTTGGACACGATCCGCCTGGCCGACGTGGCTGTGGTTGTGCTCGACGCCGCCAACATGGCCGAGAAGCAGGATCTCGCCGTGGCGGGCTGGGTGATCGAGGAGGGCCGCGCCCTCGTGATTGCGGTCAACAAGACCGACCTCCTGGCCGACGACCGCAGCGAGGCGAGCAAGGCATGGCGCAGGCTGCGCGACCGGCTCGAGGCGTCGTTTGCCCAGGTGAAGGACGTACCGATCGTTGGCTTCTCGGCGCTGAACGGCCGCGGCGTGGAGAAGCTGATGCCGGCCGTGTTCGAGACCTACAAGGTCTGGAACACGCGCGTGCCGACTCCCAAGCTGAACCGGTGGCTGCGCGAGATGGAGACGCTGCACCCGCCGCCGCTGGCCCATGGCCGCCGGATCCGGCTGCGCTTCATGACACAGATCAAGATCCGACCGCCGACCTTCGTTCTGTCGGTGAGCCAGCCGGAGGAACTGGGCGACGACTATCTGCGCTTCCTGGTGAACCGCCTGCGCGACGATTTCAACCTGCCGGGCATTCCGATCCGGATCACCATGCGCAAGCCGAAGAACCCTTACGCGAGCCGGGCGAGGAAGCGGTAGGCGCTAGGCCGGCGCGCTGTCGCCCGCCACCCACTCGCCGTTGATGGTGCAGGAGGGGAGCGCAAGACGGATCAGTGCCTCGGCATGGACCTCCGGCGATGGCACGGTCTCGGGATCCTCGCCGGGGAAGGCTTGCTTGCGCATCTTGGTGCGCATCGGGCCGGGATTGTAGAGATTGATCCTCACCGGCGTGTGGGCGCTCTCCGCAGCATAGATGGCGACCATCCTGTCGAGGGCAGCCTTGCTTGCCGCATAGGCGCTCCAATAGGGCGCAATGCGGCGGGAAATGCCCGAGGTCACGAAGATCGCACGCCCGGCGTCGGAACGGCGCAACAGCGGATCGAGGGAACGGATCAATCGCCAGTTGGCGGTCACATTGACCGCCATCACCCTCTCGAAGGTGTCCGGCTCGATGTGGCCGATCGGCGCCAGAACGCCCAGCAGGCCGGCATTGCCCAACAGGACGTCGAGCTTGCCGAAGCGCTCGTAGAGTGCGGCTCCCAGCCGATCGATGCCCGGACCGTCGGTGACGTCGAGCGGCACCAGCGTGGCGCTGCCGCCGACGGCCTTGATCTGGTCGTCGACCTCTTCCAGCCCGCCCACGGTGCGCGCGACCAGCACGCAATGTGCGCCTTCCCGCGCATAGGCCAGCGCAGCGGCCGCGCCCAAGCCGCGCGACGCGCCCGTCACCAGCGCGATCCGACCTTGCAGCCTCATCGAGCTACGCCGGTTCGGCGAGGAAGGAGAGCTGGCGATCCTCGATTCCGGCGAGGTCGTCGAGCGGGATTGGATAGTCGCCGGTGAAGCAGGCGTCGCAGAACGAGGGGTTGGCCCCGTCGCGGCCGCCCGGTATGCCCATCGCGCGATAGAGGCCGTCGATCGAGATGAAGGCAAGCGAATCGACGCCGATGAACTTCGCCATGCCGGCCACGTCGTAGCGCGAGGCCAGGAGCTTGTCGCGCTCGGGCGTGTCGATGCCGTAGAAGCAGGGATTGGTGGTCGGCGGCGCCGCGATCCGCATATGCACCTCGCGCGCGCCTGCGTTGCGCACCATCTCCACGATCTTCATCGAGGTGGTGCCGCGCACGATCGAATCGTCGACCAGCACTACGCGCTTGCCTTCGATATAGGCCCGATTGGCATTGTGTTTCAGCCGGACGCCGAGATGGCGGATGTTGTCCGCCGGCTCGATGAAGGTGCGGCCGACATAGTGATTGCGGATGATGCCGAGTTCGAACGGGATGCCGGACCGATGGGCATAGCCGATCGCCGCCGGCACGCCCGAATCGGGCACTGGCACGATGACGTCGGCCGGCACCGGATTCTCCTTGGCGAGTTCCACGCCGATGCGCTTGCGCGCCTCGTACACGCCCACACCTTCGATCTTGCTGTCGGGACGGGCGAAGTAGATATGCTCAAAGACGCAGAAACGGCGCTGCTGCTTGGGGAAAGGCTTGATCGAGCGCAGGCCCTGGCCGTCGATGATCACGACCTCGCCGGGTTCGACGTCGCGCACGAAACGGGCGCCGATGATGTCGAGAGCGCAGCTTTCCGACGTCAGGATCCAGGCATCTTCCAGCCGGCCGATGCAAAGCGGCCGCACGCCAAGCGGATCGCGCACGCCGTAGAGCGCCGTATCGGTCAGCATCAGGAGCGAGTAGGCGCCCTTGACCTTGCCCAGCGCATCGATGATGCGGTCGACCACCGTGGAGTAGGTCGAACGGGCGATCAGGTGGTTGATCACCTCGGTGTCGGTGGTGGACTGGAACAGGCAGCCCATCCGCACCAGCTCCCTGCGCAGGAGGTACGCGTTGGTGAGATTGCCGTTATGCGCCAGGGCGAGACCGCCAAAGTCGAAATCGGCGAAGATCGGCTGGATGTTGCGGTCCGACGAGCCGCCCGTCGTGGCGTAGCGATTGTGGCCGATGGCCGAATAGCCATTGAGCTTGGCGATGACCGACTGGTCGCCGAAAATATCGCCCACCAGGCCGGCTGCCCGGTGATTGTAGAAATGGTGACCGTCGAACGTGACGATGCCGGAGGCTTCCTGGCCGCGATGCTGGAGCGCATGCAGGCCGAGCGCGGTGTGGGCTGCGGCATCTGCCGTCCCGTAGATGCCGAACAGCGCACATTCCTCGTGGAATTTATCGAGGTCGTGGTGCGGGCGGGCGAGGGTCACGGCGGGGTTATATCTGGGAGCCGGCCGCTACGCCATCAAGGATAATCTACTGCGACTGTTTGTTGTCGGTGGACGGGGTGTCCACAGGGGGCGGCGCCGTCTGGGGAATGGTCTGGGGCGCCGAGGGCAGGCTGGGCGTCAAATCGGCCGGTTTCTGCTGCAGACGCGTGCGGAAGCCCGGCGGCAGGTACGGTTCGACGAAATTCGCCATGTCCTTGATCATCGGGAAGGTTGCCCCGCCTTCGACCACCGGCGGGAGCTGCTTGGGGCCGAGATAGCCGTAGAACAGGAAGATCGTGCCCATGACGACCCAGGCGCAGAGCGCCCCGAAGGCCGCGCCCAGGATGCGGTCGGGCTTGGCCAGAGGACTTGTCCGGATCAAACGGGAGAAGGCGTTGGTCAGTATGACCAGCACGATCAGCGCGCCGACAAAGACAACCAGCATGGAGACGAAAAAGGCGAGCTCCGGATTGCCGACAAGCTGCTGGATCTGCGGCTGTACGACGTTGGAGAAATGGGCGGCGATCCAGCCGGCGGCGACCCAGGAGGCGATGAACAGGACAGCGTGGGTAAAACCCGCCGACACGCCGATGGCCGCGCCGAACACTGCAACGGCGATGACGGCGACATCGAACACTGTGAGACCAAGCTGCTCCATTGCCCCTCTATATCTCCTTGTCTCTGTTCTCTTCCGTTACCTAGTCGCGCCTGCGTTCCGGGGCGCCTTCGCGCCGCGGTCGCTTGAGGGGCCGATCGTCCGGCTGGAAACGCCTCACAAGGTCCGACAGATGCTCGATTTCGTCAACCGCGATGCCCTCGGCCGGCCGTGACGCAGGACCAGCAGCGCCATGGCTGCGCGGCACCAATGCAGAGCGAAAACCAAGCTTCGCCGCCTCGCGCAGCCGCGCCTCGCGCTGCCCCACGGGCCTTACTTCACCGCCAAGGCCGATTTCGCCGAACACGACCATGTCGGGCGGTACCGCCTCGTCGGCCAGTGAGGACACGACGGCCGCTGCCACGGCGAGGTCGGCCGCGGGCTCGCCGATCCTGAGACCGCCTGCGACATTAAGATAGACGTCGTTGGCGCCGATGCTTACGCCGCAGCGGGCCTCCAGGACCGCCAGCACCATGGCGAGCCGGTTCGAATCCCAGCCGACCACGGCGTGACGCGGCGTGGCGAAGGAGGAAGGTGCGACCAGCGCCTGGATCTCGACCAGGACCGGCCGCGTGCCTTCGATACCGGCGAAGACGCACGCTCCCGAGACCTGGCTGCGCCGCTCCGCCAGGAACAGGGCAGATGGATTGGCAACGTCGGCGAGGCCGCGGTCGGACATCTCGAACACGCCGATCTCGTCGGTCGGGCCGAAACGATTTTTCACCGTGCGCAGGATGCGGAACTGGTGGCCGCGCTCGCCCTCGAAATAGAGCACCGTGTCGACCATGTGCTCAAGCACACGAGGGCCGGCGATGGCGCCATCCTTAGTGACGTGGCCGACCAGCAGGACGGCGATGCCGCGCCGCTTGGCGAGCTCGACCAACGCCTGTGCCGAAGCGCGCACCTGGGTCACGGTGCCGGGGGTGCTTTCGACCGTGTCGAGCCACATGGTCTGGATCGAATCGATCACCGCGACCTTGGGCGCGTCCGCATGCTCGAGGGTCGCGACGATATCGCGGACCGAGGTGGCGGCCGTGAGCTGCACCGGAGCGCCGTGCAGTCCCAGTCGCTCGGCCCGCAGCCGTACCTGGTCGAGCGCTTCCTCACCCGAGATATAGGCGCAGGCGGTATGCTGCTTGGCGAGGGCGGCGGCCACCTGCAGCAGCAGTGTCGACTTGCCGATGCCCGGATCGCCGCCGATCAGCAGCGCCGAGCCCACGACCAAGCCGCCGCCGCATACGCGGTCGAATTCGGCAATGCCGCTCCGGTAGCGCGGCGGCTGCGGCGTCGAGCCCGCGAGGCCGGCAAACTCGAGCCGTCGACCCTTGCCGGCGCGTGCGAGGCCGCTGCCTGCCGGGCCGGGAGCGGGAGCCGCTTCCTCGACGATCGTGTTCCATTCGCCGCAGCTCTCGCAGCGTCCGCTCCATTTGCTGGTGACGGCGCCGCAGGACTGGCAGACGAAGCGCTTCAGCGGTCGGGCCATGTCACCCCGGGGAAGTGCGCTCCGATGACGCTCACAGCTTTCGGACCTGCATCTGGATCGGCCCTTCGGCGCGGCCGTGGATGAACTGGTCGACGTAGGTGTTGCCGCAATGGTCGATGTCGCCGACCGGGCCTTGCCAGATGATTTTGCCGTCGTAGAGCATGGCGATGCGATCGCCGATCTTGCGGGCGCTCGCCATGTCGTGCGTGATCGAGATCGTGGTGGCGCCGAGGTCGCGCACGCATTTCACGATCAATTCGTTGATCACGTCGGCCATGATCGGATCGAGGCCGGTGGTCGGCTCGTCGAAGAAGATGATCTCGGGCTCGCGGGCGATGGCGCGGGCCAGCGCCACGCGCTTCTGCATGCCGCCCGACAGTTCCGATGGAAAGAGTTCGCCGATCTCCGGCCCCAGCCCGACCGCGCCCAG